>NZ_JACNMP010000015.1 GCF_017592335.1 Pseudaestuariivita rosea | reverse complement strand
TCTCCCGAAGGTCCATCGAAAGTGCCTTACCCACTGCTCGCCCTCCATCTTGTGGTCGGCGACAGTGAATCAGCAAAATAAGCCTATGTGAATCCCCCTTGATTCAGGTCGATTTCATCACGCTCTAGAATGACAGAAAAAGAGGTCCCGGATCAGGTCCGGGACTTCGATGATTTTTGACAAACGGTCAGGTCAGTTCTCGTCGTCTTCCGCGTCGTTCTGATCCGCGATCCAGGCGACTGACACGACTTGTTCATTCTTTGCCGTGTTGAAGACCTTGACGCCACCCGCGCTTCGGGACCGGAACGAAATGCCGTCGATGGGTACGCGGATCGATTGGCCCTGGGACGTGACCAGCATGATCTGATCGTGGATTTCGACGGGGAAGGACGTGACAATCTCGCCTCCGCGCATGGCTTTGTCCATCGCAGCCACGCCCATGCCGCCGCGACCGCGGACGGGGTAGTCATGGCTAGAGCTGAGCTTGCCCGCGCCATTCGTCGTGATCGTCAGGATCAGATCTTCGGCCGCGGACATTTCGGCATAGCGTTCCTGGGGCAGCGCAACATCGGCGACGGCCTCTTCATCGCTTTCGGTCTCGTCGGTCAAACCAGCCACTGCGCGGCGCATTTTCAGATAAGCCGCGCGTTCTTCGGCCGTGGCGGTAAAGTGGCGAATGACCGACATGGACACGACACGGTTGCCATTGGTCAGCTTGATGCCCCGCACGCCCACCGACGCGCGCGAATTGAACACCCGCACATCGGTTGCGGGAAACCGGATCGCGCGGCCTGAGTTCGTGACCAGCATGACATCATCGTCATTCGATGCGATGCGCGCGTTGATCAAAGTGGTCTTTTCATGTTCGCCTTCAAACTTCATCGCGATTTTGCCATTGCTTTTCACATTGGTGAAATCGCTGAGCTTGTTCCTGCGGACGGTGCCGGCGGATGTCGCAAAGACAACCTGCAGATCATCCCATTCCTTTTCATCCCGGTCCACCGGCATGATGGCCGCGATTGAGACGCCCTGCGGGATCGGCAGGATATTCACGATGGCCTTGCCCTTGGACGTGCGTCCGCCCAGGGGCAGGCGCCAGGTCTTGATTTTGTAAACCATCCCATCGGTGGTGAAGAACAAAAGCTGGGTGTGGGTGTTGGCCACGAACAGCGTCGTGACGACGTCTTCTTCCTTGGTCTGCATCCCGCCGACACCCTTGCCGCCGCGGCGTTGGGCGCGGAAATCGGCCAGAGGCGTCCGCTTTATATAGCCGCCCGAGGTGACCGTGACGACCATGTCTTCGCGTTCGATCAGGTCTTCGTCTTCCATGTCGCCGGACCAGTCGACGATTTCAGTGCGACGCGGCACGGCGAATTCTTCGCGGACCTCGCGCAATTCATCCGAGATGATGCCCATGATCCGTTCGCGCGACCGCAAGATGGCCAGATATTCAGTAATCTTGCTGGCCAGTTCTTCCAGTTCATCCGTGACTTCCTTGACCCCCATCGCGGTCAGGCGTTGCAGGCGCAATTCCAGGATCGCGCGGGCCTGAATTTCGGACAGGTTATAGGTGCCGTCGTCATTCACGGTATGGCTGGGATCATCGATCAGCTTGATATAGGGGATGATATCTTTGGCAGGCCAACGGCGTGTCATCAGCTTTTCGCGGGCCTCGGCAGGATCGGCCGAGGCGCGGATGGTCGCCACGATTTCGTCGACGTTCGATACGGCCACGGCCAGACCGCACAGCACATGACTGCGTTCGCGGGCCTTGCGCAGGTTGAAGGCGGTGCGGCGGGCGACGACCTCTTCGCGGAAGGTGATGAAAGCCGTCAGGAACTTGCGCAATGTCAGCTGTTCGGGGCGCCCGCCGTTCAGGGCCAGCATATTGCAGCCAAAGTATGTCTGCATCGGCGTAAAGCGGAACAGTTGGTTCAGCACCACATCCGGCGTCGCATCGCGCTTTAGTTCGACCACCACGCGCACACCGTTGCGATCGGATTCGTCCTGAACGTGGGAAATGCCTTCGATCTTTTTCTCGCGCACCTGTTCGGCGATTTTTTCAATCATCGAGGCTTTGTTCACCTGATAGGGGATTTCGTCCAGTATAATCGCATAGCGATCCTTGCGGATTTCCTCGATCCGGGTTTTGGCGCGCATGATCACGCTACCGCGGCCCTCAAGATAGGCTTTTCGGGCGCCGGATCGGCCCAGCATGATGCCGCCTGTGGGGAAATCCGGGCCGGGGACATAGTCGATCAGATCCTCTGACGTCAAATCGGGGTTTTCGATCAGGGCAAGGGTGGCATCAATCACCTCGCCCAGGTTATGGGGCGGGATGTTGGTGGCCATGCCAACCGCGATGCCTGCGGATCCATTGACCAGCAGGTTCGGAAAACGCGCGGGCAGGACGGTGGGTTCGCGGTCCTTGCCGTCGTAGTTGTCCTGAAAATCGACCGTTTCCTTTTCGATATCGGCCAGAAGGGCGGCGGCGGGCTTGTCCATCCGCACCTCGGTATAGCGCATGGCGGCCGGGTTATCGCCGTCCATTGAGCCGAAGTTGCCCTGGCCATCCAGCAAGGGCAGTGACATGGAAAAATCCTGCGCCATCCGCACCAGCGCGTCGTAAATCGCGCTGTCGCCATGGGGGTGGTACTTCCCCATCACGTCGCCCACGGGACGGGCGGATTTGCGATAGGATTTTTCATGCGTGTTGCCGGTTTCGTGCATTGCATAAAGAATGCGCCGATGCACAGGTTTTAGGCCATCGCGCAAATCCGGGATCGCGCGGCTGACGATGACCGACATGGCGTAATCCAGATAGGATGTGCGCATTTCGTCGATGATCGAAACTGTGGGACCGTCATAGGATGTTGGGCCCGTTGGCCCGTTTTCGTCATTATTTTCAGGGGTTTCCGGGGTGTCGTTCACTATGTCCGCCGTTCTTACTGCTGCACGCTATATTTTGTTGGGTCGGTTATATCAGAGCGCATATGCTGCGTGCAATGGCCCAGATGCGCCGATGTTAGCAGCCAGGCCGTATCGGTGATAACATATTGTTTTCATTGAAATTTAAGAAATGTTGTGGATCATTTTTTCAGCAGTCACGAATAAAGGAGCTGAAATGCGGTCAGAAACTGAGTTGATGTTGCGCGGGTATGGTCTGACGACGGCTGAAATCTTTTACCGGATGCCGGATTATCAGAATGTGTTGAATACCTTTGTCTGGCAGGACTACGATCTGGCGCCGGACCATCCGAAACTGTTCAAATTCATCGAATTCTGGCAGGACAAGATCGAAGGGCCGCTGCATTCGGTGCGGTTTGTACATCGCAAAGAGCTAAGCGATGGGGAATGGCAGAACATAACGGGCGAATTTACCCTTCATTAGTCAAAGGGGCGCGCTGGTCGCGCGCATTGCGCCCGCGCTGACGCGCGATATTTGCGCTGCCCGCGCGGGGGAGTATTTTGGGGAACAATAAAGCGTTATTCGTAGCGCCGTTCAAAGGTGACGGTTTCCCCTGAAGGCAGCTGCATCTGGCGCGCATAGATTTCCTTGCGCAGATCGTCGTCGACAAAACCAGTGACGGTCACGCGGTCACCGGCATTTGCAGGCACCATATTGGGGCCGATGTAGACGCGAATGCTGCCTGTGTTGTCGGACATGCGAAACTCATCCTCGTCCAGCAAGCGGTCGATTGTTCCGGTTACAGTGACATTCGTGTTTCGCTTCAGATCGCCAATGGGCGTTATGTCGGCCAGGGCAGCGGTGGCGAAAAACGCGGGCGCGAGGGCCGCGATAAACAGGTGTTTCATATGAACCTCGTTTCTGTCAGGGGTCAGTCAAGTGCGATCAGGATCAGCAGGATCGCGGTCGCGCCTGCTGTTGCAACGGCCCATCCGGGCACGGTGAGCGTCACGGGGGATTTCAGCCAGGTTTTCACCTTTTCGGCTGTCAGTGCAGTGTCTTTCATTTCAGTACTCCGACTGTTTATATCTTAGTCTTTTAATTTGGTATTGCGGCGGCCAAGTTCAATGAACAGTTGATGAACGGTGCGTTAAATCGCCTATGTCGCAAAAAGGCGCGGTTCGTCGGTGGTGAATTGACTTCCATGGTTGGACAGGGTCAGCATGGTGCCCACAAGACAAGGCGATGACACTTGTCGCATACGGGAGGATCAAATGACCCATTATTTCAAATCGGCTTTGGCCGGTCTTGTTGCTGCAGGCCTTTGCGCGACCGCTGCCATGGCACAGGATGTCACATTGCGCTGTCAACATTTTTTGTCGCCCAAGGGTGCTGTGCCTGCGTTTTTCATTCAGCCCTGGGCCGAGAAGATTGAGGCCGAGTCAGGCGGGCGCATAAAGGTCGAGATTTATCCGTCGATGCAGCTGGGCGGCAAACCGCAAGAGCTGTATAATCAGATCCGTGACGGCGTGATCGACTGCGGTTGGGCCTTGCCCGCCTATACGCCCGGACGCTTCCCCGAGGCCGAGGTGTTTGAACTGCCCTTCATGACATCAATGAGCGCGGAGGCGTCATCGAAGGCCGTATGGGAATTTACCGACAAACACATGCGCGAACGGTTTGGCGATATTCATCTGGTGGCCGCCCATGTCCATGGGCCGGGGATCATTCACAAGACCGGCGACCCGATCATGGAGCTGTCGGATTTTCAGGGGCTGAAGCTGCGCGGCCCTTCGCGCCAGGCCAACGCATTGTTTGAAGCCATGGGCGCGTCGATGATCGGCATGCCGGTGCCCGCCTTCCCCGAGGCGCTGAGCAAGGGTATTGTCGACGGTGGCATTATCCCCTGGGAAATCGTGCCGCCGCTGAAGGTGCATGAACTGGCCGACAGCCATACGCTGGTCAGCGGGGATCGCGCGCTTTATAACACTTTCTTTGTCTGGGGTATGAACAAGGCGAAATACGACAGTCTGCCAGATGATCTGAAGGCCGTGATCGACGCGAATTCGGGGCTTGAGACATCGGCCTGGGCCGGGCGCGCCATGGATCAGGGTGATGATATCGGTGAACAGGTGGTCGCCGAAAGCGGCAACGCAGTCCATACGTTGGATGATGCGGTTATGACCGAGCTGCGCAGTGTAGGCGATGATCTGACGGCGAAGTGGATCGCGGAGGTCACGGCCAAGGGCCTGGACGGTCAGGCGATGGTCGATGATGCCCGTGCGATGGTCGCCAAACATAGCGAAGGGATGTAACACAGGCAGATCGCCCCGGCCACTGCGCCGGGGCCTCTTTTTCAGGACAAGGATATGACTGTTTTGATCGCGGGTGCTGGGATTGCGGGCCTGACAATTGGCCTTTCGCTGCATCAGGTCGGCATTCCGTTCCGTATTTTTGAGGCCGTGCGCCAGATCCGGCCCCTGGGCGTCGGGATCAATCTGCAGCCCCATGCGGTGCGCGAACTGTTCGATCTTGGTCTTGAGCAGGGTCTTGATACGGTCGGGCTGCGCACGGAAGAGGTCGCCTATTTTTCGTCCCACGGTCAGTTGATCTGGCGTGAACCGCGCGGGATGCTGGCGGGTTATCACTGGCCACAGTTTTCGGTGCATCGCGGCGGGCTGCAGATGCTGCTTTATGATGCTGTGCGTCAGCGCTGCGGCGATGTGATCGAAACCGGCCATGCCGTAACCGGTTGGACGCAGACCGATGATGGAGTGACCATCACCCTGACTGACCGCAAGACGGGGCAGGGTCTGGGCACCGCCACGGGCGATGTGCTGGTTGCCGCAGATGGCATTAATTCAAACCTGCGGGCGAAACTTTGCCCCGATGAAGGGCCCGCCCACTGGGGCGGCACGATGATGTGGCGCGGTGTCACGCGTGGGCCCCGGTTTCTGACCGGGCGCAGCGTTACGATGACCGGACGCAAGGACGTGAAATTCGTGGCCTATCCCATTGCGGATGACGGTGATGGGTCGGTGATCAACTGGATTGCCGATCTGACCATGCCGCCTGATTATGACTGGGCCAAACAAGACTGGAACCGAGCGGGTGTGCTGGACGATTTCCTGCCCGCCTTTGCTGATTGGCGCTTTGACTGGCTGGATATTCCGCAGATCATTCGCGGCGCCGATCAGATCTATGAATACCCGATGGTCGATCGCAATCCGCTGGATCAGTGGACCCACGGGCGGATGACTCTGTTGGGTGATGCAGCCCACGCGATGTATCCCATCGGGTCGAACGGGGCCTCGCAGGCTATTCTGGACGCGCGCATCCTGGCGCGGGATATGCGCGATCATGGCGTGACAACCGGCGCCTTGCAGGCCTATGAGGCTGAACGCCGCCCCAAGGTCAAAGCACTTGTGCTGGCCAATCGCGGCGACGGCCCGGACAAGATATTGGACATCGTCCATGACCGCGCCCCCGACGGGTTTGAAGATATCGAACAGATCATGCCGCTTGCCGAACGTCAGGCCTTTGCCGACGGCTATAAACAGGTGGCGGGTATGGACATAAACGCGCTAAACGAACGCGACCCGTTGATCGGGGCCGAATAGGTCAGGGGCAGGAAAGATGGCATTGGCAAAAGCCGCACAAGACCGTGTGGGCAGGGGGATTGAGGCAATCGCACGCTGGTTTGCCTATGCAGGCGGGCTGATCCTGGCGTTTTTGGCCATCATGACGGTCGTTTCCATTCTGGGGCGCGCGATCTTTGAGCAGAACATCCCCGGCGATTATGAGATGATTGAACACGGCTGTGCGTTGGCGGTATTCTTCTTTCTACCGCTCTGTCAGCTTAAGCGGGGGCATGTAACTGTCGATATTCTGGTCGATGCTTTCCCATCGCGGATCAAGGCGTTTTTCGGATTTCTGGGTGATCTGTTGATTGCTATCGCCGCCGTCGTGATCACACGGCAGTTCTGGCTGGGGTTTGGGGAAAAATTCCCATTTGGCAGCGATGGCCTGCGCGATGCGCTTGGCATGGGCTATCGCCCGTTTTTCCCTGAAACCACCTATGAGCTCGAAATCCCCATCTGGTCACTTTACGGCGTCGCCTGGATCGGCGCGTTATTTTTCAGCATTGTCAGTGTCTACACCGTTTGGCGCAGCCTGAACTGGGTGTTGGACGGTAAGGAGCAGCCCGTATGATCGACGTTGCCCTGATCGCCTTTGGTCTGATGCTGCTGGCTATCTTCCTGCGCGTGCCGATTGCGCTGGCCATGGGATTGGTGGGTTTTTTCGGCACGTGGTACGTGATTGGCCACCCGCTGGGGTCCTTGTCGCAGTTGAAAACGCAGGCCTATTCGACCTTTGCATCGCAAAGCCTGGCCATAGTGCCGCTGTTTCTGCTGATGGGGCAACTGGCCACGAAGACGGGAATGAGTGCTGCGTTGTTCAACGCCGCCAGCGATTGGCTGGGGCACCGCAAGGGCGGGGTCGCCATGGCATCCGTCGGGGCCTGCGCGGGGTTCGGCGCGATCTGCGGGTCATCGCTGGCCACCGCATCGACTATGGGGCAGGTGGCCTTGCCCGAAATGCGCAGGCGGGGCTATTCCGACAGCCTCAGCACCGGGGTGCTGGCCGCGGGGGGCACCCTTGGCATACTCATCCCCCCGTCCATCATTCTGGTGATCTACGCCATCCAGGCCGAAACGAATATCGAACATATGTTTGCCGCGGCCCTGCTGCCCGGTCTGGTCGCGGCGGCGGGTTATCTGATCACCGTGGCGATTTATGTGCGGGTTCGCCCAAATGCGGCCACCTCGGCCGACCGCAAACCCTACGGCCAGCGGTTCAAGACCCTGTCCCAAACCTGGCCCGTGATCGCGATTTTCGGGCTGACCATGGGCGGTCTGATCGGCGACTGGAACTGGGTGAAGCCCGGATCACAGGCGCTGTTCACCCCGAACGAGGCCGCGGCCTTTGGCGCCGTTTCCACCGCGCTTTACGGGATACTGACCCGCCGCCTAGCGTGGGCCGCGTTCCTTGAGGCCGTTCTGGAAACCGCCAAAGCCACCGCGATGATCTTTTTCATCCTTCTGGGGGCCACGATTTTCAGCGGGTTCATGGCGCTGACCCGCACGCCCGATTTCCTGGCCGACTGGGTGACGACGCAGGGCTTTGCGCCGCTGATGGTGCTGACGGTGATGCTGCTGTGTTACCTGATCTTCGGCTGCGTGATGGACAGCCTGTCGATGATCCTGCTGACGATCCCGATTTTTCTGCCCATCATCGGTGCGCTGGATTTCGGGCTGGTCACGATGGAAATGCTGCAGAACGAAGCCGCTTGGGAGGCCCTGCAATCGGGCGTCTCCCTGCCGCCTGATCTGGTGAGCAGCGTAGAACAGACGCTCAGGTCCGGCGTCGCCCTGACGCCTGCCCAGCTACAGGCGCTGGACATCAATATAAGCGAAAGACGCCTGGAAACAGCGCAGCGCGACGCGACCCTGATCTGGTTCGGTATTTTGGCGCTGATCGTGGTCGAGGTCGGCCTGATCACACCGCCCGTGGGCATGAACCTGTTCATCATCAACGGGGTCGCGCGGGATATTCCGATCGGCAAAACCTATCGCGGCGTCGCCCCCTTTGTCCTGTCAGACATGGTGCGCGTGGTTCTGCTGGTCTCTTTTCCTGCAATCACCTTATGGTTGGTGAATATATTATTTTAAAAAGCCGGGGTTTGATCCCCGGCTTGTTTTACTTTATATTTTCGCGGCACTGCTTTTGGGTCCGGCGATCAGCCAGATGATAAAGCCAATCAGCGGCACCAATACGATCAGAAGGGTCCAAAGCAGTTTTGCGCCTGTTGATGCGCCTGATGTCAAGACGTTGTAGATTGCATAAATACAAGCAACCAACAGCAGTGCGCCCAGAATTCCATATTCCATGACAAATCTCCTTTATCCGTCGATGTCATCTGTCAACACAAGCGCGCAGGGCGGCCAAAAGTTCCCGATTATTTTTTGGGAACTAAAGTAATATCAGCGACGTTTGCCATTCAGATACAACGCAAGCGAAACGGAGAACTCTTATGAAACCTGGTGTTATGGCTGCTCTTGTTGCTGGTGGCGTACTGGTAGGCGCTGCTGCGGTTTACATGGTTGATATCGACCAGACGCAGGAAGCATCACTGCCTGATGTAGATGTGCAGGTCGAGGGCGGCAATCTGCCCGCCTATGACGTCGAAACGGGGTCAATCGAACTGACGTCGGACGAAGCAACGGTAACTGTGCCCGAGGTGGAAGTTGATACCCAACAGGTAGAAGTCACTGTCCCCGGCATCAGTATTAACCCAGCCGAAGACACCCAGACCAACTGATCGGTCAATCATATCAGACAAAAGGGCAGGCCGCAGGACCTGCCCTTTTTCATGCGCGCCGCTGATTAATAATGTTCATCAAATGGCCCGTGCCAGTCGCTGTAAAATACGGCCGATATCGTCAAACCATTCCACGAACCCAAGGTCCTGAAGCAAATCCGGGACTGCGCGGCTCTCTGCATGTATCACCACCAGATCGTCAGTCTGGCCATATGGTGCGGGAATAAGTTGTAAGAATAGGATGGCAGAGCCCCCCCTTTTCAACTGAAATAACGGACCTGATCATTTCAGGTCTGTTTGTTGGCGGCCCGGCGTAGAAAAATACAGTCTCGATTTCTGTTCTGTTCTGAAATGCCATTTCGGACTTGAACCCCCGAAGTGCACCACCGCGCAATTCCGTCTGCTTGGTTCCGACGCAACGCCCACCGGTTATCAGAAGTTTTGAACATAAAATCTTGCGCTCAGCCAGATAGCGCTTTTCAACTGTTCCATAGGTTTCGGGCTTATAGGGACTGATGACATGAATATAGGCTTCGACGGTCTTGTCGCAGGTTGTGCAGGTATAATGCATGCGATCGTCTGTAAGCTGCGTAGACCAATCTCGGAATTGTCCTTGAATGCCGATAAGATCGATCAGGCGTTCCAGCCTGTGCTCTTTTGCAAAGCCCGTTTGTGCGGTGATCAGGAACAGCAAACTTAGGACTGATAACCTCATCCAGATTTATCCTAATTCTGCATTATAATGACTGTAAAGTAAGCGAGAATGTGCAAATTTTACATCAATATAGGTGCGTCAGCTCACTGACGCGGCGGTTTCATCGCGCAGATGTTGCAACTCGGTCATCGTTTCTTCCAGCTGCGCCTGTTGTTCGCGCAGGTCGGCCAACTGGCGGTCGGCCAGTTCGACAAAGGCTTTCATCTGGGCCTGGGTGCCCTCTTTTTCATAGATCAGAAGCCACTGTCTGATGTCTTCCAGCGGAAAGCCCCACCGCCTGCCACGCAGGATCAGGGTCATCCTTGCGATCTCACGCGCGCCGTAAAAGCGCGATCGTCCCTCACGCTCGGGGTGCAACAGTTCGATGTATTCGTAGTATCGCAATGTGCGGGGTGTCACATCGAAACGCGCGCACATCTCCTTGAAATTTAAACGTGTTTCAGACATCGGCTTCTCCCTGACGTCAAAATAACGATAATTCCAAGCCGGGGGCAACCGCTCAATTGACGGAAAAGCGACGTAAGGTCACTTTCGGCTCGAAAATTACTGGTTTGCTTGACATATTTCACCGAAAGCGGCTTGGCTGCGGCGACAGAAACGCGACGAAAATCCAAAAAGGGGGGGCCTGATGCCCGACAGTGCCGACATCGCAAAAGTCTTTATGGAGGCGATCCCCTATAACCGCGCCCTGGGGATGCGGTTGATTTCACTCGAAGAAAACGCCGTGATCGTCGAAATGCCCTATGACGAAAAACTGATCGGCGACCCGGAAACCGGTGTGATCCACGGTGGCGCCGTTTCGGCGCTGATGGACGCCACGGCGGGCACGGCTGTTGTGACCCATCCGTCGCGTCCCGTGGGAACGGCAACCATCGATCTGCGCATCGATTACATGCGCCCGGCCACGCCTGGTCAGTCGATTGTGGCGCGCGCCGAATGCTATCACATGACCCGAACCGTGGCCTTTATCCGCGCCGTTGCCATGGATGACGACCGCGCCCGGCCCGTTGCCACCGCCACTGGCGCCTTCACGGTCGAGCGTGCGTCATGAGCCGACCCAGACCCGAACCGATGCAGATCGTCAAACAGCGCCGCGATGCCGCGTTGGACGCTCTGGTCGCGCGCGTGCCCTACATTCAGTTTCTGGGCATTGAGTTTGACCGGCGCGGCGATGAACTGACCGCCACACTGAATTACGCTGACAAGCTGATCGGCAACCCGATGCTGCCTGCCTTGCACGGGGGGGCAACCGCGGCGTTTCTTGAGGTCACGGCGATCATCGAACTCAGCTGGAATTCGCTTTGGGCTGAAATCGAAAGCGGCGCCGTTGACGTTGAACGGCCCGAGGTTGAATGGCTGCCGCGCTTGCCGAAGACCATTGATTTTACGGTGGATTACCTGCGTTCGGGGCTGCCGCGCGACGCCTATGCACGGGCGCGTGTCAACCGGTCGGGCCGCCGCTATGCCAGTGTCCATGTCGAAGCCTGGCAGGACAATCGCCACAAACTGTTTGCGCAGGCGACGGGGCATTTTCTGATGCCGTCGTCCCGCGATGGCTGAGGCACTGACCCACAGCCGCGTTCTGAAAATCGCCGTCCCGATTGTGCTGTCGAACGCGACAGTGCCGCTGTTGGGCGCGGTCGATACAGGCGTCGTGGGGCAGATGGGCCAGGCGGCCCCCATCGGCGCTGTGGGGATCGGGGCCATCATCCTCAGTTCCATCTACTGGATTTTCGGCTTTCTGCGCATGGGCACGGTCGGTCTGACCGGTCAGGCACTTGGTGCGAAAGACCAGCCCGAGGTCGAGGCGCTGCTGTCCCGCGCTGTTTTCATCGGCTTTACAGCGGGTGGCGCGCTGATCCTGTTCCAATCCATGATCTTCCGTGAGGCACTTCAAATCGCGCCCGCCAGTGCCGAGGTCGAGGCATTGGCACGCGATTACATGGGCATCCGCATCTTTTCCGCCCCCGCTGCGATTGCGATTTACGGCATCACCGGCTGGCTGATCGCGCAGGAACGCACGGCCGCCGTTCTGGTCCTGCAGGTGGTGATGAACGGCATGAATATCGTGCTGGATATTGCCTTTGTCATCGGGTTTGGCTGGGGCGTCGAAGGTGTGGCCTTTGCGACATTTCTGGCCGAATGGACGGGTCTGGCTCTGGGGCTGTGGCTATGCCGCGCCGTTTTTCGCAAGCCCCACTGGCGCGACATGGGGCTGGTTTTACACGCGCAGCGCATGGGCCGCATGATGCTGGTGAATATCGACATCATGATCCGGTCCGTGCTGTTGCTGGCGGTTTTCGTGTCGTTTCTGTTCTGGGGTGCCGATTTTGGCGATGTGCAACTGGCCGCCAATCAGATCCTGATGCAATTCATGAATATCACCGCCTATGCACTGGACGGGTTTGCTTTTGCGGTCGAAGCGCTGGTGGCCCAGGCCATGGGGGCGCGCAACCGCTATGCCCTGCGGCGCGCGGCGCTGATGACCAGCGGGTGGGGGGTGTTTATCTGTGCAGGCATGGCGCTGACCTTTTGGCTGTTTGGCGGCGCAATCATCAATGTGATGACAACCGCGCCGGATGTCCAGGCGGCCGCGCGTGTCTATCTGCCCTATATGGTGGCGACCCCCCTTGTCGGTGTCGCGGCCTGGATGCTGGACGGCATATTCATCGGGGCCACGCGCACAGCCGATATGCGCAACATGATGATTATTTCGGTCGCCATATATTTTGGCAGTGCGCTGCTGCTGATCCCGGCCTATGGCAACCATGGCCTCTGGATCGCCTTGCTGATCAGCTTTGTCGCCCGTGGGATCACGCTTGGGTCACGCTATCCCGCCTTAGAACGAACGGCCGATGGCCCTAGATCATCCGCAACAGCAGAAAAAGAAAGCTGATCGCGCTGCCAATCGCCAGACCCGCTTCAGTCAGAACGCGCGGGTGCCACAGGCCGATCCCAAGGGTAGGCAACTGGGTCAAAGTGTAGAAAAGGGCATCTGTCACAATAACGCAAACCACTGACGACAAAAGACAAAGCCCGATCAGAATAATATCAGCGCGTTTCATCGTGGTCATCCTTCTTATCCTTCAGGCAATGCGTGCCAAAGCAGGCGGCACGATGCGGGGCTAAGACACCCCAGCACCAGATCGCCGGGCTTGGCTTGTTCAAACCGTGTCGAAAGCGTCCTGACATCGTCCTGACGCACGTGCCGGACGGGAAACGCCCATTTCGCTGTCTTCAACCTTTGGGCAAGGGAAAAGGCCGTCAAAGTCATGTCTTATGTTCCTTTCACAAGGCTAGGGACTGGCAGTAGTGTTCGTGAGTGGAGGTGCGCGTCAGCCCAGGATCATGTGGTCCATACCGCCCTGACTGACGCATTGGGAAAAGCTGTGCTGGCAACCGGGAACCTGGCTAAAGACGATATCGGGGCGGATGCCTTGGGTGTCCGCAACCTTTTTCAGCATCTCGCAATACCGTTGCCCGCGTTCAAACCGGTTCGAGCCCTGGGATCGGTCCAGCGTATCAAAACTGCGCAGGGCACTGTCTTTTTGGATATCCTTGTCACCGACCAGAACGGTGATGCTAAGCCGCAGGAACGCGGGCAGGGCCAGGGCCATCCGCTTGCCCCACTGTTGCGTCGCCGCGGTGCCGTGCCCCAGACCATAGGGATAGGCCGCATCAGCATCCGGCATCGTGTACCACCCTGCCGCGGCCAGCGTCAGCCGCCTGATCCGCTGCGGATAGAGCATCGCGAACCGATGCGAAAACTGCGCCCCGCTGGAATAGCCGAACAGATCGAACCGGCGTGTCTTGGTGATGCCGCGTGCCTCAATCAGGTCCAGCAACTGCAATAGCGCGATATCGCCGCGATTGCGCCTGGTGATCTGCTGATACCGCTTCCAGTTTCGCTTATCGAACAGCGGCGCAATCACGATGCGACCCGTCCGATCTGCGGCCTCTTTCAGCAGCAGCGCCTGTTCCTTGGCCCCCCGCGAAATGCCATGTATGGCGACCAGCGGAATGCTGGTTGGGTCCTGAAGGACGGGGACATAAACCCAGGCCTGCAGCCAGCGCGTGCCGACCTCGGACTTGATATGTCTGAACGACCCGCTTGCGGGGTTGAAATCGTCGATCCTGGATGGGCGCAAACCGTTCATCGTTTCTATCTCCGTTTTCAGTGTGGCCCGTGGCCGTCTTGGGAAGAAGAACGAGGCAGCATTGGGTTTATTCCGAATTTTTTTGAAAAAGTTTTGAGATGTCCGCAAATCGTGTTGGATAGTCTGTCAGGCCATGTCAAACCGGCATTCGTTCGATAAGATGAGCGGTTACATGAAAGGATCGATGTCATGCTATCAGGTGTATGTGTCGGCACGGACGACCTAGTAGCGGCTGGCCGGTTCTACGATGCCGTCCTCAAGACGATCGGGATGCGATGCGCTTTGGCCGAAAAGACCGAACGCGCCTATGCGGCAGCGGACGGCCGAACGACATTCTTTGTCGTAAACCCTTTCAACGGGGAAACAGCTACATACGGCAATGGTACGCAAATCATGTTCTACGCAACCGACGCGGCGGCTGTAAGGGCCTTCCATGCGGCAGCATTGGAGGCCGGTGGTACTGATGAGGGCCCCCCAGGTCCGCGAACATACCATCCGGACTATTATGGGGCTTATGTGCGCGACCTCGATGGTAACAAGCTAAACGTGTCGGTTTTCCTCGAGGGATAGGGCATGGGCGTTGCCCTGTACTGCTCTTTGTAAAAGCAAACCTATGGCTGATGCACTTCACATGCGGACTGACCAGAACGGATTTGGGTTCACATGCCCAAACAAAAATCAACCAACACGAGTTGCGTACAAATCCAAAATTTTCCGGCCCGCCATTCGCCGATTTCAGCGGCCCCAAAAAGGCGCCGTTCAAAACAAGAAATTGTATGTAAATGCCGAACATCCCCACAATGGGGCTTTCACCCATTTCTGATCCATGCGATAGGGACGCGCCAAACGATGGTTCCAAGGAGACCCCGATGGAGATTCGCGAGGCACTCACCTTTGACGACGTACTGCTGGTTCCGGCCGCCTCCAGTGTTCTGCCCTCAACGGCAGATACCTCAACCCATGTCACGAAAAGCATCGCGCTGAACATCCCGCTGCTCAGTTCCGCGATGGATACCGTGACCGAGGCGCGGATGGCCATTGCCATGGCACAGGCCGGCGGCATGGGGGTGATTCACCGCAATCTGGATATCGATCAACAGGCCGCCGAGGTGCGCCGCGTCAAACGGTTCGAAAGCGGCGTGGTCTACAACCCCATCACCCTGACGCCCGATCAGACATTAGCCGACGCCAAGGCCCTGCAGGATCGCTACCGCGTCACCGGCTTTCCGGTGATCGACGAAAATGGCCGCGTTGTGGGCATCGTGACGAACCGCGACATGCGTTTCGCGACCGACGACAGCACGCCTGTGCGCGTGATGATGACCGCCGACAACCTGGCCATGCTGCACGAACCGGCGGATCTGGACGAAGCTAAAAGCCTGATGCAGGCGCGGCGCATCGAAAAGCTGCTGGTGACCGATAAAGACGGCAAGCTGACGGGTCTGCTGACAATCAAGGATATCGAACAGGCCGTGCTGAACCCGCAGGCCTGCAAAGACAAACTGGGCCGCCTGCGCGTGGCTGCGGCCACCACCGTGGGGGACGCAGGCTTTGAACGGTCCGAGGCGCTGGTGGACGCTGGCACCGACCTGATTATCATCGACACCGCGCACGGCCATTCCGAAGGCGTCGCCCACGCCGTCGAACGGGTCAAACGGCTGTCGAACGAAGTGCAGGTCGTCGCCGGAAATGTCGCCACAGCGGAAGCCACCCGCGCCCTGATCGATGCAGGCGCCGATGCGATCAAGGTCGGCATCGGGCCGGGCTCGATCTGCACCACCCGCGTCGTCGCGGGCGTCGGCGTGCCGCAACTGACCGCGATCAGTGATTGCGCGAATGCGGCCTCAAAGACCGGAACGCCGGTGATCGCCGACGGCGGCATCAAGTTTTCAGGCGACTTCGCCAAGGCCATCGCCGCGGGCGCGTCCTGCGCGATGGTGGGGTCCATGATCGCCGGCACCGATGAAAGCCCCGGTGAGGTGATCCTGTACCAGGGCCGATCGTTCAAAAGCTATCGCGGCATGGGCAGCCTGGGCGCCATGGCGCGTGGCTCGGCCGACCGCTATTTCCAGAAAGACGCCGCCAGCGACAAACTGGTGCCCGAAGGGATCGAGGGCCAGGTGCCCTACAAAGGCTCGGCCGGAGCGGTGATCCACCAACTGGTCGGCGGTCTGAAAGCTGCCATGGGCTACACCGGCTGCGCCACCATCGAACAGATGCGCCAGAACTGCAAATTCGTGAAAATCACCAGCGCAGGCCTCAAGGAAAGCCACGTCCACGACGTCCACATCACCCGCGAGTCCCCCAACTACAACGCCAGCTGATGTCTTTGGACCAAAGCCGACCCTATCGCTGTCCCGGACTTGATCCGGGAGCTTGCCGTCCAAGGTCAGTTGTCGCCAAAACGGCGGATACAAACACTTTAGTAAGTACAGATTGCCCGCTTTGCGGGACAGAGTCGCTCTTCAACAGGCCAAAAAGAATGTCTGGTTTTGGTATGAAGGTTTCCAGATCAGTAATGTGGTGGGGTCACCGCCCAGACGACGGTCGTGGTGACGTCTCCTGGATTTCGGTAGCCGTGGGGCCGCGAACAATCAAAATGGAAGCTGTCGCCTGCGGTAAGTAGGAAGACGTTGTCATCGACTGTCAGCTCCAATTGGCCGCTGCTGACAAACCCAGCCTCTTCACCCGTGTGGTTATATAGTTCCCCGGAACTGGCGCCCGGCTCTAACGTGCAAAGCAACATCTCCAACTGACCAGACAGAGACGGGCAAAGCAGTTCATCGCGAATGCCACTGGAAAAACTCAGTGACCGTCGGTTCTCAGCGCGCACAACAACACTGGCTTCATGGTCCAGCTGATCGCCTGCCTCTGGAAAAAACCAGCTGATGTTGACGCCAAGGACGCGGGCAATCGTACTGAGGGCGCGAATGGATGGGGATGCCAGATTGCGCTCTAGCTGACTCAGATACCCCACAGACAGATCGGTCTTTTGGGCGAGTGCTTGCAGGGTCAGGCCCTTGGCTTTTCGCAAGCCCCGCATCTGATTGCCGACAATATCCTGCGTTTGGCGGGAGGCTGCGTGTTCGGGACTTGGCACATCTTGAATTATCTAAAAACTGCACCATAAATTTAGATATAAGTAAATTTCTTTTACTCGCCAAATCTGTTTATCGTAAGGATGCCGTCCCTTGAGCACGCCTCAATCACTCAGTTCCACGCAACGAACTGCCTTGCGGGGCGGGCCTTTGGCCATCATCTGCGCCACGGCTTTGATGGCATTGCAGGATACCATCGTTAAACTCTTCAGCGAGGGCTTGCCGTTGTGGCAGTTGTTTTTGCTTCGATCTGCGTTGATCCTACCCGTTTTGATTGTGATGAACCGGCACGGCAAGGCGGCCATTCTTCAAGCGCTTGATCGCTGGGTGTTGCTCCGGTCATTTCTGATCGTCGCGATGTATGTTTTCTTCTATGCCGCGTTACCGTTGCTGGATTTGTCTGTCGTCGCCGGAGTGTATTACACCGCACCGCTGTGGATTTTTCTCTTTTCGGTGATCTTTTTGGGTGAGCGTGTAACGGCTTTACAAACGCTCATCATGGTGGCCGCATTTTGCGGTGTCTTGATTGTGTTGCAACCGGGCAGCGCCGCGTTCACCCGGTGGTCAGTTGTCCCGCTATTGGCCGCCATTTGCTATGCGCTCGTCGCGCTGATCACGCGGGCCAGAATACAATCCGTTGATACGATGGTGCTGGTGATCTCTCTGAACCTGGTCTTTGTATGTGTCGGCGGGCTGGGCGTTATCATCTTGGAGATTGCACAGCCGGCCCCGATCTATCCTTTTATGATGATATCGTGGTCGCCACTAACCAAAGAGCTGATCGCGATCACGGGCTTCTTGTCGGCGATCTCAGTTGGAGTTCATCTTCTGCTCGCCAAGGCGTATCAGCTTGGCCCGACAATCACAGTCGCCAGTTTGGATTACTCTTATCTCGTTTTTGTGGCCTTGTGGGGTGGATTGTTCCTTTGGTCCGTGCCCGGACCTATGGTCATACTCGGCACAATGATCATCGGCGCAGCCGGGCTTGCGATGCTCTGGATATCCTCATCCAAGATCTAGGATTATCGGGTGAGCAGACATTCATGCCATGCGCAGCATATGGTAAAGTGGGCTCATAGCTGACATCCGACCTTCCTTACCCAAACCTTAACACTGCAAACTTTGCGAAGTTTTTGATTCGATTTTTGTAAACTTGCGAAATTTGGTACCGTGCGGTGCGATTTATGATACGTTAATGGCCTCGGAAAATGGTTAATTCGGGCGGTTTGTTACCGAACTCTGACACACCCGCGCGCGTTGACATCAAACTTATCCACAGGTTGATTTCTTGCAAAATCCGCGGGAATCAGGGAAACGCGGTAAATCCCGCGAAAAATGTGCAAATTGCACATCTGAATTGCCCGGTTTTGCGGGAAATGTGCAAATTGCACATGCGATTTTGGTGTGAAACTGATCCAAACGGCGCGTTAACTTTCATGACGCTGCGTCCCGGACGTGGGTCCGGGACTGCAAGATCACGCAGCGGCGTTTTTATTGGCGGCCTTCCGACGCGGCTTGGACGAATTTGCATCAATGAAATCAAGCACTAAGGGCCGGATGTTGTTGCGCCAGCTTTTGCCTGCAAAGATACCGTAATGGCCCGCGCCGGGTTCAACATGGCTGGCTTTCTTGCTGTCAGGCAGCCCCGTCAACAGGTCCAGCGCCGCAACACATTGCCCAGGCGCCGAGATATCGTCGTTCGCGCCCTCAACCGTTTTGACCGCAACCGTGGTTATCTTTGAAATATCAACAGGATGCCCCTTTACCATGAACTCATTCTTGGCGATTTCACGATCCTTGAAGATGCGCTTGACCGTCGTCAGATAAAACTCGGCTGTCATGTCCATCACGGCCAGATACTCATCATAAAAGCGGTTGTGCTTATCGTGATCGCCTGCCTCACCCTTTGAAACCTTAAGTATCTGATTATAAAAGGCGTTCGAATGACGCTCAGCGTTCATAGAGATGAATGACGTCAGCTGCAACAGACCCGGATAGACCTTGCGACCCACGCCCGCGTATTTGAAACCCACGCGCTGAATCATCGACTCATGCAGCTGAAACATCGTCACCCGGTTGCCGAAATCCGTCACCTCGGTCGGGTTCGCATCCGGATCAACCGGGCCACCGATCAGGGTCAGCGTCGCAGGTTGCGCCTTGGGATCTTTTTCGGCCAGATAAGCCGTTGCCGCTAGCGTCAGCGGGACCGGTTGGCAGACCGCGATGACATGAACATCAGGCCCAAGTTCTTTAATGAAATCAGCGACGTAGAGGGTATAATCCTCAATATCGAACTTACCTTCCGATACCGGGATATCCCTCGCATTATGCCAGTCGGTGATATAAAGTTCGCAGTCCGGCATCAGGCTGATCACGGTCGATCGCAGCAGCGTTGCGTAATGACCCGACATCGGCGCAACCAGTAAAACCTTCCGATCCTTTTTGGGCCGCCCCTGAACATTGAAGTGGACCAGATCCCCAAAGGGACGTTTCACAATCGGTTCGATTTCAACCAGATGATCGCGCCCATCCGCGCAGGTAAAGCTGTGAATCCCCCAGTCCGGCTTGGTAATCATGCGGGAAAAGGCGCGTTCCGTAACCTCGCCCCAACCGCGCATCCATTCCATGGCAGGGTTCGGAAGGACACTCATCGCGGGATAGGACGCAAACGCCTGAGCCGTGGCGCCCAGCCACTGGTTCGTATTCCGCATGGTTTCCATGAAATCGTAAGAAAGCATATATCTCACGGGCTTCTCCTTGGTTATCCCCCCGGATGTCTTGGCGGATGATATCGTCGCTATTCCCCCCGTGACTGCGACGTTATTCTGCGCAATAAGGTTAGGGGGGAGGCGCCGAAATGACAACTGACAATTCCAGCGAAGACTTAACAAATGATGATGGCGAAAAAGCGCCAAAGATGCCAAACGCCGAAAAACTTAATGAAAATCTGGCAAAACTTGAAGAATTGACACAACGGCTTGTTGCCGCGATGTCGCACAAAAAACCAATAAATCCTGCGCTTGAGGGACCCGGACCTGATCTGGCGATGCGGGCCACCACGGCCTATATGACCGAGTTGATGCGCAACCCTGGAAAGCTGATGGAACAGCAGGTTGAGTTCTGGGGAAAGTCGCTGAAAAACTATATCGATACCCAAACGGCCTTGACGGCAGGCCATCTGACAGCGCCCCCATTCGATGATGATTCCCTGAAGAAAGACCGTCGTTTTTCAAATCCTTTGTGGGACACACATCCTTATTTCAACTACATCAAGCGCCAGTATCAGTTGAATGCCAAGGCGCTGACGGAAACGGTTGATCATATCGACGGAATTGATCCCAAGGAACGTCAGCGCATTGCCTATTTTACCCGTCAGATCGTCGATATGTTTTCGCCGACCAATTTTCTGTCCACCAACCCGGATGCGCTGGAAAAAGCGGTGCAGACGGATGGTGCATCACTGGTCCGGGGGCTGGAAAACCTGGTCGCTGATATTGAGGCCAACGACGGCGATCTGCTGGTGACCCTGGCCGATAAGAATGCTTTTGAGGTTGGCAAAAACCTGGGTGTCACAGAAGGATCTGTGGTGTATCGCAACCGGCTATTTGAGCTGATCCAATATGCACCGACCACAGAAACGGTGCATGAAACCCCGTTGATTATTTTTCCGCCCTGGATCAACAAGTTCTATATTCTTGACCTGAAAGAAAAGAATTCCCTGGTAAAATGGATCGTCGATCAGGGCATCACGCTTTACGTGGTCAGTTGGGTGAACCCTGACGAAAGCTATAGTGATGTGGGTCTGGCTGACTATATCGACGAAGGTTATCTGACAGCGATTGATCAGGTGAAAGAGATATGCGGCGTCAAACAGGTCAACGCGATTGGGTATTGTATCGCGGGCACGACGCTTAGCCTGACGCTGGCCCTGATGAAAAAACGGAACGACAAGTCGATCAAATCGGCCACGCTGTTCACGACGCTGACGGATTTTTCAGATCAGGGTGAATTCGGGGTTTTTCTGACGGATGATTTTGTCGACGGTATCGAAGAACAAGTGAACCGCGACGGTATTTTGGACAGTTACTTTATGTCGCGCACGTTTAGCTTTCTGCGGTCAAATGACCTGATCTATGGCCCTGCGATCCGAAGCTATATGATGGGTGAGGCGCCGCCGGCTTTTGATCTGTTGTACTGGAATGGTGACAGCACCAATCTGCCCGGTCGTATGGCCGTCGAATACCTGCGGTGGCTTTGTCAAAGGGATGAATTTGCCAAGGGGCAGGTCAGGCTGTTCGGCGAAACGCTGAAGCTGAAAGATGTCACTGTCCCGGTTTGCGCCATCGCGTGTGAAACCGATCACATCGCTGCGTGGAAAGCCAGCTATGCGGGTGTTCAGCAGATGGGCAGCCGCAGCAAGACGTTTATTCTGTCTGAGTCGGGGCACATCGCGGGTATCGTCAATCCGCCCTCGAAAAAGAAATACGGCCACTATCTGAATGCGAACATGAAGCTGCCTGCTGACGAATGGTTGGCCGGTGCGGAATACAAAGAAGGATCCTGGTGGGGGGAATGGGGGCGTTGGCTGGCATCGCGATCAGGCAAGCAAGTTCCCGCACGACACCCCGATGATTCGTCACACAAGGTTCTGTGCGATGCGCCCGGCACCTATGTTTTGGCCCGACCAAACCCCTGATTGTATTGCGTTTTCCCTACGTCACGCTGCAGTGCAGAAAAAACTTGATTTTCTGCACTGCAGCATTCATATTATTGCCAGACGTAGAAAGCACGGGGCGGGCCCGCGCAAAAGCGCTAGGAGCAATAAAATGGCACAAGACTACACAGCAATTATGAAAGACATGATGGGCGCATTTCCTGTGGACACAAAAGCAATGCAGGATGCCTTCAAATCTCAGGCAGCACTGGGTGAAAAGATGTCTTCGGTCGCACTGGAAGCGGCGACAAAATCGACAGAACTATCTTCGAAATGGGCGAAAGACACGCTGTCTAAGATGTCCAGTGTGACAAAGGTAAAAGAAGATCCGGCTGAATATACAAAAGCCGTGACTGATTTCGCATCTGCAACAGCCGAAGCTGCCGCCGAACATATGTCAGCTTTTGCTGAAATTGCAAAAAAAGTTCAGATGGAAACCGTTGAGCTGATGCTGGCCGCCGGCAAAGACATGAGCGAAGAGACAACGAAAGCCATGAAGAAAGCCACGAATGACGTGACGACTGCAGCCAAGAAAGCTGCCGCGAAGTAAGCGAATACCAATACACGCCGTACTCCTCCCTAATCGGTGTGAATGGTGGGGCGGGCTCTTGGATAAGAGCTCGCTCTTTCTTTTTTCACGACAAGCGCCTAAGATTTGGTCCAGTGCCCTTAGTTCGGGAAGGATCCCATGGCTGAACAAGAAAAACCATTACTGATAAAACGTTACGCCAGCCGCCGTTTGTATAACACCGAAACCAGCGACTATGTGACCCTGGAAGACATCGCCAGTTTCATCCGCGAGGGGCGCGAGGTTCAGATTGTCGATCTGAAATCCGGTGATGATCTAACCCGGCAGTATCTTTTGCAGATCATTGCGGAACATGAAAGCCGTGGTGAAAGTGTTCTGCCGCTTGGTGTTCTGACCGATCTGGTGCGTAGTTATACCACGCAAGCGACCAGTGTTGTTCCGCAGTTTTTGGCAATGAGCTTTGAGATGCTGCGCGACGGGCAATCCAAGATGGTCGAAAACATGACCGCAATGAACCCGATGTCCCAGATGCCCGGGTTCGAGGCGATGCAGGCGCAGCAAAAGGCACTGATGAAAGCGATGACCGGCGGTATATCCGGCAGTTGGAGCGCGCCTGAATCCGAAGAAGACGCCGCCGAGAAAGACGACCTGGACGATATCAAGAAACAATTGGCGGAACTGCAGGCAAAGCTGTCAAAGCTGGGTGGCTGATTTTCGGCTTTCATTTCTGGACTTTGAGAAATAGTTTGAACTGGGTTCAAGACCTTTGGGGAAAACATGGCACGCAAAGTCGAGAAACGCCGCGAAGAGCTGCGCGTCAAGCTGATTGATATTGCCGAAAAGCGTGTCGCTGACGGCGGCATCAACAACGTCCGTGCCCGCGATCTGGCGCAAGAGGCGGGCTGCGCCGTTGGTGCCATCTATAACGTTTTTACCGATCTTGATACGTTGGTTATGGCGGTAAACGGACGTACCTTCAGCCGGATTGGCAAGGCGGTTGGTGCAAGTATCGAAGGGCAGGGTGATCTGCCGCCAACCGATATCCTGATCAGGATGAGCCACGCTTATCTGAAATTCGCCTCTGAGAATAAAAACGAATGGCGGACGCTGTTTGACCTGCAGATGTCGATCGAACGCGAAGTGCCCAAATGGTATAACGAAGAACTGCAGCGCCTGTTCATGTATATTCATGCGCCGCTGCAGAAGTTGTTTCCTGATATGCCGGATGACGATCTGCACCTTATGGTCCGGGCGCTGTTTTCGTCGGTGCATGGCATTGTGCTGTTGGGGCTGGAACGTCGCATTTCCGCGGTTCCGGTCGATGAACTCGAACGCATGATCGAAATGGTTTTACGTAACGTCACGAATAATTAATCTGAACAGCGTTCAGAATTTACTTGAACGGCGTTCAAAAATTGTTATTCCTATTACATGAACAGTGTTCATATAGAGGAGCAACAGATGTTCGGTACATTTAAAACTCTGATCATTGGTGCGAATGCCCGCGCTGAAGAACAGGTCAGGGACAAATATGCGATTGAACTGATCGATCAGAAAATTCGCGAGGCCGAGGCCAGCCTGAAAGCGGCCAAGGCGACATTGGCCAGTATTATTCAGCGTCATCGCGGGGAACAACGGCAGGTCGATGGTTTGAAAAAACAGATCAAAGACATGACCACCCGCGCTGAAGAGGCCCTGGACGCAGATCGTGAGGATCTGGCGACCGAGGCGGCCCACGCAATTGCACAGATGGAGAATGAGCTTGAAATCCGCCAGCAGACGCTTGAGCGGTTGGATCATAAGATCATTCGCCTACGTCAGTCCGTCGAAACGGGCCAGCGTCGTATCATCGATCTGAAACAGGGCGCCATAACTGCCCGCGCTGTGCGGCGAGAGCTGGATATGCAAGTCAAACTGAACACAACCATCGGAAACACGTCTTCTGTGGAAGAGGCGGAGGAACTGATCGCCACTGTTCTAAGGAAAGACGACCCGTTCGAACAGGCCGAAATCCTGCGCGAAATTGAGGGCGATCTGAACCACGGGTCGCTTGCCGACCGCATGGCGGATCAGGGCTTTGGCCCATCTACGAAAACTACTGCAAATGACGTTTTAAACCGTCTGAAATCCAAGAAATAACCATTGTTGATAAGGAGAACTGAAATGTTTGGACAAAAAGCCTCTGATAACACCCTGATTATGGTCTTTAACCTGGCGGGTGTCGTGGTTGCCTATTTTATGCTGGGCCTGTCGCTTTATATGTCGACCGAAGTGCCGCTGTCGACAAAGGGCTTCTGGGGTATCGGTGTGCTGATGCTGTCGCTAAGCCTGGTGAATTTCGTGAAGTACCGCTTTGACGAAAAGATCAACAGCGACCGGATTCAACAGCTTGAAAACGCCAGAAACGAAAAGCTGCTGCATGATTTCGTCAGCGATAAAGCGGCCTAACCCCATAATAAAAGTGCTGCCAGAGGTTTCTGGCAGCACAATTTCTATTAACCCAAAATGCAATAAAAAAAGTCACCCTGAACAGGTGACTTTTTCTTTCTTCGAAAGCTGTGATCAGGCAGCGCGTGCGACCAGAACCTCGTCAACCTGCTTGGCGGTTGTGCCTTCATCGGTACCGCTGACAGCTGCGATTTCACGTGTCAGACGCTCAAGCGCCGCTTCATAAAGCTGACGCTCGGAATAGCTTTGTTCGCGCTGATCGTCATTGCGGTGCAGGTCACGTACAACTTCGGCAATGGCAATCAGATCGCCTGAATTGATCTTTTGTTCGTACTCTTGTGCGCGGCGCGACCACATCGCCCGCTTGACCTTGGCTTTGCCTTTCAGCGTTGTCATGGCTCTGCTCACAACATCGGGTGAGCTTAGCGACCGCATTCCAACGTCGGTTGCTTTGTGGGTTGGCACCCGCAAGGTCATCTTGTCTTTTTCAAAAGAGATCACGAAAAGCTCAAGCGACATGCCTGCAACTTCCTGTTCTTCAATCGAGACGATCTGCCCAACGCCATGTGCCGGATAGACAACGTAATCGTTCGGGCGAAACTCGTTTTTCTTTGATTTGCTCATTCAGTCTTTCCTCGAATGCGCCGTTATGGCGACAGCGAAAATGGCCGTCGTCCCCAAAGTATCAGGGCCGTTCGGTCATTGATGCGCTTTATTTATTCCACCTGGAATATGTGGGTATGGTCCTCAGGTGTATGTCTCTGGTTCGATATCATGCAAAGATAACTATAACAGAAAAATGACGATCAGAAAAGAACCTGATTATATGAACAGTGTTTTACACTATGATATCAGTGGCTTGACGTATCACTGACGTAGCTCAAACACCGGTTTTTCAACGAATCGGACCTTAGCCGCCTTCGCCCGCCGCTTCTGAGAAATACTTCTCAAGCTTGCCTTCTTCGCCATCACGTTCTTCGGCTTCGGGCAGGGGGTCTTTCTTGGTGATGATCACGGGCCACATCTCGGAATACTTGCGGTTGAACTCGACCCATTTTTCCATGTCCGGTTCGGTATCGGGGCGGATTGCATCGGCGGGGCATTCGGGTTCGCACACACCGCAATCGATGCATTCATCGGGATGGATCACCAACATATTCTCGCCCTCATAAAAACAATCCACAGGACATACTTCCACGCAATCTGTGTATTTGCATGAGATACAATTGTCAGTGACGATATAAGTCATAGGTAAGCCGTTCCATCCGTTTCTGCCTTAGCTAGCGAAGCGGACCGGATCATTCAAGATGGGACGTGCGGTCATGTCGCAGCTTTCGCGCATCCTTTTTCGTGGGGCGGCCTTTACCCCCATAAGACGGATTTTGGGGCTGTTTTTCCCGGACAGGTGTCAGATCCTCGTAAAGTGTTTGGGCCTCAGTCGCGGGGCCACGCCGGTCGGCTAACGCAACGATCCTCACAACGCGAATGTCACGGCCTTGGGGAAAGGTCAGAACGGCCCCCGGCGTGATCGTGCGGGACGGTTTTGAAACGGGCACCCCATCGACACGCACTTTTCCGGCAGTCACGACTTTGGTCGCCAAACTGCGCGTTTTGAAAAACCGAGCATACCAAAGCCATTTATCCAGCCGCAGGGGCGCGGCAGCCTCGATCAACCTTTCTTCAGGCCCATCAGGGCGGCAGCAAAAGGATTGTCTGGATCGATCTTGTCTTTCTTGGGCGGACGCGACTGATAATTCTGCGCGCCTTGCTGTTTCTGTTTGGGTTTGCCCTTTGGTTTTCCTTGCGGTTTGTCGCGGGGTTTGCCCTGCGGCCGCTGGTTCTGACGGCGCTGTCCGCCCCAGGTGAAGGTGTAGAATACCTCAACTTCTGGTTCAGCGGGTTCGGAAGCGTCGTTTGCCTCAGCTGTCTGCTGCGGCACCTCAACCGGAGGGGCCGCTGGCGTTTCCGTTGGAACCTCTACCGGTGTTTCTTGCGGCGTGTCCGGTGGTGTTTCAGTCGGCGTCTCAACCGGCGTTTCCTGCGGCTGATCGCCAGGGACTTCATCCGGTGTACCCGCGGCATCGGGGGCAGGGCGGACCTTCTCGCGTTCGCCGCGCTCGGCCTTATAGCCCAGTCCACCCATCAGATTGGAAAACTGTTCCAGCGTCATACCGGTGATCGACAACATATCGGGGTTTGCCTCAAATCCGCCACGGCTGTCCTGACTGCGCAAGATATCAGCCAGACGTTCCAGCATGTCGATCCGGATTGCACGTTCGCCCGCTGCGCGGTATCCGGCCATGGTCAGATGCCCTTCGGGTGTGCCTTCGGGCACTGGGATTGTCACCAGTCCGGGCGGCGGGCTGTCGGGGAATTCCTGAAGGTTCTGCGACAGGGACCACAGCACCAGTCGCAAGCGCGTCGGTGCAGGTTTCAGCAGCAGCGGCATAAAAATTGTATACTGCCCGAACCGAATCCCGTGCTTGCGCAACAGACCACGAGCGTCCTGATCCAGCGATTTTACTTCGTCTGCGACCCCTTCGCGGGGCAGAACACCCATACCTTCGACCATGCGAAAGGCAAAACCGCGTGCCAGACCTGTCAGCGCCTCATCCCGGCTAAGTGCGATCAAAGGTTCGAACAAAGTCGCGATCTTGCGATCAATAAAGTGTTGCAGCCGGCGCTGTACCTTTTGCGCCACGTCATGGCCTGCTTCATCGTCAACAAATGCGCTGATGGTCGGTTTCAGTGGATCGGGTCCAGCCACCAACTTGCCCACCGCATGTTCGCCCCACATCAGGCCACCCTGTTCGGTAAAGTCGATCTCGGTATCGGGGGCATTATAGAACCGGTCCGCGCGCAGATGAAATTCAGGCGTCAAGGCCTGCAGACTGGCAGATCGAAGCGTCTTTGCCTCGTCCGGTGTGCTGCTGCTGTCCTGACGAAAACGAAATCCCTCTAACCGGCCGACGAATTGCCCCTCGACCGTTACTTCACCTTTGTCGTCTACGTTCGCCACAAGGGCCTCCTTCTGTTTCAACCGCCGAAGCAGAACACTGGTCCGCCGGTCTACAAATCTTTGGGTCAGACGGTCGTGCAAAGCGTCTGATAATCGGTCTTCTACAGCGCGGGTTTCGCCGCGCCAATGACTTTCATCAACAATCCAGCCCTTTCGCTGTGCAACATAAGTCCAAGTGCGTATGTATGCCAAGCGCTTAGACAGCGTATCTATGTCCCCTTCGACGCGATCAATCCGTTTTACCTGACGGGCGAACCAATCGGCGGGCACTTGCCCGTGTTCGTGCAAAAAATTAAAGATCTGACCCAGCAAGGCTGAATGTTCCGTATGACTGATTCCGCGGAAATCAGGGATGCGGCAGACATCCCACAGAAGCCGGACCGATTTTGCATCAGACGCACGCGCCATGACTTCAGATTCGGCAGACAGTGCCTTTAGCGCGCCTAGATCATCGGACTCACGCGCGCGGGTCAGCCATTCATCCTGTGTGTGTTCCTCAAGCGAACGGATCAGCGCATCGATGCTGCCAAACTGCAGTTGGGAATTGCGCCATTGCAGTTTCTTCACAGGCGTAAAGCGCCCATCGGTGATGGCGCGGGCAACCTCTTCATGCAGCGGCGGGGCCTCACCCGTGACCCCAAAGGTGCCGTCATTCATATGTCGACCCGCGCGGCCTGCGATCTGGGCCAGTTCATTCGGCTGCAAGGGGCGCATCCGCCGACCGTCAAACTTGGTCAGCGATGAAAAGGCAACGTGGTTGATATCCAGGTTCAACCCCATACCGATCGCGTCGGTTGCGACCAGAAAATCGACATCCCCATTTTGATAAAGATCGACCTGAGCGTTACGTGTGCGTGGGGACAGCGCCCCCATAACGACTGCAGCACCGCCTTTCTGTCTGCGCAAAAGTTCGGCAATGGCATAGACGTTGTCGACGGAAAATCCCACAATGGCAGATCGGGGCTGCATCCGGCTGATCTTTTTCGCGCCGGTATAGGTCAGTTGGGAAAACCGTTCGCGGCGCATGAACTGGGCGCGAGGTTCCATCGCCGCAATCGCGCTGCGCATCGTGTCGGCGCCAAGAAACAATGTTTCATGCAGGCCGCGCGCATTCAGCAGCCTGTCGGTAAAGACATGCCCGCGTTCCGGGTCGGCACAAAGCTGAATTTCATCAATGGCCAGAAAATCGCAACCTATGCCATCTGGCATCGCCTCGACCGTGCAGACCCAATATTGGGTCCGGTCCGGCACAATCCGTTCTTCGCCGGTGACAAGTGCCACGACAGACGGCCCGCGCAGTCGGACAATCTTGTCGTAAACCTCGCGCGCCAAAAGCCGCAGCGGCAGGCCAATGACACCGGTTCTGTGCCCCAGCATCCGTTCTATGGCGTAATGTGTTTTTCCGGTATTGGTCGGACCAAGAACCGCCGTGATCCGGGATGGCTGCGCCATGGGAACTCCTGATGTCGCGCCTGAAATGCTGGTTTAAAGGGTGCGGCCCTCAACCTGGCCTTCCAGATATTGCAGCATCTCATCTATATCAACGTAATTTGGATGCAGCTCTTTGACTTTGCGCAATGCCCGAAGCGCGGCGTCGGGATGGCCCAGTTCCTCTAAAATAAATCCGACGCCTGTCATGGCCCCGAAATGGTTCGGGTTCAGTTCAAGCGTGCGTTCCAGATCAGCCAGTGCAGGGCCATACATCTCAAGCTCATAGTAAGCTGTGGCGCGCAGATGAAATGCTTCGGCAAAATCGGGTGCATGATCCGTCAATGCCGTCAGATGCTGCAAGGCAACATGATAGTCATTCAACTCAATCGCATCCTGTGCACGCTCAAGCAGCAGATCCATTGACGCTGAACCGGATTTTGACCAGGCCAGCATCAGTTCGCGTTCGATCACACGGTAGGATTCAGGCGTTGCATTGCCCAAACGCTCAAGTAACTCGGCGTCATTTTGCTGCTGAGCACTCAAAGGTAAGGAAATCCCTACTGTCAGCAAAATCGTGACATAGCTAAGTTTCAGTTTATCGACATAAATACCCATATTAACAAGTGTAGCGTGGTGCGCGTAAAATGCACCCCCATTTTTAAGACAAAAGGAAAATCACTGACGACATTGTTTGGGCAGGAAAAAAGACTAATTATACAGTCTGATCATCAGGGAAATGCCACCCCCCTGGTGAACCCAATCAAGATCGTAAAGCGATATGGGACTTGCGATGAAACCGAGTAACCTATTGGGTCAGAAAAATGCTGGATATCATATCTGAGATCGTCGAAGCGCCACTGTTCGACGATATCGCCGACGCCCCCGAGGGGTCAAAAGCCTATTGGCTAACAACCCAGGACGGTCTTCGTATTCGTGTCGGGCATTTTCCCGGCGGCGATCACGGAACCATACTTTTGTTCCCGGGTCGGACTGAATACATCGAAAAATACGGTCTTGCAGGACAGGAATTCGCCAAGCGAGGCTACACAACATTTGTCGTCGATTGGCGGGGGCAGGGTTTAGGTGCGCGCCTTTTGAAAGACCCTAACGCGGGCCATGTCGCAAATTTCCCCGACTATCAACACGATGTCCGCGCTGTTTTGAAGGCGGCCGAAGAGCTTGAGTTGCCCAAGCCTTATTTTCTGATCGGTCATTCAATGGGCGGCGCGATTGGTTTGCGGGCAGTCTATGAGGGCGCGCCGGTCAAAGCGGCTGTGTTCACCGCACCCATGTGGGGCATTCAGGTCACACCGGCCCTGCGTCCCGTTGCATGGAGCGTCACATGGCTGGCCCGTTACGTTGGTCTGGGCGGGAAATACACCCCCAGCACCAAACCTGTGCCCTATGTTCTCAGCGCCGATTTCGACGACAACACGCTGACGCGGGATCGCGAAATGTTCGATCATATGCGTGATCAGCTGAACAAGCATCCCGATCTGTGCTTGGGCGGACCCAGCATGCAATGGCTGAATGAAGCCCTGCGTGAAATCAATCGCCTGACGGCTCGTCCGGCCCCGGATATTCCCGCCCTTTGTGTTGTCGGAAGCAACGAACGCATTGTTGATCCTGTGCGGATCAAAAAGCGGATGGAAGACTGGCAGAACGGCGAAATGCTGGTCGTGCCTGACTCGGAACATGAGGTCATGATGGAACGTCCCGACGTGCGCAATCACGTATTCGCGCGCACATGCGCATTGTTTGACGAAAACCGCTGATCAGGCGTGGCCCGCTTCTGCAGACAGCAGCAGCGGGTCAATCCCAAGTTCCTGCAGTGCGGCTGACCATTTGCCGTCATTATTTCTGTCAAAGATAATCGGCATTTTCGCATCGCAGGTCAGCCAGCCATTGCGGCCGATCTCATCTTCCAACTGACCCGGACCCCATCCCGAATAACCCAGTGTCATCAGCGACGCCTCGGGGCCGACACCCATTGCGATGTCTTCAAGAATGTCCAGTGTTGCGGTCATGCCGACATTGTCATCCACCCGTAACGTTGAAGAATTCGCGCCGTAGTCGGCCGAGTGCAACACGAACCCCCGCCCATGTTCAACAGGCCCGCCAAAGTGGACCGTTACCTTCTGGGTATTGATCGACGCTTTGATGGAAAGCTGATCCAGCAGATCGGAAAAGCGGACCTCGGGGGCTGGTTTATTCACAATCAGACCCATGGCGCCTTCGTCGGAATGGGCACACATATAGATGACGCTGCGGTCAAAACGGGGATCACCCATACCCGGCATCGCAATCAGCAACTTACCTGTCAGATCAATCGAGTCGCTCATACATCTAAAATGTGATGCTGCGGTGCAACGTGCAAGGCGACGATTGTCGCGGTCACGCATTTGTAGCCTCTTCGTGATTTCACATGCGCAGAAGACTGCCTATTGTAGGAAAAATGATCAGAGCTGCTGCCATATCCCTCTTCCTTTGTATTGCAACCTTTGCGCGGGCTGAGTCGCTGGATGACGTCATCAAGGCCGACGTGCTGTCCGGTTGGCGCACCGCGGAAGGCACGCATATGGCGGGGCTGCGTCTGACAATGGCGCCCGGTTGGAAAACCTATTGGCGTGCGCCAGGGGATGCGGGTATTCCACCGACATTCAGTTGGCGCGGGTCGCGAAACCTTCGGGCGGTCGATGTTTTGTGGCCTGTTCCGCAAGTTCATGATCAGGACGGGTTCCGCACATTTGGGTATTCCGATGTGGTCGTTATCCCGATTAAGCTGACGCCAGATCGGCAAAATAACATCAGGCTGCGCGGGTCGGTTGATTTGGGGGTCTGCAAAGATGTCTGCATCCCGGCCACCCTGAAATTCAGAGCAAGTCTGCCCAACGATGGCCAAAAGGACCCTGAGGTTTTTGCGGCTTTGCTTGACCTGCCCCTGACCGCCAAGGAAGCCGACGTTCGCGATGTGACCTGCCGTATTGCCCCGACCGCAGATGGTCTTGAGCTAATGACTCAGATCCGTATGCCCTACGTTGGCAATGATCCGGGCGAGGAAATCGCGGTAGTTGAGGCGAATAATTCTGATATCTGGATCAGCGAGGCGTCAACAGATCGTAAGGGCGACATGCTGACCGTAAAGGTTGAAATGCAAAGCGATTCCGGTGGTCCGATTATGCTGGATCGCAGTACGCTGCGGTTCACCGTCATCCGCCGGACAGCAAGCGTCGATATTCATGGGTGCAAAGCGGGCTGAGCTGCCGTTTGGGCCGCGGCTATGACGCGACAACCTGTTGCAATGTCCCGTCGATCCAAAGCCTCAAACCGTCAATTGTATCTGAATAGCCCTCCATCGCGGCCGATAGTCCCGGAACGCTCTGACTGATCTGTGGGGCATAGGCATAAAGGGCCAATGCGACAGCACCTATGGCAACAACTGTCAGAAAGCCTTTGCCAAAACCGCCTTTTGCCTGTTCGGCGTCGGCGGTTTGCGTCGCCGGGGGGGCTTGCGCGATCAGCGTTGAATTGATGTCGTTGATGTCCGGCAGATCCTCGGCCGGTTTGTCATCGCTTAACCCCGCCGCGATCGCCGACCCGATAACGGGGGCTGTGACTGATTTCGCTTCGGCCGATCCTGCGACCAAACCCAGATCGGGCTGAGTTTCAATCGGTTCCGGTGTCGCGTCACGGGCGCGGACTTCGAATTCGGCTTCCTGACGCAAAACGCTTGCGATTTCTTCCGGCAGTTCACGTCGCTTGGGGGCGGGACGGCCGGGTGGGGGGCCGTCTTCGTCATCATCACTATCTTCGGCAACAGTATCGTGGTCATCTTCGTTGTCAGTCTCAGTCGTTTCAGCCTGGACCTCAGCATCTTCGACGACCTCTTCATCGTCTTCATGCCCAAGGGCATCGGGCCCCTGAAACCACGTATGACCGCAGTTTGAACATTGCACATCACGGCCCTGATCCGGGATCACATCCTCGGAAATCTCATACTGTGCCCCACAATTCGGACATTTCAATCGCATATCGACACCTGCTCTCGATGACGGTTACAACGCTTTACATGCGCATTTTCGCTTATGTTTAACAATACTTAGCAGAAGAGCAATGAAATTAAGCACGCAAATCATTGAAACACACCAAACTGTGCGGCATTACGGAGGCCAAAGAACAGGGAACGTCACGTGATCCAGCTTGAGGCAGCAAGTTACCGTTACGACGATACACCACTTCTGTCAGATATGTCCTTTGGCATCGCCCCGGGGTCATTTCACTTTCTGACCGGGCCGTCAGGGGCCGGAAAATCGACCTTGCTGAAACTGCTTTATGCAGAGCTATTGCCGACATCGGGCCAGGTGACTTTGTTCGGTCAGCCGGCACATGGGATGGACCGGGATCAGGTGGCCCTGTTGCGCCGCCGTGTCGGTCTTGTTCACCAGGACTGTGCTTTCCTGGATCATTTGACGATCAGCCAGAACATCTGTCTGCCGCTGACGGTCAGCGGTAAATCTGTAACTGATGATTTTGCCGAACTTCTGGCATGGGTCGGGCTGGGGCACCGTGCCGATGCTTTCCCGCCCGAACTTTCAGGTGGCGAACGACAGCGTGCGGCGTTGGCGCGCGCCTTGATCATGGCGCCTGAATTGGTGCTGGCGGACGAACCCACAGGTAATGTTGATTGGGAGATGTCGCAGCGCATCATGACGCTGCTGTTAGAGCTGAACAAGATGGGCACCACCGTTTTGATCGCCACGCATGATCTTAATCTGATACGCACTGCCAAATCTCAGGTTTCAACGCGGGTGTTGCGTATCAAAGACGGCCACGTCCAACTGGCCGAGGTCGATTTGTGATGGCTTGGCTGCGCGCGTTTTTTGATTTTTTTGCGGGTGATCTGCGGGCGGATGGTATCGTACCGGCCCGCGGTCATACCGCCTGGCTGGTCTTTTTCGCAGCGGCGACGATGGCGTTTCTGGCTGTTTTCGCTTTGGCCATTGCCGTGGCTGCCGGACGGCTTGCAAACACCTGGTCACAGGAAATGGCGCAGAGCGTCACCGTGATTGTTGATGGCCCACAGGATCAGCGTCAGGCCCAGACCGATGCCGCCCTGCGCGTTCTGGAAACGACCGAAGGTGTGGCCAGCGCACGCGCTCTGACGCCGCAAGAACAACGTGATCTGCTGTCGCCCTGGTTCGGTGACGAAATCCCCATCGAAAATCTGGCCATCCCACAACTGATCGAAGTTATTCCCGCCCCCCAGGGCTTTGATGCCGAAGGACTGGTGCTGCGGCTTCAGGGCGAGGCGCCGAATGCGCGTTTTGACGATCATTCGGCCTGGCGTGACCCGCTTGTCCGCTCGGCCAGGGGCCTGCGCATTTTGGCGGCGGCCAGTCTTGTGCTGATCCTGGCCACGGCAGCGGCCATCGTTAGTCTGGGCGCCAAAGCGTCACTGGCAGGTAATTTCAAAACCATTTCGGTTTTGCGGCGGATCGGGGCCAAGGATGCCTTTATCGCCAAGGTGTTCGTGCGCCGGTTTACCCTGCGCACACTGACGGGCGCCGGGGCAGGCGCCTTGATCGCAACGATCACCGTTGCATTTCTGCCATCGGCGGCCGCAACCGCAGGATTTCTGACGGGTATCGGCTTTACAGGTTTGGGCTGGCTGTTGCCTTTGATGATGCCTTTGCTTTTTGCACTGATTGCCTTTGCGGCGACACGCACCGCCGCGCTTCGCCTTTTACAGGAGCTTACCTAGTGACCAACGTCGTTCAATGGATCAGATCCCTGATCTATGTCATTCAAATCTATATCTTAATGGCGATCATGGGGATTGGTTTTGCCCCCTTGGCCATGTTCAGCGGCAAGGTCGCGCGGTGGACCTGTTATCAATATGCCCGTTGGGCTCAGTTCAGTGCAAAGTGGATCCTGGGCCTTCGGACCGAGATCCGCGGCACACCACCGACGGATGAGGTCATGATCGCCGCCAAACACCAGTCCTTTCTGGACATCATGATGATCTATGCCGCCATCCCGATGCCGAAGTTTATTATGAAGAAAGAACTGCTTTGGGCACCCTTTATCGGTCAATATGCCTATCGCATGGGCTGCGTGCCGGTTGACCGCAACAAACGCGGCAAGGCCATTCCCAAGATGTTGGAAGATGTCTCGGCCGGTCGACAGAACCCTGGGCAACTGGTGATCTATCCGCAAGGCACCCGCGTCGCGCCGGGCGTGAAGGCGGACTATAAAATCGGCACCTATCTGATATACGAACAGCTTGGTCAGCCTTGTGTGCCGGTGGCCACAAATGTTGGTGTTTTCTGGCCGCGTAAGGGCATCATGCGCAAACCTGGTGTTGCCGTGGTTGAGTTTCTTGATCCCATCCCGCCGGGGCTATCGCGCGATGATTTCATGACGCGTATGGTGGACAGTATCGAAGCGGCCTCGGACCGGTTGATGGAAGAGGCACAGCAATATCTGACGTGAAAAGGGGTGGTTCATGGACTTTATCACCAGCATTGACGATCTTGAAAAACTTTATGGCGCACCCCGCCCCGAGGCGACGCGCAAGGTCGCCCATCAGATGACGTCGGAATATCGCCGCTGGATTATGGCGTCCCGGTTTTGCGTTCTGTCGACGGTCGGTCCCGAAGGCACCGACGGCAGCCCTCGGGGGGATGATGGCCCTGTCGTGCATGAAATCGACCCCCAAACACTGGCGATGCCGGATTGGCGCGGTAATAATCGGATCGACAGCCTGCGAAACATCGTGCGCGATGGGCGTGTGTCACTGATGTTTATGGTCCCAGGGTCAAACAACGTTGTCCGCCTGAATGGCGAAGCAAAGCTGACTGGGAACACATCCATGCTGACACAGTTCGAACAGGCCGGCCAAAACCCCCGAAGTGTCATCATCATTCGCATCCGCGAAATCTACACCCAATGCGCCCGCGCGCTGATCCGATCCGGCCTTTGGACCCGCGGTGATGAAAGCGAAGGTCTGCCAACGGTCGGCGAAATACTGTCCGCCATGACCAAAGGCGAAGTGGGCGGCGCCCCCTACGACCAGGCCTGGCCCGCCCGCGCGGCAAAAACGATGTGGTAAAAACAGAAAACGGATGGCTCTGCCGACTGATGCCCTATTTCGTCGGTCTCAAGACACTTTTCCAGTAGTCGGTTGTGGTTAGTTTATCGTAGCCCGTTCGCCAGTCGGTGACCAATTTTGGATAGGCGCGGTATAGTCTCCAGATGTTTCTGATCATCCGAAAGCCTTCGCGAAATACCGCTGATTTCGAGTGCGTTACTGTATAGTTCTGGCCCGTTTCCGGATTGATCACGGTGATTTTGGCAGCACCCCAAGCGGGTCTGACATAAGTTCTGGTTTCGGGACTCATGATCAGGTGATTTCCGTACAGTCGGAAAAATGGCAGCAAATGACCATTTGCTGTCAGCTTCATCAGGCCACGCGTTATGGGGTTTTCAAACGAGATATTCCGTCGCTCGGACAACTCTACCGGCAGTTCCCTGTCTGACCAGGCTTCGTTTTTCCGAAGGGCCGCCAACTGTTTTCGTCGCTCGGTAAAATCGGGGTTTTGGCCGAAGAAATCGGGGCCCTGCAAGACGTCTTCAACTGCCATATTCAGTGCGGTCATGGTTTCATAATGCAGCCGGATCAGACTCTTCAGAAAAAACCATAATGCGATACGTGTAAGTCCATGCCAGCCCACCTCAAGCTCTGGAAAAACCAGATGATGAACCAGGTGGTTACGTAGATCAAGATACATCACCAATGGGCTTTCCTTGCCCGCAAAGCCGTCTTGAAAAGACACAACGCCGTTCAGGCGGACGATCTTGAAATCATTTGCCAGACCAAAACTTATATCGTCTCCGCGGACGAAAAACGGAAAAGGCATATGACGTACACTGGCGATTGGAAAAGCAAAGAACCACCAACCGCCATACATAAGCCTGGGTGCAGGTTGGTTGGTCTCATATTCCATCGATATGATCTGATCTTGCTCACGCAGGTCAGTGCCGGTGAACTGGGGCACACACAGGTTGTTGAAGATCGCACCGTTTTCCCAAAGTTGCCATTTACAGGTGTTGCTGATCATAGCACCCGCAACGGCCGTATCCGGGTCATGTGCAAAAGCAAGAAAAGCCCAGGCACGTGCGACAGCATCCATGTGGACCGCGGCATCATCATCCATGAACAGGCAGTGGGTACTTCCTTGTTCGCCTGCTTCGATCAGACCACGGGCGAAGCCACCTGCACCGCCAAAATTGCGGTTTGCGACAATAGTGATTTTGCCAGTTGATGCCGGTTCGATGCTGTTGCCGTTATCAATGACCGTCAGGTGCAAATGCGGTGCCAGAACCGACGTTGCCACGAAATCCTCAAACCGCTTCATGGATACTGCAACGGTCTGTTCACGCTGATATGTCGTGATGACAAGCATCAGCTCGGGTACCCGTCGCGGCGTTTGGCGTGTTTGCCAACATGCGCCGTTTAACGTTGTGTCGTCCAAAGCGCGCAGCCTAAAGTACAAAACCCCCTGTGTGTCAGTTGCGCTTAGATCTGGGATGTCGATGGCAGTTTTGCATTCGCCGTTCAATGACAGGACTTGGGACCCGATCTCTGAACGTCCATTATGCGGATCGGTCATATAGATAGTCAGTTCTACATGACCTGCGCCACGGACAGAAAGGTGCAAGTCCTGCAAATCGCAAAATCTGACCCATTTGCCGATGTTAAATAGATTGAACCAGGTGTTGAAATGAACCTCTGCACCGGTCCGCAGATAAATAGAACTATCATCTGACAGACGAATTGAACCATGTGGTCGAATATAAAGCTCGGACTCTGATCCAAGACCCGCGTCGGGCAAAACCATGGATTGCAATGTATGAATCGCTGTGATGTTCTTTATTGATTTGCCGTGATCAGATGACAGTGGGTCTTCCGGCCGGCTGTTTGGAAGGCTTTTACTGTCATCCATCATTGCTGGTCCTGGTCCTTCAATGGCCAGCGGATTGTACGGCTGTCATCATTGTGTTCTGGGGGCCTGGACGAAAAGTTCGTCGTATGTCCCACAGAAACTGACGGGCCTCATTCGTTTGCAGAACATTGTCGTGACCACCTGTGACCTGATCAAGGAAAAGCCGCAATGCATTATCAACCGGAACAGGGCGACACTGACTGATATCATCGAAATCCGGAAAGAATGGATCACGGCCAGAGATTTGTCCAAGATAGTCATGAACCGGTGCGAAGAAGCTGACTAATGTGTCGCGTGATGTCGGGCCAAAATGTTCGATATCGTCATTGGGCGGCAGATCAAACCGAGCGACCAGTTTAGGCAGATTATCCCGCATATCCTCGGCGGCTTCTGGTGATAGTTGTACATTGGCCAGCCGTAGCAGCGGCAAAAGAACATGTGGAAACCCAATGTTCATGTTCCCTGTTTCGATCAGATTATCGGGAAATGACATGCCCGAATGCTGTCTGAAATCATTGATTGAGCCGCCATTCTGCACTGTGTTCTGATATGGTCTAAGTATCAGGGCCGCTTCGGGCATCAATCGTTGCCAGGGTTCGATCATGCTGCGATAGTCGGCGTGTATCCAATCCAACTTCAGCCCCGCGACAGGATCATCAAGCCGTTCAGGCGACTGACCAAAACGAATCTGCTGTCCATGCCATGACAAAAGATGTTCGTCAGGACGCCTAAGCGTGCACCAGATAACCGTTTCATCTGCGGGTGTAATCGCAGTACGAAGCCGCGTGATCAACTTTTCATCGGCCATTCCGAAATGTGACATCACCTCGGAACATAAAACGACATAATCGGGTCGTAGTGCTTTGATTTGATTGTTGATGGCCGAAAACATCTGAAAGGACGCAGGCAGATGCGGATGATCAGTGGGCACGCGCAGGCCCGGAACAGCCTCAGATAAAAGTCGGAAGGCCAATGCGTTATGGGCTTCGCGCAGGTTCAACGGATGATCTTCTGCCAGATCATATCCGCGCAGCGCCTTTGCCGCAAAAAGGGCCGCGCCTTGGGGTTCAACCCACGGATAAAGAATACCGGCTTTAACCAGACCAAGCGAATTTTGCGATAGAAAGCTTTGCAGGGATGTTGTTCCGGTTTTGTGATGCCCGATATGAAAGATCATGCGTTGCACAGCGCCATCATTCGGCTGCCAGCGCATATCCTCACTTTCGCCCATCATGCGTTTGAAAAGACTAACGAGTGTCTGAGCTGACTTGGCTACCATCGGGTCAATGACTATGTGACGACTTCAGGGTGCATTTAACGGAATTGCGCAGGCACAGACAGTCCCAATTATTACGCTGCCTCATGCTCATAGCACAGATATATTAAAGACCGGCATCTTTTGACCTGTTTCCTGCACGGCCAGCCAGGTACGGGCGCAGTCGAGTGCTTCGCGTATGGTGACGTCCATATCAAGATAACGATAGGTGCCAAGGCGGCCGACAAAGGTTATGTTTTTCTCTTGCTCCGCCAGCTTGATATACTCGGCCAACAGGGTTTTCTCGGCGACCTGACGAATGGGGTAGTAGGGGATGTCACTTTCTGTGCAGGCCCGTGAGTATTCGCGATACAGCACGGATTTTTTGCGATTTTCCCACGGCGAAAAATGCTTGTGTTCGGTTATACGGGTGTAGGGCACGTCGATATCGCCATAGTTCATCACAGCGCATCCCTGATAATCACCGTCATAGTCAAACCGTTCGAAATCCAACGTACGGTATCCAAGATGGCCCAGTTCATAATCGAACCAGCCATCGATCGGGCCGGAATAGAAGATATGATCGTAGTCAGCCATATCGGCGCGGCCAACCCGTGTGTTCAGTCGGACGGCGATGTTGTCATGATCCAGTATTTTTTCCACCATCGCAGTATAGCCATTTTCGGGCATCCCCTGATACTTATGAAAAAAATAGTTGTCGTCGTAGTTAAAACGCACTGGTAGCCGTTTCAGGATTGAGGCAGGCAGTTCAGACGGCGAACAGCCCCATTGCTTCATTGTGTAGCCTTTGAAAAAGGCCTCATACAGATCGCGGCCCACAAAGCGCAGGGCCTGTTCTTCGAAGGTTTGCGGGTCGTCGATGGAAAGGTCGGCCTTGCTTTCCAGAAACGCGCGGGCCTCATCCGGGCGCAGCGTCTTGCCAAAGAACTGATTGATCGTGTGCAGATTGATCGGCAGCGAATAAACTGCGCCCTGCGATGTGGTTTTGACCCGGTTCTTGAAGGGCAGGAAGGTTTCAAACCGGTTGACGTAGCTCCAGACTTCTTCGTCGTCGGTATGGAAAATATGCGGCCCATAGACATGCACCATGACATCGGTCGCGGCATCCCGTTCCGTATGGCAATTGCCTGCGATGTGATCCCGCGCGTCGACGACGATAACATTATGCCCCGCTTCGGCCAGCGCACGACCAATCACAGCACCCGACAGCCCGGCACCCACCATAAGACAACGTAAAGCCATTGACTGCTCCTAAAATCTTATGTGCATCAAATAGGGCGATGCTATGTCTGGCAAGGAAGACTAAGAATAATAGAAAAATATCAGTATGTTTTTATAGGCGGCCCCGAATTTCAGCGCCGCCCGTTTTTTTACTTCATAAATCAGTCTGCGCCGCGGATCGGGATGGACGCACCCGGTTCCGGCTTGACGAATTTCGACACCAGAAAGACCGCGACGGCCAGGCCAATGCCCACCAGATCTGATATGATGCCGCCTTCAATCATGCAAAGTGCTGCAATGATCAGGCCGACACGGGTAAACCAGACACCCCGCATCCCCATGAACCAGCCTTGTACGCCCGCACTTAGCAAGAACACCCCGAAAACTGCCGTGATACCGGCGCGGATCACCTCAAACCATGTGCCGTCCATCAGCAAAGCCGAATTGTAGAAGAACATGAAGGGCACAACGAAGGCCGCGATACCAATCTTGAATGAGGCGACGGATGTTTCCATCGGGTTTGCCCCCGATATCCCCGCTGCCGCATAACTGGCCAGCGCCACGGGCGGGGTGATTGCCGACACGACGGCGAAGTAGAACACAAAGAAGTGTGCCGTTAGGGCAGGGATGCCCAGTTCTTGCAGGCCGGGTGCCACGACGGATGCAGCAACCGCATAGGCCGCTGTTGTTGGCATACCCATACCAAGCAGGATCGCAATACACATCGCAAAGAACAGCGCCAGCAATTGCGATACGCCCGCAAGACCCAAAAGCAGGTTTGAGAAGCGCGCGCCGACACCGGTCAGGGAAATCACACCAACGATGATACCAGCGCATGCACAGACCGCGATGATCTGGATCGACATGGTGCCTGCCAGTTCAAAGGCTTTCACCACGGACCCCGGCCCCATGCGATGAGGCGTCAGCCAACTGACGACAGCCGCTGCAACAGTGGCCAGCGTACCGGCCCGGATCACCGAATACCCCATGAACAGCGCCACAATCAGAATGATGATCGGCAGGAACAAAAAGACTTGACGCGCCATATCGGCAAACTTCGGGATTTCATCATCGCGCATTCCACGCATGCCCAGTTTCGCAGCTTCGAAATCGACCATGAAGTAGATCGATGCGAAATAAAGTATCGCGGGAATGATGGCTGCTATCGCAATTTCTTGATAGGGAATGCCGGTGATTTCAGCCATGATAAAGGCGCCTGCACCCATGATCGGTGGCATGATCTGACCACCGGTCGACGCCCCCGCCTCAATCGCACCGGCGGTTTTCTTGTGATAGCCGACCTTTTTCATCAGCGGGATGGTCAGCGACCCGGTGGCCACCACATTACCGGCCGATGTGCCGTTGATCATACCCATCAGGCCCGAGGCAAAAATCGCCACTTTGGCGGGGCCACCCCGTGCGCGCCCTGCGACGGCAAAGGCGAAGTTGACGAAATAATCGCCCACTTTCGATGCCTGCAGGAAGGCTGCGAAGATGATGAACAGGATGATATAGGTCGATGATACGGCGGTTGTGGGTCCAAGGATGCCAGCGTCGGAATAGACATGCCCGAAGAACCGCTGCCAGGAATAGGGGCGGGATACCGCCAGAATGCCAGGCAGCAGATGTGCCGTGAAAACATAGACCAGGAACACGGCCGTAATGATCACCAGCGCCAGACCCGCCACGCGGCGTGTCAGTTCAAGGATAAGGGCCGATCCGGCGGTTGCGGCAAAGGCCACACCAATCGGGACATTGGCCGTTCCGACCGAATTCCGGGCAGCTGTTCCGTAAACCGTTATCAAGTAGATACAGACCACAATTGCGCAGATCGCCAAAACGATGTCTGAGACCGCAAATTTGCTGCGGTCGCGGCGTTCAAACCATCCGAGGACTATTGCCCCAAAGGTTGCGATCAAAAGGGGAATACCGAAGCCATAGATTTCACGATCATAGATGCCCGCATAGGCCGAAAAGGCGTCCGGCACCTGGGCCATTGACATCCAGATGACGCGGCCGCCCATCTCCATCGCTTGGCCTGAATTCAGGAACATGACGAAACTGATCGCCGTCCAGGCAGACCAGATTGCGGGAATGACCAACAGCGCCGACAGCACAGACAGCACGGGCAAACCCGATTTCGGCGCATCGTCGTCGGGAAAGGTATAGGCAGAAAACAGCAAAAAGCCCAAAACCAGCGCGCCTGCGATGTGCAGGATGCGGAAATTCCATGTCTCAATCGGAAATTGCGGCAGGAAGGGAATATCCAATCCGGTCAGCGCCTCGATCGATACGCCGTTCAGCGCAACCATGTGAAAGGCCGCGTAAACCGTCGAAAGGATCGCGATGAAGATATAGGCCTTGCCCTCAAACTGGCGGCGATTGCGTTCAACAGGTTCTTCGTCTACGCCCTCGGCAATAACGGGTCCAGAGGTTTGGGGCTGAGCGGTCATTCGGTGATCCTGTTCATTATTGCGCGGGTGTGGCGGTGTTGTGGGAATGTCAAAATGGGCCGCCCCAATGTCTGGGGCGGCCGATGGTTTTTCAGATTACATATCCGATTTGTAGATCATGTCGTCGGGGATTTCAGCGCCCGCGTTTTCCATGAACCACTTGGCCGCACCGGGGTGCCACATCAGAACCTGATTTTTGTCCCAGTTTTCAGGCAACGTGGAACGGGCCGCACGGTGGATATTCACCATACGCTCGTTGTCCGACATCACCACGTCCACAACAGCTTCGACAAAGCTGGCAGGAAGATCACAGTTCGTAATGGCGAAGTTCCACATGGAAACCGACCGCGCGTCTGCTTCAAGCGTTGTATATGTATCCGCAGCAATCATGAATTCCGACACTGGGAAGGCTTCCATGATTGTGGCTTGTTCTTCTTCCGTGAATTCAATGATGTTCACGTCTGTCTGAACTTCCAACTGGCTGACAGCCGGAACCGGAACGCCCGCCGCAAAGGCAATCACGTCCAGCAGACCATCTTGCAACTGACCGCCCAGGTCAGACCAGCCGCCGTTACGGCGCTCAAAGTTCACGCCCAGTTCTTCCATCATACGTGGGAAGTATGTGTCTGATGTCGAACCCGCGGGACCAAAGCCGATGCGGGCGCCATCGGGGATGTCAGCAATTGATGTGATGCCCGACGATGACAGCGCAGTCACCGAAAACGGTGTCTGGTACATCGGGAACATCGCACAGGAACTGGTCATCATAAGGCCAGGTGCGATAGGGTTTGTCCCTTGCAGTGATTCGGCTGCCGGACCCATGGTTGTCATGCCAAACTGTGCGTCGCCTGCGTGAACAAGCGCCATGTTCTGCATGGGGCCACCTGTGACTTCGCCACCGCCGGACAGACCCAGTTCGTCAGCCACAAGATTAGCCCAGCCCGACCCGTAGGCAAAGTACGTTCCGCCTTGTGATGCTGTCGCAACGGTAAAGCTTGATGGCCAGTCAGACCGGTCTGCGTGTGCGTCAGCGAAAGCTGCTGTCGCGCTGATTGTTACAACCCCAACCAGTCCAAGGCACTTCTGCATAGATGTCATTATCATACCTCCCGTGTATGTATGTGCAGAGTTATCCTGCGTGCATTGTGCACACATTCGGGCGGCAATAAGGAAGAAAAACGGTCGGGCTTCAAGCCGAAATGACCGATTAATGGCATGTGTTGCATATGTTGCTGCTATACATACAACACATTGATTAATCATATTATAATAATGTTAAATTTTCGGCGATCTTGGTGAAATTTTCAACTGAATGCCTTCTTTTGAGCGTACTGTCAGATGGGCGACCGGAATTGGTGGTGTGGCATGATTCACCTCAAACCGAAAATGCCGAACCAAAATTGCCAAAAGCAGAACGCCTTCGGCCATTGCAAACCCCGCACCGATGCACACCCGGCGACCGGCTGAAAATGGGATGAACGCGGTACGTTGACAGGTTTTGCCATTCTCAGACTTCCAGCGGGTCGGGTCAAAGTCATCGGGGGCGTGCCACAAACGGCTGTGACGATGCAGATGCCAGGGCGACAGAACAATTTGTGATCCGGCCGCGATCTTACGACCCCGAAACGTCTGGGCCACAGTATTCTCACGCACCATCATCGGAACCGGCGGATAAAGCCGAAGCGTTTCGCGAAAAACATCGCGCGTTGTGACCAGTTTCGACAGGCTGGCAAAGTCATCGGGGTTCAGATGGGCGGCCTCAGCCGCGATGCGATCCTGCCATTCCGGATAAAGCGCCACCAGATACAGCGCCCATGCCAAGGCCGAGGCGCTGGTTTCATGCCCTGCCAGAAAGAAGATCGCAACCTGATCGACCATCTCATCTGTGCTGAAAAGATCGCCTGTGACCGGATCACGGGTCGTCATAATCTTGGTCGCCAGATCATCGGGCGCGCTACCGTCCTTGATCGCCTTCATGCGCTCTGCCGTCAGTTCCTTGATCAGCAACCTGATCGACCGCGCGGCCCGTAGGGTGCTGGGGCGGAATAACCTGGGCATCCATTTCAGACGCGGCAGAAAGGCGGCCAGGTTCAGAATGGGTTGGGTGCGTTGATAGTCGCGAAATTCCTGAAAAACCCGTTGTGCGATGTGGTGATCGATTGGAATGGAAAACAGCGTCCGAAAGATCACATCAGCGGCGGCATGGCTGGTTTCAGGTTCGATATCCACGCGCTGTCCGTCAGCCAATTGGCCGATCCGTTCCACAGCACTTTCGCCCGCTGCATACATCGCCGGATATGTGTCGCGCAGCCGTCCGCCCTCAAACGCCGGGTCGATGATGCGGCGCTGCTTTTCCCAGACCTCTCCGTTCGTGACAAAAACGCTTTCCCCCAAAAGCGGCCGCAGCCCGGCGCCCACACGATCGGACTTTGGAAAATCCTGCGGCGCATCCTGTAAGACCTGTTTCACCAGATCGGGTTGGTTGATCAGATAGCTGCGGAAAAACGGCGTGCGAAATTCGGCCATCCAGGCACGATAAAGCCGTTCGGGCTGCGCCGACAGAATATCGCGCCGAAAGAGCGACGCGTACCGCATCAGAGACACATTGCCGTCCCGCGATTTCGGCTTAGGTGGTTTTCGGTCCGTCACGCGGCAACCGATGTATATTTTGACGCCGGCCGATTGATCGTCGATTTCGACGGGCGCCGGGTTGCATAACGGTCCTGCAGCGTTAGTGGCCCTGCGGTTATCTGAAAATAATCATACCAGCGGGGGCGATCAAAGGCGCACAGATACTGAAAATGCAGCCGAAAAAACCTCCACCGCAGGGATTTCCATGTCTTTGGCTGCAGAGTTTTCGTGAATGCTGCCGACAAAACAAGCGGCCATTTTTGATTATCCGTTGCCACCCCACTGACGGCCACCGGATCGCACAAGGCAAACGCACAGCCATCACCGGGGGCCGATACATCAACCCAGGTCAGATCCTCCGATTGCCCCAGATACCGCAGATCACGGCGCAGTTGATCGGCCCGCGGTAGGAATGAGATCATCGGCACCACATGCCCAAGCGTCAAAAGCGCCAGGGCGGGCTTAGCCGTTGGCCCAGGTCTATCCCGCAACAAATCAGCGAGAAGCGAAATCGCCAGATGCGCGCCAGACGAATGTCCGATCACCAGAACTTCATCCACATCCGATTGCATCGCCTGCGCGATCTGATCCCGAAACTGATCCATCCGGTCTTGCAGATCAGGCGGCGTTGCGCCCTGTAACCGCGCGGAATAGGCGTAATCATGCATCAGATAATAGGCAAAAAAGATGTTGTCCTTCTTTCGAAAACCGACCAGCACAAACGGTATCACGACCAGCCCCAGCCACGCCGCCATCGGGTGCAGTGCGCCCAGCAGCCGCGCGGCGCCGTAAGTCAGACCGACAGCCGTCAAAAGCTGCACCAGCAACATTACAATCGGATAAAGCGCTGCGATCACAGGCCCCTTCCGCAACCATGTCAGCCGCCAAAGCGTACCGGTCGCGATATAGATCCAGGCCGTCCGGACCAACTGCGCATAGGTCGCCGGAATACTTTGCACCATCGATGTCCGCACCAGATCGGTCCAGACCAACACCTCCATCTGCGTGGAAACGGCCTGACCATCGATCCGGCTGTCGATGATCCAACCGTAATTCGCCGACCCCTTGTCTGATGTCAGCGCAATCTCATACCCCGAAATCGCCGCCTGCTTTCGGCTTTCTTCGCGATACAATTCGCGGTATCGGCGCGGCGGAAACGGGTCGTAGCCGGGTATGTAAAACACCCGCCGTTTCTGAACCGATTTCGCCACTTTGGTCGCCATGATCGCCCTTTGTCTGAGCGACCATAATACAGAGTAATCCTAAGATTAAGCTACTGAAATCAGCCAAAAGCCTGCAGGGCAGGGAACTGTTCGTTCAGCCACAGACTGAAATCGGTGAATGTGCCGGTCATCATCATGACGCCAACGACCACCAGCAGAACGCCCATCGATTTTTCTATGACCTTCATATTGCGCTTGGTCCACTCGAGCGCACCGGTCAGACTGGGCAGAAATGCCGCGACCAGCAGAAAGGGGATGCCCATCCCGATCGCATAGGCTGCCAGCAGGGATGTGCCGCGCGCCACGTCGGCCTCGGACGCGGCCAGACCCAGAATGGCGCCAAGCTGCGGACCGATGCAGGGGGTCCAGCCAAAGGCGAAGGCCAGGCCCAGGACAAAGGCCCCAAAGGCCGTGCCGCCCTGATCGCCTGCGTCAAACCGCATTTCGCTGTCCAGAAACCGGATGCGGTAAAGCCCCAGAAAATGCCCGCCGAATGCGGTAATCACGACACCTGCGGCAATCGTCAGATGTGTCTGATATTGCAGATAAAACTGTCCGACCAGAGATGCCGTGAACCCCAGAAATATGAACACAACCGCCAGCCCCATAACGAAAAATAAGGCCGAGGTCATGACCTTGCCGCGCGCCACTGTGCTTTGCCCGACGTCGGTCAGGGACGTCCCGCTCATATACGCCAGATAGGGCGGCACGATGGGCAAGACGCAGGGGCTGATGAACGAAAAGAACCCGGCGATCAGGGCGATCATCAGGCCGGGCATCAGCGATACGTCTATGACTGAGGTTTCGAACATTCATTTCACATAACGCAGGTGGGGGGCGGCGTCACGGGGGTGGTGGTCACATATGCGTGGACAAAATGTAACACTGTGCCTAAGTCAGCGATATGACCTATGACGAAGATCTGGATGCTTTGGGGCTGTTGTGCCCGCTGCCGGTGTTGAAGGCCCGTAAGCGATTGAAAACGATGGAAAAAGGCGCGGTGCTGCGGATCAGGGCGGATGACCCCGCGGCGATTGTGGACGTGCCGCATTTCTGCACCGAGGCGGGGCATGAGCTGTTGGACCACGCCGACATCGACGGCGCGCAGGTTTACTATATCCGGAAAAGCTGACTGATTTCAGAGGCTTATAGGCGAGGTGCAAAAGACGCAGCGTCATAACCCTTACCCCACCGTGCGGGTGTGATATCGCATGTGCAAATTGCACATTTTTGGTGGATTTGCAGGACTGCCTCGGCACGTTTGTGACAAAACGTACGTTTCGTACGCAGGTTTTGTACGAACTGAAAATGCGGTTTGTACGATTCCCGACGGGTGAAAAAGCTGTCAATGCGTACGGTGAAGGAAGGGGGTGTTAAGGGGTTGGGTGGTGTTAACTTTTTGAGGTTGGTTAAGATATCAGGGATAAACAGGCTTATTTAAATCAGCCTCAATTGAGTGTCACCTCTGCGATGGTCATATACTCTTTCAACAAAGACCGTCTTGACGATGTTACCACCACGTATTTCTTGTTCTTCTCTGATCAAGCATCTGAGTGTATCATTTGCACTCATAGTTACATCACCGGCCAAGACTGGATTCAAGAAATCTGTGTCTTCCATAATGGCGGTAAATCGATGTTCGCCGCCATCTGAGAAACGCCATTTATAGCCATCCTCAAATTGTGGCGTTACTAGCTTTAACCAAAGTGTCAGATGGTTGATTTGTGTTTCAACTTCGTCGTCACTTGGTTCAGGAATGCGAAGAGCTGACATTTCACTGCTGGTGATCGAAAGTGGCTCTTTATCTGCACCACCCTCAATCCTGACACTATCAAGTCCATTTATGTTTAGGGTCCGTTTGCTGAACTTTTCTATTTTCTCTCTAGTAGCTTGATCACGAAGTAGCGTGAAAGCTTGTGGCTCCATCTGAATGGTAGTGTTGTCGATAGTTATCGATACAACCGAGGATTTTTCTTCAATTTTTTCTGGTTTTTTACCTCTGAAGAATTTCAGAGCTTGGACGACCCCTATCGTCGTTGCTCCAACGCCGCCCCCAGCTTTAAAAAGAAGATCAACTATGTCCTTTGCAGCAGACATACGGTCTGGATTTGCTGCCGCTAAATCAAGCATATCAGTTATCCAACTTACATCTAACGCGAGAAGAGCCTCAAACGAGCCTTCTTTAGTTGCCCTAACTTTGAGACGAGCCTCTGCGCGGTCACCATTTAACGCTTTGTTGGCTGATTGCACAATATCGCCAAGTGCCAACAGTGCGGGCGCTAAGTCTTTGATGTCAATCTCACCTTTGTCAAAGGGCTGTCCCTCGAAAGCAATGCTAAATGATGCGTTATCCAAATAATTTTCCCGCTTTTTGTTGAGGCTACTTAACGTGAATAAACGCGTCAACTGCGGTTCTTAAAGACATATTCATTGTGAAGTGGACGTTTGAAAGCCCAACGATATCAATGAAACTACAGACAAGCGCAGCCATTTTTGTTTTTTGTTGCAACTATTAATGAGCAAGAACAATCCACTTAAGCTATGAGGGCAGCGACCGGCCCGCGGGTGGGGGCTGAAAGCGCCCGCCCATGGGGGCGGGTCGGGCGCTGCCCGGTGGTGCCCACCGGGCGGGGTGGGTGTCGAGTGCTGTTTGGTGGGGAATGGGTTGGCGCTTTGTGTGCACACTCGGGTCGGGCGCTGCCCTTTGGACTTTGTGACAACTAGGTTGATGCGTCAGACGTGTTGGCCGGCGTTGACCTCAATCTCGGTTCCGGTGACGTAGGTGGACTGGTTCGAGCAGAGGAAATAGATCACGTCGGCGACCTCGGCCGGTTGACCCAGGCGGCGCAGGGGCAGGTTTTCGACGATCTTCTCGGTGCCCGGCGACAGGATTGAGGTTTCGACCTCGCCCGGCGCTATCGCGTTCACGCGCACGCCGAGCGGGCCGAAGTCATGGGCCATTTCGCGCGTCAGAGCGGCCAAGGCGGCTTTGGACGTGGAATAGGCCGCGCCCGCAAAGGGGTGCACGCGGCTGCCCGCGATCGACGTCACATTCACCACCGATCCCTTGGCCGCGGTCAGTTCATCCTTTAGCCCGCGCGCCAGCACGACCGAGGCGAAGAAGTTCACGTGAAAGACATGGCCCCAGGTGCGCAGGTCGGTGTCGATGGTGTTCAGGCGTTCGCCCTCAGGACCCTTGGGCGAGATACCGGCGTTGTTGACCAGCGCGTCCAGACGACCGTTGAGCTTGGCCCGGATCGTCTCAATCGCGTTGATCGTGTCGTTCGGGTCGGCCAGGTCGATCTGGACGTGGTTGTCGATGCCGCCGCCCCAGGGACATTCGTTGGGAAAGGGGTGGCGTGAACAGGTGATGACGCGCCAGCCTTCCTTGTTGAACCGCTGCACGGTGGCGTGGCCGATCCCCCGGCTGGCGCCGGTCAGAAGCAGGGTGCGTTGTGATGCGTTGGTGGCCATGGGCGAGTCTCCGATCCGCGTCTAGCCTAGCAGTCTGATCTGCGATGGCAACGCGGGCCTTGGCAGTCGGGCCCGAACGCCTTACGACGGGGGGCAAAGGGACAGCAGATGATGAAAAAGCAGACAGCCATGAACCGCGATTGGATCACCACAGCCCGCACACTTTCCGAGGCTTTGCCGTATTTGCAGCGCTATGACGGGGCGATTGTCGTGATCAAGTTTGGCGGTCACGCGATGGGCGATGATGCCGCGATGGAAAGCTTTGCGCGGGATATCGTGCTGATGCGGCAGGTGGGGGTGAACCCGGTGATCGTGCATGGCGGCGGGCCGATGATCAACCAGATGCTGGATAAGCTGCAGATCACGTCCGATTTTGTGAACGGCAAGCGCGTGACCGATGCGGCGACCGTTGAGGTGGTCGAGATGGTGCTGTCGGGCCGTGTGAACAAGCGGATTGTGCAGGCGATCAACCGGCAGGGGGGTAAGGCTGTCGGGTTGTCGGGGAAGGATGCCAATCTGATGATCTGTGATCAGACGGACCCCGATCTGGGCTTTGTCGGAACGCCGGCGCAGGTGGATACGGGCGTTCTGCACACGCTGTTTCGCGATGACACGATCCCGGTGATTGCGCCCCTTGGTGGGGGCCGTGGGGGCGAGACCTATAACGTCAACGGTGACACGGCGGCGGGCGCGATTGCGGCGGCGCTGAAGGCGGATCGGTTGTTGTTGCTGACCGATGTGTCGGGGGTCAAGGACAAGGGTGGGGATGTGGTGACCGAGCTGACCTCGGCCCAGATCCGGGCCATGACGGCGGATGGAACGATTGCGGGCGGCATGATCCCCAAGACGGAAACAGCGCTGACGGCGATTGAGGGCGGTGTGCGGGCCGTGGTCATTCTGGATGGCCGTGCGCCGAATGCGTGTTTGTTAGAGCTGTTTACGGATCACGGGGCGGGGTCGATCATTCGGGGGGGGTAGAGTGTTTGCCTGCTATGCTTCGGTAAGATATGTCGCTTTTCCCGCCCGGTGTGAAACACCGGGCCGCGCCGACCCGCCCCGTCACGCCGAGGGCGTGCTTTCAGCACGACACGGCGCGATTGCGCCACCCTCGGGTCGGCGCTGCCCTCAGACTTTAAGTAGCTATTGTAGCAAAAGGCCCATGTGATGCGTCATTCATCCGACAGAGGTTCGCCGTCCAGTATAATCCCGTTGTCCGCATCCAGGAAAAAGGGCTGGGTGGTGATCTGGCCGTCGGGCATCTGCATTCGGATCACACCGTCACCGACCTCATAGCGGTCGCGGACGTCATTGGTTTCTTTCGATGTCGCAAACCCGCCCCCGTTGTCGAAATTATCGAAGGCGCCGGAAAAGTGGTCCGATGTGAAGGTGCCGTCGTGGTAAAAGACGATCTCACTTGACGACGATATCCCACCGGAAATACCACTGCCAGGCGTGAAACCTGTATAGAAAAAGCTGGACTGAACGCCTTTGAACCGGAACCCTTTGTCGGGCAGTTCCATCTGCTCCAGCAGTCGTCGACGTCATTGAAATGAATACGCAAACCATTGTCGAATCTTCGTGCGACCCAGTCCTGCTGCACCTGATAAATCGTATTGGCCAGTTGCAGTGTTTCAGCCTACACAAATGATGTGCTGAACACCATAACCATCAAAAATAGATCAATCTCAGTCCAAACTATTCGCCATTATTGTTGAGTCATACACTGCATTTACATCTGTCCATATTTTTTTGTTTCGCAAACAAGGCATTTATTCCGATAAAAATAATCAGAAAAGGCTTGCGCCCGTCAGGCCTTCTGGTAACTGATAGTTTTTGTAAGAATTATTCAACACAAGGTGAGGGAGCCTTAGATGACTGAAAGAAGACATGTTTCAGCACTGGCACTTGTCGTTGCGGCTGGCATTGCGGCACCGTCATTGGCCTATGCGGATGAGGTCGTGAACCTGTATTCATCGCGTCACTATGATACCGATGAACGGCTTTATTCCGATTTTGAGGAAGCAACCGGCATCACCGTTCGCCGGATCGAAGGCAATGCGGACGAACTTTTGACCCGGATGCAGGCCGAAGGGGCAAACAGCCCTGCCGACGTCCTGCTGACGGTCGATACATCGCGCCTGGAACGGGCCAAGGAAATGGGCCTGCTGCAATCGATCGAGTCAGACGTTCTGGAAGCCCGCGTGCCCGCATATCTACAGGATGCCGACAACCAGTGGTTCGGCCTGTCACAGCGCGCGCGGATCATCTTCTATGACCGCAATGATGTTGAAAACCCGCCGCAAACATATGCCGATCTGGCCGATACGCAGTACGAGGGTCAGGTGTGTCACCGGTCCTCGACCAATGTTTATTCACAGACGATTCTGGCCGCGATCATTGAAAACGACGGGGAAGAGGCCGCCCGCGCATGGGCCCAAGGCGTCGTCAACAACTTTGCCCGCGATCCGCAGGGCGGCGATACGGACCAGCTGCGCGGTCTGGTGTCGGGGGAATGCGATATCTCGATCTCGAACACTTATTACTTTGCCCGCGCGATCCGCAAACCTGTGGATGGGGTCAGCGACAGCCTGGATATGATCGGCTGGGTCTTCCCCGATCAGGGCGGCCATGGCGCGCATATGAACCTGTCGGGCGGCGGCGTGGCCGTGAACGCCCCAAACCGGGAAAATGCGATCCGTTTCCTGGAATATCTGGCCAGCGATCAGGCGCAGGAATATTTTTCAGCCGGGAACGACGAATATCCGGCGGTGCCCGGTGTCGCCCTGTCACCCAGCGTGGCGCAGCTTGGGTTCTTCAAGCCCGATGATGTCGACCTGTCGATGGTTGCGAAAAACGTGGGAACGGCACAGACCATCTTCAATGAGGTCGGCTGGGAATAACAGCTTGAACTCTTGAAGACCAAGGGCGCAGGTGCCATACCCACCTGCGCCCTTTTCTATATCTGCGACAATAATTCTGTGTGTCTTTTCAGATAGCTGTTCCGCACAGCGACGGGTTCACGAAGGCGGATTTCCAACGATTTGCACAGTGCGGGGTCGGGTTTGCCGAAGAATTTGTTCGCCTCGACCTCGGTAAAGCCGGCGATCTGAACGGCCTCCATCCAGGCGCTGGTTTTATCGGCTTTCTTGATCTGCTTTTTGATCTTTACGGGCAGAACGGCGGGCAGACCAAAGCGCAAATGGATCGCGGCCGCCAGCCGGTCGTCCAGTGCGCCGTAGCCGGGACCGACGGCGGCCTTGACGGGTGAAATCATGTCGCCGATCACATACTCGGGTGCATCGTGCAGCAATGCGGCCAAGCGCCATTTGACAGGGGCCGAGGGGTTTTCGCGGGCAAAGATGTCTTCGACCAGCAGCGAATGTTCGGCCACGGAATAGGCATAATCGCCAAGGGTTTGCCCGTTCCAGCGCGCCACAAAAGCCAGCCCGTGGGCGATATCTTCGATCTCGATATCCATCGGCGTCGGGTCCAGCAGATCAAGCCGCCGCCCCGAAAGCATCCGCTGCCATGCCCGTGCTGCCATGTTGCCCCCTTATTGCGATGGCGCAGGGCTATCCGTCGTGCGGCGCGCTGTCCAGAGGCGGGCAGATTTTATTGCCTTGGAACAGTTCAAGCCGCCGCCAAGGCATCCATTTTCGCGGCCAGTTTGACGTCCAGGTCGGACAGGCCGCTGACGTCGTGGGTGGTCAGGGTCACGTCTACGGTGCTGTAAACATTGGACCATTCGGGGTGGTGGTTCATTTTTTCGGCCCAGAGCGCGCATTGCGACATAAAGCCAAAGGCACCCACAAAATCCTTGAACTTATAGCTTTTGTGGATCGCGTCACGGTCGGGATCATGGCTCCAACCGGCGTCTGACAACTGATCCAGCGCCGATTTCAGGGCATCGCCTTCCAGTTTCTCACTCATTCCTGTTCCTCTATCTGAACTTTCTTGAAGGGGCCGTAGTCGGTCAGAATTTCGATTTCTTCATCGATCGCCTCACGCTCGGCCTGCAGGTATCGTGCGATGGCGTCGCGAAAACCGTCGTCGGCCATCCAGTGCAGGGAATGGGTGGTCGTGGGCATGTATCCGCGGGCCAGTTTATGGCTGCCCTGGGCACCGGCTTCGACGCGGGCCAGGCCCTGTTGGATCGCAAAGTCGATAGCCTGATAATAGCACAGTTCAAAATGCAGGCAGGGGTGGTGTTCGACGCAGCCCCAATAGCGGCCGTAAAGCGTTTCGCGGCCGATAAAATTCAGCGCGCCCGCCACATAGCGCCCATCGCGTTCGGCCAGCACCAACAGCATATCATCGCGCAGGGTTTCTTGGGCGCAGTCGAAAAACCGGCGGGTCAGATAGGGCGTACCCCATTTGCGCGCGCCGGTGTTCTGATAGAATTCCCAGAAGGCATCCCAGTGGTCGGGCTGAATGTCATCGCCCGTCAGCGCCAGAATGCGCCCACCGAAATCCTGCGCCTGCTGGCGTTCCTTGCGGATATTCTTGCGTTTGCGCGAACTGAGCGAGGCCAGGAAGGCATCAAAATCGGCGTAATCATGGTTCAACCAGTGGAACTGTTGGCTGATGCGGGGCAACAGGCCCATGGCTTCGCCGGCCTGCGCCTCATCCTCAGTGCAAAAGGTGATGTGCAGCGATGACAGGCGGTTGTCGGCGGCCAGTTGCACGGCACCCTGCACCAGCGCGGATTGGCCAAGCGTCTCATATCCCGGCCGGGTCAGAAACCGGCGACCGGTGGCGGGGGTAAAGGGCACGGCGATCTGCAGTTTCGGATAGTACCGCCCGCCCGCCTGGGTATAGGCGCTGGCCCAGTTGTGATCGAAGATATATTCGCCCTGGCTGTGGCTTTTGGCGTACATCGGCGCGACGGCGATCACCTGACCATCCAGATGCGCGGACAGATACTGCGGCTGCCAGCCGGACCCGGCGCCGACCGATCTGCTGTCTTCCAGCGCCTTCAGGAAACGATAGGTGGTGAAGGGATCCGCGGGCCGACCGTCATCTGGGCAGGCACAGGCATCCCAGTCGGTCTGACCGATTTGCGTGATGCTGCCTGTGATGTTGACCTCAATCGCCGCGCCGTCCATGGCTGACCTCCTGCGCTTGTGCTGTTAGGTGGAGCCGCACCGGCAGGCGTCAAGCCAGATAGCCTTCAAAGGTCACGTTATCTGCGATTTTTCGGGCAATCGCCTCTTCCTTGGGCGACCGGATTGTCCAGCACAGCACCGGCACACCGCGCTTTTTCAGCGCCTTGACGGGTTTGTCGTCCAATTCACCCCAGGCGTGCGAGATAAAGCTGGCGCCCACCGCGTCGAACTGATCGATCTTGGCCAGGCTGTCGCGTCGATCCTGCGGCAGGCCGGGCCAGTGGTTGGCGGTATAGGCACAGGTGACAAGCCCGCGCGGGATTTCAGGCGCTAGATCGGCCATCTGCGCAATGGAATGCGGGTTAAAGGCCATGACAGCCACATCGCCCTGATACCCCTGCAACACTGTGGCGACCGCACGTTCCAGCGCGCCGACGCGGGGGCCCATGCGGCCATCCTGATCTTTGATCTCGATCAGCAGGGGCACGCGGCCCGCCACGATCTGCAGGATTTCGGTCAGGGACGGAATGGTTTCATCGCCCCCGACAAGTGGCATCGCCTGCAGATCGGCCAGGGCTTCGTCGCGCACTTCGCCGTGACGTCCGGCCAGACGGTCAAGGGTGTGGTCGTGGAAGACGACGGCGTGACCATCGCAGGTCAGCTGCACGTCGATCTCAATCCCATAGCCCGCATCGACAGCTGCCTGGACAGCCGCGCGAGAGTTTTCGGGACGGCGCAGACAGATATCATGCAGCGCGCGGTGGGCCAGCGGCTGTGTCAGAAAAGACGGGGGCAGGGTCATTTGATCTGGAAAATCCCTTCGATTTCCACCGCGACGCCCAAGGGCAGGGCGGCGGCGGACACGGCGCTGCGCGAATGGCGCCCGGCGTCGCCCAGGGCCTCGACCAGAAAATCCGAGGCCCCGTTGATGACCTGAGGCTGTTCGGTGAAATCCGCCGTGGAATTTACAAAACCGGTCAGTTTCACCACGCGCACCAGACGGTCCAGATCGCCGCCACAGGCCGCCTTGACCTGCGCCAACAGGCTGATTGCACAGGTTTTTGCCGCCGCAGCGCCATCTGCCGTGGTCATCGTGTCGCCCAGTTTCCCGATGATCAGCCCATCGGCCCCGTTTGAGATCTGGCCCGAGATATAGACGATATCGCCCACCTGTACGAAAGGCACATAATTTGCCGCAGGCGCGGGGGCGTCGGGCAGGGTGACGCCCAGGTCGGCCAATTTTGCTTCAAATCCACTCATGTCTTGATTTCCCTGTTGTCTGGCCTGTTAATTTTCGCGGAAGGCCTTGTTGAAATAATCGGTCAAAGGTTTCACCAGATAGGCCAGCGGCGTGCGGTCTTCGGTGCGGATATAGGCCTCAACCGGCATACCGGGGATCAGCGTGGCGCCCGGTGGCAACCGGTCTATTTCGCCTTCGCTTAAGACGATTTCAGCCCGGTAATAAGGGATCTGAGTGGCCTCATTCTGAAAGGCATCGGCCGAAATCTGAATGACCCGTCCGAAAAGTTCGGGTGTCTGGCGGGCGTCCAGCGCGGAAAACCGCAGGGTCACGTCCTGGCCCACGTAGACCTGATCGATATGCACCGGTTCGACCTGCGCGGCGATGACCAGCGGGCGGTCCTGCGGGATCAGAAACAGCACCGGGTCGGCGGGGCGCACGACAGAACGCGGGGCGAAAACCTGCAGCCCATAGACGATGCCCGACACAGGCGCGCGGATGTCCAGCCGCGACAGCTGTTCGCGCAGACTGCGGCGCTGTTCGGCCAGTTCCAACTCGCGGAACTGCAGATCGCGCAGCTGGCTGATCGCCTCTTCCCGGCGGCCGGTGTTCAGTTTCAGGATTTCGATGTCAATTTCGGTGATCCGGCCCTCGGCCTCGGCCTTGTCAGCGGTCAGTTGACCCACCGTGCCGGCCAGCGAGGCTTCCTCGCGTTGCAGGGACAAGACGCGACTGACCTGCGCTAGACCGCGATCAAACAGCGACTGCTGGCTTTCCAGTTCCTGCCGGATCAGTTCAAGTTGGCGGGTTAGAGCGGTTTGCTGGGCCTCGATCCCTTCGATCTGGTTGGCGATCTGGCCACGGCGCTTTTGCAACTGGTTGACCTCGGCATCAAGCGACACAAGGCGGGCGTTGAACAGGCGCACCTGACCGTCCATCAGAGTTTGCGCGTTACCTGACTGTGCCGCTTCGTCAATCAGGATCGGGTCAAAGATGATTTCGTTCAGATTGTCGCGCTCGGCCTCAAACCGGCCGCGGCGGGCCATGACCTCAAACAACTGGCCTTCGACGATCACCAATTCGGATCGCAGCAGCGTCGGGTCAAGCTGGATCAACAGATCGCCGGCCTCGACCAGATCGCCTTCGTCCACGGCAATGGTCTGAACGACGCCGCCATCGGGGTGCTGGACGATCTGGCGGTTCTGGTCGACCTCAATCTGACCGCTGGCGATGATGGCGCCTGCGATATTGGCCAGAACGCTCCAACTGCCGAAGCCGCCGACCAGCACGGCCAAAGCCACACCGCCGACGATCAGCTGGCGGCGGGCGGACCAGGATTGGCTCATGTCACACCCCCGGGCACCTTGCCGCCTTTGATTTTCTGGTGGTTCGTCACCATTTCCTTCAACACTTCATCTTTCGGGCCAAACGCGCGTTTCGCGCCGCCTTCGATCACAAGCAGCAGGTCGCATTCCTGAATAGCCGCGGGCCGGTGCGCCATGATCAGAACAGCGCCGCCTTCTGCCTTTTTCTGCCGGATCGCCAGGTTCAGCGCCTGATTGCCGTCATTATCAAGGTTTGAGTTCGGTTCGTCCAGCACCAGCAGCACCGGGTTGCCGTACATCGCGCGGGCCAGGCCGATGCGCTGGATCTGGCCGCCCGACAGACGCCCGCCCACGGCCGAAACGCGGGTGTCATAGCCGTCGGGCAGTTTCAGGATCATTTCGTGCGCTGCGGCTTTCTTGGCGGCCTCGACCACCTTTTCCGCATCGGGCTGTTGCGCCAGACGGGCTATGTTTTCGGCAATTGTGCCGTCAAACAGCTGCACCCGTTGAGGCAGATAACCGATGTGGCTGCCCAGAACATCCGGATCGTACTGATCGAGTGACGCCGCATCCAGCCTGATTTTACCCCCCGCGGGGCGCCAAACCCCGGTCAGCGCGCGGGCCAGCGTCGATTTCCCGGCGCCCGATGGCCCGATGATGCCGACCGCCTGACCCGGTTCGACCGTAAAGCTGACCATGCGCAATGCGGCCTGTTGTTCGCCTGGGGGCACGACGGTGGCCTGCTGCACCTCAAGCCGGGCTTTGGGGGCGGGCAGGGCGGTGCGGGTTTCGTCGGGCGGCACCTCGGACAGCAGTTCAGACAGATTGTTCCAGCCCTTGACGCCGCGCTGGACGACGGCCCATTGCCCGATGGCCTGTTCGATCGGGGCCAGCGCGCGGCCCATCAGGATCGAGGCCGCAATCATCGCACCGGGGTTCAGACCGTCGGTCAGCACCAGATAGGCGCCCAGCCCCAGCATGGCTGATTGCAAAAACAGCCGGAATGATTTCGTTGTCGAGGTAAAGCCACCGGCCAGATCACTGGATTTGATCGTTTGCTGCAGCGAATTGTCCCGCGCGATCTGCCAGCGGTCAAAGGCTGCGCCGCGCATGCCAAGGCATTGGACCATCTCGGCCTCATTCCGGATCTGTTCCGACAGCATCTCGGCGCGATAAGCGGCAGAATTCGCCTGATGCACGGGCTTGTTCGTCACGATCTGGTTCAAAACCGTCACAATAATCAGGATCACACCGCCAACCACGGCCAGAAGCCCCAGCAACGGGTCAAAGATCGTGATCAGGATCAGGAAAATCGGCGTCCAGGGAATATCGAAAACCGCCGTCAGCGCGGGCGAAATCATCAGCCGCTGTACTGATTCCAGATCGCGCAATCCTGTGGCCGAGGTTCCCTGTCCCTGACCCAAAGACGATTTCTTCATCACCGCCGAAAACACGCGCCGGTCCAGATCGGACTGAAACCGTGCGCCCACCCGCGCCATGACCCGCCCGCGCGTGTAATCCAGCACGCCCATGACACCATAAAGAAAGGCCACCAGAACGGACAACGCGATAAGCGTTTCAATCGACCGGCTGCCCAGCACGCGATCATAGACCGACAGCATGTAAAGCGGCCCGGTCAGCATCAAGAGGTTAGCGAAAAAGCTGAACACGCCCACCGCCCAGTAAAGCGACCGGCTGCGGCTGCGGACCGACCGCAGTTCTTCCAGCCCGCGGGAATGGTTGTCTTTACTCATTACATCCTGTCCAGTTCATGCGCTTTCGCGTCCCGTTTATTGAAAAATGTCGCCGATTTACCACAACGTGATCAACGAAAGGTTTTCACTTTCATCTGAAAACTCTATGTCCCGTATTTGAACGAAGTCATAACAGTCGGACCAAATAATGAATTTTGTTTCCTTTAAGGTTATTCGCAGTGGTATCGCCTGCATTCTGGCTGCGACTATTGCCGGGTGTTCGGTTCCAGATCAACCCACAGAAATCCATGACCCCTATGAAAACACAAATCGGCGGATTCATGACTTTAACCGCAACCTGGACCGCGCGGTTGTCCGCCCGCTGTCGCAGGGCTATGGCGAAGGTGTGCCTAGCCGCGCGCAGCAGGGCATCAGCAACTTCGCAGCCAATGCCGCCTTGCCCGGACAATTCGTGAATGCCGTTCTGCAGGGCGATGTCGAAGGCGCGGGCAAGAATGGGTTTCGCTTCCTGGTGAACACACTGGTCGGTTTTGCCGGTATTCTGGACCCGGCCACTGAATTCGGCATCCCCGAAGAAAGTGCGGATTTCGGTGAAACACTGGCCGTCTGGGGCCTGCCCGAAGGCGCCTATGTCGAATTGCCCGTCCTTGGTTCATCGACCGAACGCGATGCGGTTGGAACTGTTGTGGATCTTTTTACCAACCCGCTGAGTTATGCCCTTGAAGCGCCAGCCAATGCCCTGCCGCCCGCAGCCAACTTGGCATCGGCCTTTGGAACAAGATATCAGTTTTCAGATACGATAGATTCGATATTATATGACAGTGCAGACAGTTACGCCCAGGCGCGCCTTGCCTATCTTCAGGCCCGCAGGTTTGAAGTGGGTGGCGAAAATCCGTCTGAAGGCTTAGTAGACCCGTATGAGGACCCCTATGACACACTTCTTCTTGAGTAATCTGACACGTCGGACCTTTATGACCGGGCTGGCTTCGGGCGCGGCCATGCTGGGCTTATCAGGGCTGGCACAGGCGTTGACGCCCGCGACGGCCAAGGCGCTGGTCAATCAGGTTGTGGATGACATCAATACCACTATCAGTTCGGGCCGGTCTGAAAGTGTCATGTTGCAGGAATTTGAGCGGATATTCGAACGCTATGCCGACGTGCAGACCATTGCCCTGTCCGCCCTTGGCCCGGACCGTAGACGCGCCAGTCAGGCGCAACTGCGTCAGTATGTGGACGCGTTTTCCTATTATCTGTCGCGCAAATACGGGCGCCGCTTCCGCGAATTCATCGGGGGCCGGATCGAGGTGCAAGAGGCCCGCGCCGTGCGCAGCTTTTACGAAGTGCAAACCACCGCGATCCTGCGCGGACAGGCGCCGTTCAGCGTTGTGTTCCTGGTCTCAGACCGGTCTGGTCGCGATCTGTTCTTCAACATCTTTATCGAAGGTGTGAACATGCTGGCCAGCGAACGCACCGAAATCGGCGCCATGCTGGACCGCCGCCGCGGCAACATCGACGCCCTGATCCAGGACCTGCGCCGGACCTAGGGTGCTGGAATGTATAGATGCCCACCCAAGTTAATAAATGAGCATACCAACTCCGAAGCAGTGATTTACTGTGCTTATAATAATGGGTCATGCAGCGAAGCATGACCCAAATGTTTTACCAACAAATCTTCCCAAAGACTTGAAATGCGTTGTTCAGCTAACCCGCCCGGTGGGTACCACCGGGCAGCGCCCGACCGCCCCCCATGGGCGGGCGCTTCACGCCCACCCGCGGACGGGCGCTGCCCTATGCGACTTCGCACAAAACTCAGATGGCGCCTCTTTATCAGACATCTGCGCAGTCCCGGACCTGATCCGGGACCTCTGATTTACCTGTCACGTCCGCCGCCCAGGATATCGTTCAGAACCTCCATCAGAACCCGTTCGACCGGATCATTCGTCCTGCGTTGCGGTTCGCGGGGTTGTTCGGCCACCTGGGGTGGTTCGGGGTTGCTCATCGGCAGGGGATTGGCGGGCAGGCCGGAATGTACCCGCGCCATGGTTTCGCGCCAGATATCGGCGGGCAATCCACCGCCGGTGGTGCCACGCAGCGGCGTGTTGTCGTCATACCCCATCCAGATACCGGCCACATAATCGGCCGTAAATCCGATAAACCAGGCATCGCGCGCGTTTTGCGTTGTGCCGGTCTTGCCTGCCGCCTGCCGTCCGTCCAGACGCGCGCGGCGGCCCGTTCCGGCCTCGACCACCTGATGCATCATATAGATCATGTCGGCCGCTGCCCGTTCTGAAATCACACGTTCCCCGATGCCACCTTCCGAGTTATCCATCAGCGGCTCACTGTCCCCCTGCAGGCGCAGCGTCACCAGCCCATAGGGCGTCACCGACGACCCGCCATTCAGAATACCGGCATAGGCGCCGGTCATTTCGATCAGCGTTGCCTCGGACGTGCCAAGGGCAATCGCGGGGCCCTGGGCCAGACTGCTTTTGATGCCGAAATCACTGGCGACCTGGGCCACGTTTTCACGCCCCACGGCCTCAGACACACGCACGGCGGGTATGTTACGCGAATCCCGGAACGCCTCGGTCAGAGTGATGATGCCCTTGAAATCGTTGGAGTAGTTTCTTGGTTCCCACGGTCCCGATCCCGGCACATAAATCGTCAGGGGCGTGTCCTCAACCCGGTCATAGGGGCCATAGCCCAGTTCGAACGCCGTCGCGTAAAGGAATGTCTTAAAGGCCGACCCGGTCTGGCGCAGGGCCTGTGTGGCACGGTTAAAGCCGCCGGGCACGTTCGTCTTGCGCCCGCCGACCATGGCGCGCACGGCCCCGTCGGACGACATCACGACAATCGCCGCCTGCGCCTTGGAACTGTCGCTGACCTTGGTTTCAAAAATATGCGCCAAGGCCTCTTCCGCGGCCTTTTGCATCCGCTGATCCAGCGTTGTCTGGATGATCACATCTTCGGTCGTGTCGCGGGTGAAATATTCGGGCCCACTTTGCATGACCCAATCGGCGAAATAGCCGCCTGCGCGGGCCTCGGCCGCCTCGGACAATGTCGCGGGGCTGTTGCGCGCGGTGCGGGCGGCGCTGGCGGACAGATAGCCCTGGTCTTCCATCAGGTCGATGACAACACCCGCCCGATTTTGCGACCGCGTTAGGTCGTTTGTGGGCGCAAAGCGCGTGGGGGCAACCAGCAATCCGGCCAGCATCGCCGATTCCGCCGGGTTCACCTCAGCCGCAGATTTGCCGAAATACCGTTGGCTTGCGGCCTCAAACCCACGGGCACCGGCACCCAGAAAAGCGCGGTTCAGATAGATCGTCAGGATTTCGTCCTTGGTATATTTGACCTCCATCGCCATGGCATAGACGGCCTCTTTCGCCTTGCGCGACAGGGTTCCACGCCGACAGTCGGCTTCATATTCGGCTTCAGACATGCCGCTGGTCGGGTCATAGGGCACGCCCAGACACAAAAGCTTGGCGGTCTGCTGGGTCAGGGTCGACCCCCCGTGCCCCTGCCATGGTTTGCGCCCCTCACGCATGTTGATCCTTATCGCGCTGGCAATGCCGCGCGGATCGACGCCAGGGTGCCAGTAAAAGCGCTTGTCTTCCGTTGCGATGATGGCGTTTTTCAGATGCGGTGACACACTGTCGGCGGTGATCATGCCGCCGAACTGATCGCCCCGCCAGGCAAAGACCCGGCCGTCGCGATCCAGCAGGGTCACCGACCCACGTACGCGGCCATCGGTCAACTCCTCTACAGGTGGCAGGGTCGAGGTGAAATAGGCCACAAAACCTGCGATGACCAAGGCCGTCACAGCCGACACCCGCCACTTCGCCGCCCAGATCAAACGCAGCGTGACCGCCGAAATCCGACGCGCCCAGCCCACAATCCCCTTGGGCCGCGCGGTTTTCTTGCGCGCTGTCGTGCGTTTGCGCAGCTTTTTCGCGGTCGTTTTTTTCGGTTTGGTCGAACTGTATCGCTTGTCCGCCACCAAAACGGGGCGTTTTCTGTTGTTTCCGCTCATTTACTCTGCCGCCAGCTTTTTGTCTGTTTTGCGCAGGATACAGGCTTCACCCCCAAATGTAGAGCGTGAATTTTTCTGCACCTGCACTTTTTATTCTGCCCGTTTTTTAAACAACACTGCCTAATTGTTCAAATTTTGAGCAGAAAATGTGCAGATACCGCACCGTCGGCCCCGCCTGCCGCTTGTTTCAGCGCCGCGCTGCCTTCCTTGTCTGCCAGAGGTCTCCGGAAGACTTCGTGAAAATGACTGCCAATGGGAAGGAAGGGGACAACTGTGAAACTGATCATTGCAGCAATCAAGCCGTTCAAGCTGGAAGAGGTCCGCGAAGCGCTGACCGCCATCGGCGTGCGCGGCATGATGGTGACCGAAATTAAGGGCTTTGGATCGCAATCCGGCCATACCGAAATCTACCGCGGGGCGGAATACGCCGTGAATTTTGTGCCGAAGGTCAAGCTAGAGCTGGTCGTCAGCGCATCCATGGTCGACCAGGTGGTCGAGACCATCGCGAAAACGGCCAAGACGGAAAAGATCGGCGACGGCAAGATCTTTGTTCTGGACGTGGAAAGCGCCCTGCGGGTGCGGACCGGCGAAATGAATGACGAAGCGCTGTAACTGCGTGTCTGAAAAGGGAAAATACGAATGAAACTGCTAAAAACACTCCCGCTGGCGGCCGCTGTCATTGTCGCCCCAAGCCTGGGTTTTGCGCAAGAGGCCGGTGCAGCCGCCGCCGAAACCCAGTTTATCTTTACCACCTTGCTGTTCCTGATGGGCGGTTTTCTGGTGTTCTGGATGGCCGCAGGCTTTGCCATGCTGGAAGCCGGTCTGGTCCGGTCGAAAAACGTGACCATGCAGCTGACCAAGAACATCGCGCTGTTTTCCATCGCAGCGATTATGTACTGGCTGATCGGCTATAACATTATGTATCCTGGCGATGGCTGGATCATCCAGGATGTCTTCGGCACCATTAGCCCAAAGGACATCAAGACCGAAATCGATGCAGGTGGGTATTCCAACGCCTCTGACTTCTTCTTCCAGTTGATGTTCTGTGCCACGACGGCCTCGATTGTATCGGGAACCCTCGCCGAGCGGATCAAGCTGTGGCCCTTCCTACTGTTCGTCGTCGTTCTGACAGGCATCATCTATCCGATCGAGGCATCCTGGCAGTGGGGCGGTGGCTGGTTGGCCAACATGGGCTTCTCTGATTTTGCCGGGTCGACGCTGGTGCACGCCGCAGGTGGGTTCGCAGCACTGGCCGGTGCCATCGTACTGGGACCGCGTCTGGGCAAGTATAAGGACGGTCGCGTCAATCCAATGCCTGGTTCGAACCTTGCGCTGGCCACACTGGGGACTTTTATCCTGTGGCTGGGTTGGTTCGGCTTCAATGGCGGATCGCAATTGGCCATGGGCACGTTGTCTGATGCCAACGCTGTCGCCGAGATCTTTGCCAACACCAACATGGCCGCGGCGGCTGGTGCTGTAACAGCGCTGATCCTCACGCAGGTCATGTACGGCAAGGTCGACCTGACCATGGTGCTGAACGGTGCGCTGGCCGGTCTGGTGTCGATCACAGCAGAACCTCTGGCCCCGTCGCTGTTCGACGCACTGTGGATCGGTGCCGTGGGTGGTTTGATCGTTGTGTTCACTGTACCGCTGCTGGACAAGTTGAAAATCGACGACGTCGTTGGCGCGATCCCGGTTCACCTGATTGCAGGTGTCTGGGGCACGCTGATCGTGGCGCTGCACACGCAGGCGACATTGACCGACGCAGATGGCAACCCGGTCCTGGATGCCGAAGGCGCGGAACAAACCGTTGGCTTCTTTGCACAGCTGATCACACAGGCCATCGGTGTGATTTCAATCGGGCTGTTTGTTTTCGTCGTCAGCTTTGTGGTCTGGTACCTGATGAAACTGACCGTGGGCATCCGCGTCAGCGAAGAGGCCGAGATCAACGGTCTGGACACCGCGGAACTGGGCATGGAAGCATACCCTGACTTTACCAAAGGCTGATCCCCTTCCCATCAGCTGACAAAACCCGGGCGTCCGCGCCCGGGTTTTTTTTGTTTGGTGATTAAATGCTGGTTCGTTAATGCGTCGCCCCGTAAATCCCCGACGTAGAGCTACAACCCAGAGGGCAGCGACCGGCCCGAGGGTGGGCGCTGCCCGATGGTTCCCACCGGGCGATAAAGTGGATAAAGTGTAGCAGATTTCTAGAACGATGCTTTGGAATGAAATAATGAACAGGATGCTGCCCGAAAAGATCAACCAAATGCACAGTGACGGTGTTTTTGACGCGCCAGAATGGCCGCATTACTTCAAGCCGAAAGACTGAAAGACGCTTCAAAACGCATCCCGACTTCACGACACTGCCCCCGGCAGGGCCAATGATCATGAGGTCCCGGATCATGTCCGGGACTACGCCAGCGCATGTATCAGTCTGTTACAGCAACCGCTGTTCACATCCCACCAGCGACAACGCCCACAAAGACCAGCCAAACAGCCAGCCCGCAACAAAACCCAAAGTGGCGAAGGATTCCGCGCACACCAGAACCCTTCGCCCACCCCACGTGCTCCCTCAGCACCACACGTGTATGAAATTCAAGGTCCCGGCCATCCTGGCGCGGTGATTGATAACTAGAACATCCAGACAGATATTGCAAGTCGCATTTACGAATAAATCTATATAAATCAATTGCTTAACAGATCGTAAACAAAAACGCCTGCCGCAGTGGACAGGCGTTTTGCTGCAAGAACAAGCGTTTAGCTGTAAACGCTTTCCTTTTTGAAGTGTTTCGTCAGCATATAGTAGATCACCGCGCGGTATTTGTTACGCTCGGATTTACCATAAGTTTCAATAACCTTGTCGATGGCATCCATCAGTTCCGGTCCGTCTTTCAGGCCCAGCTTCTTGATCAGGAAGTTTTCCTTCACCGTCTCAAGTTCAGACTTCTGGCTGCCGGCCACGGTCGAGGCATCGTCGTTATAGATCGACGGGCCACATCCAATCGTTACCTTTGTCAGCAGATCCATATCCGGTGTCATGCCGCATTTGTTTTTCAGATCGTCTGCGTATTTTGCGATCAACTCTTCACGTTTTCCCATGGTCTTCTCCCACCTGTCGGTCATTACGTGGCGGCACGTTATTGGCTAAACCGCACATCGCAAAGGAAAAATTTTATTTGCGCAAAAAATAACCCGTCCAAACCATCTTTGGACGGGCATCGATCTGGCTATCTGCCAGGGATCAATAGCGGTAATGCTCGGGCTTAAACGGCCCTTCGACCGTCACGCCGATATAGTCGGCCTGGTCCTTATCCAGTTCGGTCAGTTTGACGCCGATCCGCTTCAAATGCAGGCGGGCCACCTTTTCATCCAGATGCTTGGGCAGGATATAAACCTTGTTTTCATACTCATTGCCCTTGGTCCAAAGCTCAATCTGGGCCAGCACCTGATTGGTAAAGCTGGCCGACATCACGAAAGACGGGTGCCCGGTGGCATTGCCAAGGTTCAACAGACGCCCTTCGGACAGCAGAATGATCCGATTGCCCGAAGGCATTTCGATCATATCGACCTGTTCCTTGATATTCGTCCATTTGTGGTTTTTCAGCGCGGCGACCTGAATTTCGTTGTCGAAGTGGCCGATATTGCCGACAATCGCCATATCCTTCATCGCGCGCATGTGTTCGATGCGGATCACGTCCTTGTTGCCGGTCGTGGTGATAAAGATATCGGCGCTGTCGATGACATCTTCCAGCAGCACGACCTCAAAACCATCCATCGCGGCCTGCAGGGCGCAGATCGGGTCAACCTCGGTCACCTTCACGCGGGCGCCGGCTCCGGCCAGCGACGCGGCTGATCCCTTGCCCACGTCGCCATAGCCGCAAACAACGGCAACTTTACCGGCCATCATCGTGTCGGTCGCGCGGCGGATGCCATCGACCAGGCTTTCCTTACAGCCATATTTGTTGTCAAATTTCGACTTGGTCACGCTGTCGTTCACGTTGATCGCGGGGAAGGGCAGTTGGCCCTCTTTCACCAGTTGATACAGGCGGTTGACGCCGGTCGTGGTTTCTTCGCTGACGCCCTTGATCTGATCGCGCACTTTGGTGAACCAACCGGGGCTGGCCGCCATCCGTTTCTTGATCTGCGCTTTGATCACTTCTTCCTCTTCCGAGGTCGGCACCGGGATGATCTCTTCCCCCGCTTCGGCGCGTGCACCCAGCAACACGTAAAGCGTGGCATCCCCGCCATCGTCCAGGATCATGTTGGGGCCGTCGTCAAACAGGAAGGATTTGTCCAGATAATCCCAGTGTTCTTCCAGCGTCTGCCCCTTGATCGCGAAAACAGGGATATCACCGGCCGCAATCGCCGCTGCCGCGTGATCCTGCGTGGAAAAGATGTTACACGACGCCCAACGTACATCCGCACCCAGGGCCACCAGCGTTTCGATCAGAACAGCCGTCTGGATTGTCATGTGCAAAGATCCCACGATCCGCGCACCTTTCAAGGGCTTGCTGTCGCCATACTCCTCACGCAGCGCCATCAGGCCCGGCATTTCGGTTTCGGCGATATCCAGTTCCTTGCGGCCGTAGTCAGCCAGCGCGATATCCTTGACGATATAATCTTTCATCGGACCCTCTCATTGAACGCAAAACGCTTTGCGTGTCCCTTATCAGCGCATGCGTTAAGGGACAATTACAAAGATTGACGCTTTGGATTGTCTTAGATCAAAGCATAGTTAACGCGCGAGACCTACCAAGGATGCGACCGGCATCATAAGGGAGGAGATCGCATGTCATTGCCACAAACCATGAAGGCCGCCGTTGTCCCCGCCTTGGGCCAACCCCTTGAAATTCGGGAGGTTCCGGTGCCGGAGGCGGGGCCAGGGCAGGTTTTGATCCGGGTGCGGGCGTCGGGCGTGTGTCACACCGATCTGCACGCGGCCGAAGGGGATTGGCCGGTCAAGCCCAATCCGCCGTTTATTCCTGGGCACGAAGGCGTGGGCGAAGTGGCCGCAGTGGGCGCAGGTGTGACCCACCTGAAAGAGGGCGACCGCGTCGGCGCGCCTTGGCTGCACACCGCCTGCGGGCGCTGCGAACACTGCGTCGGCGGTTGGGAAACCTTATGTGAAAGCCAACAGAACACCGGCTATTCCGTCGATGGCGGCTATGCCGAATTCGTTGCAGCCGATGCCAATTACGTTGGTCAGGTGCCCGATGGGCTCGATTTCGGCCCCGCGGCCCCGGTTCTGTGCGCGGGCGTGACGGTCTACAAGGGTCTGAAAGAAACCGAGGCGAAACCAGGCGAATGGGTCGCGATATCCGGCATCGGCGGCCTGGGTCATATGGCGGTGCAATACGCCAAGGCGATGGGGTTGCATGTTGTGGCGGTCGATATCGCGGATGATAAACTTGACCTTGCCAAATCCCTGGGCGCCGATCTGACGCTGAACGCGGCCAAGATTGACCCGGTGGCTGAGCTGACAAAGCAGGGCCACCAGGTCCACGGCGCGCTGGTCACGGCGGTGTCAAACGCAGCCTTCAGTCAGGCGGTCGGGATGGTGCGGCGGCACGGGTTTATATCGCTGGTCGGTCTGCCGCCCGGTGATTTTCCGCTGCCGATTTTTGAGGTCGTGCTGAAACGCCTGACCATCCGGGGGTCGATCGTCGGCACGCGCAACGACCTGCGGGAATCGCTTCGGTTCGCGGCGGATGGGGCTGTCAGCTCTCATTTTTCGTGGGACAAACTGGAAAACATCAACGCGATCTTTGACCGGATGAAACAGGGCACGATTGACGGCCGCGTGGTGCTGGATATCTGACATTCGTCTGGCTTGAACTTTGGGGGTCTTTGAGTATTTGGACCAAGAAGAAGGCATGAAGAGCACTCCCTGGGCTCCGCCCGTTCGGGCCTGACACGCCCCACCGAAGCGTTTCCAGGACAGCCCTTACCCTTCTTCTTGGCAAAAATACTCAAATCCGACCGTACGCAGCTGCAACCGGACGTTAGCATCTCTCGCCTACAACCCCATCCCACGACGTCGGAATAGAAATGGTTTTCCAGAACTTGCCCTTTGGATTAAAGCCCCAAAAGGTAAGCCGCCTGAAAGATCATGCATGAGACAAAAGGTGGGGGGCTTGCGACCCCTTTCTGGCTAAACCAACCCTCAAGACGGTGGCGCCACCTTTCTTATCAGATCAGACCTCAGACCCTGCCACCCAAAGGTGATGCGGGGCAAAGGGCGTTCACAAGAGCACCCTTGCCGTCCCGGACTTGATCCGGGACCTCGGCGGGACCGTGCCCCGCAAAGCAAAACCCCCGGGCAGGCGCCGCGGGGGTTTACAGTACGCTTCATGTCAAAAGGTTGATTACATCATACCTTCGCGCTGTGCTTTTTTGCGTGCGAGTTTGCGGGCGCGGCGTATGGCCTCGGCCTTTTCGCGTGCGCGCTTCTCGGACGGTTTTTCGAAATGTTGCCGCAGCTTCATTTCACGAAAAACGCCCTCGCGTTGCAGCTTTTTCTTCAGGGCACGAAGCGCCTGATCGACATTGTTGTCGCGAACACTGACCTGCATGTGGTGTCACCACCTTCCTAAGTTAGAGTTGCGTGAATTGCAGGAAGTGGCCGTATAGCAAACCGAACCTAACTTGTCTAGTATCACCCGGACAGGAGGACATCGTTATGCCAGACGCCCCATATGACCAAGTAAAAGACCAACTTTTGGACGCAGCGCTGCTGCATGTGCCCTTTGATGGCTGGACCGAGGCGACCTTTATGGCGGCCATCGCAGAATCAGGGGTCGAAACGGGGCTGGCCCGGTCGATCTGCCCGCGGGGGGCGGTTGATCTGGCCGTGGCCTTTCACAAACGCGGTGATGACGCGATGGTCAAGCGCCTGAAAGCTGCCGATCTGGGTGAGATGCGCTTTCGCGATAAAATCGCCACCGCTGTGCGTTACCGGATCGAGGCGATTGAGGATAAAGAGGCCGTGCGGCGTGGCACAACCCTGTTTGCACTGCCGCAATATGCCGGCGATGGGGCGAAGCTGATCTGGGGCACCTGCGATCTGATCTGGGATATGCTTGGCGACACGTCGGATGATATCAACTGGTACACCAAGCGGGCGACGCTGTCGGGGGTCTATGGGTCGACTGTGCTATATTGGCTGGGCGATGACAGCGTGGATCATCAGTCCACCTGGGATTTTCTGGATCGCCGGATTGGCGACGTGATGCAGTTCGAAAAGATCAAGGCGCAGATCAACGATAACCCGCTTCTGAAACGGGTTTTCGCCGGGCCGAATTGGGTGTTAAGCAAGGTCAAGGCGCCATCGCGCATGCCACGTGTTGACCTGCCCGGATCGTGGACGGGCCCAAATTAAGGACCAGATAAATGACCAGAACCATGCAGGCTGTCGAAATCATCAAACCCGGCGGCCCCGAGGTTCTGGAGCTTTGCAAGCGCCCTGTGCCCAATCCGACCCATGGCGAGGTGCTGATCAAGCTGGCCTATGCTGGGGTGAACCGCCCCGATGCCTTGCAGCGCGCGGGGCTTTACGCGCCGCCCCCCACGGCCAGCGATCTGCCGGGGCTGGAAGGTGCGGGCGTGATTGAGGCCATCGGGCCGGGTGTCACCGATTGGGCCGTGGGCGATCAGGTCTGCGCGCTGTTGCCCGGCGGGGGCTATGCGGACTATGTCACGACACCCGCCGCGCATTGTTTGCCGGTGCCGCAGGGTATGTCGCTGGATCAGGCCGCGTGTCTGCCCGAGACATTCTTTACCGTTTGGTCGAACGTCTTTCAGCGGGGTGGTCTGACGGCGGGGGAACGGTTTTTGGTCCACGGTGGGTCCAGCGGGATCGGGACGACCGCCATTCAACTGGCGCACCACTTTGGCGCGCGGGTTTTTGCGACGGCGGGATCGGATGAGAAATGCGCGGCCTGTGTGAAGCTGGGGGCCGAGCGGGCGATCAATTACCGCGATGAGGATTTTGTTGAGGTTCTGCGGGCCGAGGGCGGCGCAAACCTGATCCTGGATATGGTCGGCGGCGATTACCTGCCCCGCAATATTCGCGCGCTGGCTGATGACGGGCGGCTGGTGCAAATTGCCTTTTTGCAGGGGCCTAAGGTTGAGTTGAACTTTGCCCCCGTGATGATGCGGCGCCTGACGATCACCGGGTCCACCCTGCGCCCGCAAAGCGATCTGGCCAAGGCGCGCATTGCCGAGGCGCTGCGCGAACACGTCTGGCCGCTGCTGGACAGCGGCGCGGTTGCGCCGGTGATGGACAGCGAATTTGCGTTGGCTCAGGCCTCGGCCGCGCACGAACGCATGGAAAGCTCAGGCCATATCGGGAAGATCGTTCTGAAGGTGGCGTGACCTGAATAAGCGCTGCAATACACAGGCTGATATAATTTTGACACATTTTATGGTTGTATGAACTTCATGTGAAATGAGTGAAGCGTTTATAATGATTAAGAAAATATTGCGCACATTACATAGAAACCGTCGTCGTATTGCTCTGACGGCCTTTGCGTTAATTCTCACCGGTTATATTATTAATGTTAATGCAGATACAATTTCAGGTCATATTACTCTGTTTGGAACGATATCGTTTGAGATTTCCACTGGTGTTTTGTTTTCGATCGTGATGGGCGGTTATTTACTTCTTATACCTTTAGTAGGGGGTGCCTTAGGTAGGCTTAATGCCGAAATTGCCAGTATCCTTCTTATCTCAATTTGCCTCTTTGATATTTTGCTTCCTGTCCAAATGATAAAGTATCTAATTGGACAAGAGGTTCTTGTGCTTATTATCTCGATCCCGATCACATTGATCTTAGGTCTCTACGTGATTTATGGATTATGGTCCGACAAATATCTTTACATTAAGAAATACACTTTAAAGGGATCGGCGACGACGACTGTGTCGGCAGAACGTCTCTGGTGCGCTTTTTATCCGACGCCTGATAGCGAAAGCCTTTATGTTCGCGGCAAGATCGTATCGGCCGAGAACCTGAAACCGGGTTCGTCGCATTTTGAAGTAAAGTTTTTAATACCAACAGGTGCCACCATTGAAGAGGAATACTTCGTCGAGGATATTTCAGAGCCAAATTATGTCAGATTTCGCCTTAGGGTGGTCCATGAGACAGAGCAGTTTACCAAGGTTTACATGAAAGAGATACTGATTGCAGATTTGGAGAATAAGAGAAGAATTACTGAGATATATCATGCCGTTAATACCCCATGGCGTCTTGCTTTTGAGCATTGGATTGATGACACTTTTGGACGGGATTTGGACGTACATATTGAGAAGTTGGAAAAAGAAGATGAGTTACAGCTGGCGGCTGTCTTCTGATGTGGTTGTAGAAGTTCGATGATCTTAGTCCAAAGGAGCGCGCTGTTGCGCGCGCGTCCTTTGGCACTTCGTGCGGTAAGGGGGCGCTGCCCCCTCGGGCCGGACGGCCCTCACCCCTGGAGTGTATGGGCCAAGAAGAAGGACTATCCCGCGTCTTTGTAGGTGACGGTTTTGATGTCTTCGTCGGGTTTGCCTTTTTCGCGGCGGACCAGCAGGCGGTTCAGGGCATTGATATAGGCGCGGGCTGAGGCGACGACGGTGTCGGTGTCGGCTGATTGACCCGTGACGATCTTGCCTGCTTCCTCCATCCGGACGCTGACGGTGGCCTGGGCGTCGGTGCCTTCGGTCACGGCGTGGACCTGGTAAAGCTGCAGCCGTGCGGTGTGCGGGAAGAGTTCCTTGACCGCGTTGAAGGTCGCGTCAACGGGGCCATCGCCCGTCGCGGTGACCTGATGTTCTGTGCCGTCGATGGTCATGGTCAGCTGTGCCTCTTGCGGGCCGTCGGTGCCGCAGATGACACGCAGGGATTTCAGTTGCAGCCGGTCGTGAGCTGTATTGGTTTCCTCATCCCGGATCAGGGCGATCAGGTCTTCGTCGAAGACTTCTTTTTTGCGGTCAGCCAGTGCTTTGAACCGAACAAAGATATCCTTCAGCTCATTATCGCCCATCTCAAAGCCCAGTTTTTCCAGCTTGTCACGCAGGGCCGCGCGGCCGGAATGTTTGCCAAGGGGCAGGGATGTGCCGGACAGGCCGACATCTTCGGGGCGCATGACCTCAAATGTTTCGCGGTTTTTCAGCATGCCATCCTGATGGATGCCGCTTTCGTGGGCGAAGGCATTCTTGCCGACGATGGCCTTGTTGAACTGCACCGGAAAGCCGGAAACTGTCGCCACCCGGCGCGAGATGTTCATGATTTTGGTAGTGTCAATGCGGGTGTCGAACGGCATGATATCATGGCGCACGCGCAGGGCCATCACGACTTCTTCCAGCGCGGTGTTACCCGCGCGTTCGCCCAGACCGTTGATCGTGCATTCGATCTGCCGTGCGCCGCCGTTGACGGCCGCCAGACTATTGGCCGTCGCCATACCCAGGTCGTTGTGGCAATGGGTCGAAAAGATCACCGTGTCGGCATTTTCGACCTCGGCAATCAGGCGTTTGATCAGATCGGCGGATTCCGCAGGTTCGGTATAGCCCACGGTATCGGGGATGTTGATCGTCGTCGCGCCCGCCTTGATGGCGATGTCGACCGTGCGCTTCAGAAAATCCCATTCGGTGCGGGTGGCATCCATGCTGGACCACTGCACGTTGTCGCAGAGGTTACGGGCATGGGTGACGCAATCATGGATGCGTTCGGCCATTTCATCCTGTGTCAGGTTCGGGATGGCGCGGTGCAGGGGCGAGGTGCCGATGAAAGTGTGGATGCGGGGGGATTTGGCGTGTTTCACCGCCTGCCAACAGCGGTCGATATCCTTGAAATTGGCGCGCGACAGGCCGCAGATCGTGGCGTTTTTCGCACTTTTGGCGATTTCTGTGACGGCGGCAAAATCGCCTTCGGATGCGATGGGAAAGCCCGCTTCGATGATATCGACGCCCATATCGTCCAAAAGGCCTGCGATTTCCAGTTTTTCGCCGTGGGTCATGGTCGCGCCGGGGCTTTGTTCGCCGTCGCGCAGGGTGGTGTCAAAGATCATCACGCGATCTTGGTCGGTCTGTGTCATGGTCGTTATTCCTGAATGTTCCTTAGCTTTATGATTGGCGCGCTGTCACCCCTGAGCGGTCGCGCCGAAAGGCACGCTCAAGGGCGGCTAAGGAGAAGGAGCAGGCCAAGTGCCGCGGCGGCGCGGGTGGCGATATGTGGTGTGCTCAACATGCGCGGCACTATACCTGCGTTTTTCCAAATGGAAAGAGCGGAATGCGCGCGTACCGTGCGTTTGAGTATTTAGGCCAAGAAGAAGGTGGTTTTTCGTCTTAAGCCCGCTATTTGGGGGTGTCATGGAAAAGGCATTGATTATCGGCAGTAGCGGCGGGATCGGGCGGGCTTTGGTCGCAGTGCTTGAGGCGCGGGGCGTTGCCGTCACGGGTTTATCGCGGTCCGGCGATGGGCTGGATGTGACGGATGAGGCATCGGTTGAGGCGGCCCTGGGCTTGCTGACCGGGCCATATGATCTGATCTTTGTGGTGACGGGCGTGTTGGAAATTGACGGGGCCGAGCCGGAAAAGACGATCAAGGCGCTGAGCGCGCAGGCGATGATGGATCAGTTTCGGTTGAATGCTGTGGGTCCTGCGCTGGTGATGAAGCATGGCCTTCGGTTGTTGCCGCGCGACCGGCGGGCGGTTTTTGCGGCGATGTCGGCGCGGGTGGGATCGATCGGCGATAACAGCCTGGGCGGTTGGTATTCCTATCGTACCGCCAAGGCGGCGCTGAACCAGGTGATCCACACCGGCGCGGTCGAACTGGGGCGCACGCACAAACAGGCGATCTGTGTCACGATGCACCCCGGAACGGTCGCCACGAAGTTCACCGAAAAATACGCGGGCCGACACAAGACCGTGCCGCCGGAAGAAGCGGCGCAGAACCTGTTGCGGGTGTTGGACGGCCTGACGACGGATCAGACCGGCGGGTTCTTTGACTGGGCGGGAAAAGAGGTGCCGTGGTGACGCGTTTGGTTCTGGTTCTGGGCGATCAGCTGTCGACCGATATCGCGGCGCTGCGCGAGGCCGATAAGTCCGATGTCGTCGTCATGGCCGAGGTGATGGACGAGGCCAGCTATGTGCGCCACCACCCCAAGAAAATCGCCTTTCTTTTCGCCGCCATGCGCAAATTCGCAGACCGGTTGCGCGATGACGGCTGGCAGGTGGCCTATAGCCGGTTGGACGACGACAACAACAGCCAGTCGATCCCCGGCGAATTGCTGCGCCGGGCCGATGAATATGACGCAAAGGAAGTGCTGGCGACCGAGCCGGGCGAATGGCGGCTGATCTCGGCCCTTGAGGATATGCCGATCCCGGTGCACCAGTTTCAGGACACGCGGTTCATCGCCTCGCATAAGGAGTTTGAGGACTGGGCCGACGGGCGCAAGCAGTTGCGGATGGAGTATTTTTACCGCGACATGCGCCGCAAGACGGGTCTGTTGATGGATGGCGACAAGCCCGAGGGCGGCAAGTGGAACTATGACCACGACAACCGCAAACCCGCCCCGGATGAGGTTGATTTTGGCGGTCCGATGCAGTTCACGCCCGACAACACGGTCGAACAGGTTCTGGACCTTGTCGAGGCGCGCTTTGGCAATTCTTTCGGCGACCTGCGGCCGTTCTGGTTTGCCACCGATCAGGGGCAGGCGCGGCGGCAGCTGACCCATTTCATCAAAAACGCTCTGCCCAAGTTTGGCGATTTTCAGGATGCGATGATGAACGACAACCGGTTCCTGTATCACGGGCTGATCTCGTTTTACCTGAACGCGGGGCTGCTGGACCCGCTTGAGGTCTGCCGGGCCGCCGAAGAGGCCTATCAGGCGGGCGATGCGCCGATCAACGCGGTCGAAGGGTTCATTCGCCAGATCATCGGCTGGCGCGAGTACATCCGCGGTATCTATTTTCTGGAAGGCCCCGACTACCCGCGCCGCAACGCACTGAACCACCAGCGCGGTTTGCCCGATTTCTATTGGGGGGCCGAGACGCGGATGAACTGCATCGCTAAGGCGGTGCAACAGACGCGGGAGGAGGCCTATGCCCACCACATCCAGCGCCTGATGGTGACGGGGAATTTTGCCCTGCTGGCCGGGGTCAACCCGACTGAAGTGCACGAATGGTACCTGGCCGTCTACGCCGACGCCTATGAATGGGTCGAGGCGCCGAACACAGTAGGGATGAGCCAGTTTGCCGACGGCGGTATCGTGGCATCGAAACCCTATGTGTCCAGCGGGGCGTATATCAACAAGATGTCGGATTACTGCAAGTCGTGCCACTATTCGGTCAGTGCCAAGACGGGGGAAAAAGCGTGCCCCTTCAACCTACTCTACTGGAATTTCCTGAACCGCCACCGTGACCGGTTCGAAGGCAACCCCCGCATGGCCCAGATGTACCGCACCTGGGACCGCATGGACAAAGACCGCCGCGACACCGTTCTGGCCGAGGGCGATGCGTTCCTGGACCGGCTCAGCAAGGGCGAACTGGTTTGAGCGGCACAGTCCCGGACTTGATCCGGGACCTCTGGTACAATGATTGGGTCTGATTACTTATGAATTTTCGCATGAACCAAACCAATCTTCGCTGACAGTTATTCGGGCTGTAACTGGACCGGAAGGACTTCAACTGCAACCAAGGTCATGCACTGAAAGTTCGGTCAATGAGTATTTGAGGAACAATAAAAGACGGTCAGCCCTTTATTGTTCCTCAAATACTCAATTGCCGAAGGCAACGCGCGCAGCGCTTTTCGCATGTTTTTAGGCGCAAAACCGGTATCCACTTTTGCGCACCATGCTTTAAAGGGCGCCCCGCATGCGCGCGCCGTCGGCATCGAACAGGGGGTCGGTGATCAGGGTGGCGTCGCGCATCTGGCCCAGGATTTCGATCTGCGCTTTCAGGCCCGCTTCGGCCCGGTCCCAGGGCACGAAGCCCATTGCGATGGATTTTTCCGGCCAATGGGCATAGCCGCCCGAGGTGCAGAAACCCGCGACCTGGCCATCCAGGAAAATCGGCTCGTAGGCCACCACATCGGCGTCCTCGGCATCGACCTCGAACGCGCAAAGTTTGCGGGCAGGGGGAGTGGCGCGTTCGATCTCGGCCGCGTCCCGTCCGATGAAATCGACGTTTTTCTTGAAGCTGATAAAGCGGTCCAGTCCGGTTTCCGCAGCCGTGTAGTCGGGGGAAAACTCTCTCAGCCAGGACCCGAAGAATTTATCCAGCCGCAGGGACATCATCGCGCGCATGCCAAAGGGTTTGATGTCGAACGCCTGACCTGCGTCCCAAAGCGTGTGCCACAGGCTGCGCTGGCTCATGACATCGCAATAGATCTCAAACCCCAGATCGCCCGTATAACTGACGCGCTGGACGATGCAGTCTGTCATGCCCACGGTCATCCGGCGCACATCCATAAACCGCATGTCGCTGACATCCTGCCGGGTGCAGGATTGCAGCAGCTTGGCCGCATTTGGCCCGGCGATCTGAAAGCCGGTGCGCTGATTGCTGATATTTTCAATCTTCACACCGTCTTCCGAATGCTGCAGGAACCAGCGGTGGTGGAAATCCTGCGCGCCGTAGCTGGCGGTCAGCTGGAATTCATCCTCGCCAAGGCAGCTGATCGTGAAATCCCCGATCAGGCGGCCCTTGGGGGACAGCATGGGGGTCAGGCTCATCCGGCCGGGCTGTGGGATGCGGCCTGCCATGATCCGGTCCAGCCAGTCGCGCGCGCCTGCGCCCGTGATGCGGAATTTGCCGAAGTTGTGGACCTCGTTTATCCCGATCGAGGTGCGCACGGCGCGGACTTCGCGCTTAGTCGCCTCCCACGCGTTTGAGCGGCGGAAGCTGGGGGTTTCATAGCGTTCTTCGCCAGGGGCGGCGAAGTAATTCGGCACCTCAAGCCCGAACTGGTGGCCCCAGACCGCGCCCATCTGATCAAAGATGTCGTACATCGGGGTCGTCTGGAACGGCCGCGCGGCGGGCAGTTCTTCGTTGGGGTAGGTGACGGAAAAGCGGCGCTGATAATTCTCGATCACCTTGGGCCGCGTGTAGCCGGGGGTGATCCACTGACCAAAGCGGGCGCAATCCATGGCAAAGACGTCACGTTCGGGCTCGCCCTCGACCATCCATTGCGCCAGCGTCAGACCCACGCCGCCGCCCTGACTGAAGCCCGCCATGACCGCGCAGGCCGACCAATAGTTGCGCATGCCGGGCACAGGGCCGACCAGGGGGTTGCCGTCGGGCGCAAAGGTGAAGGGGCCGTTGATCACCGATTTGACGCCCGCACGCCCCAGGACAGGGAAGCGGTTATAGGCAAATTCGATGCTGTCTTCGACCTTTTCCAGTTTGTCATTCAGCAGTTCGTGCCCGAAATCCCAGGGGGTGCCATCGACCGCCCAGGGTTCGCACGGTTGTTCGTAGAACCCGATGCACAGACCGCGCCCCTCTTGCCGCAGATAGCTTTCGCCGGCGGGGTCCATCACATGGGGGTGTTCACTGTCGCGTTCATAGATTTCGGGGATATCGTCAGTCACCAGATACTGGTGCTCCATCGGGTGCAGCGGGAAATAGATGCCCGCCATTGCACCGACTTCGCGCGCCCAAAGGCCTGCGGCGTTGACGATATGTTCGGCGTGGATCGTGCCCTTATCTGTGACCACATCCCAGGTGCCGTCGGGGCGCTGGTTGGTCTCGATGACCTTGCAGTGCAGTTCGATCTGCGCGCCGTTCATGCGCGCAGCCTTGGCATAGGCGTGGGTCGTGCCCGACGGGTCAAGGTGACCATCCAGTGGGTCGAACAACCCGCCTACGATGCCATCCAGATTGGTGATCGGCGCGATTTTGGCGATCTCTTCCGGGCTGACGATTTCGGTTTCCAGACCCATGTAACGGTGCTTGGCGCGTTCCGCGACCAGCATATCAAAGCGGTCCTGATTGTCGGCCAGCGTCACGCCGCCCACATGGTGCAGGCCGCAGGACATGCCGGTGATTTCTTCCAGCTCACGATACAGGCGGATGGTATAGCCCTGAAGCGCGGCCATGTTGGTGTCGCCGTTCAGCGTGTGAAATCCGCCCGCCGCGTGCCAGGTCGATCCGCTGGTCAGTTCCGAACGTTCCAGCAGCATCACGTCGGTCCAGCCCAGTTTGGTCAGGTGATAGAGCACCGAACATCCAACGACGCCTCCGCCGATCACGGCAACACGGGTGGTGGTTTTCATGGCGGCGCCTCCTTATTCCTGCTGCGTTAGGATTACGACATCCGCGACGCCACGATTGCCCGCGCGCGACATGTGATGTCGTTTCTGGTGTGACGGTCGGCACCCGTGGTCTGAACGACCTGATACGCCCGGTGGGCACCACCGGGCCGTGCCGCTTTACGGTGCAGTATTGAAGACAGCTATTCGGCCCAGTGCACCTGAGCGCCTGACAAAATCGCGGCAACGGGGGCGTCAGAGAGCGACATATGTCGTGCCCGTTCCAGTGCTGCGCGTTTTTCTGTGCCGGTGATCAGAATGTGCTTGGACATCGCGTCTTTCAACACACGGGCGGTCAGCGTCACGCGGGGTTCCGGTGCGCCGGGCGCGCGCATGGGCATCAGGATCGGCGCATTATCCGCCATGGCATCCTGCAGCCTGTCGGCGCCCGGAAAAAGCGAGGCCGTGTGCATATCGGCCCCCATGCCCAATAGGACGACGGACAGGGGCAGTTCCGGCGCGATGACGGCTTCAAGTTCCGGCAGCACGTCTTCGGGCGTGTCGGCCTTGGCATAAAGCGGAATATATTTCGCATCCGCCGCGCGGTCGACCAGCAGCCGTTCGCGCAAAAGGCGGGTGTTTGAGCGTTCGTGATCCTCGGGCACCCATCGTTCGTCGGTCAGCATGATATGCACCCGGCTCCAATCCAGATCAGCGGCGCACAGCACGTCAAACACCGGCCCCGGCGTCGTGCCGCCCGGAACGGCAAAGGACGACCATTCGTGGTTCAGCAGACAGTTCTTGATCTCTCCGGCCAGCTTGTTGCCCAGATCGATCATCATCATCTCACGGTCGGGATATTCGATGAATTCCATGGCGTTTTCCTTCATTTTCTATGCGCCGGCTGACCGCCGCAGGATGCCTCATGTTCTGATATCCCGCCATCGGCGGCCGTCGCGGTGCATCAGCATCAGGGCGTCGTCGGGGCCGGTGCTGCCGGGGTCATAGGGTTTGGGCACGTCGTTGCGGGCCTCCCATTCGGCGATCACGGGGTCGGTCCAGGCCCAGGCGGCCTCAACCTCGTCCCCGCGCATGAACAGGGTCTGGTTGCCGCGGATCACGTCCATGATCAGCCGTTCATAGGCATCGGGGACCTCTTCGGCATCGGGGCCAAGGGCATCGGCAAAGGTCATGTCCAGCGGCACGTCGACCAGGCGCATACCGCCCGGACCTGGTTCCTTGATCGTGACATCCAGCGTCATGCCTTCGTTCGGTTGCAACTGGATCGACAGCATGTTGCGATGGCGTCCGGCCTCGGCATCGAAAATCGAATGGGGCGCATCCTTGAAGACCACGGTAATTTCGGAACTGCGGGCCTTCATCCGTTTGCCGGTGCGCAGATAGAACGGAGTACCCGCCCACCGCCAGTTGCTGATATGCAGGCGCATGGCGATGAAGCTTTCGGTGAAGCTGCGGGGGTTTTCGGCATCGGTGCGATAATCTGCGCCATCGGGTCCCGCGCCATACTGCCCGCGCACGATGTGGTGGTGGTCCACCGGGTCCAGCGCGCGGATCACCTTTAGCTTTTCGTCGCGAACAGCGTCGGGGTCAAATTTGCTGGGCGGTTCCATCGCGATCAGGCACAAAAGCTGCATCAGGTGGTTTTGCACCATATCGCGCATCGCGCCGGATTTGTCGTAATAACCACCACGTCCGCCGACGCCCACCGTTTCGGCGACTGTAATCTGGATATGGTCGATATACTGACTGTTCCAAAGCGGCTCGAACAGCATATTCCCGAACCGCACGGCCATCAGATTTTGCACGGTTTCCTTGCCCAGATAATGGTCGATCCGATAAATCTGGCTTTCGTCGAAATGTGCGGCCAGATCGCGGTTCAGCGCTTTGGCCGAGGCCAGATCGCGGCCGAAAGGCTTTTCCACGACGATCCGCACGGTGTCATCCGTCAGCCCGTGTTTGGTCAGCCGCTCGGCCAGATCGCCAAACAGCCCCGGCCCGACCGAGAAGTAATAGGCCCGGATCACATCGCCGCGGACCAGTTTGGCCAGATCGGCCCAGCCCGCTTCGCCCCGCGCGTCGATGGGCACGTAATGCAGTTTGTCCAGAAAGCCGTTCATCGTGCCATCCTCACAGGCCAGCTTGCCCGCGAATTCGACAATTGCCTTGCGCACCATATCGCGATAGCCCGCGTCATCCATATCAGATCGCGCGGCCCCGATGATCCGCGCGTCATCGGGCATCTGGCCCGCGCAGAACCGGCGAAAGAGCCCGGGCAGGATCTTGCGTCGCGCCAGATCGCCTGTGCCGCCGAAAATGACCAGATCAAAGGGATCAACGGGTATGACGCGCGAAACCATGTTTGGGCTCCTGTTCCGTGTTAGCGATAACATCGGCCGGAATAGACCGATCTGCCGCGCTAGTCTAGCATTGCTTTTATGCTTCACAATGGCGTCAACCCGCCAGCGATGTCTTTTCAATCGATTTTCAGCCGCGTAGCAAAACGGGAAGCGTTAGTGAGGATACGATGAAAGACACCGTTAGTGCCAATATAGGCAAGTTCGAAGACCCCAAATGGACGGCAAAGGGGGAAGAACGTGCGACCGTGTCTTTGACCAATCCGCAGACCCTTTGGTTCAACACGGGCACGCTGTGCAACATCACCTGTGTGAATTGTTACATCGAAAGTTCGCCCACCAATGATGCGCTGGTTTACATCACCGCGGATGAGGTGCGTGATTACGTTGATCAGCTTGAAGATCGCGCTTGGGGCGTGCGTGAGATCGCCTTTACCGGCGGCGAGCCGTTCATGAACCCGCAGATGATCGACATGGCGCGCGCGTCGCTGGAGCGCGGGTATGAGGTGCTGATCCTGACGAATGCGATGCGGCCTATGATGCGGAAAACGGTTCAGGCGGGGCTGGTTGAACTGAATGCGGATTTTCCCGGTAAGCTGACCTTGCGGATTTCCGTCGATCATTTCCGCGCCGATCTGCATGATGAAGAACGCGGGGCAGGGGCCTTTGACAAGACGTTGGCAGGCATGAAATGGCTGCGCGACAACGGGCTGAAGATGGCCGTCGCGGGGCGGACTGTCTGGGGCGATACGGACGCTGAAAGCCGTCAGGGATACGCTGGTTTTTATGCGCAGCACGGGTTTGCGATCGATGCTTTCGATCCGGCCGAAACGGTGCTGTTCCCCGAAATGGATGAACGGATCGAAGTGCCCGAAATCACGACCGCCTGCTGGGGCATTCTGGGCAAGTCACCCGACAGTGTGATGTGTTCGTCGTCGCGCATGGTGGTCAAGCGCAAGGGCGAGGAAAAACTCGCCGTTCTAGCCTGCACCCTGCTGCCCTATGCGCCGGAATTTGAGCTGGGGCAGACCCTGGCCGAGGCCGAACGCGACGTGGCGCTGAACCACCCGCATTGCGCAAAGTTCTGTGTTCTGGGCGGGGCCAGCTGTTCGGCCTAGACAGCCATCATATGAACAGCGGTCTGTAGTTGAGTTGAACGGGGTTTGAGTATTTTTGCCAAGAAGAAGGGTTAGGGCCGTGCTGGAAACGCTCCAGTGGAGCGTTTCAGGCCCGAACGGGCGAAGCCCAATGAAGCGCAATAAACTTCTTCTTCTTGGCTCAAATACTCAACTGTCCAGTTGTCTAAAGCAAGATCGATGCTGGGTCAGTATTCATACGTCCCGCTGCGAATCTTCAGGCTAAGATTGTTCGCGTAAGAGGCACGCCAGGCTTTGCGGGAAAAACGGCAATCCAGCTTGGCGGTCTCAGTCGTGTCAACTTCGGGATCCAGCTTTTTGAAATATATCAGATTTGTTCTGAGCAACGTATTACCAGACCGAATTCGCGCGGTTTTCAACAGATCACGCTGGACGATGCCGGGCACCGGGCCTTTGGAAAAGAATGCGCCGCAAATGGCTGTTCTACCGTCGATCTGAACCACGCGATAAAAGATCAGCGTTTCGCCGTTGCGGCTCCAGTTTATGCCGGCGACTTCATAATCCTCACCCAGTGGGATCTGGACTTCATTCACTGGTGTGGGCGTCAGAGTCTCTGGCTGTGACCATTCGGGATGAAGCGGCGATGCCGCCGCGATTGTTGCGCTTGTGAATACAGAGATGACTGAATTCAGAATATTATTCATCATTTTCTAACAATACCTTGGCAGATGTTTTTCGTGCTGATTTGCTAAATAAAGCTATGTGTTGGCGCAATGCGTTTTTATCTTCTGTCGGTTGACTGCGTCATAAAGTCTACAAGCATCCTGGTTGAGCCATCTTTGCCTGCCGCAGGTTGATCGCCCGCCAGGATCGGGCCAAGGGCGGTTGCCAGTTCCTTGCCCAATTCGACGCCCCATTGGTCATAGGAATTGATGCCCAGAATGGCGCCTTCGACAAAGACGCGGTGTTCATAAAGCGCGATGATCTGGCCCAGCACATAGGGTGTCAGTTGGTCATAGGCGAGGGTGGTCGAGGGGCGGTTTCCGGCAAAGACGCGGTGGCGCGCCTGGCGGTCCAGTTCGGCGCCTTGCAGCCCTTTGTCAGCCATGATTTTGCGGGCCTCCTCCAGGGACCTGCCGCGCATCAGGGCCTCGGACTGGGCCAGGCAATTGGCGACCAGCAGTTGATGGTGGTGGGGCAAGTCAGCTTCATGCCCGCGCGCGGCCACCAGAAATTCGCAAGGGATCACCCGCGTGCCCTGGTGCAGCAACTGATAAAACGCGTGCTGTCCGTTGGTGCCCGGTTCGCCCCAGACAATCGGGCCGCTGTGCATGTCCAGGCTGCTGCCGTCCATGGCGACGGATTTGCCGTTTGATTCCATTTCCAGCTGCTGCAGATAGGCGGGCAGGCGGGCCAGACGTTGGTCATAGGGTAGAACGGCGCGCGTCGCATACCCGCAGATCTGGTTGTGCCAGATACCCACCAGCGCCAGCAGCACGGGCAGGTTTTCGGACAGATGCGCCGTTTCAAAATGCCGGTCCATCGCCTGCGCGCCCTGCAGAAAGCGGCGGAACTGGTCGGGACCGATAGCGATCATCAGGCTAAGCCCGATCGGCCCCCACATCGAATAACGCCCGCCCACCCAGTCTTCGAACCCGAAGACGCGGGCGGGGTCGATGCCGAAATCGGCCGTCTTATCCTGTGCCGACGACAGTGCGGCGAACTGGTCGGCGGGGTTGGTCACCTGACCTGCCATCCAGTCGCGGGCGGTGCGGGCGTTGGTCATCGTCTCGATCGTAGTGAAGGTTTTCGACGCAACGATCACAAGGGTCGTTTTGGGGTCAAGCCCGTGCAGAGTGTCCGCGATATGCGCGCCATCGACATTGCTGACAAAATGGCAGCGTGGGCCGTCGTGATAGGGTGCCAGCGCCAGCGTCGCCATGGCGGGACCCAGATCTGATCCGCCGATGCCGATGTTGACCACATCGGTGATCGCACCGCCCTGGCCCTGAAAGCTGCCGGACCGGACGGCTTTGGCAAAATCCTGCATCCGCGACAGGGTGCCCAGAACGGCGGGCATCACGTCCTGCCCATCGACCATGACAGGCCGCGCGTCCAGATTGCGCAGGGCGGTGTGCAGCACGGCGCGGCCTTCGGTTTCATTGATCTTGTCACCGTCGAACATCGCGTGGCGTTTGGCCATAACCCCCGTCGCGACTGCCAGTTCGACCAGTAATTTCAGCGCCTTATCGTCAATGTTGGTTTTCGAATAATCAAACAGCAACCCGTCGAACCGGGCCGAGAATTCCGCGGCCCGTGTGTCATCAAAAAGATCAAGGATCGGGCGGTTGGCCACGGTCTGATGGTGGGCTTTCAGGTCAGTCCACATGGAAAACTCCGTCTGGTTCGAATACAGGGCGCTTGCCCGCATCAAGACCGAATGGGCAGGGCTGTGCAAGTCGGTTGGCGCGGGCTTTGCGGCTTTTTTGCCGATCGGATAACCGGCATGATCTGGCCGATTGTTTCGAAACTCTGGCTGCAATGTTCTTGATGTGGCACAATTACAGGTGATTTTATTTACAATTGTCAGGATGGATTGATGCTGAATTTTAACAGTCTTTTGGGTGCCGTCGCGTCTTTCGCGCTGCTTTCTACGCCGGCGATATTGGCGGCGGATATGGAGGCGATTTCGAAGCGTAATGGATGGACCGCCACCGCCGATGGGGATCAGATCGTGCTGCGAAAGACGGTGCGGGGCGATCAGGTTGTCGTTCGCACATGGCCATGGGAAAGCCGTCGGGGCAAAAGCCTGGAAACCTGGATCGAACGGATTGAGGATAATCCGTCAGAAGGTGTTAAAATTCAGAAAACAATCGGTGATGCCAGAATGCTGGACGGTGTGGAATTTGGCGTCGATGGCGTGGCAATCGTCAGCCGATTGGTCCGTGACAACCGTGCGTCGATCATTACAGCTTGTTCTGACCAACTGCAGATCCGTCGCTTTGAGTTTAGCTGGCCCGTTGACATGGACAGTGGTCCTGTCACGCAAGAGGTGCACGGTTCCGGTCTGGCGAAGTCGATTTGTGAAAACGCGCCGCGCGCTTTGCGCGATGTCCGGCGCCCCTCGGGCAGCCCGGCTTTTTCCAAGGGGGCCGAGCCGGACGGATTTCAACAGCTATGGTACATCGGTGACTTTCAGCCGGGTGTCAGCGGGTATGAGGCGCAGCAGTACGCGGTTGTGACGTTCCACGACAAGAGCGCGACGACAAAACCCGGCCCCGCTTTTGCCCAAGGCGCGACCGCAGCCCGCCGCGCGGCTGAAAACGGTTGGGGCCAGTGGCGTGTGAAAGGTGGCGACCTTGAAGTCAAATGGGCTGGCAGTAACGCATATCAGGACTATTACCTGACGATCCCGGTTGAACCGGCGCAGGATGATATGCGGATTGATGGGTGCTATAGTTCATCGCGGGGGTACACGTTGGGCTTTGCTGCGCAGACGTCGTCCTTTGCGATCAATGCCTGGTGTTTTGAGCGGGACGGGCGGTTTTCGAACAACACGACCGTCGCCATCGGCGGGTCGGTGGGCAATACGACCGCGACAGGCAGCGGGTCAGACGACGCACAGGGCTGGTATCGCATCGATGGTAATACCATCCAGCTGAAGTATGACGACGGGAAAGAGGTGACAACGTCCTTCGGCCTGCTGCACCACGACGCCTGGGACAAAGACGTCGACATCATGATCGGCGGCGGATTTTATGACTGAGGGTTTGGGAACCGGTCTTCTAAAGCTAGTGTCTTTTGACCTAACATGCTGTCTGATTACCGATCAGCTTCTCCCAACAGCGCTTGTGAGACAAAGTGTAAAAATAGTCAGTTAAAGATCAACAATAACATGCCCGGACATTTGTACTGCACGGGCACGCATTGGGTGTCACGCCTTAGGTCTAAGCATCCGATAGTTTAGCCCGGGCACATTTGTTCATGCTGCGTGCGTCGGCCAGTGTAACACCGTTGCCGTTCACCATGAATATGTGAACTCCTCCGCCGCGTCGATCCAGATACTGCAATTGCAGGGGTATGTTCAATTCCGCCGAGCATTGTTTGAACGCGGCCACCTGTGTTTCCTTGGGAAGTGGTGGTGTGTTATCGCTCTCTGAATTGGAACACGCGGCCAGGCCAGCAAATCCGAAAAGGGCGATAGCCAAACGGGGGGTGAATTTCATAAGAACCTCATATGTTTTTCCGTGGGTCTTGTGATGGTTGAAAAATGTCGTTTGTTGGGCAGGCTGATTGCTAGGTTCTGTTTTTTATTTTGGGGTTGAGATAGTACTTTTGCTGAATAAATTATATTATATTTCATATACTTAATCTGAAAAAATATATCGAACGTGGCCAACAGATAATGGGTGTGCGGCGACTATACGCTGATCATTAATTGTTCCAGGCCGTGGAAGTGGAAGCTGTTGGCGTATTGGGGTGGTTCTGTGAGATGCAGATTAGGCAGGTGTGTGAACAGGATGGGCAGGGCGATTTGCAGTTCCAGCCGGGCCAGGGGGGCGCCGAGGCAGAAGTGGATGCCGGCGCCGAAGCTGGTGTGCGTTTGCACAGGGCGGTTTGGACGGAACTGATGCGGGTCCTCCCACCGGCCGGGATCGCGGTTGGCAGCGCCCAACAGAACGGCGACCTGATCACCTTTGTGGAACTGATGGCCCATGACCTCTGTGTCCTCATAAACCCACCGGGTGAACAGGTGCAGCGGCGGGTCGTAGCGCAGGATTTCCTCGACCGTCGCCTCGACTCGGTCAGGCGTCAGCCACTGTGCGCCCATGTCATGTTCCAGCAGCGCCTTCACCCCGTTGCCGATGGTGTGCACTGTGGCCTCATGCCCCGCATTGAGCAGCAGGATGCAGGTTGAGATCACCTCGGCCTCGGACAGTTCCGCGCCTGCATCGCGGGCGGCCAGAAGTTCGCTCAGCAGATCATCGCGCGGGGCTTTGCGGCGGTCGGCGATCAGGTCTTTCAGCATATTGGAAAAGTCGGTTGCAGCCTGGGCAGCGGCCTGTTCATCGGCCTCGGTGCGACTGGCCTGATACATGCGGACCATGGCGTGTGACCATGCCAAAAGCTGGGGCGCGTGGTCATCGGGCACGCCGATCAGACGGGCGATGATCGTGACCGGCAGACGTTCGGCGAAACGGGGCAGCAGGTCAAAGGGACTAGAGGGGACATCATCCAGCAGATCATGCGACAATTGCGTGATTTCCGGCTGCAGATCATTGATCCGTCGACTGGTGAAGGCGCGCAGCACCAGTTTGCGCAGTTTGGTATGCCGCGGCGGTTCCAGTTCCAGCATCGAATGATCCTCGACCGCCCAGAACCCGGCTTGATGATCTGGCCGCGGCGCGCGCTGGTCCACAGGCGCCTCGCGCCCAAAGCGGCGGTCTTTCAGAACGGCAGAGGCACCGGCATAGGAACAGACGCAGGGCATCGCGTAGTCGTCCCAGAAGAAGATCGACCCGGTCGACCGCGCCTTGTCGTAGAAAGTGTAAGGATCCTGAACAAAGGCGTCATCGGTCGGGGATTGTTTATAGGTTTGCATGATCCGCAGCGTCGTCGGAAGCTGCCGCAAGGGCAAGGGCGAAAAAGCCATTTACACCGGGCGATGGTGCGGTATTGAAACGCTATGGCCACGCGATCTTTTCCCCCGATTTATGTTCTGCGGCATGGTGAAACCACCTGGAATGCCGAAGGGCGCATGCAGGGTCGGTTGAATTCGCCCCTGACGGATAAGGGGATCGAGCAAGCCATCCGGCAACAACATCTGCTGGCCTCGCAGGATCTGGATGATTTTGTCGCCTGCAGCAGCCCCCAGGGCCGCGCCTATCAGACGGCGACGCTGGCGGTGGCGGGGCTGATCGACCGGATTGAGACTGATGATCGACTGACCGAGATTGACGTGGGTCAGTTTCAGGGGCGCCTGCGATCTGAAATTGCCGAAGAAAACCCGGATATCTTTGGTCAGCAACTGTTGGGCTGGTACGACAAGGCGCCGGGCGGCGAAGGCTTTGCCGGGCTAGAGGCCCGTTGCAGGGCATTTCTGGATCAGGTGGATGGCCCGACGATTGTCGTGACCCACGGGGTGACATCGCGTTTTCTGCGGTCGATCCTATTGTCGGATGACATCAGTCTGGTCTCGGATTTACCGGGCGGACAAGGGGTCGTGCACCGCGTGATCGACGGACGCCACGACACATTAGATTAGCACTTGCATCTTGGTCGCGCTTTCTATTAGAAGCACGCCTGTCGGGTGATTAGCTCAGTTGGTAGAGCGCTTCGTTTACACCGAAGATGTCGGGAGTTCGAGTCTCTCATCACCCACCATTCAAAATCTATCTACTTGAAAATAAAGAGATATTTCTGATTATGGACCACACTGAAACGTGGCGTGGTCCACATCACCATACGAATCCCGAAATTGAACGCATTGCTTCGGCAGCCAATGCACGTCGCCCTGCGCCCTTCGTATAGATGGAAGATGTGGTCGGTTGTGAGTGCGAAAGCACCGCCATGATCTGGTGTTCGCTGCATCTCTCTTCGGCCAACAGCTCTGCCAAAGCCTTGCGAACGCGGTGCGCGGAGCAGTTCATCAACCCAGCTTCGTCACATTGTTTTCGGAACCAGTTTCGATAACTGTCAGAGGTTTTGAAGGGATTGCCATAATGGTTCAAAACATAGGCCTTGCCGATACGTGCGACAGCTGTGATCGCTTCCCGCAAGGGTGGCGCCATTGGTATCTCAACAAATGACGCGTTTTTCTTGCGCGGTTGCCAACCAAGCCAACGAACACCATGACTATCGAATTCATGCTGTCGCCCAATCCAGATTGCATCACCTCCATTACTGAAATTGCCCTACAGGACAACACAAGAAAAATAAGACAAAACACCCTTCCTGCAGCGGCGCGAGAAACCAAAACAAAATACCATCTGGACACACCGGATGTACTAAGAAAAAGGGGAAGAGCGGTGGAAGGCCAGAAGCTGAAGGACGGCAAATTGCGGGTCCGGAACGAGTTGATCAATCCCTTGATCTAGCAAGGGATGGTCAAAAAACGCACCACAAAGATTGAGAAACACGAACGGTTTCTGGCCACTCTGGAAGCGCGGCTAGCCTATATGTCGGCAGAAAAACTGTGGTCGCTGCGCTTCCTGCTTTGGTCCCATTATCAGCCAGCCCTCCAATCCTCAAAGGAATGAATCAGCGAATGACTACCCGATCAATAAGTGTTTTTCAACAAAATCGGCCGTATTTTGTTGAAAAACACTTATTGATCGCGTTGCCCAAGACTGATTCAATTCCCTTATTGGTTGGGGGCATTGGCGATGATGGGACCGAAACAGGAAGCACAAGCTGCGCTGTTCTATGAATTCTCGCTTGAGGATCACGTCCCACAA
>NZ_JACNMP010000014.1 GCF_017592335.1 Pseudaestuariivita rosea | reverse complement strand
TCTCCCGAAGGTCCATCGAAAGTGCCTTACCCACTGCTCGCCCTCCATCTTGTGGTCGGCGACAGTGAATCAGCAAAATAAGCCTATGTGAATCCCCCTTGATTCAGGTCGATTTCATCACGCTCTAGCATCATCGCCTCATGGTTCCCCAACAGACAGGTTATTTTAAAATCAGGCAGGCCCGCCATAAGCCGGTTGATCGCTTGGATACTATCTGGACCACGATCTATATAGTCGCCAAGGTGGACAATCTCGGCATCATGATCGCCGTAGATCAACTGATGATGGTTACGAATATGTTCGTGCAATTCGCCAAGTAGGTCATCACGACCATGAACGTCGCCAATAGCATAGACAACATGATCCATGGTCAGTGTGAACGACTACATCGGCACACTACCATTTTATGTCACTCGGCCTGCAGTCCTAACAGTTCGCCCACACGGTCCAGAATGGCTTGCAGTGTTTCTTCATTGCTTTCAGCCTGTTGCAAGGCAACTTTCAGACCGGTTTTCTGCATGTCGGCCAGTTCTGATCCGTCAATCATTTCGCTGACCCGGTCGAAATCATAGTTTTCGACCGTCAAATACTGCAGCAATGAGTCGTCGGATTCGGATTGAACGACGGGGGCTGCGGGCTCTGCTGCGGGTTCGGTCGCGCTGTCACCTGCAAGGGCTGCCAGGCTTTCCTCAACAGCGTTAGCTGCGTTTTCCATAGCATCCTGTCCGTTTTGCCGGGCGGCTTCTGCCAGTTCACTTGCCGCGTCTTCCGCGGCTGCCATGCCATCCTGAAGCGCATTTTCGGCCGTATCGGCAGCCTGTTCCATGGCCTGACCAGCGGTTTCGGCACCCTGGGTTATGGTTTCTTCTGCAGTATCCTGGGCGGTCTCCATTGTCTCGACGGCACTCTCTGCTGCGGCGCCAGTCGTTTCATTGACTGTTTCGGCCGTTTCGCGCGCCTGCTCTGCCGCTTGTTGCAGATTTCCACTGACGAACAGATAATATCCACCAGCCGCAGCGCCGATCAGCACCACCGCAATCAGAAGACCTCTTAGCATAATGCAACCCTTTTTGTACTCAATATCCTGATTTTGTAATATGACAGAGATTCAAGGTAATTAAAATGCCAAGCTGATATAAAAAGCAAAGCTTCGCCGACCCGCATTTGCGCTTGAAAGACGGCCCACTTAGCGTTAATTTCTTGGTTCAATTTGTGAAAACAGACGAAGGAACATTGTCATAGCCCGCAGACCCCACAACGCACCCCCGGTGCGTGAAACTGGCCCACGCGTGAATGAACGCATCCGCGCCCCCGAAATCCGTCTTATTGGTGCCGAAGGTGAAAACGTCGGCGTTGTCACGCCCGAAAAAGCAATGCAGATGGCTGATGAGGCCGGTCTGGATCTGGTTGAGATTTCGCCAAATGCCACGCCACCTGTGTGTAAAATCATGGATTTCGGCAAGTTCAAATATGAACAGCAGAAACGTGAATCCGAGGCGCGGAAGAAACAGAAAACGATTGAGGTGAAAGAGGTCAAATTCAGGCCCAACACCGATACACACGATTATGACGTCAAAATGCGCAATGTCTTTCGGTTTCTGGAAAATGGGGACAAGGTCAAGATCACCCTGCGGTTCCGAGGACGCGAAATGGCCCACCAGAACCTTGGCCGCGAGTTGCTGGAACGCGTTGCCGAAGACACCAAAGATCATGGCAAGGTGGAAAACATGCCAAAAATGGAAGGCCGCCAGATGATCATGATGATCGGACCGCTGCCGAAGTAACACGATCTGACTTCAAACCCTCCGCATCGACGGGGGGTTTTGATTTTCCGAATATCTGATCTGACTGTTTTACAGGTCGATCTTCAATTCTCCATCAGCCTCGGCAGCCCGCGACTGACATAGGATCATCTGCGTTTCGCGGTCGTGGTTGGACAGGACGAAATCGCGATGTTCGACCGCGCCGCTCAGGACCCGGCCCTTGCACACACCGCAAAGCCCGTCTGAGCATTTGACATCCACCTGCACCCCCGCCGCGATGAGTGCATCCGTTGCCGCCTGATCCGCGCGGACTTTGATGGTTTTGTTTGATTTCGAAAGATGCAGCGTGAAATCATTATTGACGTAGTCTGGCACATCGGGGGTTGTGAAATACTCCAGATGCCGGGTGCTTTCAGGAAAACCGTTCACCTTCGCGACTTGCATCACTGCGGTCATGTAAGGCTCGGGTCCGCAGGTATAGATGTGATCACCCTCACGATATCTCAGCAGGTTTGGCAGATCGGCACGTGTGCCTTCGCCTGAAATATGCAGGTGCACTTTGTCGGCCCATGGCACCTTTGCAAGATCTTCAATGAAACCCGCGGCCTGTCGGGTCGAACAGCTGTAGTGCAGTGCGAAATCTGCCCCGATCGCATGCAGTCTGTGTGCCATCGCGATCATTGGGGTTACACCGATGCCGCCGCCCATCAGATAAGAAAACCCTGCATCTTCGTGCAGTGGAAAGTGATTGATGGGGTGAGAGATAAAGACGCGGCGCCCCCGTTCGAAGATCCGGTGCATCAGTTTTGATCCGCCGCGGCCTGTGTCCTCTCGCAAGACAGCGATCTGGTATTTTGTCCTGTCGGCGGGGTTACCAGACAGCGAATACTGGCGAAAGAATTCAGGTGCTACAACCACATCGATATGCGCACCAGCATCGAAGGGCGGCAAATCACCACCATCAGGCAGACTGAATTCATACTTCGTGATCGCATCCGTCATATGTTCGACCTTCGACACGACCACCTGCATCACTGGCGGTTTTGTCTGATCAGCGGTGTAAAGATGTTCCGGCGGTAGCCCCCGTGCGCGGCGGCGTTTATGTTCCTCTGCGGGGATCATGGTTTTATAGGCCTGAATCCCGGCCTCGCGGTTCATCGGGAAAGGCCAGGCGTGGGGCGGCGGGGCAAGCGGCGCCGGGTAAACAGCCAATGTCTGATCCTCATACTGCAGGTTCAGTTCTTTTTGCAGTGGACGGGTATTGACCGGGTGTTCCGATGGACGGTACGGGCCATCGTCCACCATCTCAAGATCCCACCACCATTTCTTGACCGGGTTGATTTCACCATTGCCCGCCAGATCGTCAAGCTTGGCCAACGCCTTGGCCGTGCCCGGCATATTCATTGCAGCCCATCGGAAGGGCGCCTCGGCAAACAACCCATCAAGGTTCCAGGGGCAGGTTTTCATACAGCGCCCGCACATCGCGCCGTTTTTCTGGCCCACCCGATAGGTGGTGCATTTCTGGCTGTCGGATTTCCAGATTTCATAGCCATTGAACATCAGTTTCGGACCAGCGGTAATCGCCCCGCTAGGACATTCGCGGGCGCATTTGTTGCAGGCCTCGCAAAAGCGCTGAAGACCGAAATCGATAGGTTTGTCATGGGTCATAGGCATATTGGTCGTGACCACCCCGGACTTCAGGCGCGGTCCAAGAAAGGGGTTCAGGATCACCTCGCCAATGCGGCTGACCTCGCCCAGACCGGATAGCAGCAAAAGCGGCGGATGCAGGACCTCATCATCCATCACACTGTGGACGCGCGCGGTATAGCCAAGATTACGCAGGTGCTGGGCCAGAACGCCGCCCAAAAGCGAAAACCGCAGATAGGCCCGCATCGACTGCGCACAGGCGATCCAATCGTCGCCCGAGGCGCCCTCCATCGTCTCGTGCCCCTGGTCGATGATCATCGATATGGCGTTTTCATGATAGGGCGTAATCGATTGCCCCGCGGCATCGTGACTGTAGTAAGCCCACTCCGGACAGGCGCTTAGACCGACGGCATCGACACCAAGAAAGTAAAGCGCGGCCTTGATATTCACGGCATTTCGATCTGCATCTTCGGTTGACGGATGCCGGTCGCCCGCCTCGCCATCCTGCAGCAGCGTCAGGGCGCCAAGGGTCGGGCGAAAGGCAAAGGCCGAGGCTGACTTTCTGACATAATTGCCGTTCTTTGTGGCCTCTTGCGTGGCTTTTCCCAGATCGCCAAACAACGCGCGGGCAAACATATTGGCGCGCTTGGGCACACGGGCGACGTTTTCAATGTCGATGTATGTCGTAGGATCATCGACACGTTTCAGGGTTTCAAAAGGATGCGGCCCGTCCCTGAAATCACGCCGCGCATACGGGTCGCGGCTGCGTTTGGACTTCCCATAAGTGCCTGTCCCCAGTTTATACCCAAGCGGGATGTTCTGATCGAGGGCCAGGGGTTTGTCATGGCTGATCGCCAGCGCGGTCGTCACGACAGCCACCCCAAAATCCGATCCCACGAATGGATTGATCAGTTTACCCCGATCGACCGTCGCCAGGCCCGCCTGAACCGTAAGCCTTTTCAGATGAATATCGCTTGTCGCTTCGGAATGCGCACGGGCGTCCCATCCCAGGCTGCGGATGTAATGGGCCAGCGTCACGGCGGTTTCCATGGCGCGCAAGCAACTTCGATGCGGCAGGGCGTCCCTGATCCAGTCCGCCCCGGTCTCATTCGCCCGAGGGGCACGCGGATGGTCGTATAGAAACACGATAGCATGCGTATGATGCCGACATTCTTGCGGTGGCGCGCGCAGCGCCTCCTTTAGACCCGCCATGATCACATCGATGCCTGCCGCCAAGGTCTTGGTCTGCATGGTTTCGATTTTACTGGCCAGCCGGTCGATATCAGGGTTGCGGATCGGCTGGTCCAGCCAGTCGTCCGGCGTGATCCTGCAAATCCCGACCATCGCGGCATCGCAGTAATACCCAAAAGCCTTCAGATGTTGCGCGCGTAGAAGCGGATCAGCCGGTATTTGAGCTTGTTCAGCCTTGATCAGACCATCCCGCGTCGCGTCCAGCATGGCCTGATATTCCTGCATCGCGTTGACGATGCTAAGCGGATCTTCGGGCCTGCGAAAAGACAAGGGCGTCATCGGTGTCACATCAGATGTGTCAGCACGATCAGCCCGCCGCAGTTTTTCAAGGGGATATCCCCCAAGATGAACCGGTCGATTTTTGTATGAGAAGAGCTTCGTCACGGGGCGTCTATCCATCAATCCGACCATATCGTTATCAGAAAATCTTCATTTTCCCAGACCGGCGCTGCGTCATTTGAGAAGCAGACTGTGCGGGTGCGCTGTTCAATAAACGGGCAAGGCGCACAAATCATTGGCATCGGCGTCGCAAATGAATCCGATTAAACACCGCCTGGTTTTGATGGGTGGGATCATATCCACGATCAATAGCGCACAGCAGATATGGAAACATGCTATCTGCATTTTCTATTTATAATCAATAATTTAAAGAAAAAATCCCCGCTAACTTACCCCGAAAAATTTACCCGCGTCCTGATCTTTCGATATCTCATTCAGCGAAACTGCAAAAACAACTTTAGCGCGAAAAATAAATCTTGCAGTATTGTCAGCAAAACTGTGTTAAGTAGTATAGACCAACACGACAAGCGCTTGTCGAGCATGGCGCGTTCATCGCGAAACAACCAACACTTGTGTACAATAAAAACAACATCTATATGTCAATCGGGTGTTACAAATTGTAATTATGTTTCGCGCACCGCGTTTTAGGGTGTAACGACTCTCTGGGGAGGAACGTCATTGCTGCGAACGTCTGGGGTCCTTTTTGATAAGGACGGCACTCTTTTTGATTTCCACGCAACCTGGGGGGACTGGACACGCGGTCTTCTGTTCAATCTGGCGGGCGGAGATCTCAGGCGGGCCGAGCTTCTTGGGCGCGCAGTTGGCTATTGCTACGACACCGCGGAATTCAAACCCGACAGCCCTGTGATTGCAGGAACCCCCGGCGAAATTGCTGAACGTCTTTTGCCGCATTTGCCGGGAACCACCCCGTCGGCCCTGATCACACGCATGAATGCATCCGCGGCGAATGCGCCGCAGGTTGAAGCGACACCCCTGGTGCCCCTTCTGGGGCGTCTTCGGGCGCAAGGCATCCGGTTGGGTGTGGTCACAAATGATGGTGAAACGTCCGCGCGGGTTCATCTGGCCAAGTCTGGCATTGGTGATCTTTTCGATTTTATCGCGGGCTTTGACAGCGGATATGGCGCCAAGCCCCAGGCGGGCCAGTTGTTGGCCTTTGCCGACCGCATGGGGCTTGATCCCGAAACCATTGTGATGGTGGGCGACAGTCGGCACGATATGATGGCAGCACGCGCCGCTGGCATGCGCGCCGTTGGCGTTCTGACCGGCCTTGCCACCCACGACGATCTGGCCCCGCTGGCCGATGTCGTTCTGGACAATATCAGCGCCCTGCCCCATTGGCTGGACAGCCTGCAAAAAACAGAAACCGCCGCCTAGGATGTGAAAGCGACCATCTTTGTCGCTTTCTGAATGACGCCCTGCATTCCGGTGATGTCAACTGTGACAAACACCGGAATATAGGGGATAAGCATGGTCGAAGCAGCAACACGTCGTCGCCGGGGCGGAGGTCGTGCAGGGGCCGCAGGACGACGCGGATCTGCTGTGATTGAACAGATGGTGTGGCATCTTCCCGTCAACACCGACCGCCCCACCGAACCCCTTGGGGAAGACGGCGTTCAGGCCATTCACGAAGCCGCAATGTATGTCTTGGAAGACATTGGCATCGCGATCTATAATGACGAAGCGCGCGATATCTTCAAACAGGCCGGATGCAGCATTGATGGCGACATCGTCCGCATGGGGCGCGATTTCGTTATGGAAATGGTCGCCAAGGCCCCCGCCCAATGGACCCTGACACCGCGCAACCCAGACCGAAGTGTCGAGGTGGGCGGCAAGCATATTCTGTTCCTGAATGTCAGTTCGCCCCCGAATTACTGGGATATGGAACTGGCAAAGAAAGTGTCAGGCACCCACGAACAATGCCGGACGCTGCTGAAACTGACACAGTATTTCAACTGTATGCACGTCGTTGGCGGCTATCCGGTTGAACCCGTCGATTTGCACGCCAGCACCCGGCATCTGGACGTGATCTTTGACAAGCTGACGCTGACGGATAAGGCAATCCACGGCTATAGTCTTGGGAAAGAGCGGATCGAGGACATCATGGAGATGGTCCGCATCGCGGGTGGCCTGACCCATGAAGAATTCGAAGAAAAGCCGCGGATGTTCACAAACATCAATTCGACATCGCCATTGAAACACGACATCCCGATGCTGGATGGCTGGATGCGCTGCGCCCGCCGAAATCAGGGCTTGATCGTGACGCCTTTCACCTTGGCAGGCGCAATGGCCCCCGTCACAATGGCAGGTGCAGTCGCGCAGTCACTGGCAGAAGGACTATCTGCAATCGCCCTGGCGCAATACATTCGGCCCGGGGCGGCCTGCGTTCTGGGTACTTTTACGTCGAACGTCGACATGAAGTCGGGTGCCCCTGCGTTCGGAACCCCCGAATACATGCGCGCCACACAAATGACCGGTCAGCTTGCGCGTTTTTACGGGCTGCCAATGCGGGCCTCGGGCGTCTGCGCGGCAAATATTCCCGATGCACAAGCCACATGGGAAACATCGAATTCCCTCTGGTCTGCCGTCAGCGCAGGTGCCAATATTGTTTATCACGCGGCCGGTTGGCTTGAGGGCGGCCTGATCGCTAGCCCCGAAAAATTCGTGATGGATTGCGAGATGATTCAGCACATCCAGAAGTATTTTGATCCCGATATCGTCGCAACCGATCCGGAACATCTGGCCCTTGATGCCATTCGTGAAGGCAATGATATGGGTAACTTCTTTGGTATCGCCCACACCCAGGAACGCTATGCGAATGCATTCTATCAGCCCTTTATGTCAGACTGGCGTAACTTCGAAGCCTGGGAAATGGATGGCGCCGTCTGGGCTCAGGAACGGGCGCATAGGATCTATAAAGACATCATCGCCAATTTCGAAGCCCCACCAATGGATATCGCGGTACGCGAAGAACTTAGTGATTTTGTGGCCCGCCGCAAAGCCGAAGGTGGCGCCCCCACCGACTATTGATATCTAAATACAGACAATTGAAACTATTCGGTATTTCTTAACAGCCCGAACTGTATGGTCCCCATCGGTAAGGGAGATCTGAGATGCATGGCCTGGTAAACCGCGCGATCGAAAAATTCGTCTGTGACACATATGGCATGGAAAGCTGGCGAAATGTTGTGCGCAAATCCGCGATTGGGATCGACACGTTCGAAGCAATGCTCAGCTATGAAAGCATTATCACCAGCAAACTTCTGACGGCGCTCAGCAGTTATCTGGACAAACCGCCAGGCGACATACTGGAAGATATCGGCATGTATCTGGTGTCGCATCCAAACTGCGAAGCATTGAGGCGACTGATGCGCTTTGGTGGTGAAACTTTCGAAGAATTCCTCTATTCTTTGGAAGATCTGTCCGATCGGGCATCGTTGGCCGTTCCTGATCTGCTGCTGCCTGATATTGAACTGATCGAAGAAACCAAGGGCGACTATGATCTGGCCATAACCGACTCAAAAGTTGGATTTGGCTATGTGCTTGTCGGCGTTCTGCGCGCAATGGCTGATGATTACGGTGCATTGGTCTTTCTTGAACACAAAGGGCATCATAAAAATAGCGAAAGCCTTTCAGTTCGTTTGTTTGACGATGGATTTTCCGAGGGACGCAGCTTTCAACTAACACAGGCCGCGGGGGCGTGAGATGAAGATACCGAATTCGCTGACTGGCGTTTTTGATAAGTTACTACCGATGAGCTTGACCATCGACAGGCATGGCATCTTTCACCATGTCGGCCCGACACTGCACAAACTGGATCAGAAACGACTGATCAGTGGCCGTGGCTTTTTCGACGTTTTCGATGTTGATCGCCCAAGAAATATCGACGCTGGTCCGGATCTTTTGGCCATGCACGGCCGTCGGATTCAGCTGTCTCTTAAACATGACAAAGGGATCAAGCTGAAAGGGATCGTACTGATTGATCCTGATGGGGACGGTGCCGTTTTGAATCTGTCTTTCGGGATGAACGCGATCAAAGCAATTGGGCAGTTCGACCTGACCAGCTCTGACTTTGCACCGAACGATCTGATTATCGAAATGCTCTATCTGGTCGAGGCGAAATCGGCCGCAATGGAAGAGTCGCGTAAATTGAATATCCGGCTTCAGGGCGCGCGGATGCAGGCCGAAGAAAAAGCATCAACCGATGGCTTGACCGGCCTGAAAAATCGCCGGGCGATGGATCAGGCCTTGTCTGAATTCATCTCTTCCGAGCAGCCCTTTGCATTAATGCACCTGGATCTTGATTACTTCAAAGCGGTCAATGACACTTTTGGACATGCTGCGGGGGATCATATTTTGCATCGGGTAGCCGAGATCCTTGTATCAGCCACGCGCAAAAACGACGTGGTCGCACGCATTGGTGGTGATGAATTCGTCATCATACTGCCTGATCCACCCGAAAAGGAAAAAATCGAAGCCTTTGCAAGGCGGATTATCAAAAAACTGGAAGAGCCGGTCCAGTACAAAAATCACATTTGCAGGATATCAGCCAGTGCAGGAACCGCGATCAGCTTAGACTATGTCGAACCGAACGCTGATCAGATCCTGTCTGACGCCGACATGGCCCTTTACGCATCGAAACACAAAGGGCGAGCGACCCATACATTCTATGCAAATAACCTGCGCAAAAGGACAGAAGGCCTATCTGTCGCAACCTAGTTTTAGACCGTAACGATCAACTGCAATGTTTCAGACTGAACGCCGCCAGGATATTGAAAACCTGGCTATTGTCGCCGCCAAGATGAGGGTGCTACAAAAAATCCAACAAGTCTTGCGTTGGCCAAGCATCGGCGGGCATGCCCAGCTCTTGCTGTATCAATCGGACAGCCGCCCGGGTCTTGCGGCCAAGAATGCCGTCAGCTTCTTCAACGTCATAGCCGCGTGCCTGTAACTTCTGCTGAAGTTCGATCATTTGTTCGCCACTCAACCCCGCATCGGGCATGCCTTTATCAAATACGGGCGCGCCAGAAAGGCGGGTCGCGAAATAGGCCGTAATCGTGACGTAGACAAAACTTTGGTTCCATTCGAAATATATCCGAAAGTTAGGATAAGCCAAAAAGGCCGGCCCCTTGCGACCCATTGGCAAAACGACCGAGGCGGGCAGATTGCCGCGTTCCAGTTCACCGGTACTGGCGCGCACCCCGGCATCCGCCCACTCGTCGACCAGCCGTGTTGTGTGTAACCCCGTCGCAGACCAGTCCAACGTATCGGGCACCGTCACCTCTTGCAGCCAGGGCTCTTGCGCGCGCCAACCCAAATCGCGCAGCATCTTTGCACCCGAAAACAATGCATCCGGCACGGAAGTTTTAAGATCAACGCGACCATCGCCATCACCGTCAACACCATTTTCAATGATGTCTTCGGGTAACATCTGCACCATGCCAATTTCGCCAGCCCAGGCGCCGGTCGTGGTCTCGGGATCAAAAGCACCACGCCGATAAAGCTCAAGTGCTGCGAAAATCTGCGGCCGAAATAGATCTGGGCGCCGACAATCATGGGCTAAAGTCACCAAAGCATTTAAAGTATTATAGTTACCTTGGACCGCACCATAGTCGGTCTAAAGCGCCCAAAACGCCAAAAGAACCCCTGCAGGCACGCCATAATCGCGTTCCGCACGCCTAAAGATATCTGCGTAACGCTGGGCATTTTCTCGACCTTTGCGCATACGATCGGACGAGATTACAGCCTGTGAAAACGCGATGAAGTCTTTTTGAAAAAATCCCTGATTGCGGTCAACGCGAATGACATTGGGGTCTTGCTGAACCTTTCGGAAGAAGGCGTCGACCGATGTGTTTTGATATCCTCGCGCCGCAGCCTCGGCCTTTAGTCCATCCACAAAAATATTGAACGGCCCGCCGCAGTCAGCCTTCAGGCCCGATCCAATCACGCAAATGCATAGTGCCAAGGCAAATCGCATTTCACACCCGATCCAATGATCAGAATAGTACCGTTTCACAGACTGAAAACAAACAATATCAACACCAAAAGTAAAAAAACGAACCAAGTCTGCCATAAAACCGAAACAGCTCTGTCGATATCCGAGGGCAGCAAAATTCGGCGGCCCTCCGGGTGCACCCACTGATAACATCGCAGTTGGCCGCCGTAGCTGCGCGGGCCGGACAGCGCGATGTTCAGAGTTACGGCCATCGCAGCCTCGGGCCAGCCTGCATTGACAGATCGGTGCAGTTTCGCATCCCGAAAAATGATCCGACCAGCGCCCACACACCAACATGACACGGCGATCAGGGCCGCAGTCAGTCGCGCCGGAACCCAGTTCAAAACATCATCAAACCGCGCCGCAGCCCAGCCAAACTTTTGATATCGCGCGGTTTTATGACCGATCATGCTATCGGCAGTATTTGTGACCTTGTAAACAAGTAGGCCAGGCAGGCCCGCAACCAGAAACCAGAAGGCGGGGGCGATGACACCATCGGACAAGTTTTCTGCGGCCGATTCAATGGCCGCACGGGCGACATCGCTTTCGCCCATGTCCGACGTGTCGCGGCCAACGATCATGGACACTGCCTGCCGTCCCGAGACCAAAGACAGCCGTAATTCATCCGCCACGGCCCGAACATGCTGAACCAGGGATCGCTGCGCCAGCAGAATTGCAGCCAGGATGCCCTGAACAATAGGTCCAAGCATTTGTAGCAGAAAACCCAAAGCAATCGCGCCCAAAACCAGAAGACACAGGACTGCAATGCCCTTGGTCCGACGTACGGGATCTGTGTTGAACCGCTTTTCAAGCCAGCCGATCAATTGCCCCATTATGACAGCAGGATGGGCCAGACGGGTCCACAGCCACTTTGGCTCGCCCAGAATGGCATCCAGACAAAGGGCCACCACAAGGACTGCCGCTGTGGTCACAATGCCTCCTCTAGACGCGACCAGCCCGCCTCATCGGGCAGTCCCAGTCGTAGCCAGGTTTTCGAATAGGGGAAAATGCGCGACCAAATATGACTGTGGGCCAGACGCTGTTGCCAGGCCGTCGCATCAGACACCTGATACAATCGGAAGAGGGGTGTTCCCCCGACAATCTGCGCGCCCTTACCTTGCAGCAATGCATCAAGACGTGCCGCATCCTGACGCAAAAGCTGACGGGTTTCATCCGCCCATTTGGCATCACTCAGCGCCGCCGCTCCAACCGAAAGTGCCGGCCCCGACACCGGCCATGGCCCCAACAGATCCTCAAGCTTTCTGATCTGGTCGGGATGACCGATTGCAAAACCAAGCCTTAGCCCCGCCAACCCCCAGAATTTTCCAAAACTTTTCAGAACAATCGCGTTTTCACGGACGGTCTGCCCAACCATGCTGCGGTCCGGTTCAATATCGCAAAAGCTTTCGTCGACAATTGTCAGACCACTGGCCAGATCGGCCACGCTGTACCAACGACCATCAGGGTTGTTCGGATGCACCAGAACACGAATTTCAGCGCCCGGCGTGATCGTCCAGCCATGCGACTGAAAGGCCGCGGCGTGTTCGTTATAGGTCGGCGCAGGAATATCAATGGCACTGGCATCAAACAGCGCAGGCATGCGCGCGATCAGCGCTGATGCCCCCGGTGCAGCGATGATCGCGGCGTTATCGGGGACGCCCCAGAACCGACGTGCAGCCGCGATTAAAGCCGTCTGTGCCTGACTGTCAGGCAATGCGGTCCAGGCCGATTTTGGAATGGCCTCAACAGGATAAGGAACCGGATTGATGCCGGTTGACAGATCAAGCCAACCGTCGCGCGTCCCGCCATATTGCGCAATGGCCGCGTCCAGACCGCCCCCGTGATCCCGTTTGGTTTGCATATCCAATCCTTACTGCATGCTGAATGGCCTTCCCCGAAAAAGCGGCACAGGTCAACGGTTTTCCAGGCGCCACCGGCCCGATCCCGCCGTTCACGGAATGGCGAGCGCTTTGTGAATTGGCACGGCGGTCACACAGGATAGAGTGCGGACATATAAATCGGAGGAACAGATGAAATCATATCTATTCGCGCTGGCTGTGGCTGCGACACCCGCCATGGCCGACATCGTGACTGTACCCGCCTCGGGCAGTGTGGCCGACACCATGGACGCGCTAGAGGCCGCGGTCAAAGGCGCCGGCGCGACCGTTTTCGCCCGCGTCGATCACGCAGGTGGTGCAGAAGCAGTGGGTCAGGATCTTGCGCCGTCTCAGTTGCTGATCTTCGGCAACCCCAAGCTGGGCACACCGATCATGCAGGCTGACGCGCAGGCCGGGCTGGCCTTGCCGATGAAGGTTCTGGTCTATCAGGCCGATGACGGCTCCGTTTTTCTGGCATATGAGGATGTTTCAACCATTCTTGACGGGCTGAACGTTCCAGCCGACGCCCCGCAGCGGGATATGATGGCAGGCGCGCTGGCGAACCTGACCAAGAAAGCCGCCGGAAACTAGGCGTCTGCCCCTTTGCGCCGGTGTTTCCATTCGATATAGGCCAGAAAGATCAGGAAAACCGGCGCTGAGATCACTGTTGTCTGGGGCAACAGAAACAGTGGAGCATCCAGAGCGGCGGCAAGGCCGTCAGGCACGACGCGGCAGTTGGACCAACCACCGAAGGCTGTGCCTTCGCAAAGTGCATTGAACAGCGCCTCCGCCAGGATCATGATGATGATCATCCCCGGCAAAACCAGCAACCATGCGCGGACGATATTGCTTTGAGCCTTGCGTGACAGCACCATCAGCACCACCGAAATGACCAAGGCCACCATGAAAAACACAGACATACTTTATTTTCCTATTCTTTAAGAACGGATAGCGCGTTTTGGATATCAAACGCACCATCATACAAGGCGCGACCCGAGATTGCACCGTTCAGCGGCGCGGCGCAATTCCTAAGTTCAATCAGATCTTTAAGTGAGCTTATGCCGCCAGACGCGATGACCGGGATCGATACCGCATTGGCCAGATCGGCCGTTGCCTGAACATTTGGACCCTGCATCGCGCCGTCGCGGTTGATATCGGTATAAATGATGGCGGCGATACCTGCGTCCTCAAAGGTCTTCGCCAGATCGGTTACAGTGAAATCAGTCTCGGTCGCCCATCCGCGGGTCGCCACCTTGCCATTGCGGGCATCCAACCCGACAGCCACCTGCCCCGGAAATTCGCGTGCCGCCTGACGGACCAGATCGGGGTCCTCAACCGCGGCCGTTCCCAGAATAACACGTGCCAACCCCTTTGAAAGCCAAGTTTCGATCGTTCCCATATCGCGAATACCACCGCCAAGCTGGGCCGGTATATCGGTTTGCTGCAAGATCGCCTCGACCGCGCCGCCATTCACCGGTTCACCCGCAAAGGCCCCGTTCAGATCGACCAGATGCAGCCATTCGCAACCCGCATCCTGAAAGACCCGCGCCTGGGCGGCGGGGTCATCGCTGAAGACCGTCGCCTGATCCATCTGGCCTTTATAAAGTCGAACGGCCTGACCGTCTTTAAGGTCAATTGCGGGATAAAGGATCATGTTAGCGGCTTTCTGTTTCCTGTTTCGGCGGCCTCTAAAGCATGGACCGGCGTCAAAAGTAAAGCGACCCAACGTAACTGTTGATCGTATACGGGGCGGTAACGCTAGGCTGACATCATTGAAGTCTGTTCAGCGTAATGAGGAGAACACATGAAGCGACTGACCTTGGCCACTTTGACAATAGCACTGATGACCACAGGGGTCGCTTTTGCGGATCCTGTTCTGGGCGTATGGAAGACAAAACCGGATGACAACGGCCACTATGGCCACATCCAGATTTCAAAATGCGGCGAGATGATCTGCGGGTTCATTGGCAAGGCCTATGACGCGTCCGGCAAGCAGATCGAAAGCGAACACGTCGGGAAACGGATGATCTGGCAGATGCGGTCCGATGGTGGGGGGTCATATTCGGGCGGTAAGATCTGGGCACCCGATCGCGACAAGACCTATACATCCTACATGACGCTGACTGGCGATAATCTGAAGGTCGAAGGATGCGTTTTCGGCATCTGTCGCGGTCAGACCTGGACCAGAATTCGCTAGCGACGGATCAAAGTGGGCGTCTAGGGCGCCCACTGCAGAAAATTGGCAATCATACGCAGACCGGCGGATTGGCTTTTTTCGGGGTGAAACTGCATCCCCACGATATTATCCCGCCCCACGATCGCAGTGATCGGTCCGCCATAGTTCACATGGGCCAGCAAGTGCACCGGATCGGCCACCTGCATGTGATAGGAATGCACGAAATACGCGTGATCACCTGTCACAACGCCCTCTAGCACCTGATGGGGCTTGTCGATCACCAGATCATTCCACCCCATATGCGGCACCTTCATAGCAGGATTGTCCGGCGTGATTTGAACCACATCACCACCGATCCAGTTGAAACCGGGGGTGTCTTCGAACTCATGCCCCGTCGTGGTCAGCATCTGCATGCCCACGCAGATGCCCAGAAACGGCTTACCCTGTTGGATCACGCCCTGTTCGATTGCCTCAAACAACCCCGTGCGGGCCAGCAAAGCCGCCCGGCAGGCCGGAAAAGCGCCATCGCCCGGCAGCACGATCCGCTCGGCGCGGGCCACCAGATCGGGGTCATCGGTCACGCGCACCTCGCCCGCGTCCACTTCGCGCGCCATGCGCTGAAAGGCCTTTTCGGCCGAATGCAGATTGCCGCTTTCGTAATCGACAAGAACGGTCAGCATCGGCCCTAAAGCGTCCCTTTGGTCGAGGGGATGTCGCCCGATTTGCGCGGATCAACCTCAACCGCCGCCCGCAATGCGCGGGCGACAGCTTTGAACGCGGCCTCGGCAATGTGGTGGCTGTTGAACCCATGCAGCCGGTCGATATGCAGCGTGATCCCCCCATGAGTCGCCAAGGCTTGAAAGAATTCCTGCACAAGCTCGGTATCAAAAGTGCCGATTTTCGGTGTTGGCACGTCCAGATTGCAGATCAAAAACGGCCGCCCCGACAGATCCAACGCACAGCGCACCTGCGCGTCATCCATCGGCAGGTGGCATTCCCCGTACCGCCGAATACCCCGCTTGTCCCCCAACGCCTGCGTCAGCGCCTGGCCCAGGGCGATCCCTGTATCCTCAACCGTGTGGTGGTCATCGATATGCAAATCGCCCTTGGCCCGGATCGTCATATCGATCAACGCATGACGGGCCAGCTGATCCAGCATATGGTCGAAAAAGCCCACACCGGTCTGGTTGTCATAGGCCCCGGTGCCATCCAGATTGACCTCGACCGTGATCTCGGTCTCGGCGGTTTTGCGGCTGACGGTTGCTGTTCGCATCATTCCATTCCCTTATCGCCCGCCTGCTATAAGCACTTTGACCGTCCACGCCAAGACAGATTGCGGAATTGCACGTGCCAACCCGATGTCTTATATGCCGCGGCTATGTTGGATCGCACTTCAAACCGCCCTGCCCTGCCGCCCGAGATCGCGCGGCGTCGGACCTTTGCCATCATCTCGCACCCCGATGCGGGCAAGACGACGCTGACCGAGAAATTTCTGCTATATGGCGGCGCGATACAGATGGCCGGCCAAGTGCGTGCGAAGGGTGAGGCGCGGCGGACCCGGTCGGACTTCATGCAGATGGAAAAGGATCGGGGGATTTCGGTCTCGGCCTCGGCGATGTCGTTTGATTTCAAGGACTTCCGCTTCAATCTGGTCGACACGCCAGGTCACAGTGACTTTTCCGAGGACACCTATCGCACGCTGACCGCTGTGGATGCGGCCGTGATGGTGATCGACGGGGCCAAGGGCGTGGAAAGCCAGACGCAGAAACTGTTTGAGGTCTGCCGCCTGCGCGACCTGCCGATCTTGACCTTCTGCAACAAGATGGACCGTGAAAGCCGCGATACCTTTGAGATTATTGACGAAATTCAGGAAAACCTGGCAATCGACGTGACACCGGCCAGCTGGCCCATCGGGCGCGGGCGCGACTTTATTGGTTGTTATGACATCCTGCGCGACCGGCTGGATCTGATGGACCGCGCCGACCGCAACAAGGTTGCCGAAAGCATCGCGATTGAGGGGCTGGATGACCCGAAACTGGCCGAACATGTGCCCGCCGACCTGCTTAAGGTCTTTCTGGAAGAAATCGAGATGGCGCGCGAGTTGCTGCCGCCCCTGGACCAGCAGGCGCTGCTGGACGGGACGCTGACGCCGATCTGGTTCGGCTCGGCCATCAATTCTTTTGGCGTGAAAGAACTGATGGAAGGGATCGCCCAGTTCGGCCCAGAACCTCAGCCCCAATCCGCCACCCCCCGTCAGGTCAGCCCCGATGAAACCAAAGTCGCTGGTTTTGTCTTTAAAGTTCAGGCGAACATGGACCCCAAGCACCGCGATAGGGTGGCTTTTGTGCGTCTGGCTTCAGGCCATTTCAAACGCGGGATGAAGCTGACCCATGTGCGGTCGAAAAAACCGATGGCGATCAGCAATCCGGTTCTGTTTCTGGCAAGCGACCGCGAACTGGCCGAAGAAGCTTGGGCCGGTGATATCATCGGCATTCCGAACCATGGCCAACTGCGTATCGGCGACACCCTGACCGAGGGCGAAGCGATCCGTGTGACCGGCATCCCGTCATTCGCGCCCGAGTTGCTGCAAGGCGTCCGCGCGGGCGATCCGATGAAGGCCAAACATCTGGAAAAAGCCCTGATGCAATTTGCCGAAGAAGGCGCGGCCAAGGTTTTCAAACCCGCCATCGGGTCGGGCTTTATCGTGGGCGTCGTGGGCCAGTTGCAGTTTGAGGTTTTGGCCAGCCGGATTGAGCTGGAATACGGTCTGCCCGTGCGCTTTGATGCGTCGCAATTCACCTCGGCCCGGTGGGTGTCGGGCGACAGGCTGGCTATGGATAAATTCGTCAACGACAATAAACAGCATATCAGTTATGATCATGACGGCGACATCGTTTATCTGACGCGGCTGCAATGGGACATCGACCGGGTCGAACGGGACTATCCGGATGTCAAACTGACCGCGACGAAAGAGATGATGGTCTGAATGACCAGATGGGGTGTCGTCGCCACGGCCAAAGCGCCGGCCGTCGATATCATGAATTTCGCGGCCCATCACCTGCAGCTTGGTGCGGCGCGCGTGCATATCTATCTGGATGATGACAATACACACGCCGAGACGACGTTGCGCAGTCAGAAAAGCTGCCTGGTCACTGTCTGCAATCAGACCTACTGGAAAAACCTGCGTGGAAAGCGCCCGCCGAAACATCAGGTTCGCCAGCTTTTCAATGCAACGGATGCCTATGCCCGCACCGATGATCTGGACTGGCTGATCCATCTGGATGTCGACGAATTTCTTTGGCCGAATGATACTGTTGCGGCGATATTGGGCCGTGAAGCAGACCAGACATTTTGCCTTCGGATCAGACCGTGGGAGGCCCTGAGCGGCGGTCAGGCCTTCAAGGCTTTTGTCCCTGATGGCAAAGAGCGTCGCCAGCTTTCACAAAAACTCTATCCAACTTTCGGGCGCTATCTGAAAGGTGGGTTTATCAGCCATATCGCGGGCAAACTCTTTGTCAGATGCGGATTTCAGAACGTGCAACTGCGCATCCATAACGTCCGTCAAGGCGGCACCCAGAATCCGGGGCTGTCCACAACGCGCGCGATGTCGGTCCTGCATCTGCATTACAAGGATTGGGACGATTGGCTGGCCCGCTACCACTTTCGCCATCAGATGGGATCTTATCGTCCCGACCTGCCACCTGCGCGCAAGGACGATGGGATGAACCTTCATCAGGTGCTGGGCCATCTTGAAGAATGTGACGGTCAGGTCGGGTTAAAACAGTTCTTTGACGAAGTCTGCGCTGACACACCGGCACACCGTGAAAGACTGGATCGATTTGATTTACTAAAACTGTGCGATCTGCAGCTTGAGACAACCCGCGCCAGATGGTTTCCAGATAGTTAAAGCGCAAGCCTAGCCCGCCGCGTTAGAACAGGCACCGCCTTGATCGGTCAGGGTGCTGATCTGGAATGAATTGGCAAAAATCCACCCTGTCACCCCGGTTGCGCGTCCTTCGGGGAAAACGGTTACAAAATGCCAGGCCTGACCGGCCGCGCTGCCATCAAGCATATTAAACGTCTTATCCTGCAGCCGCACCGGATGGGTCTGCGATATGTCACTGCGCGCCTCAGCCCGGTCCAACACACGGGCCGATGTTTCAGGCGCCGAATAGATGTTCAAAGCAGGCCCATTATAATCGATGCAGATAAACTCAGCCCGCCAATCCTCGGTCGTGGGGGGCTGGACGTCCAGTTCCATTCTGTCGGACATATATCGAAGAAAGGGCGCACGATTGCTGATATCGGTATCAACGCCACATCCCAGGGCGCGTTCATCCCGGCGGATCAGTTCGATCATTTTGCGGGCCGCGGCGCTGATAACCGGGGACCGCGTTATACAGTCCGAGTTGTCAAAAACCGCCTGCCCCAAGGGCGAAGAAAAGCAGTATCCCCCCTGATCCAGCATCGCATTGCGTGCAAACCAAAGTTCATTGCATTGCGGATTGTCATTGGCTGCCCAAACCGGGGCGCACAGGATAAAAACCGCAAGAAGACATGATAAAAACTGCTTCATGATGATACAGGGCTACTCGATTCAGTTTTTCCTATGATGCACTGTTATAGCGCAGAACCAAACAATCTATTACCCCAAAAACGGATTTGTGACCAAGCAATCGTTGGGCCATGAATGATCATCTGCTTATTTTTTAGGCTAAAAAAGAGTGGCCTTCAGAACACCAAAAGTTTCGCACGTACCGTAATTTGTGCAAAACTGCATCATTCTGGCCCGCCAAACAGGCATTTCTTGACCTGAGCTGGTAAACAAGTTAGGCGGAGCCCAGATAAGGAACGGCGCAATTGATGCGCGGGCCATGCGGGCCATCCTTGAAATGGTGCGGGCGTGGTTTGTCCGCAAAAGCGGACACATATGACAAAATTTTCTGACTTGAAGTTGGACCCCAAGGTCCTGAAAGCTATCGAAGACGCAGGCTATACTGAACCCACACCGATCCAGGCGGGGGCGATCCCATCAGCTTTGGATGGGCGCGACGTACTTGGCATCGCGCAAACCGGCACCGGTAAGACCGCCAGCTTTACGCTGCCGATGATCACGCTTTTGTCGAAGGGACGCGCGCGGGCACGGATGCCGCGCAGTCTGGTGCTGGCACCCACACGCGAACTGGCGGCACAGGTCGCCGAAAACTTTGATATATATGCAAAAAACACAAAACTGACGAAGGCGCTGTTGATCGGTGGTGTCAGCTTTAAGGAACAAGAGACGCTGATTGACCGCGGCGTCGACGTTCTGATCGCGACGCCGGGTCGGCTTTTGGATCACTTCGAACGCGGCAAACTGCTGCTGACTGGAGTGCAGATCATGGTCGTGGATGAAGCCGACCGGATGCTGGATATGGGCTTTATTCCTGATATCGAACGCATCTTCAACCTGACGCCCTTTACCCGCCAGACGCTGTTTTTCAGCGCCACCATGGCCCCCGAAATTGAGCGGATCACGAATACCTTTCTGTCGAATCCCGCCAAGGTCGAAGTCGCCCGTGCCGCGACGACCGGCGAAAACATCACGCAAGGCGTAGTGCTTTTCAAAGCCAGTCGACGTGATCGCGAAGGTACTGAAAAGCGTAAGGTTTTGCGTGCTTTGATCGATGCCGAGGGCAACGCCTGCACCAATGCCATCATCTTTTGCAACCGCAAGACCGATGTGGATATCTGTGCGAAGTCGCTGAAGAAATACGGCTATGACGCTGCCCCCATCCATGGGGATCTGGACCAGTCCAAGCGTATGGACATCCTTCAGCAGTTTCGGGATGGAACCCTACGGTTTCTTTGTGCGTCTGATGTGGCGGCCCGTGGTCTGGATATTCCCAGCGTCAGCCATGTTTTCAACTATGACGTTCCCGGCCATGCCGAAGATTATGTGCACCGTATCGGGCGCACAGGACGTGCCGGTCGGACCGGGCGCGCGCTGATGATCTGTTCCAAGCGCGATGAAAAAAATCTTAACGCCATTGAAGAACTAGTCAAAATGGAAATTCCGCGGGTCGAAAACCCGGTAAAGTCTGTGGAACCACACGAAAAACCACCCGTCGAGGAAAAAGCTGCAGCCCCCCGCCGCGCCCGAAAATCCGACGGTGACCGATCTGAGCGGAAGCCCAATAACCGGCAGGATCGTAACAGCGTCATCGGAATGGGCGATCACCTGCCAAGCTTCATCGCCAAAAGCTTCGAAGAGCGGCGCGCAGGTTAACAGCTTCTGAAAACATCAAATATAGTGCGTTGTAACGGTATCAGCCGTGCAACGCTTGTGCGATTTTCAAGTCAACAAAATTCCGACCACTGTGTCCCGCCGCACAGCGCACGCCTTTGTCAGCGTCTAGTTTTGCCCAACACGCAATAGATGCGTGGAACACAAAACTAACGAACAAAGGAGTGCAAAAATGACCGAATATCACAAATTTGACGAAGAAATGATCAACGCAACGCTTGACGCTGCGCGCGATCATTAAGCCGAAGCTGGACTGGATCGGGTCACGCATTCATCTGCTTTGCCGGATTCAGGGAAACTTAGCCGTCATGCTGAATGCATTTCCGTCAAGGTCGAGAACGACAAGATTTGTCTTGAGCTGCCCCTTGGCGTCGGCAAGACTTGTGTTCCGATCCCGGTCAAATTCCCAAATGGCACCGCGGCACAGGCTTGTCTGAAAATCTGCACAACATTCGGAATACCGACCGGTGTCAAAGTGACCGTGTCGATCGACGGCATTGAAGGTATCTTGAAAACCTTTGGTAAGTGTTGATTTTTATATTTGATCCCCGGTGAAAAGCGCTTGCCATCGCTTTTCACCAAGCAGCCACAGGTGATTACAGCGTTGCCTGTGACCTTTACCTAAAAGCCTTTCATCACTGCTTTTCAAACATGATCGTGACGACCCCGACATCGACGCCGAACCGCTTCATATAGGCTTTGTTCAGCAGCCGATCTTCGGTCAAAAGCCACATCCAGTCATCAAAACTGACCCGCATCGTACCATCGCGGACCGGAAGATCGATGGTATACTGCCAATTAAAGACATCGCCGTGCTCTTCACCCGTTGCAACGCCAATGACACCCGGCGCGCTGCCGCGCCAAGTGTTTTCGCCAGTTTTCTGTAATTCCCAAATCCGTCGCTCGGTCGAGCCATCATCGTAAACAAAATCTTCGACCAGCCGCAGCGTTCGTCCATCCCAGGTGCCGTCAATCGTGACTTCAAAACGGCGACGTACCGTTCCAAAGATATCCTGAAACTGGCCATAGGCGACCAGTTTACCTTCAAAAAATTCTTCCAGATTCAATTCGCGCGATGACAACGCGTCATCCTGCAGCGATGGCTTGCCTGTACAGGCAGCCAAAAACATAGTGACAAAAATCAGGGCAATCAGGCGCATTGCATCGTTCCTTTTTCAGTAATACGTCATGGGGCAAGAATTGGATGAGGCCCTTGAAACGTTTGATCTTTCAATTGTCTGTTGTGGCGGCAGTGGCGGCGATCGCCATCGTTATGCTGCGATCCAATGACAGCCGCCCGCCACCGCGCGACATCAATGAAATCCGGGCGCGGCTAACACCTGACTTGCAAAGCAGTTTTGCCGACCGCGATTTGCGCTTCGGTGCGCCCATCTTCATCCGGATTTTCAAAGAAGAACGCGAATTAGAGCTTTGGGTCGATCAGGGCGACACCTTTGTTTTGTTCCGGACCTACCCGATCTGCACCTACTCTGGCACACTGGGTCCGAAATTGCAGGAAGGCGACTTGCAATCGCCCGAGGGGTTTTACTTGGTTCCACCTTCATCCATGAACCCCAACAGCAGCTACCATCTGTCGTTTAATCTTGGATTTCCAAACGCCTATGACCGCGCCGCTGACAGAACCGGCAGCTTTCTGATGGTGCATGGTGATTGTGTGTCGGTCGGATGCTATGCGATGACTGATCCGGTAATTGAAGAAATTTACGTCATCGCCGAAGCCGCACTGAACGCAGGGCAACCATTTTTTCGCGTTCATGCCTTTCCGTTTCGGATGACAGACCAACGGATGAAGCTGGCCCACGGTCATATGTGGGAAGACTTCTGGCTGAATTTGAAGCAAGGATATGATCTGTTTGAAAATACAAAACGCCCGCCGGACGTCGAAGTCGAAGACGGGCGCTATGTTTTTGAAATATAAAACCAACCGAACGAACGGCTGATTTGTCATGATCAAGCAGCTTTGTTGAAAGATACGATCTGTTGCGTGCCAATGGCGGGATGACTTTCTGATGTCATGGCGGCTTTGATCATTTTCCACCCGACAATCATCGCATTGCCCTCAGATGCCCAGATTGCACCATCGCGTAGGGTCATTTGCAACAGAGTTACTTTGGGATCTTCGCGACCTTCTTCGAACCAGGCGGCGGCTGCCACTGACCACAATTCATCCAATTTTTCGGTATCGGATGATTGAATGATCGTACCCCGCAGACAGGCGTGGTAATCGTGATTGTCACCCATCGCATTGTAATGGGCTGTGGCCCCTTGTCCTATGGCACGGACCAAATCGGTATCACTGGCCGTAATGAACCAAAGGCATTCGGCCTCACGATCAATAAAGTGGGTCATGGGCTGGAAATGCTGATCAGAATGATCGATCCCCAGCATTCCCGCCCGCACATTATCAAGCTGATCCCAAAGTTGACCGACGGGATCGTCTTCGGCGCGTTCTATATCTGACATCTGATCGCTCCTTAGGCCGCTTTCATCCAGTCATCGACTTCGCGTTCAGCCTCTTCACGAGTTTTGCCATATTTTTCCTGGATCAAACCGACCAGCTGTTCGCGGTTACCTTCTGCTTTGTCCAATTCGTCATCTGTCAGCTCGCCCCATTTTTCCTGGGCTTTGCCTTTCAGTTGTTTCCATTGACCTTTGATTTCGTCCATATTCATAGGCGACCTCCGTCAGTCTTGAGTAAGTTACAGAATGGAAACGCCTGTCCGAGCGATGGGTTCCGATCACTATACAATATTTTCCGTGGCCCCCGGCACCGGTTGACCGATCTTTTGCGCCGCGGTTCTATCATAATAGACCAGAAAACCATTGCGATCCGACGGCATAGCAATCGTATCATCGCGGACGCGTTTTTGTATCGTATCAAAAACCGATGTCAGATCATCCTGAGTCAAATCCGGATCGTCAAACCACCAATGTTCTAAAAGCGCCCTTCGTGCATCCCGAACCCGATCATGATCCCTGATTTCAACGCCGGCTTCGGTATCCCACCTTAAGCTGCGCCCGTTCAGATTAGCCGATGAAACCAGCAGATAATCATCATCTGCCACCAGAACCTTGGAATGTACGTAAATGATCGGGGACCCGTGCAGGGTATCGCGATCTTGGCTGCCACATTGTTTTGGCTGGACCGGGGCGGCGATCACACAGCGGTCTTCAAAGGCCTCCATGATCATCTTCAGGCAATCCGCCTGCAAATGCTCACCATATCTGGCATCCAGTGACCGGCTTGACTCAAAGGCCACATCTTCGGGCGCCGCGGGCAACACAATCACCAACCTTAAATCCCGCCGCCCTGCGGCCGTTACAAGCGCTTCGGCAATGACGCGACTGCGCAGAAACTGCGTTTCGATATAGATCAGATGTCTGGCCCCGTTGATCGCATCAAGATGGGCCTGCTCTAACTCACGCACAGTGGTCTGAGGCGACAGAAAAGGCAGATTGATCTTGCGCGGCCGTGACAGAGTCCGCAAAAGCCCAGGTCGAACTGCAGTATCCCGTTTGCCCGCCGTTTCATCCAGAAACTGCTCAAGATGATCGGCCGCACTGGCCGCTTCAGGCCCTTTCAGGAACACCTGAATATCGTGCCAGGTGTCGGCACTTTCTGTCTTATGATCAGGGTCGTCATAGCGACGGTTGTTCAGATCAAGCCCCCCGATATAAAGCGCCTTGCGGTCAATGACCGCCAGTTTCTGATGGTGGGTGACGGGATGTAACTGAGGTAAAACAGGCTGATCCCCCAGACCGACGGCTTCTTTCGGGTGGGCCTGACGCATGGCCTCCCATCTTTTTTTCAAGGTCGCAGGCGAAAACCCAAGCCGTGGCAATAACCCTGCCCGCGCAGGATGTGTTGCCGGGATCACCTGCAACAGGCCACAATCGGGACTGTCGCTTAGCACTTCACTTAAGGCCGCAGCCTGGCGCACCGTCCGCCATGTCAGGCTATGAAGGCGCGTCGCCATAACGGGATCGAAATCAGACAGGATCAGCCGAAAATCAACGCCCCGCTGCAGGGTGTGGCGGATCAGATCAAACCAGGTGTCGCCGATTTCCAGTGCCTCATCCGACTGCAACGACGTCATCATGTCAAAGATCCGAAACCCAGCCAGTACCTGCCGTTCGGCACCCAGTACGGCTTTTTCAAAAACCGGATAGGCCTGTTGCGCGGTGACCAGAAGCTGAAAGTCGTCAGTATCAGGCATCCGGATCGGCCCTTGTTTCCTTTTCGTTTTCTTCGGCTGTGAATTCCTGCACATGAAAATCGACAACGATACGATAGGCCTTTTCGTCCTGAACAACCTGACTGGTGCCGTCGATCTGATCGACAAAGGCACTGATCAGCCGGGTTCCCAATCCGTCGGATGCATCGGTGGCGACCTCGTCCGTCATTTGATCCCCTTTGCTGTTTTCGATCATCAACCGGACCGATTGGTCTGATGGATCATGCGCCAGCGACACCGACAGCCGCGCCGATCCATCCGATGGTTTTCCCAGATATTTAACCGCATTGGCTAATGCCTCGGACACCAGCAATGACAGTGGTACCGCCTGATCAGGATACAGCAAAACTGCGTCAAGTCGCTTTTCAATGGCAATATCGGCGTTAGTGTCAACACCAACGGTCATCACATGATCGACGATTTCAGATATCAGATGGTCTGCGGCGACCGTGCTCATCTCAGCCGTGGTATAAAGATTGCGATGGATCGTTGACAGCCCCAGTACCCGTTCGTGCAGACGTTTTAGAACCTGCCGCACTTCGTCCGATTTTGTGGCGCGCATCTGCATATTCATGATGCTGGCGATCATCTGCAGGTTATTCTTGACCCTGTGATGTACTTCGCGCAGCAGGATCGTCTTTTGTTTCAGGTCCTCTTCCTGTTCGGCCTGTTTGGCCTGCAGCGTCTGCAACATGCGGTTATAGGCCAGCCCCACTTGTTCCAATTCGGCCGCGGCACGATCCAGCGTCACCGGCACCGCCACATCAGGATCGATCGTGTAACTGCGCATCGTGCGATAAAGTCGATCAACATGCCGCAAGACCAGTCTGTGAATGCCAAAATAGGCCACCGTCAGACTGGCAAAAAGCATCACAACGGGGAACAGCGCCAACATGATATAAGATGGCCGGGCAAACGCTGCGGCGGCACCATCCTGCCATATGCCAATCGCATAGGCTTCGCCCGGAACCACCGGAACGACCGCGTACTGCCGCCGCTGCCCATTGACGTCAGTATCGGTAAAGCTGGCACGTTCTTGTCCGATAATATCAAGCACACTGACGTCTTGTGGGAACAAATCTTCAATAGAACCATTGCTACTGTTGAAAGACAGCAAAATCCCTGTCGGGCTGAATGTGGCAAGCCGCAAATCGTCTTCAGGAAAATCCGTTTCGTTTCGAACAATTTCATGCGGCATTGATATTGAAACGATACCTTCGAACTGACCGTCGACCATCAAGGGCGAATTCACTATTATAACCGACTGCCCCGTAACCGCACCGTTCGGATTAAATGTAATCATCGGTTCGGGTGCAGCCGCTATGCGTTTAAAATCGTCAAAGTCACTAAAATCGACAATGGCATCGCGTGATGAACATCGCATGATACCGTCGGCAGCAATATGTCCCGCAAAAACATATAGATCGTCGTTGCGGACGACCTGTTGCATAAGCTCGTTGCAATAGTCCGGATCGTTCGGTCTGGCGACCAGGGCTGATACCAAACCCCGCGTTGTTCCCATTGCCCGACTTAACATCCGCCGTTCATTCGCCACGGCGCGCTCTGTCATCGATAGCAGAACACGTTCTGACAAAAGCCGCGCTTCGCCAACAATCTGTCCAGTTTGATAAACAGCGATCAATCCAAGCGGCAAAAGCACGGCTGTCAGCAATATCAACAGCCGTAGGGCCAGTGACCCCTTCATCCCCTGCGTCCTAGGCTGCGGGCTTGGCCGAAACTACGGCGACTGTCACTGCATCTGTCATTTCCAACGCTTCGTCCTCGTTTAAATGCATCAGTTCAGCCAGACGCTTGCGTGCGCGCTTGACACGACTTTTGATCGTTCCAACGGCACAACCGCACATCTCGGCTGCTTCATCATAAGCGAAGCCGGACGCCCCCACCAGTATCAAAGCTTCACGCTGTTCGTCAGGCAACTGATCGAATGCAACATGAAAGTCATTCATTTGCAAACGTCCGTCATGCGCAGGCTTCTGCGATAATTGTGCGGCGTGGACACCATCGATATCCTCAACCTCGCGTTTCAACTTGCGACGGTTGGAATAGAATGTATTTCGCAAAATTGTAAAAAGCCAGGCACGCATATTTGTACCAGCCTGAAATTTATCCATATTGGACCATGCTTTGACGACAGCATCTTGAACAAGATCATCTGCCGCGGCGCGATTTCGGGTCAAGCTGACCGCAAACGCACGCATCGCTGGCAGGTGTTCAACCAGCTCTTCACGCGGATCAATCATTGCCATCTTTGCTTTGCTCCTCCTGCTTCAATTGCTGCAGCAAATCTGTAAGCTTATCAGGCACTTCCTCAGACAGCATATCATCAAAAAAGCGCTTCAAATTTTGGTCAACCTGATCCTCGGCGACTGATTTCGGTTTGGAAGGGGGCATATCGTTGGCCATATCATCTGCTTTTTTTTACACTCGACTGGAACTAAAACGCACTAAATCTTGTTTAGTTCCCAGAAAGTTCAAATAGGGCAAAGATATGACTATGACAAATCAGACCGCAAATCTGGCCGACGCGATCGGACCCGAACTTCCCTATCTGCGCAGATATGCACGCGCTTTGACCGGGTCGCAGCGAACAGGCGATCATTATGCGGCAGCGACGCTTGAAGCCCTGTTGGGTGACGCTGGTCTTTTTGATCGAAGTCAGTCGCCCAAGGTTGCGCTGTTTAAAGTATTTCATGGAATCTGGTCCAGTACCGGGGCACCTGTTGAAACATCAAGCATCGACAGCAATCTGGAACAGCAGGTTCAAAAACGCCTGTCAGCGCTGACACCTAACAGCCGCGAAGCTTTGCTGTTGCATACGGTTGAATCGTTGCCCCTGGACAGTGTCGCCAATGTCATGGATATTCCGCGCGATGAAGCAAAAGAGCTGGTCGAAATAGCACGCCGCGAAATGGCTGATGCACACAGTGGCAAAGTCATGATTATCGAGGATGAAGCGATCATTTCGATGGATCTGGAAGGCATCGTCAGCGAAATGGGCCATAAGGTAACAGGGATTGCCAAGACCCATAAGGCTGCCGTCAAGCTGGGCCATAGTGAGGTGCCCGATCTGATCCTTGCCGATATTCAACTTGCTGATAATTCGTCTGGTATTGATGCGGTCAATGAACTGCTTACCGATCTTGGGCAGAGGCCTGTGATCTTTATTACTGCTTTTCCAGAACGTCTGTTGACCGGCGAACGGCCGGAACCGGCTTTTCTGATCTCGAAACCCTATAATGAAGAACAGGTTCGATCAGCGGTCAGCCAGGCCTTGTTCTTTGCATCGACTGAAACGTTGACCGTCTAAAGCGAAAAATATCCCGGCCAAGGCCGGGATATTTTTTACCTTTACTTCGCAATCGCACGTAACATCCATGCAGCCTGTTCGTGAAATGCGCTGCGCTCGGTTGCAAGATCTTCGGTTACCGGATCTTTCCGACCCTCAACCAATTCGATCAATGCATGCAACCTGTGCGCCAAACGTTCATGATCTGCTGCCAGATCTTCGACCATTTCACCCGCAGAAATGGCGCCATCTTTATCATCAATCTGCGACCGCTTCATGATATCAGCCATCGCCATCGGCGCCAGATGACCCAGGGCACGAATACGTTCGGCCAGTTCATCGGCAGCTTCAAACATATTTTCATATTGCTCTTCGGTCAGGTTGTGGATGGAATAAAACAGCGGCCCTTCCACGTTCCAGTGATAGGCATGCGTCTTGAAGATCAGCCGATATGTATCGGCCAGCACGTCAGCCAGACCTTCGGCAATGCCCCGGGTGTCCCGAACACCCGTTTTCACGTCGTCTTCCCTAGGTACAACTTTCAGTGCGTCTGCCATAATAAAACCTCCTTGGTTTACGTTCATGGCATCAACGAAGACGCGCCGGAAAGGTTCCATTACTCCGCAGCTTGTGCGTCTGATCCGCTAAGGACCTGATTTTCGGAATAATCAACGGGCACGGTGATCAGTCGCGGACCGGTGCCCCGGAAAACACCTGCAAATCCATCACGCAGGGCGGACTTGCCATCAAAATGATCATGCCGCCACCCAAAGGCACGGGCCAGATGCGACCAGTCGGGATTGTCAAATGACAGTTCGGTATGGCGATCGGCCTCATCCTCTTGCTTCCATTCAATCAGACCATAGCCGCCGTCGACCCAGACCATCACAGTCAGATCCAGCCGCAGCCGGGCCGCCGTTTCCATGTCCTGCACATTCATCAGAACGTCACCGTCACCACAAATCGCCAGAATGCGGCGACCGGGATAAAGGCGCGCGGCCGCAATTGCACCGGGCAAAGCCATCCCCATACCGGCCAAACCGTTGGCTATGATGACCTGCCCGGGGGCCTTGGGCATCAGATGCCGCGCGATCCACAGTTTGTGGGCACCCACACCAGACAAGACGATATCATCGGGCTTTAGATCATCTTCGATAATGTGCAGGATGTCCGGCGGCGGTACCAAGCCTTTGTCCTGATCCGTGCGATCAGTGGTCAGTTCCGACAGCAAAGTCTGATGCAACTGAATAAAGCCATCTGACGCCCAGGTTTGCCCGCCCATCGCCTGGGTCATCGCCCGTACAGTCGCCGCTATATCGCCAACAATATCCACCGCGACAGGCCAACCCGCATCCACCGGAGAGGCCGCATCACTAATAGTGACAACCTGCGTGTGATCATTCTTGATCAGTTTTGAGGGCGGATACTCAATCGCATCAAAACCAACGCTTAGGATCAGATCGGTTTGCTTGAATGCAGCGTCTATCTTGTCATCAAAGGGCTGGCCGACCGTATAAAGATTAAGCTGATTATCTGCGGGCAATATTCCCTTGGCCATGAAGCTGCTGACGATGGGAATATGTGTAGCCTCGGCCAGTTTGCGCAGATCGTCGGATGCCGCGGCGCGGATCACACCGTTACCGGCCAGGATCAGCGGCGCCTTGGCATCTTTCAAAAGCTGCAAGGCCTGTTCAATCAGCGGCGGGTGGGCCAAGGTCTTCGGTGGATCAAGTGCGACGTCCAACGGCCCCGCCTCTATCTTGTCATCCGCGACATCCTCGGGCAGGCAGATATGCACTGCGCCCGGACGTGGTGCCCGTGACAGTTGTACCGCCCGCGCAATCGCCCCCGGAATGGCCGCCGCCGTCTGAACCGTTTGCGAATGTTTGGTTACGGGGCGAAACAAAGCCTCAAGATCAATCATCTGATGACTTTCACGCCCCATCCGATCCCGCGCACCCTGCCCCGTGATCGCAATCAACGACGCATAATCCTGCATCGCATCCGCAACACCGGTGATAAGGTTGGTGGCCCCTGGACCCAGGGTCGCCAGACACCCGGCAGGGCGCCCCGTCAGCCGCCCATGGACCGATGCCATAAAGGCCGCGGCCTGTTCATGGCGACACAGCACAAAATCTATATCCGTCTTTTCCAGCGCCAACATCAGTGCATTGTTTTCTTCGCCCGGCACGCCGTAAATCGTATCGATCCCTGCGGCCTGAAGGCATTCGGCAAACAGTTCTGCCCCTGTTTTTGTCATCTGATCCTCACATCGTACCATAGGCGACCAAGGCATCGGCGACCTTGCGATACCCCGCGATATTGGCACCGCACCGATAGTCGATGCCATTACCGGTCTTGCCTTCGCGAATAGTGCGTTCATGGATCATGCACATGATTTTCTTCAGTTCCTGATCCACCTGATCGGCTGTCATCGACCGGCGATGGGCGTTCTGGCTCATCTCAAGGCCCGAAATCGCAACGCCCCCCGCATTGGATGCCTTGCCCGGCGCGTAACTGACACCCCCCTCGCGCACGGCATGTACGGCATCTGCGGTCAAAGGCATGTTGGCCCCTTCGGCAATCAGACGAACGCCGCTATCGATCAGATCCTTGGCGGATTTTTCGTCCATCTCGTTCTGGGTGGCGCAGGGCAAAGCGATATCGGCCTCAAGCGCCCAGGGCAGCGTATCAGGTTCAAAAACCGCACCCCCCGGCGGGGCGCTGATATCAAGGCCCTGACGCTTTTGCTGACGCACCCAGTCGATCTGCTCCAGGCTTAGCCCGTCTTCCGCCACCAGTGTGCCCGAGGTATCGGACAATGAAATCACCTTGGCCCCTAGCTGCGCCGCTTTCTCGGCCGCATGGGTCGCAACATTGCCCTTGCCCGAGATTGCGATGCGCTTGCCCTCAATCTCTTGCCCCGTTTCATTCAGCATCGCCTGGACAAAATAGATCAGGCCATAACCCGTCGCCTCAACCCGCATGGCGCTGCCCCCAAAAGCTTCGCCCTTGCCTGTGACAGCCCCATGAAATTCGCCCTGCAGTTTTTTATATGCGCCGAAAAGATAGCCGATTTCACGCGTGCCGACATTGATATCACCCGCTGGCACATCGCGATCTGGCCCGATATAGCGGCCCAACTCGCCCATGAAAGCCTGACAAAACCGCATGATCTCACGGTCGCTGCGGCCTTTGGGATCAAAATCAGCACCCCCCTTTGCACCGCCCAGGGGCAGCCCGGTCAATGCGTTCTTGAAAATCTGCTCAAACCCCAGAAACTTCAGGACCGAGGCGTTCACTGAGGGATGAAACCGGATCCCCCCCTTATAGGGACCGATGGCATTTGAAAACTGAACCCGCCAGCCCCGGTTAATGTGATATTCACCTGCATCATCTTCCCAAACCACTCGAAAACCAATGATACGGTCGGGTTCGGACAGACGTTCCAGCACCTTGTTGCGCGCATAATCGGGATTGTTTTTCTCGATTGTTAAAACATCTTCGGCCACTTCCTCAACGGCCTGAAGGAATTCGTCCTGGCCCGTGTTTCGGGCGCGAACATCTTCCATGAATGTTTCAACAAGTTGCGCGCGTTCTGTCATCTAAACTCTCCAAACAAAAAGAAGAGGGCCGCTGCGAAAGCGGACCCTCTTTCAGGACATAGCTGATTATTCTATAATTTCGACCCGCCCCGCACGGCCCGCATAATCAAGGTCACGACGAACAGCACCAGGAAGACGAAGAACAGGATTTGCGCGATACCAGCGGATGCGCTGGCGATGCCGCCAAATCCGAAAACAGCCGCAATCAGTGCGACGACGAAGAAAACGACAGCCCAGTATAACATATCAGGTTCCTTTCGATGTTGCGATCTGCCCTATCAACACGCAAGCAAATGAATTGGTTCCATGAATAAAAACAGCCGAGCTTTCCTAGGCGTCGCGCAGGATCAGTTTTGCCAGAAGGTCAGACAAGATCTCATCCGAATAGGGCCGGTTTAGCGTCATCCATCCCGAATGCCTGGCCGCAGCCGTCCCGCCGTCGATTGCAATGATTTTTGTTCCGCGCTGAACCAGACCATCAATCAGGGGGTCCGAATTTAACGTCTCGGCGGATATTGCTACAAAAGCAGCCAGAACATGATCCGTGAGTGAAGACATATGCTGATGAAGCTGCTCTAACTGACGAAGATGCAAAACAACATAATCGCCGGCGGCTTTGATCGCCTCTTCCAAATCAAGGACTTCGATCAAATTATCACTAATAATCAATATATGCTGTGGCGCATCGGCCGGTCCAAGGGACATTGTGATTCCATTTATTGGGGTAAATCTGAGCGATCTATGGAACAATTCAAAAAATCACGCATTAAACTATGACATAGCAACAACAGACAAAAGAAGACATGACGACATCTTGCCGAAACTGTCCCTTGCGTCGCCGCGCGCTGTTCGACCCGATCGAAAGTGACGAGTTGGACTTTATGCAGCGCTTCAAAAGTGGCGAGTTATCGGTCGACGCCGATACTCTGCTGATGATGGAGGGGTCAAACAGCCCGCAGCTTTTCACGGTACTTAGTGGTATGGGGCTGCGATACAAGACGCTGCCCAATGGTCGCAGACAGGTCGTAAACTTTGTGTTTCCCGGTGATTTTCTTGGACTTCAGGCCGGTGTGATGAACGAGATGAAGCATTCGGTCGAAGCGACGACATCAATGACTTTATGCGTCTTCAATCGATCTGAACTGTGGAATTTGTTTAAAAATCACCCAGGACGTGCCTATGATCTGGTTTGGCTGGCGTCGCTTGAGGAACATTTTCTGGGCGATGCCCTGACCGCGGTCGGTCAACGCGACGCTCTGGAACGGATCAGTTGGAGCTTTCACCGCATCTACATCCGCATGACAGAACTGGGCCTTGTGACTGGTCAGGGATGTCAATTGCCCTATCGTCAACAGGACTTGGCAGATGCATTGGGGCTATCGTTGGTTCATACAAACAAGACATTGAAAAAACTGCGTGATATGCAGGTTGCGTCCTGGAATGAAGGCCGGTTGACGGTCAGCGATCTGGATCGCCTGGCTGAATTGGCCATGGTCGACGATCATCATGTTGAAACACGCCCATTGATATGAGCGGATCGCAAAATCTGACACAAGGCCCGCTGTGGCGCGCCATAGCTGTGGTCAGCGCGCCAATGTCGATCGGCATTCTGGCGGTTCTGTCCATTGGTCTGGCCGACGCGGTCTTTCTGGGTCGCTACAGCTCGACCGCGCTGTCGGCTGTCGGCTTTATTTATCCTGTGACAACGGCCATCACCTCGCTGGCCATTGGGCTAAGTGCGGGGGCAAATGCGGCCATTTCGCAAAGCATAGGCGCCGAGGACGGCAGTTCGAACCGTCTTGCCGTGCATGCGATCGGCATATCCTTGGCGCTGTCGGTGGCCGTGGCGATGCTGGTCTGGCTGGCAACCCCCCTTATATTCCGCACACTTGGGGCCGGTGATGCTGTCTTCGCTGACATCAGCGGATACATGTTCTGGTGGGTGATAAGCTTTCCGTTTCTGGTTCTGATGATGGTGATCAACGCCGCTTTTCGCGCCGACGGTGACAGCGTTGTTCCGGCAGGTATGATGGTTCTGGCCGCTGTCGTGAACATCGCCCTGGATCCGATCCTAATTTTTGGCTGGGGCATGATCCCCGAACTGGGCACCCAGGGCGCGGGGCTGGCGACATTGGCGGCGCGTATCGCGGCGGCCGTCGGTGCAGTTGCCTTCATGATCTGGTCACCGCGGCTGTGTTGGCCCAAGGAGCCACTGAAAAATCTGGTACGTTCCGCCCGCCGGATATTGTCGGTCGGGCTGCCCGCGGCCTTTTCCAATGCCATAAACCCCGCAGGCATGGCGATTGTCACCGGCACGGTCGCGTGGATCGGCGAAACTGCTGTTGCCGGCTTTGGTGCCGCGACCCGCGTGCAGTCTTTCGTACTGGTGCCCATGCTGGCGCTGTCAGCTGGCATAGGACCGGTTGTGGGTCAGAATTGGGGGGCCAAGGAAAAAGGACGCGCCTGCGGCAGTGTCGTTCTGTCATTTAACGCATGTGTGGCCTATGGGCTGACCATCGGTGTTCTGCTGATCCTGACAGCGCCTTGGATCGCGGCCCTGATCACCCCTGATGAGAACGCCCAAAGTTATACGATTTCCTATCTTCGGATCGTGGGCCTTAGCCTGTTTGGATATGGCATTATGGTTGTCGGCAACGCCGCGCTGAATGCCCGCGACAAGGCGCTTTGGTCGATGGGTGTCGGGCTGATCCGTATTGCTGCCGTCTATGCCCCCTTTGCAGCACTTGGCGCTTGGGCCGTTGGCTATACCGGCATCATGCTGGCCGCTGTTGCCGCAAATCTGGCGGGTGCGGCACTTGCGATCTTTGCGTGTTACAAAAACGATCTGATGCCCAAGGTTGGCGCGCCGATTGGCAAGTTTATCCGGCTGAGTTAGGACAGCAGTGTCAGCAGTTGCGTTTCCGCCTTGCGCAGGCCAGACTTCGGTTCGCCCTCAGGTGGGGCAGTTTTAGCTTTCACCAGATCGATAACCTTCGGATGGATATAGCTTTTCCGAGCAATCGTGGGTGTGTTGTGTAAAGCTGCGGCCGCTGCTTCACTGATAGAGGTCAGCGTCGCATCCTGATTGGCCGCCTCAAGCGCGGCGACAGATCCGTTCCAGGTTCGAAAAGTCTTGGCGGTGAAATCATCACCATATGACCCGATGACATCGTTTATCTTTTCTGAACTGACAGAATGCGTCTGCCCTGCATCGTCCACCCAGACACAAAGCTCAGCGCCAGGCAGATCGCTGACTTTTCCCAAGATCCTAGCCAGACGTCTGTCCAGTTGTTTTTCCACCAGATGTCCACCTTTCGCACGATACTTCAATACCGCTTTCCTAAGATGATCGGCCCGAAGCGTCGTGGCGCCAAAAGTTTCGTTTTCTTCGGCGTATTGCGCATTTCCGACACGCAGAGAATAGCGATCCATCAGCGCAAGAACACTGGCGATGGCCAGTTCTTCGGACCCGATATCGGCCTGTAATCCTTGGGATATCTTTCGCCTGATGGCTGGCAGCGACATGCCGAAGTCAGCCAAACCGTCGAACTTCAACTTATCACGAAAGCTCGCCCAGTCAGGGTGATAGCGGTATTGCTTGCGCTGACGTGCGTCCCGGCCAGTGGCCTGTAAGTGCCCGTTTTCCAATGGACAAATCCAGACCTGCTCATACGCGGGCGGAACGGCCAGCGCGATTAAGCGGTCCCGTTCGGCGCCGCGGTCAATCCGAGTGCCGTCTGGTGCTATATAGCTGAATCCCTTACCGCGCCTTTCCCGCTTGATGCCCGGACGATCATCCGGATAATAAGTCAGGCCGCGCGGATTTCTGTGCACGATTTCAAGACCTTGTCACCATCTTCCTGCTTGATTAGATAGGCCGGCTCATCTTCGCTGGCGGCACGTGTCACATCGGTGCCCTTCAGCGTTTTGGTGACCTTTTCCTTGTGCACCTCGACAATTGTGCCTTGGGCCGTGCCATCGCCCCAGTCCCATTCAACCTGATCGCCTTTTCTATAGCTGGCCATTTTTCAATCCTTTTCCACTTCCAGTTTCACCTGCGCCCACGCCAGCAATGTAAAGATCACGGTGCCCCCGATCACATTGCCCAGAAATGTCGGCACGAAAAATACTGTAAATCCTTCGATGATGCCCATTTGACCGGTCAGGATCAGAAACGCCATTTCCACGGAACCCGCGACAACATGGGTAAAGTCACCCATCGCGATCAGCCAGGTAAACAAGATAACGATCAGAACCTGCGCACTGGGCGCGCTTGGGATCATCCAGACAATGGCCGCGATAAGTATGCCCGCGGGAATGCCCCGCACCAGACTTTCGCTAAACCCATAGCCTGTTGCGTGCTTTGACAGGTCGTTGACGATCCCTACAACCTCGGCGCTCAAACCGCTGGAAAATGCCATGAAAGCCGCCGCGACAAAGGCGCCAATCACATTTGCGAACAGCACGATGCCCCATAATTTCAGCATCTGAACGGTGCATTTCAGCGATCGTTCATAGATCGCCGGAATGACCGTCGTGATCGTGTTTTCAGTGAAAAGCTGCATCCGACCCAGAATGACCAGCAAAAAGCCCATGGAATAGCCAAAATTTTCAATTGCAAAACGCCATTCGGTATCGGGTAATGACGCCCGCAGATAGGCTTCGGTCAAAACGGAAAAGCTGATCAGAATGCCTGCTGCGATGCCGGACCAGAAAAGTGAGGTAAAGGGGCGGGCCAGTTCCTCTTCACCAGCTTCGCGAATGACCGTAAACACATCGCGTGCTGCAATCGATGTTTGACCGTCAGCATTTTCAGCATTTGACATAATAAGCCCTCTTCCATTCGTAAAGTTATTCGACGACAATAACGCACAACTAAATATTTTGTTCCATGACATAGGAACCAGGCGGCCGGATCGGCGTTCAACACTCATGCAAAAGTCAGCAAAATCATCCGGTGCAGACGCACTTTTACAACGTGCGCGGCCAACTGTCGTCGGTCTGACCCTGTTAAAGCATATGCCGGTTTTCCCGGCCCTTTTTACGCCACCGTTGATTGTCGCGCTGATCGAAGCTGAATATCAACTGGCTATCGCTTTGGCTGCACCCCTTATTTTAAGCGGCCTGCTGTGGTTGCCTGTGGCCAAAAGGTCTCTGCCCGCCGATCTGCGCCGGATCGAGGCGATGGTCTGTCTTGGCATCCTATTCTTTCTGGCCGCGGCCTTTTCCGTACCGGCCTTCATGGCGCTTGGCATGCGGCCCGTCGACGGGATGTTCGAAGCCATGTCGGGCATCACCACAACAGGACTAAGCGTCGCCAGCGCACCCGATGACTGGCCTATCGCGGCCCATGTCCTGCGTGCATGGTTGCAATGGTGCGGGGGGCTGGCGATGGCAACCGCGGTGCTGGCCCTGATCCTGGACCCCGGTTTGCCCGCCCGTCAACTGGGCCGTGTCGGCATCGATGATCGGGATTTTCTGACATCCAGCCGCGCACAGGCCCGGCAATTGCTGATCGTTTATGTTACGATCACGGTGATTGGCGCACTTGGGGCCAGCCTGTTGTTGCCAAATGTGTGGGAAGCCATCGTCGTGACATTGGCCGCCGTGTCGACAGGCGGGTTTGCCCCGCGATCGGACAGTCTGGCCAGCTATTCGCTGGTTGCGCAGGGTTATGTCATCTTTATGTGTGCGGCGGGCGCGGTGTCCCTGCTGTTTTACATCCTGCTGGCGCGCAACGGGTTTCGCGCAGCACTTGATTTGGGATCGCTTCAGCGGGTCGGCGGGGCCTTGGCGATCTTGCTGTCTGTCTATGCACTTTATGACATATGGGCGAACGGATGGGACCCCGTCGCGCTTTATCAGCGGTTTCTGGACCTGATCAGCGGGCAAACCACCGCGGGGTATTCAACCGGACCGATGCCCGCTGCGGCACCGGCTTTGCTGATCTTTATCATAGCCATGATCGTGGGCGCCGATATCGGATCAACCGGCGGCGGGCTAAAGATCACCCGGATCATTCTTTTGGGCAAAGCCGTCCGCTTTACCTTTTCCCGCGCCCGCAGCCCGGACAGCGCTGTTCTGTCCCTGAAATCAGGTGGTCGCAAGGTGGATTACGACACACTTGTCGCACTGATGGCGCTGGTTTTGCTATATATGATCACCGTTTTCGTCATCTGGTCGATTTTCCTGATCTATGACTATCCGCCCGTACCCGCCCTGTTTGACACGGTGTCGACGCTGTCTACGGTGGGGCTGTCGACGATTGTCGGCTCTGATCTGCCCGATCCGGTGAAGATTGCCCTGACCGTCGGCATGTGGCTTGGGCGGTTGGAATTCATTGCCGTTCTTGTTCTTATTCTTCCACGCACTTGGTTCCGCAGGAGGTGACGCATGCGCATCGTGATTGTTGGTGGCTCTCAATTCGGGGTGGCGACCGCTGAAAAGTTCATTGACGGCGGTCATGACGTCGTCCTGATCGATCAAAGCCGCGAAAGGCTGGATCAGCTTTCCGATCGGTTGGATTGCGGGATGATCCAGGGCGATGGTACCTTGCCCACCATCATGCGCGATGTCTTTCAGTCGGACAAAGACGTTCTGATCGCGCTGACAAATGAATCCGAAGATAACATCCTGTCATGCCTTGTCGGGCGGTCGGTCGGATTTGGCCGTGTCATTCCCCAGATCATCACCGCCGATCTGCTGGCAGTGTGCGAAGAACTGGGGCTAAGCGATGCGATCACGCCCCACGCGACAGTGGCCGACAGTATTGTATCCAGCATCGTGGACGAAGCCGATACAGAACCGGCTGTGAAGCTGCACAACGATCTTCGTCTTGTCAGTCATTGCGTGACATCGAAAATCGACGGACAAACCCTGGCGGATCTTGATATCTCAGATGAAACCCGCATCATTGCCCATATCCGTGACACTGACGAAAAACTGCCTGATCCTGATATAAAGCTGGCAAAGGGCGATCACATTCTTTTTGTCGCCCGAAAGAACCAACGCGAAGCACTGGCCAAGCTGTTCAGCGGGACTGGATGAAGCGACGGAACAAAATGCTTTGGCATGCGTTTCTATAATCGCACTGAAAGGAGCAGACGATGTCAAAAGATCACGGATCGTCCATCAAAAATGACGACACCTACGAAGCACTGCGCGACAAGGGCTACAGCAAATCCAAGGCGGCCGCGATTGCAAATGCGCAGGCCAACGATCAGATGTCACCTTCGGAAAAGGGCGGCAAGGCCCAACCCTATGAAGAATGGACCAAGGATGAACTGTATGAGCGCGCGCAGGAATTGGACATCGACGGGCGGTCGGATATGACCAAAAATGAGCTGATTTCGGCGCTGCGGTCGAACTGATCTTATTCATGACCAATCCACTGCTGTCCCTGCCCCGACCTGAAAATGCCGACGGAGACCCGCGTCTAGTCGGCGTTGAGATCGAACTAGGCGGTCTGGACGAACGACAGGTTGCCGATGTTGTGGCCCAGACATTGGGCGGCCATGACGAAAAGCAGGATAAAACCGTCCATATGGTGCGCGATACCAGATTGGGCGATATCAAGGTTTATCTTGATACCCGCTTTCAACCTGATGCCGACAGCGTCGTGGCCAATATTGCGCGCACTGTGGTGCCGATTGAGATTGTAACCCAGCCCACAGAACCAGCATTGATCCCTGATCTTGATGCCCTTTGTGCCAGGTTGCGTGAAGCCGGGGCAACGGGCACGCAGAATAATTTGCTGCTTGGGTTCGGTGTGCATCTGAACATCCAGATCACCGGTGACAATATCACAGATATTCTTCCGACTTTAACGGCCTTTGCCCTGCTGGAAGATTATCTGCGCGCCACTTACGAGTTGGACACCACCCGCAGAATTCTACCCTTCACCGCCCCCTATCCACGCCGATTTGTCGACAAGTTGGTCAGTGAACCACCCAGCGATATTGATGCCTTGGCCAGGCTTTATCTGGATGAAACGCCGTCGCGCAACCGTGGTCTGGACATGTTGCCGATCCTGGCCCACCTGCGCCCGGATTTCGACTATGGCCCCTCAACCTCGTCCCGGCCTGCCTATCACTACAGGATGCCGGATTGCCGCATCGATGATCCGGACTGGTCGATCACGGGTGAGTGGAACCGGTGGGTGCGCATCGAAAGCATTGCGCATGATCAAAACCTGCTAGACGAACTTAAAGCGGCGTGGATTGCCCATCGAAGCAGCCTGACAACGATACGCCCGGACTGGCACCATAGGGTGGACGAAATCCTGCGCGATACAAATGCCGGGATACCAGCATGACCCGCCCACGCATTGCTGTCACGGTCTCAAAACGATCAGGCTGGCGCATATTTCCGCTGATGGCGCTGAATGTCTGGCTGGCCGGGGGCCGCGCCATCCGCTGGCAGGACGCCGAACAGATCGAATTCGGCAGCATCGATGGTGTGATCATCGGCGGTGGCGACGACATATCACCGATGCTTTATGGCGGCGAACTTCTAGCCGAAGCGCGCCTTGACCCTGCCCGCGATGAAATGGAAAAACGCATTCTGTGCGAGGCCTTCGATCGCGACCTACCCACCTTTGGTATCTGCAGGGGGTCGCAGATGTTGAATGTGGTGCTGGGGGGGACGTTGGATCAGGATGCCTATGCGACTTATAAATCCCGCAAATACCGCACGATTTTGCCGCGCAAGACGGTCCAGATTGAACCGGACACGCTGCTTTCGAAGAACCTGGAAAAATCGGTGTTGAAGGTGAACGCGCTGCACAGTCAAGCGGTCGACAGTTTGGGCCGGGGTCTGCGCGTCGCCGCCCGTGATGACGGCGGCATGATCCAGGCGGTTGAGCGGACATCGCCCCCCTTTGCCCTGGGCGTCCAATGGCATCCTGAACATATTTTCTACAGCAAAAGCCACCGCGCCCTGTTCCGAACGTTGATCAAGATGGCAAAGGCCGACACATCCCCCAACGCCGCCCCTGATCTTCAGGTTGAAAGCTAGAGTATTTTTCCTAAAATCAGCAGCACCTTATCCACTTATCACGCCCGGTGGGCACCACCGGGCAGCGGCCCGGCCCGCCCCCGTCACGCCGCAAGCGTGCTTTCAGCACGGCGCGGGCGCTTTCAGCCCCCACCCTCGGGCCGGTCGCTGCCCTCAACTCTCATCAAGCAAAGCGCGGGTTACCCGAATAGTTCTCTAAGCCTTTTTCCGCCAGCGACGGTGAATCCAGAACCACTGTTCGGGTTGTGCCTCGATCCGTTTTTCCAAACACGCGTTCATCTGCGTCAACATGTTTTCAGGCGTGCTGTGGGCAATCGGAGCGTCAAGTTGGATGTCAAAGGTCAACCCATCCTCCCGGCGCGCGCCAAAAAACGGGATCAATACGGCGTTGTACTTCAGCGCCAGGTCGGCCGCGGACAGCGCCGTCGGGGCAGGTTGGCCCAGAAACGAGATTTTCGGACCTTTCCGACTATAAATATCGAACAGCAAAACAGCGATGCCGCCGGATTTCAGGTATTTGACAAAGCCCGCGGTACCCCGACGCCCCTGTTCGAAAACGGGGCCGCTGATATCCATCATCGTCTGCGCATAGTGTTCATTGAAAAACCGGTTCGCCATGGGCCGATAAAGCCCGCCGATCTCAAAGCCCATCGCCGTCAGCGCATAGCGTGGTGCCTCATGATTGCCAAAGTGACCGGTGACCAGCAGTACGGGCTTGCCCGCCGCTACAGCCTCTTTCAGCGCCTCCAGACCGGGCCCCGATATCGGACTGGCCTGCGCCTGTCGCATCAGACCCTTGGGGGAATAGGTTTCGATAATCGTACGACCTGCGTTATCGGCAACAGCGCGCGCGATCTGCCGCTGTCGGTCTGCGGGCATTTCAGGATAGATATAGGCCAGGTTTTTTTCGGCCCGGACGATGTAACCGGCCAGTGGTGCAATGATCCGCGCCGTCAGCCAGCCCATAGCCCGCACGCGCACAGTATAAGGAAACAGTTTTATGAATGCGATCAGCGTCCGCAAAAGCCGGTCAACCAGCCAATCCCCCCAGCTTCTGCCCTCATTGACCATAAAGATGCCCCTCGTCTGCAGACCTTCTGATAAATGCGGCGGGAAAAGTTCTCAATCACTTATCCTGTCATGTTTCCGTTGCACGACTGATGCCGCCGCGTCACACTTTTGTGGTACGTTAAAGATACCACACAGCGCTGATGCTTTTGTCATGATCTTTCACGCAATCGATACGACCAACACCGACCCACTATGCGTCAAACTGGCCCCGCAGCACGTCGAACAATTATACCGCGAAGCCCACATGGCATTACCTCGAATTGTTGCCTTTAGATAATTTTTGAGATGACAAATAGTGGTATTGAGGCTGAAATTGTCATTAAAATGCAACCCACCACCACAAACAGCCCATCCCGCGCCAACAGGCTGATCGAGATACTCAGCACTGCCGCCCCTATCAAAGTGGATGAAAAAGGGATCGCCTCAAGAAACGGGATAGTCAGGCCCGCAGCGACCGGCAATGCCTGAACAATATATATGAAAGGTGGCATCACCAGCAGTCGAAATCGCCGTCTTGAATGACGATCCAACCAGCTGGCCAATCCGCGCAGTTTTTCGACACCGTATTTCAGGCGGTCATTACGCACCTCGCGCCGGGCAATGAAACCCGGCAGCCAGACATGGCGGCGGCGCAGTACCATTTGCCCCGCGATCAGCGCGATGGTCAGCCCACAGATCGAAGAAAAGAACGGGATACCACTAAGCGGCGATATCAGCAGCAGTGCGGGCACCATCAGCATAGGCAGGAAAGACGTCGTCCCAAAGGCCTGCATCAACCGGCCGACAGTCGTGGGTGTTCCGCTTTGACTGATATCATCTAGGCGCTGCAAGACGTCTGTGACTGAATGCACCTCAGCCGACATGGGTAAATGTCTTTATTGCGGCGGTGTTTTGGCGGCCTTTTTCGCGGCGGCGGCTTTCTTGTTTTCTGCGGCTTTGCGCGCAGCCTTTTCGCGCAACGCGGACAGCTTGGCCTTGATCTGACCTTTGCGGCGGTTCTGATAGGCGCGGATCAATGGCACGCTGATGAAATAGGCGATATAACCCACAAGAATACCGGGGATAAGCCCACCGATCATATAGGGATAGAACACATCGCTGTAGAACACCTGCAGGCCGCTCCAATCGGCCGTACGGTCGGTGAAAATTGCCAGAAAATTGTGCCAAAGATCATCCCCTGCATCGACAAACTTGCCGCCCAGGGTTCGTTCTACCTCAGCCGAACGTTCTTTGCCCAGAAGGAAGTACCCCGTATTCAGCGAGATGATGCCGATGGGCACATAGGTCAATGGGTTGCCAAAAAAAGTTGCTAGAAGCGACGCTAGGACATTTCCGCGCATGAAGTACGCGATCGTACCGGCCACCACGAAATGCATCCCGTAAAAGGGGGTAAAAGTCGTGAAAACCCCGGCCCAGATGCCGCGCGCGATCTTTTCAGGTGTGTCCGGCAGACGGCGCAAACGATGTTTGACATACACGGCGGCACGGCCCCATCCACCGCGGGGATAGAAAAACTCCCTCACAATCTGCAAAATGCTGCGTCTGTCGCGGCGTCTGAAGATCAACGGTACAAATTCCCTATTCGGCGGCTGCCGCCAAACCACGCCCCGGATCACGCAGGCGATCCACCGCAGCAATGTCGGTTTCAGCCTCAAGCGCCGTCATGACAGCATGCAGATGTTCGATGTCACGTAAATCTAGGTCCATAATAAGGCGATAGTAGTCCGGTTTTCTGTCAATAAAATTAAGGTTGCTGATATTCGCCTTTTTCTCGCCAATCAATGTGCAAATACGCCCCAGGACACCGGCATCATTGGTAATCGTCAATTCAAGCGTCACAGTATAGATTTCGGGGTGCGGGCCTTCGTGCCAGCGCAGGTCGACCCAGCGTTCGGGCTGTTCTTCGAATTCGGCCAGTTTGGCGCAGTCGATGGCATGTACAACAACACCCTGCCCCCGCACCGTGATCCCCACAATCCGTTCCCCCGGCACAGGCTGACAACAGGGGCCCCGGCGGAACGACTGATCAGGACGCAGACCAACCACCGCCCTGTCTTTCGAAACCACATCCCCCTGTTTATCCGCCAATGCGGGATAAACAGCCTCGACCACCTGACGCGTTGTGATTTCGGCACTTCCAATAAGCGCCAGAAGCTCTTCCCGGTCGGAAATTGCCAGGTGACGGGCTGCGGTTTCAAGCGCCTTGTCCGTCGCGCGTTTGCCGATATTAGAGAAAGCGACGCGGGCCAGTTCCCGACCCAGTTTGACAAAGCGGTCGCGGTCTTCGTCACGCAGAGCCTTGCGGATGGCGGATTTGGCCTTGCCGGTCTTTACAATGTCGATCCAGGTGGCCTGTGGTGTCTGACCTTCAGCTGTTATGATGTCGACCGACTGTCCGTTTTTCAGACGCGTCCATAGCGGCACGCGCAACCCGTCGACCTTGGCGCCCACACAAGATCCGCCAATACGGGTATGAATGGCATAGGCGAAATCAATCGGCGTCGCCCCGCGCGGCAGCTTGAAAACATCGCCCTTGGGTGTGAAACAAAAGACCTGGTCGGAATACATCTCAAGCTTGACGGCTTCCATAAATTCGTCGTGATCTTCTGCGGCTTCAAAACGTTCGGTCAGGCCCGCGATCCACTTGGCCGGGTCAACCGCAAAGGGGTTTTCGGACCGCACACCGTCACGATAGGACCAATGGGCCGCCACACCACTTTCAGCCACATCATGCATCTGGCGGGTTCTGATCTGAACCTCGACCCGTTTTCCATCACGCCCTGATACGGTTGTGTGCAAACTGCGATAGCCGTTTGACTTGGGCTGGCTGATGTAGTCCTTGAACCGCCCCGGCACCGCCCGCCAGCGCTGATGAATTGCGCCCAAGGCTCGATAACAATCGCTTTCGCTTTGCGTGATGATCCGAAACCCATAGATGTCGGACAGGCGCGAAAATCCCTGTTCCTTTTCCCGCATCTTGCGCCAGATCGAATAGGGTTTCTTGGCGCGACCAAAGACGTCGGCCTCGATATCGGCTTCTTCCAATTCATCGCGCATGTCGCTGGTGATCTTGTGGATCACGTCACCGGATTCGCGCTGCAATGTGATAAAGCGCCGGATGATAGACGCGCGGCCTTCGGGGTTCAGAACCTTGAACGCCAGATCTTCCAGCTCTTCGCGCATCCATTGCATCCCCATGCGACCGGCCAGGGGGGCAAAGATATCCATCGTCTCGCGCGCTTTCTGGGCCTGTTTTTCAGCCCGCATCGCCCGAATGGTGCGCATATTGTGCAGCCGGTCCGCCAGCTTGACCAGAATCACGCGCAAGTCCTTGGACATCGCCATGAACAGCTTGCGAAAGTTTTCGGCCTGCTTGGTTTCGGTCGAGGTCAGCTGGATATTCGTCAGTTTTGTAACACCATCGACCAGCTCGGCGATCTCTTTCCCGAACAGTTTCTCAATTTCGGAATAGCTGGCGCGGGTGTCTTCGATGGTATCATGCAAAAGCGCCGTGATGATCGTCGCATCATCAAGACGCTGTTCGGTCAGAATGGCCGCAACAGATACAGGATGCGTAAAATAAGGTTCGCCCGATTGGCGCATCTGCCCATCGTGCATCTGGCGGCCATAGTCATAGGCCGCCTTGATCTTTTCTTCGTCCGTCTTGGGATTGTAGCTGCGGACAAGCGCAATCAGATCATCGACTGCGATCATCCCGCCATGTTCCTAACGTGGACCTTGCGCTTCCATTAATGCCCGCAGAAGCTTTTCTTCAGACATATCGTCTTGCGCAGGTTTGTCGGCCTCGGCCCCCATCAGAAGCGCCATTGCATCTTCTTCGGGTTCGTCGACCTCGATCTGGGTCTGGTTGGCTTCGATCATACGTTCGCGCAGATCATCGGCCGACTGTGTTTCCTCGGCAATCTCACGCAGGCTGACAACCGGGTTTTTGTCGTTGTCACGGTCGATCGTCAGGGGCGAACCGCTTGAGATTTCACGCGCACGATGTGCCGCAAGCATCACCAGCTCGAACCTGTTCGGAACTTTGTCAACGCAGTCTTCAACCGTCACGCGGGCCATAGGGCTCTCCAATATCGCAAATGCTTTAGGAAGCGCAGCTTTTACGCCCTTATTTTCATATTGACAAGGGGCTTTGGGTTAAATCCGTTTGATCTGGGCGATGTCTTTTGCGGGCAGGCGCTGCAGCATTTCTGTTACCGTCAGGCGCAAAACAGGATGTGCCCAATCCGATGCGATATCCTGTAACGGTACCAGTACGAAAGGTCGGTCCTGCAGACGCGGGTGCGGCAGAATGAGCTCATCTGGTGTCCGCACACGCTGTTTATCGCCCGGCAGGGTCAGCCAGTGATTGAAACGTTCATGATTCGGCAGAATTGTCTGACCAACTGCCAAAAGATCCAGGTCCAATGACCGACTGCCCCATCTTTGCACTCGCTCACGACCGAAAACCGTTTCTATTTCGTGCAATAAGCTCAATAAAGCGTGAGGCGTGTATTTTGTCTCGAACCGGACGGCTGCATTCACATAATCTGCGCCGTAACCGACAGGAAAACAGGGGGTCGCATAGCAATTGCTTGTTTCAATTGAAATCGTTAATCTTTTCTCAATCTCGAAGCAGGCCTTTTTGATTGTTTCCAAAGGCTCACCAAAAGATGACCTTGCGTTACTACCTAACGAAATCAGCGCAGTATTTGCGGCGACTTCTTGCACATGGGGTTGCGACATCCGGATTTTTCTCTAATTTAAGTCATTAGTTCTGCAGTATTTCATATCAATCACTCACGGCAACACCCCGCAGAGCTTACATCTGGAAGGACGATGAATGTTTTATCAAGGCGAACGGCTGGCGCTGTTCATTGATGGTTCAAATCTTTATGCGGCAGCCAAGGCCCTTGGATTTGACATCGATTATAAACTTCTGCGGCAGGAATTTATGCGTCGTGGCAAGCTATTGCGCGCATTTTATTACACCGCACTTTTGGAAAATGACGAATATTCGCCTATCCGCCCGCTGGTGGACTGGTTGCACTACAACGGGTTTTCCATGGTCACAAAACCGGCCAAGGAATACACCGACAGCCAGGGGCGGCGCAAAGTCAAAGGCAATATGGACATCGAACTGACCGTCGACGCGATGGAGCTTTGCCCTTATGTCGATCATGTTGTTCTGTTTTCGGGCGATGGGGATTTCCGCCCGCTGATCGAAGCGCTGCAGCGCAAGGGCGTTCGGGTGTCGGTCGTTTCGACCATTCGCAGCCAGCCCCCCATGATCGCGGACGAATTGCGTCGTCAGGCCGATAACTTCATCGAACTGGATGAGTTGAAAGACGTTATCGGTCGCCCACCTCGCGAACCGCGTGAATATGAAACCGAAGCCTACGAGACTGAAACAGAGTGATTTGGAAAGCCGGGATTTGACCCCGGCTTTTTGTTAGGCTGCACGCAATTCTGTTGCAAATTGCGAATAAAGAACGGCCACCGCATCACGACGGCGAAGCGCCAGCCGCGCCGTCACTGATGTGGTCCTGTTGTCAGGGGAATGAAATAATGGCTCACCCGGCAGCCGCGTTTCAGTCCAGGCGCCATCTGATCTGATCACCTGATGGGTGGCACATTCCACATGATAATAGGTGATACCACTGTCAGGCACATGCCGGTGGGCCAGCCCTGCATCAACGAAAGCGATAGCGGGCACAAAGACCTCGGGCTCGCCGGTCATCAGTTCGACAAATGCCCCCCTGACCAACACACGGTGTTGCGGTGAAATACACAAGGGTGCCGTATTTCCAACAAGCCCTGCCGCCAGAACAACCGGTCTTAGGTTATCCCTGCTTTTGATCCATTCGCACGGCACGCGGGTTTTTTCGACGACCGCGATCTCGACCAAACCATTGTCGCGGGTCATGATCAGATCACCTGGGGCCAGCGCCTGGACCGGCCGGCACCCTTCTGCAAGTTCGATCATTGTGCCGGCGGCGAAACAGGCGATCTGATCACTTGGTGTAGATCCAGAGTTGTTGCCGCCGACGTATGTGCCCAGGACCGTCCCGCCGGGCGGGCTGACAGCAGGATCACCAGGCGAGGCTGTCGGATCGATAAAGGAATAGCCCGCCGTCACCAGCCCCCCTGGGTTATTAGGGTCCTCGAACCGCAGGGCCATGATCTGAAAACCGTTCGAATATTCCTCGATCAGTTCGGCCTGAATTTGCGTGCCCACCGGAAAGGTCGTTGTAATAACAGACCCGCCCTGCAGGTATGTCAGCGTCACCGGCTCTGCCAATTCCTGCGCGGCACTTGTACCGTCGTCCAGCACATCGTCCGTGCCCTGGCTGCCATCATCCGTATCGTTGATTTCGATAAACTGCGCCGCTTCGTTTCCGTGAGTGAAGGTGCCGCCCGGCCCAGTAGACGCATTCGTGTCACTTGGCCCAAATGCCTGTTGACCTGAGCCATTCAACAGATTTTGCGCGCTGAAGATCGCGATTGTATAAACAGCCATCTAATCCCCACCAGATGTGCATGATACTCACCTATAGCGTGTATTCGGCAGATCTGCGACGCTTTTATTCATGTCGCATTGCAATATATACCATCCTGTGGTCGACATGATGAAAATTGCAGCAACATGGGTAACCAGCCAATGGCAAAACCAGCCCTGACCTTATATCTGGCGGCACCGCGCGGGTTTTGCGCCGGTGTGGATCGTGCCATCAAGATCGTTGAAATGGCTTTGGAAAAATGGGGCGCGCCGGTCTATGTGCGCCATGAAATCGTGCACAATAAGTACGTGGTGGATGATCTGCGCGGCAAAGGGGCTGTTTTTGTCGAAGACCTGGATGACTGCCCCGATGACCGCCCGGTGATCTTTTCGGCGCACGGCGTGCCCAAGGCCGTCCCGGCCGAGGCCGCGCGCCGCGAGATGGTCTATGTCGATGCCACCTGCCCCCTGGTCAGCAAGGTTCATATCGAGGCCGAGCGTCACCACCAGAACGGCCTGCAGATGATCATGATCGGACATGCGGGGCATCCTGAAACAGTGGGCACCATGGGGCAACTGCCCGACGGCAAGGTGCTGCTGGTCGAAACGGTTCAGGATGTCGCGACCGTCCAGGTGCGCGATCCCGAAAAACTGGCGTTCGTCACCCAGACCACGCTGTCTGTCGATGACACCGCAGATATCGTCGCGGCCCTTCAGGCACGCTTCCCGGGCATCGTGGGGCCGCATAAGGAAGATATCTGTTATGCCACGACCAACCGACAGGACGCGGTCAAGGCGATGGCACCGAAATGCGATGCGATGCTGGTGGTGGGGGCCCCAAACAGTTCCAACTCCAGGCGTCTGGTCGAGGTCGGCGCGCGGGCGGGTTGCGGCTATGCCCAGTTGGTGCAACGCGCCACAGACATCGATTGGCGGGCACTGCAGGGTATTTCGACCCTTGGCATCACCGCTGGCGCCTCAGCCCCCGAGGTGCTGATCAACGAAGTCATCGACGCCTTCCGCGACAGGTTCAACGTGACCATCGAACAGGTCGTCACAGCTGAAGAAAACGTCGAATTCAAAGTGCCCCGCGTGCTGCGTATTCCGGCATGATATCCATCCCACGTTCTGCCCTTCTGCTTGGTCTGGCCGGACTGATCCCCTTTGTCTGGGGTGTTCTGACGACGATCTTTCCATCGCTTTGGCATATGTCATTTGACACTTTGGGCCCGCGTTTTGTAGGGCCGTTCATCCAGATTTCATATGGCACGATCATCCTGGCCTTTATGTCAGGCGTCCTTTGGGGGTTTGCCACCAAGACCACCGGCACCCAGGCTGCCATTGGGTATGCGTTGTCGGTCATCCCCGCCCTCTGGGCGTTTTTCTTCGTGGGCGGCGGACCAGTCAGCGCCTCGATCTATCTGATTTTCGGCTTTATCGGGCTGCTAGGGCTGGACTGGCAGTTCTGGCGCAACAATCTGGCACCCCCGTGGTGGATGCAATTGCGCGTCATGTTGACTGTTGTGGTTATCGGATGTCTTGGGATCGAGCTGATATGACGGATCATCTTACCATTGCCGTTTACTCCAATCAGGCCGAGACGTATGCCGACATGGTGTCAAAGGGCGAACCGGATGCCGATCTGCAAAGTTTTATTGATGCTATCCCTGCAAATGGACGTGTACTTGATCTAGGCTGCGGGCCGGGCAATTCGGCTGCCATGATGCGCGACGCCGGGCTTCAGGTCGACGCCACCGATGCATGTCCACAAATGATTGAACTGGCAGAAAAGCGTCATGGCATCATCGCCCGGCTGGAAAGTTTCGCCCAGTTGGATAGTATTGCCTGCTATGATGGAATATGGGCCAACTTCAGTCTTTTGCACGCAAAGCGTGATGACATGCCAGAACATCTGTCCCAGATCCATCGCGCCCTGCATCCGCACGGCTATTTCCATATCGGAATGAAACTTGGGACGGGGGCAAAACGCGACAGGCTGAACCGCTTCTATACCTATTATTCGGAAGCCGAACTGACGGATCTGCTGGAACAGCATGGGTTTAGCCCACTTTATAAGCGTCAGGGCGAAGGCAAGGCTTTGTCGGGCGAGATAGCCCCTTTTATCATTATACAATCCCGGAAAACAGATGACTGAATTATTCGCCTATACCGACGGTGCCTGCAGCGGAAATCCCGGCCCTGGTGGGTGGGGTGTGCTGCTGATCGCGCGCAAGGGGGACAAGGTTGTGAAAGAGCGTGAGCTGAAAGGCGGCGCCGCAGACACCACAAACAACCGTATGGAGTTGCAAGCCGCCATAGCCGCGCTTGAGGCTTTGGAACGCCCATCAAAACTGACCGTTGTGACCGATAGCGCCTATGTCAAAGGCGGTGTGACCGAATGGATGTACGGCTGGAAAAAGAATGGCTGGAAGACGTCAACAAAGAAACCCGTCAAGAACGAAGACCTGTGGAAACAGCTGGATCAGGCAAAGGCCCGTCACAAAATCACGTGGGAATGGGTCAAGGGGCACGCAGGCCACCCCGAAAACGAACGCGCTGATGCCCTGGCACGGGCCGGAATGAAGCCGTTCAAGAGCTAAGTAGAGATTTATTTGACCTAACGTCAGTCACGCAAAACGTGATAGATTTTCGGCTTTCACGAAAACTTGTGTAATATTTCACGAACGCACAGAATAAATATATGATTTAAAACGATTTATTGCCACTCAGATGGCACCATATAGCTCACATCCCTTTGATGTGCATATTCGCACAATAAGGCGTTCGGTTTTCGCCAATACCAAGTCGAAACAGGCAACCCTAGATCAATGTTATCCGACGAGCGGGCCGGTCAAAACGGTCCACCCGCCAAAAACGGCCAACAAAGCCATACACACCTAAATGGCCACGAGGCCTGAAAAAAAGGAAAAGACAATGTATGTAAAAGCATCTCTGACCGTCCTTGCCCTAGTTATCGCGGCACCTGCGTTCGCCAATAACAATCTGGCCCGTTCTGTCGGCGTTGAGCCTGGCGTTTACACTCTGAACGAACTGGCCGCCATCAAAGCCGCACGCGAAAGCGACGATGTGATCGGCTTTGGGAACCGCGTGTCCGAGGTTGTTTCGACCCAAAGCATCGGCACATCCGCTGGTCAAGCGCAATTGGCCGCATCTCTGGGTGTTGATGCCAGCGACTACACCTTGGGCGAACTGGCCGCACTGAAATCGGCCCATGAAACCGACGGCGAAAACTTCCGAGTCAATGTTGGCCCGAATGAGGTCATTTCGACCCAAAGCGGCATCAGCGCAGGTCATCGCCAACTGGCCGCATCGCTTGGACTGGATGCAAATGACTATTCGCTCAGCGAACTGGCCGCAATCAAAGCCGACCGTGAAGACGACGTTGCAGGGCGCATCTAAACAAATGCGTCACTTCTGACGATGAAACAACGGGGCTGCCTTAACGGTGCGCCCCGTTTTACGTACCTGGCCATCGATTTAAGCCCAACAAAAACTAATCAGACGCGCATATTGTGATAATGTTCATCTGATGCTATTTTATGTATATGCTCAGCGCCGGGGCTCTGACGGCGTTTTATTTGGAGGACGATGAACTGTCTCTTACCCCGCAAGCGGCCGGTGCCGCTGAAACGGCCAGCATAGTGGCGGGCCAGATGGATATGACAAGCGAAGCGTTGCTGTCAGCAATCCTTAAATCCCTTGAAGATGACAAAGCGGAAGACGTTGTGCAGATCGATCTGCGTGGCAAATCCGAAATCGCAGATTACATGGTCATTGCCTCGGGTCGTTCGACCCGTCAGGTGGCCGCGATGTCCGAAAAGCTGGTCGATCGACTGAAACAGGAGCATGGGCGTTTGTGCAAGGTCGAGGGCAAAGATGCCGGCGACTGGGTACTGATCGACACGGGCGATGTGATTGTCCATGTGTTCCGGCCCGAGGTACGCGAGTTCTATCAGCTGGAAAAGATGTGGCTTAGCCCGTCGGAACATAGCAAACAGGGCTGAATGAAGGTCCATTTGTGCGTTGTGGGTCGGCTAAGGGCCGGCCCCGAAAAGGACCTGGTTGACGATTATCTTTCGCGCTTTGACAAAATCGGGCGCGCCTTGGCCCTTAGGCCTGTTCAGGTGCACGAGGTGGAAGATAAAAAAGGCGGCGGCAAACAGGCCGAAGCTGACCTGCTAAGCCGGGTTATTCCGGATGGTGCGTGGATATGCGCCCTGGATGAGCGCGGAACGCTGATGACATCCCCCGATTTCGCAAAGCAAATCGCCCGCGTTCGGGACGATGGTCAAAGCGATCTGGCGTTTCTGATCGGTGGTGCGGATGGTTTATCACCGGACCTAAGAGGGCAAGCGCATCTGAGTTTGTCGTTCGGCAAGATGGTCTGGCCCCATATGCTGGTGCGCGTCATGCTGGCCGAACAGCTTTATCGCGCGGCGTCAATCCTGTCGGGCAGCCCTTATCATCGTGTCTAGCACTCAAATTGCGCACGCTGACGCGTGCATTTCTTCTGGCACTTCGTGCGTGGTGGGGCTTTGCCCCGACGCCTTCGGCGAGAGTATTTGAACCAAGAAGAAGGCACGACGTACACTCGCCCCCTTCTTCTTGGCAAAAATACTCATAATTGGATGGATCAGTTACGTGCGGTGGCCCCCTTCACGTCGCTGATGTTCCGCGATAAAGGGAACAGCAGATAAGGAGCAGCAGACATGACCACGCCAAAACCTGTCGTTCTTTGCATTCTTGATGGCTGGGGTCTGTGCGATGATACGACCGCAAATGCACCCGCTTTGGCCGATACGCCGAATTTCGATCGGATCATGTCGGACTGCCCCCACGCGCAGTTGACCACCCATGGGCCTGATGTGGGTTTGCCGTCGGGACAGATGGGGAATTCGGAAGTCGGCCACACCAACATCGGTGCGGGTCGCGTTGTGGCGATGGACCTGGGGCAGATTGATCTGGCGATTGAGGATGGCTCGTTCTTCGAAAAAGATGCTTTGCAGGATTTTATCGATGCGGTGAAATCTGCGGGCGGCACGGCCCATCTGATGGGGGTCGTATCAGATGGCGGAGTGCACGGGCATCTGGATCATATCGTTGCAGCGGCGAAGGCGATTACCGGCGCCGATGTTCCGGTCGCCATTCATGCAATCACGGATGGGCGGGATGTGGCGCCCAAATCTGCGGACGGTTTCATTGCTGAACTGCAAGACAAGCTGCCCGATAACGCAGGCATTGTGACAGTCACAGGTCGTTACTTCGCGATGGACCGGGACAATCGGTGGGACCGGGTTCAGAAGGCCTATGATGCCATCACGCACGCCACAGGCGGCAGTGCAACGACAGCGGCTGAGGCGGTCGATCAGGCCTATGCCCGCGATGAGACGGATGAATTCATCGCAGCCACCGTGATTGGCGATTATGCGGGTATCCGTGATGGTGACGGCTTCTTTTGCCTGAACTTCCGCGCCGACCGCGCGCGCGAATTGATGCGCGCCATGGGTGAGCTAGAGTTTGCCGAGTTCGAAATCGCACCCCGTCCCAGTCTTTCGGCGCTTTTGGGCATGGTTGAGTATTCCGACGCCCACAGCGCCTATATGAAGACTGTTTTCCCCAAGCGGCATCTGGAAAATACCCTTGGCGCCTGGGTGGCCAATCACGGGCTGAAACAGTTCCGTCTGGCAGAAACCGAAAAATACCCTCATGTGACCTTCTTTCTGAACGGCGGTAAGGAAGATCCGGAAGAGGGCGAAGATCGTTCCATGCCGCCGTCGCCCAAGGTGGCGACCTATGATCTGCAGCCGGAAATGTCGGCGCCCGAAGTCACCGACAAATTCGTTGAGGCGATCGAGGCGGGATATGACCTGATCGTCACGAATTATGCCAACCCGGATATGGTCGGCCACACCGGCGATCTAGGGGCGGCGATCAAGGCTTGTGTGGCGGTCGATCATGGTCTGGGGCGGGTATTGCAGGCGCTGGAAAAGGCCGGTGGCGCGATGATTGTGACGGCCGACCATGGCAACTGCGAAACCATGGTTGATCCGGAAACCGGGGGGCCGCACACCGCGCATACCTTGAACCCCGTGCCAGTTGTTTTGGTCGGCGGGCCAAAGGGCGCGAAACTGACCGACGGGCGCCTGTCTGATCTTGCGCCGACCCTTCTGGCGTTGATGAACTTGCCGCAACCTGATGAAATGACCGGGAAAAGCCTGATCACATGATCCTGCGCGCCACTGCATTTCTTTGTGCCTTGATTGCAGCACCAGCCATGGCGGACCCCGCCCAACAGGCCGAGACAGCGGCAAAGATGCTGTCAGATGCAGCGATTGCTTTGGAAAACGCAGAGGGTGCGCGCGACCGGATCGCCGCCCTGACCCAAACCGTTCAGGCCTATGAGGCAGGATTGGCCGCGATGCGCGACAGTCTGCGTGAAGTCACCCTGCAGCAACAGGCCCTGCGATTGAAACTTGATGCCTCGGAACAGGAATTATCCGATCTGCTGACCGTCATGCAAAAGATGGGACAGGTGCGGGGGCCGGTTGGTCTGCTTCACCCATCGGGGCCAAAAGATACCGCCCGGGCAGGTATGCTTTTGTCCGCACTGGCCCCGCATGTGCAGACGCAGGCAGAGATGCTGCGCGACGATCTGGTTCAGATTGAAACACTGCGCGCACTGCAAGATGATGCCGTCAAAAGCCTGCAGTCGGGCCTGGGTCAGGTCCAGACGGCGCGCACGGCATTGGCGCAAGCCGCGGCAAACCGGTCCGATCTGCCCAGCCGCTTTGCCGAAGACCCGGTGCGCACGGCGATTCTGCTGGATGCCAGTGAAACCCTGTCGGCCTTTTCCAGCGGGCTGATATCGGGTACCGAAGACGACACCACCCTGCCCCGTTTTGCCGAATTGCAAGGCACGCTGAACTTACCGGTTCAGGGGCGCATTCGGCGTGTTTTCAATGAAGCGGATGCCGCGGGCGTCGCCCGTCCCGGGTGGCTGATCGAGACACAGCCAGCCGCGCTTGTCGTCACACCGGTCGCGGCGACCATCCGCTATAATGGGCCTTTGCTGACCTATGGCACTGTCGTCATTCTGGAACCGGCCGCTGACAGTTTGCTGATCCTGACCGGGCTGGATCAGACATTTGGCAGCATGGGTGACGTGCTGCCAGCGGGGGCGCCGGTGGGCCTGATGGGCGGCACGCCTGCGTCAGATCGCGCGAATTTGACCCAAATCGCAGAAGTCGGTAGCGTCAATCGTTTAGAAACGCTTTATATAGAGGTTAGACACAACCAAACTCCGGTCGATCCGGCGCTATGGTTTCAAGTGATAGAGGAATAGGGCATGAAGAAGTTTTTTATGGCAGCCGCGATTGGAACGATCGCCGGTGCGGTCTGGACCACGCAGATCGCAGGCCCGCTTTTGGCACAGGAAACGCAGGAAACCGTCAACGTCTACGAACAGCTTGATCTGTTTGGTGACATCTTTGAACGCATCCGCGGTCAGTATGTCGAGGAAGTCGATGAAAAAGAACTGATTGAAGCTGCGATCAACGGCATGCTGACCTCGCTTGATCCCCATTCCAGCTATCTGTCACCCGAAGATGCCGCCGCCATGCGTGTGCAGACCCGTGGTGAATTCGGCGGCTTGGGCATCGAAGTCACGCAGGAAGAGGGCTTTGTGAAGGTCGTTTCCCCCATCGATGGCACCCCGGCCGATGCAGCCGGTGTCGAAGCCGGTGACTTTATCACCCATGTCGATGGCGAAAGCGTTCTGGGTCTGACCTTGGACGAGGCCGTCGATATGATGCGCGGCCCGGTCGGGTCTGAAATCTCGATTACCGTCGTGCGCGAAGGCGAGGCTGAGCCGTTTGACATCACCATCGTCCGCGACACCATCAAACTGACCGCCGTGCGCACCCGGACCGAAGGACAAACGGTTGTGTTACGGGTGACGACCTTTAATGACCAGACCTATACCAACCTTGAATCCGGTCTGAAAGAACAGGTCGACGCCGCAGGTGGTATTGAAAACGTCAACGGTTTCGTACTGGATCTGCGCAACAATCCCGGCGGTCTGCTGACGCAGGCAATCCGGGTATCGGATGCGTTTCTTGACAAGGGCGAAATCGTCTCGACCCGCAGCCGTAACCCTGCGGATGGTGACAGGTTCAATGCAACACCCGGCGATCTGACCGAAGGCAAACCGATTGTCGTTCTGATCAACGGCGGGTCTGCCTCGGCCTCGGAAATCGTGGCCGGTGCGTTGCAGGATCATCGACGTGCGATTGTCATCGGCACCAAAAGCTTCGGCAAGGGATCGGTCCAAAGCGTTGTGCCTCTGCGCGGCGACGGGGCCATGCGTCTGACGACTGCACGCTATTACACACCATCGGGTCGTTCGATCCAGGCGCTTGGCATTTCGCCCGACATCATCGTCAACCAGCCACCCCGCGTGCCTGAAACGGACGAGGAAGAAACAGATGCCTTCAGCCGGTCGGAAGCTGACTTGCGCGGTCGCCTGGACAACGACAGCCTGACCGAAGACCAGCGTCGCCAGATCGAGGAAGAACGCGCCCGCGCGGAAGAGGCCGCCAAACTGCGGGATGAGGATTATCAACTGGCCTATGCCATTGATATTCTGAAAGGTCTGTCCGCCCTTGGCCCGGCTGCCGCTCAACTGACGATGCAGCAGTAATCCGGTTTGACACGGGCCATCCGGTCGCTATCCTTTGACCAAAGAAGGAGGCACCGGATGGCCCGTTTTCTATTTGTAATCTCAGTTTTACTTTGCATGGTTCTGCCTGTCGGCGCACATCACGAACCCCAGGCTGATATTCAGGCCACGATCGATAACCAGATCGCGGCCTTCAGGGCCGATGATTTCGAAACTGCTTTCACCTACGCCAGTCCTGGCATTCAACAGATTTTCCGCACGCCTGAAAACTTCGGCACGATGGTCCGGCAAGGCTATCCAATGGTCTGGCGCCCTGAAGACGTGCGCTTTCTGGAACTGCGCGAAGTCGCGGGCAATCTGTGGCAAAGGGTTCAGGTCACCGACGCCGCCGGGCGCGTTCACACACTGGACTATCAGATGATCCAGACCGATGAGGGCTGGAAAATCAACGGCGTCCAGCTGTTGCAGACCCCGGATGTTGGTACCTGACTGCTGTAGGTCGGATCATTCTTGACGCCGAACCGCTTGAATCTGCTTTTTATCTGCAGCCGAAATCAATGGCGCAGCCCCACCGCTGAACGCATATGGCGCCGCGACAATACGGTTGCCGTCAGATCAGCCGGTACCAGCCGCAATGCCCGTAAACACGTCACATTTGCAGACATTGAGTGGGCAGATCTGATCATGGTGATGGAAGAAAAACACAAATCGCGCCTTATAGCCCAGTTTCGCGCGGCCATTCGGCATAAATCCATCCATGTGTTGGATATTCCTGATGATTATGGGTTTATGGATCCTGAACTGGTTGAACTTCTAACAAGCGCCCTTGAACCGATCGTTTCTGCAGCGCAGGTGAAACACGACAGCCGAATATGACATCACGGTAGCATCTTATCCGACAAGCCAGTTCTACAAATATGTCAGGCCCGACACGCGCTTATGATAAACCGTTTCAATCCTAAAACATTTCTGACATCGATATGACAACCTGTCATTTCCCCTGTGATCGGATGGGGGATAACGCTGTTCTTGCCAAACCAAGAACGGAGATCCTGAATGACACCCCGCATATCCCTAATCGCGCTGACCGCCGCCTTGATATCCACTGCAGCCTTTGCCCAGGATGCCGCTGATCCGGCGACCTCGGACAGCATGGCCAAGCCCGAAACCATGGAAAAATCCACTGACGCCCCAAACCTGGAAGACATCGCCGCGTCAGACCCCGCGTTGGCCATGCGCAAGGGCGAAGATGGCGAAGCTGACGCAATGGTTATGCTGTCGGACGTCCTGTTTGACTTCGGAACAGCCGACCTGAACCCGTCCGCAGTGGAAACCCTGAAAACAGTGTCAGACAAACTGGCCAAGGTCGAAACTCTTGAGATCAAGGGCCACACCGATGCAATCGGCAGCGACGCCTATAATCAGGCCCTGGGTCAGCAGCGCGCCGAAATCGTACGCGCCTGGATTGTTGAAAACAGCGATATGACCGCTGACAAGATTATCGCAACCGGCGTGGGTGCAGCAGAACCGATTGCCGCAAACGCCCATGACGACGGCAGCGACAATCCAAACGGTCGAGCACAGAACCGCCGGGTTGAGTTCGTTTTGCCCAACTAAACCTGCAGATCATTCGGGCCGGGCACAATCCGGCCCAACGCCTGCCGCGCTGCAACATGCCACAGCATTTTATGGCAAGAAACATGATAGTTTCGTGACACCGGGGATCAAAGCCCCTAAGTAAAAACGCATCAGACAACCGGATTCGGAGCTGCCAGCCTTGTCCAATACAATGCCCCCCGCCCATCCCTTTGATGATGACAAACTGAAAGAGGAATGCGGGATCTTCGGCGTGATCGGCCTAAGCGATGCTGCGAATTTCGTGGCCCTTGGTCTGCACGCTTTGCAGCATCGCGGCCAAGAGGCAGGCGGGATCGTCGCCCATGATCCTGAACAGGGCTTCAACTCGGTCCGCAGGTTTGGCTATGTGCGTGATAACTTCACCGATGAAAGCGTGATGCAAACGCTGCCCGGTGCCCTGGCCATCGGACATGTCCGCTATTCGACCGCCGGGTCCAAGGGGCAGACGGCCATCCGTGATGTTCAGCCCTTTTTCGGCGAATTTTCCATGGGCGGTGCTGCGATTGCGCATAACGGCAACATCACCAACGCCAATTCCCTGCGGCGCGAGTTGATTGATCGCGGGTCGATCTTTCAGTCTTCATCCGACAGCGAATGTATCATCCACCTGATGGCGCGGTCCATGGGGCGCAGCATCCCCGACCGGATGGAGGAAGCCCTGCGCAAGGTCGAAGGTGCCTTTTCTGTCGTCGCGATGACCCGCACCAAACTGATCGGCGTGCGCGACCCCCTTGGGGTGCGTCCCTTGGTGCTGGGTCAGGTGGGCGATGGCTGGGTGCTTAGCTCCGAAACCTGTGCGCTGGACATCATCGGGGCGCGCTTTATCCGTGAAATCGAACCGGGCGAGATGGTGGTGATCAATGACAAGGGCGTGCAAAGCCATTTCCCCTTCCGCCCTGCCAAATCGCGGTTCTGCATCTTTGAACACGTCTATTTTTCCCGCCCCGACAGTATTCTGGGCGGACGATCTGTCTATGAAACCCGCCGCCAGATCGGTGTGGAATTGGCCAAGGAAGCCCCGGTCGACGCCGATCTGGTCTGCCCGGTCCCAGACAGTGGCACGCCGGCGGCCATCGGGTTCAGCCAGGAAAGCGGCATTCCCTATGCTATGGGTATCATCCGAAATCAGTATATGGGCCGCACTTTTATTGAGCCGACCGAGCAGATCCGAAACATGGGCGTGCGGCTGAAACTGAACGTCAACCGCGCCCTGATCGAAGGCAAGCGTGTGATCCTGGTCGATGACAGCGTGGTGCGCGGCACGACCAGTCGCAAGATCAAGGAAATGATACTGGATGCAGGCGCGGCCGAGGTGCACTTCCGCATCGCTAGCCCCCCCACCGCATGGCCCTGTTTTTACGGGGTCGACACGCCCCAACGCGAAAAACTGCTGGCCGCCACGATGAGCGAAGAGGAAATGCGCAACCATCTGGCCGTTGATAGCCTGCGATTTATATCCCTGGATGGTCTTTATCGCGCAGTGGGTGAAGCCGGTGGCCGCGACCCCAAGGCCCCGGCCTATTGTGACGCGTGTTTTTCGGGCGAATACCCTGTAGAACCGGCCGATATGCTGGAACAGGGCTTTCAGCTGAAAACAGCCGCAGAGTGATCCAAATGAGACGCGCTGGCGCGCGTCACGTCTTTATCTCGGGGCCTGAACGGCCCCTCGGGTTTGCCTCCGGCGGGAGTATTTTTGGAACAATAATGACGGTTACTGGTCTGACAGCGCCCAAAAGAAGCTAAGGGACAGCAGGACGAAAGTGGTGGCAAGGATCATTTTTCATCCCTCTTTTGAGTAGGTTCGGTTGACAGATTCTGATTGGGGCGTGGACGTACTTGGTTCTTTGTGCATTTGATTGTCAGGTCCCCGATAAACGTTCGCAAAAAATGCTTTGATGCCGTTAAGCTGGGCCTATCGCGGCGGACGCGCCGTTTATGTTTTGCAAACCTTTAGTATTTGCCCAACACTGTCAGCCGTCATAGGCTGTGTTCACATGTTGAGTAACGGATTTACCGCCACGTCATGACCGCCATCAGCAGCATTCGAAATCTGGGTCCGGCCTATGAACGGGATTGTGCGAAGGCGGGTATTCACTCGGCGGAGGAATTGCGCGACATAGGCGCGGATGAGGCCTATCGCCGCCTGTTGAAATCCGGAGTTCAGCCGCATTTTATCGGGTATTATGTTCTGGTCATGGCGCTGCAGGGCAGGCCTTGGAATGACTGTAAGGGGGCCGAGAAAAAGCAGCTGCGCCAACGGTTTGACGCCATCAAGGCCGATGCCCGACCCACCCCCGCAACCGAGCTGGAGCGGATACTGAACACCATCGGCGTCATTGAAAAACGAAATTAAATCAACATTTTGGATAGTATGGACAAAGAGATTGCAAAGCTTGAACGTCTGGCCAACACGATGGACAACATCGTGCGCGTGCCGGGCACGAACATCCGCATTGGTCTGGACAGTATCGCGGGGCTTGTCCCGGTTCTGGGCGATAGTGCGGCCCTTATTCCCGCAGGCTATATTGTTTTTAAATCCAAGCAGTTAGGGGTGTCAAACCACACCACCGGGCGCATGCTTTTCAATATCCTGGTCGATGTTGTGATCGGCAGCGTTCCGTTGGTCGGGGATATCTTCGACATCGGCTGGAACGCGAACCTGCGCAACGTCGCATTGCTGAAAGAGGATATTCAAAAAAAGGCCGCCCTGGCATCGGATGATCGGACGACCCTTGAGGTCGAAAAGGTTTAACCGACCAGTTCGAGGCCCGAGAAGAAGTAGGCGATTTCAACTGCAGCGGTTTCAGGCGAGTCCGATCCGTGGACCGAGTTTTCGCCGACGCTTTCGGCAAATTCCGCGCGGATTGTGCCAGGTGCGGCGTCCGCGGGGTTTGTGGCGCCCATGACTTCGCGGTTTTTGGCAATGGCGCCTTCGCCTTCCAGAACCTGCGCCACAATCGGGCCAGATGCCATGAATTCGCACAGCTCATCGTAGAAGGGGCGTTCGGCGTGGACGGCATAGAAAACGCCGGCTTGCTCTTTTGTCAGGTGAATACGCTTTTGGGCGATGATACGCAGACCGGCGTCTTCGAATTTCGCGTTGATCTTGCCCGTCAGGTTCCGCTTGGTGGCGTCAGGCTTGATGATGCTGAAGGTGCGTTCTAGGGCCATTTGTCTCTCCTTGGGATAGATTTGTGGCGCGCTTAACATGCGGTTTGCGAAAGGAAAAGGGGCATCGGTGTTTTACCCGATCCCCCTTGACCCAATGGACGTCACACTCAGTTTCCAGGCGTGTTGCGCACAAAGGGATTGCCTCGTTCCGCCGTGGCGGTGAAGGTCATGCCCGACACTTTCCACTGATCGTCTTCGCGGGTGAACTGGTGCTCATAGGTGCCCCAGACCTCCCACAGGGGGTCGCTGCCGTTTTCGGGCAATGCACCCCGCTCCATCCGGTTCCAGGCGTAGCCGTGCGACAGCATGACGGCGCTGTTATCCCCGGTGAAGGTGATGCGATGATTGCCGCGCAGATGGAACGAGGTCTTCTCGGCCGTCAGATTGCCGGACCATCCCGTGATCAGACCATCGGCGGGAATGGTGGCCGGATCGCCGCCCACATGCGATGTGAAATCGACCGTGATCTGATCGGTGAAAAAGCTGCGCGCCAGGGGCCAGTCTTTGGCATCGACAGCGGCGTCAATGGCATCGGCAATCCGGATCATTTCGGCGTGATCGACCAGTGTTTCTTGCGTGATCGATTCACCTTCGAAGATTTGCGCCGGGGCGGCAAATGGCAGGGCAAGGGCAAAGGCGGTGGCTAGGGCGAAAAGCGGTTTCATGGTGGTCTCCTTATCTATGGGGTGTTCCGAGGCCCCGGCGCGCGGGCCGGGGCTGCGCAGGATCAGGATTGGGTGCGGAAGTGGTTGGCCATCGTGTTAGCCGCGCGCTCGACATCTTCGGGGTTGTCGTAGAAGTCGAACTGGCTGACGCCCTCTAACCACTGCAGGGTCGCGTCACCGGCGTAGCCGTCCAGGAATCTGCGAACGCCTTGGGGGATCGCCGCGGCCTCGGAATGGACAATCGCCAGGGGCTTGTCCAACCGATCGGCATGATCTGCGGGGTGATACGTCAGCCAGCCTTCCCAAGACATCTGGTTCCACTGGTTATCATATTCCGAGATCGCACCGCGGGCGGGGTCGTAGTAGTAGCCACCGATCGGCATCAGCACGCCCTCGGCGCCTTCTGGTCCGGCGGCGGGTATGATCTGGCCGCCCTCGGCCGCAGCTGTGCGCGATACGTCGATCAGACCGTTCACGCCATCGGAGCCACCATAGACGGCGTCGACGATTTCATTGTTTTGCAGCCAGGGGGCCACCAGGCCGACGCTTTGAACCAGCGGATTGCCCGCAACCGCATCGACCATATATCCGGCCGAGGCACAGATACCCAAACCACTGATCTGCGCCGCATCCACCTCGGGCAATGTCGCAACAAAGCCGATGGCCGCGCGGATATCGCTGATCTTGGCCTGTGGGTCTTCCTTGAAGCGGACCTGGTTTTCCAGATCGCCCGACTTGCCCCAGCCCCGGAAATCAAAGGTGAAAGCGGCAAAGCCCCGTTCGGCCATTTCCACGGCATAGGTGCGCGGCATCTGTTCTTCGACACTGGTCCAGGCGCCGGTGACGATCACGGTGGGCAGCGGGGTGCCATCGTGACCTTCTGGCAGATAGAGCGTTCCAGACAGAGTGCTGCCCTGATTTTCGAACGTGACAGTGCGGGTTTGCACATCGGCCAAAGCAGTCGTGGCCAGAAGGCAGGCGGCGGTGGTCAAAGCAAGCGTTTTCATGTCAATCTCCATCGGTTTTTGTTTCGATGGACCAAAGATGGCATCCCGCGCCCCGCCTAACAGGCGCGATTCTTGTCATGCACTATGCGTTTTTTGGGATTTACCCGTCGCGCCAGGCAGCCGGCGTCGCCTTGAACTGGCGTTTGAAGTGCCGGCCAAAGCGGCTGATGTCGTTATAGCCCACGCGGTAGGCAATCTGGGCCACAGTCAACCGGCTGGTCCGTAACAGGACCGAGGCGCGGGTCAGGCGTTCGCCAATCACATATTGCAGGGGCGATTTGCCGGTGGCGGCTTTGAAGGCCTTGGCGAAATGCGTGGGGCTCATCGCGGCGATGCCCGCCAGATCCTCCAGGCCAAGGTTCTGATCCAGATGCGCCTCGATATAGTCGATGACCCGCTGCAACCGCCGGTCTTCGATCTGTGCACTGACGGGCGACTGCGGGCGCAGCGTCTGCACAATCTGCGCCGCCATGGCCCGCTGCATCGTCTGCCTGTAGAGCGTATCTGCCCCATCCAGCGCACCTACATTCATGGCCATGGTTAACAGCAGCGGATCGATATCCCCAACAACCGGGCGGATGGCGCCGGCATCCTGCAATCCAAACTCATCCAGAACATCGGACGAAACGGTGACCATAACCACATCCAGCGGTTTGTCATATTCACACAGCCCCTCACTGCCCGCGGGCATAATCCACCCCTGGTTCTGTCTTAACGGCAGAACCTGACTGCGGTCGGACCCGTGGGACAGTCGGTGTTCCGGTTGATCGGTCAGAAAAACACCCAAAGTCAGGGACGGCAAAGCAAACGCGCCGCCACCGGCGGGAAGGGAAGACTGGTGCGCTGTGATCTCTGCCATAGGGGTCAGATAGGTGTGCGAGGCTGGGTTTCCAATCAGGGGGCGTTGCCCCCTCGCGCCTGATGGCGCTCACCCCCAGAGTATTTTCACCAAGAAGAAGGGGGGTGCTGCGATTGACACTGCGTTTTGGATCGGTCAGCAGTGCGGGCATGTTGAAGATATCTGAGATAAGCTATGCCGTTGAGGGCCGCCCTTTGTTCGACGGGGCCAGCGCCTTTATTCCGACAGGTCACAAGGTGGGCCTGGTGGGACCGAATGGGGCGGGCAAGACAACCCTGTTCCGGCTGATCCGCGGTGAGTTGACGCTTGAGGGCGGCAGCATCACCCTGCCCGCCAAGGCGCGCATTGGTGGTGTCGCACAAGAGGTACCGGGGTCCGAGGTATCGCTGATCGACACGGTTCTGGCCGCCGATACCGAACGCGCCGCATTGCTGGCCGAGGCCGACACAGCAACCGACCCCGCCCGCATCGCCGATATTCAGACGCGCCTTGCCGACATTGACGCCTGGTCGGCCGAGGCCCGCGCGGCCGCGATCCTGAAGGGGCTGGGGTTTGACGACGCCGAACAACGGATGCCCTGTTCGGCCTTCTCTGGCGGCTGGCGGATGCGTGTGGCGCTGGCCGCCGTTCTATTTTCCGCCCCTGATCTGCTGCTGCTGGACGAACCGACCAACTATCTGGACCTGGAAGGCGCGGTCTGGCTGGAAACCTATCTGGCCCGCTATCCGCACACCGTTCTGATCATCAGCCACGACCGCGGCTTGCTGAACCGCGCCGTGGGCAGCATCCTGCATCTGGAAAATCGGCAACTGACGCTGTACCAGGGCCCCTATGATCAGTTTGCCCGCCAGCGCGCCGAACAGCGCGCGGTGCAGGCCGCCATGGCGAAAAAGCAGGACGCGCGCCGTGCCCATCTGCAAAGCTTTGTCGACCGTTTCAAAGCCAAGGCCAGCAAGGCGAAACAGGCCCAATCCCGCGTCAAGATGCTTGAGAAAATGACACCGATCGCTGCCCCCGAAGAACAGGCGCGCCGCGTTTTCACCTTTCCTGACCCAGAAGAACTGCCACCGCCCATCATCAATGTCGAAGGCGCCAGCGTGGGCTATGGCGACATCATCGTCCTGAAACAGCTGAACCTGCGGATCGATCAGGACGATCGGATCGCGCTTTTGGGCAAGAACGGTCAAGGCAAATCCACGCTGTCGAAACTGCTGTCCGGCCGGTTGGAGACCCGTGACGGCCGCATGGTGCAGTCGAGCAAACTGCGCATCGGCTATTTCGCCCAGCATCAGGTGGATGAGCTGCATATCGACGAAACGCCCTTGCAGCATCTGCAGCGCGAACGCCCCGACACGGCCCAGTCGAAACTGCGCGCGCAGCTTGCGGGCTTTGGGCTGGGGCCGGATCAGGCGGAAACCGTGGTGGCGCGCCTGTCGGGCGGGCAAAAGGCGCGGCTGTCGCTGCTGCTGGCCACGCTGGATGCGCCGCATCTGCTGATCCTCGACGAACCGACAAACCACCTGGATATCGAGTCGCGTGAGGCGCTGGTTGAGGCGTTGACGGCCTATTCCGGCGCCGTCATCCTGGTCAGCCACGATATGCACCTTTTGGGGCTTGTGGCCGACCGGCTGTGGCTGGTCAAAGACGGCGCGGTGACGCCCTATCAGGACGATCTTGAGGCCTATCGCAAGATGCTGCTTGGCGCGGACAAACCTGCGAAAACGGCTGAGAAGCCCAAACCCAAACGCGCCAGCCGTGATCAGGTGATGGCCCTGCGATCCGAGGTCCGCAAATGCGAGGCGCGCGTCGAAAAGTTGAACGAAATGCGCGATAAACTGGCCACCAAACTGGCCGACCCCGCCCTTTATGAAGAGGGCAAGGCGGGCGAGGCCGACGTCTGGCAAAGAAAATACGCCGAAGTCATGGAGGGGCTGGACCGCGCCGAGGCCTTGTGGATAGCCGCGTTGGAAAAGCTGGAAACGGCTGAGGCCTAAGGGACAATGGTATGAGCAAAGACACCGTGTGGGTCAGTCAGGCAATGATGGATTCGACGCTCATCAAACCACTCGATGCCGATGTATTTCTGAAAGATCAGAAGACTACGATAGAAACTCTTGAGCGTAATGATCGTGGCGAATGGATGCCACCCGATCGATTCCCGAAAAAAATCTACGGAAAGTACAGGGATGGTAAGGTTAAAAAACTGCCAGATATTTGTATGGCGGGTGGCTTTTGGACGGTTTCTGCAAATTGTGCTGAGGTTCTAAGGCAATTTGAACTGGGCAGGACAACCCTGCATGAAGTGAAAATATTCCAACATGACCAAACAACGCCTGTCGAAGGGGAGTATTTCTGCATCAACTTCGGTGAAACCAAAGACGCTTTTGTGCCTGAAGAGTCCCCTCGGGCCAGAGTGTTCGATGCGTTTCAATGGAAACTTGCAGGCGATGCAAAAGATGGTGATTTGGCATTGAAGTCGAATGCCGCAGAGGGTGTTGATCTATGGATTGACCCTAAAGTACGACATGCTTTCTTTTTGACTAATCCTCTTGTCCAAGCACTCAAAGATGCCAAACTGACCCGCCGTTTCGGCCTGCGGAAATGCCGCGTCCTTGATACCTAACCCACTTCATTGTTCCACAAATACTCACTTGCCGCAGGCAAAAGGGGCGCGCGCGGCGCCCCTTCCACATCAGAACCGATAGGACACACGCGCCTGAAGGGTCGTGGCCTCAATATCGATATCACTGTCATCGAAATCATCGAATTCGTGATACAGCACCTCGCCCCCAACTGATAGGTTAGAGCCAATTATCTGCTCATACCCCGCACCGATGAAATAGCCGTCATCATTGTCCAGATTATCTGCGCTGGCCTGGGCCCATCCGCCGGTTGCGTAAAGCAAACCCTGGCCCAGTTCGATGCCGCCACGCGCCCTTAGACGCAAAACGCCTTCGATCGTTTCGGCATCATTGTCCAACTCGATATTGGCGAAATCGTAATCCAAGCCGCCGCCAAGAACATATTGGCCAAAGTCGAAATCATAGCCCAAGTGGAAACCACCAATGATACCATCGCCATCCAGATCGGCCGCGCCATCGGTTGTTACATCACCGTACCCAAGTTGCGCGCCGCCATAGAACCCGGTCCAATCGTTATCCGCGACGGCTGGTGTCGCAAGGGCCAGTACAAGGCCGCCAACAATAAGCTTTTTCATTCCTCTGCTCCTTAGCTGTTCACACAGTTTTTGTGCGTATGTCTTAGCTAAGGACGGCAAAACGGAATATCAGATGCATAATCGCACATTTCTCTGTGCTATTTTGCACTAAGCTGGTGATTGCCGTGCATGAAGTATAATTTAAGCACAGATCGGCCGAAACCGCTTGCATCACACGCAATTGATCTTTCTGGTATTGAATAAAGGGGCATCAAATGGGGAACGCAGGGTGGATATTGCAAAAACGGCTGCGATTATAACGGGTGGCGCATCTGGTTTAGGGGCGGCGACGGCCAAGGCTTTTTGTGACGCAGGTGCGCAGGTTGTGATTTTCGATCTGGCCGACGCAGGGCAGGATTATGCCGCCCGGATCGGGGCGCATTTTGTGCGGGTGGATGTGACGGATGAAAGCTCGGTTCAGGGTGGTATTGATCAGGCCCTGTCGCAGATGGGTTTGATCAATGCCCTTGTGAACTGTGCAGGCATCGCGACGGCTGAAAAGACGATGGGGCGCAATGGGCCGCACACCCTGGATAGCTTTCAGAAGACGATCGACATCAATCTGGTGGGCAGTTTCAATGTGGCCCGTCTGGCCGCGGAAAAGATGGCGGGCAATCCGGGCGATCCAAAGGGGGTGATCATCAGCACGGCCTCAATCGCGGCCTATGACGGGCAAAAGGGGCAAGTGGCCTATGCCGCGTCCAAAGCCGGGATTGCGGGGCTGCAACTGCCCATGGCACGGGATCTGGCGTCGGTCAGCATCCGTACCATGGCGATTGCGCCCGGTATCTTTAGAACACCCATGCTGGAAGGTCTGGGACAAGAGGTCATGGATGGCCTGGCCGCCGACGTGACCTATCCCAAACGTCTGGGCGAGCCCGCGGAATACGCCGCTTTGGCCAAATTCATCGTCGAATGTGATTACCTGAACGGCGAAACGATCCGCATTGATGGCGCCCTGCGGATGAAATAGCGGGTCAAACCGCCGCCCGGTCTTCCAGGTCCAGCCATTCTTCCTCGGCCGCGGCAAGGGCGCGTTGCCGTTCGACCAAAGCCTCAGACCCTTTTTGAAACTTCACCGGTTCGCGCGTGAACAGATCGGGGTCCGATAGGAACTGTTCCAACTTCGCGATCTCGGCTTCCAGCCGTTCAATAACGGCTGGCAGTTCTTCCAGCCGGTGGCGTTCGGTAAAACTCAAACCCTCAGTATCTGCCTGGAGTGCTTTCGGTGCCGGTTTTTCTTTCTTGACCGACTTCGGCGCGGCGGCGGGTTGATCCGCCTGCCGCTGCGCCTGATAATCGCTCCAACCGCCTGCATATATCACCGCGCGCCCGTCGCCCTGCATCGCAACGGTTGTCGCAGCGACACGGTCCAGAAAATCGCGGTCGTGACTGACCAGCAGAACCGTACCGTCGTAATCGCCCAGCAATTCCTGCAACAGATCCAGCGTTTCCAGGTCCAGATCATTTGTCGGTTCATCCAGCACCAGAACATTGCTTTCCCGCGCCATGATCTTGGCCAGCAGCAACCGCGCCTTTTCGCCCCCAGACAAACTGCGCACGGGCGCGCGGGCCTGGCGTTCGTCGAACAGAAAATCCTTCAGATATCCCACCACATGCCGCGGCGCACCACGCACCATGACCTGATCGGCCTTGCCTGACACCCGCATGTCCGGATCGCCGGTCAGACTGTCCCAAAGGCTGGCGTCCGGATCAAGCTGCGCGCGGGTCTGATCAAAAACAGCCACCTGCAGGTTGGTCCCAAGCGTGACCGTGCCGTCATCGGGCGCCTCTTGCCCCAGCAACATCTTCAGCAGCGTCGTCTTGCCCACGCCATTCGGCCCGACAAAGGCCACGCGATCCCCGCGATGCACCCTGATCGAAAAGTCGCGCAGGATCACCTTGCCATCAAACGCCTTAGAAATCCCCCGCGCCTCGATCACCTTCTTGCCAGACTTCGCCCCCGCTTGCAGCGACATATCCGCGGCACCCTGCCGTCGGATTATCGCGGACCGATCTGCGCGCAGTTGCTGCAAGGCGCGAACACGCCCCTGATTGCGTTTGCGGCGCGCGCTGATCCCTTCGACGGCCCATCGGGCCTCGGCCTTGATCTTGCGATCCAGCTTGTGGCGGGCGTCATCCTCGTCGGCCCAGGTCTTGTCGCGCCAGGCCTCAAAATCCTGAAAGCCTTTTTCCTGCCGCCGCACAACACCCCGGTCGATCCAAAGCGTCGCACGGGTCAGCGCCTGCAAAAACGCGCGGTCGTGGCTGATCAGAACAAAGGCGCTGCGGGTGTTTTGCAACGTCTGTTCCAGCCAGCCAATCGCCTCGATATCCAGATGGTTCGTAGGTTCGTCCAGCAGCATCAGGTCCGGGTCTTCGGCCATCAGCTTGGCCAGCGCCGCCCGCCGCCGTTCCCCACCCGAGGCTGTCTGAACAGGCGTGTCGGGGCTGAACTTCAAACCATCGGCGAACATCTCAACCCTATAGGCCTCGACCGCATCCAGACCGCTGGCCGCGAAATCGCCAAGCGTGGCAAAACCGGTCATATCCGGGTCCTGCTCCATATACCCGACCGAGATACCGGGCGGCACGACGCACTCGCCCTGATCGGGTTCCACCAGGGCGGCCATGACTTTCATCAACGTCGATTTGCCAGACCCGTTGCGCCCGACCAGCGCCACCCGATCCCCAGGCTGCACGACCAGCGACAGGTCAGAAAAAATCGGATCGCCGCCAAAGGTCAGCGCAATGTCAGAAAGCTGCAATAAAGGTGCCCGTGCCATACCGCCCAGCTAGACGCAGGGCTGCGGCGCGTCAAGTCACCCTGCAGTCGCCCGCAAAAGTCGGGCACGGTTCGGGGGAATAGCCCTGATCTCAAGCCCTGTGAAAACATGCAGCGTGTTCAGATCATTATCGACGACAGCATGATCACTGACCCAACCGCCCATGACCAGATAGGTCTTCAACAGGGGCGGCATCCGCAACATGGCCTGCTTGCGGTCGGGCTTGCCCCGTAACAGACTGCCAAAGGGAAAAACCCGCGGCGCCTTGACCTTGGGCAGCCAGCGTTTGGGCGCCAGATGCTTTTCTCGCAACATCACAAATGCATCATGATAGGCGGCCGCGTCGGTGCCCTGAAACGACGAACAGCCAAACAGCAGCTCAACCTCGTTGGCATCCACAAATTGCGTCATCGCAGCCCAGGCCACGCGCAGAATATCCGGATCGCGCCAGTCGGGGTGAATGCAAAACCGCCCCATTTCCACAATCGGACCATCGAAGGCCTGCAAACCCGACAATTCGTAATACTGCGCCGAATAGCTTTCAGTGATCTGCGCGCCGCCATCCAAGGGCAACAGTCGGAAACAACACACCAAGGCGCCGGTTTTCAGATCCTCGACCAGAACATGCTGGCATCTGTCGTCAAACGCATCGCGATCCAGCCCGCCCCCATCCGGATCGCGAAACGCGATGTACCGCAACCCCTGCGCTGCAACCCGATCTGCGTCCGTTTCGGCCAATCGCGCGGAATAGCGCCCTTTTTTAAATGCCAACATCGCCGTCCCTTTCCTGGCGCGCTGTCTCTATCAGCTCTTTTTAAAATCAAATGTCACTCTAGATATGTCAAAGTTAAGACAATCGGAGAGAATATATGGATAAAGTCATCAAATCAGAAGCCGAATGGCGGGAAGAGCTTGATGATTTGGCCTTCAAGGTGTTGCGCAAACACGGCACGGAACGCGCCTTTACCCACGATGATTTCCCCAAAGCGCCGGGCACCTATCTGTGCAGGGGCTGCGGCGCACCGTTGTTTGAGCAGGCGACGAAATTTGACTCCGGCACGGGTTGGCCTTCGTTTTATGCGCCCCTTGATCCCAAAATGGTGGGCGAAAGCCAGGACAACAGCTGGTTCATGCGCCGGACCGAGGTACACTGCAATCGCTGCGACGGCCACCTTGGTCACGTCTTTCCAGATGGTCCACAACCCACAGGTTTACGCTATTGCATCAACGGGGTCGCCCTGACGTTTGAACCTGAAGAATAGACCTTGAACAGCTGACGCATCGGGCACATTGTGTCGCCGACCACGACATAAAAAGTTGTTTCTGCCGCTGACAGAAATAGTCGAGTATTGGCTCTGCTGCAAAGGTCTTGAACGAGCCAAACTTCATATACGCTTCAAAGCGAACGAACATCCGCTTGTCATCGTCCCATCCTCTACGGATGTGCTGGTGTGCTCCGCACGGTATAGTTCGTTTTGTTGTGCTGATCCTCAGGTATTTCAATGCGGCGTGCAGGCCAAGCCAAATTGGACAGCAGTCTCAGAACAGACCTGTGACTAATCCAGCGGCGATCTGGGCAAGTTTCTGCGGCGAGACTTGCTCAAGTGCCTCCGCCGATATGCGTTGCTCTGCCGCAAGGGAGGCAAGGCCATGCACCACGCCCCAAGCAGCAAGGGTCCGCTCCTTTCGCTTCGCTTCGGCTTCGGCCGGAAACGCTGCAGCAATCGCATCCCGAAGCATGTCGTAGGCCTTTCGGGACACCAGGCGCAGCTTCTCATCGTCCGTCGGGCGTGTGCCCGTGGAAAACATGAGCCGGTACAAACCGAGATTGTCTTGAGCAAAGACCATGTAGGCTTTGGCCAGGGCCGTCAGATCAGTACCGTTGCGCGTTGCATCTTCCAATTCACGCGCAAGACGTTCAAAGCCACGCACCGCGAGCGCCGTCATCAAGTCAGATTTAGTACGAAAATGCGCGTGCGGCGCTGTTGCGCTGACACCAAGCCGGGCAGCTAGGGATCGAATGCTAGGTACCGAATTAGGTGCGCTGCGGAGTTCATTTTCCGCGATATCCAGAAGAGCACTGCGCAAGTCTCCGTGGTGATAAGGGCCTTCATTCATAGTACACCTCAAACTGAGCATTGCAAAGTTAGCACTGCACAGTTATATGACTGACAGATATAAATCGAAAGGTCAAACACATGACAGCTACATCACTGCGCACTTCCTTACGTTGGTTTCACATCGTCGGCGGACTGGTTATTGGCACGTACCTCTATTCGCCTTGGTCTGCTAACGCCGCCTTTACCGTGCTGACCCTTTATGTCATTACTCCTGCTCTTGTGCTCAGCGGCCTTGCCATGTGGAAGCAAGGTCTACTAATGCGCTTTTTCCGCCGTGGCACCTGAAACGATGCCATGTAAAGATTGACCTCTGTCGGTGAATTGACCTGCATGCTCGGCACAATACGGGTAGCATTATCTGCATCTAGGACATAAACTCCCTATCAAAAATCATGATTCAAAAACGGTACTTTATTGTTCCAAAAATACTCAAATCCCGGCGTCACCAACCCTGAAAAGCGGTTGCAGTAATGGGATTTGAGGCCTTCATCACCGCATTCGTCACGCTTTTCGTCATCATCGACCCCATCGGTCTGGCCCCGATTTTCGTGGCCCTGACGCAAGGCATGACAGTCGCCGAACGCCGTGCCATCGCCGCACGGGCCTGCGTCATCTCAATCGGCATTCTGCTGCTTTTTGGCTTCTTTGGCGAAGCCGTCCTGGGCTTTATCGGCATTTCCATGCCCGCTTTCCGCATCGCAGGCGGCATTCTGTTGTTTCTGACGGCGCTCGATATGCTGTTTGAACGCCGCCAAAGCCGCCGCGAAGATCAGGCCGAAGAACGCCCCGACCCATCGGTCTTTCCCATCGCCATCCCGCTGATTGCAGGCCCCGGATCAATTGCCACGATTATTCTGCTGACCGGAGATCAGGACTGGGTCGGGTTTGCCGCCGTAACGGGCGTCATGCTGGCGGTCATCGCCGTTGTCTTTGTCTTCTTCATGGCCTCCAGCCTGATCGAACGGGCCTTGGGCAAGACCGGCGTCAATGTCGTCACGCGCCTTTTGGGCATGTTGCTGGCCGCCCTTTCCGTGCAGTTTGTTCTGGACGGCCTTAGCGATTTTGGATTTGGACTTTAGCCCCTATATATGAACACCAAATATAAGGATCGATCATGCCCGGCGGAGATTTTTCGCAACTGATATACCTGACAATCCTCGGCCTTGTCATTGGCGGCTATTTTCTGATGCAGAACCGCCAAAGCCTGGGGAAAACGGCCCAACAGGCGGCGGTCTGGGGCCTGATCTTTGTGGGCGCCATCGCAGTGGCGGGCCTGTGGCAGGATATCAGCGGTGACGTGAACCCGCGCCAATCCGTGGCCCAGGACGGCCGGATTGAGGTGCCAAGATCCCAGGACGGCCACTACTACCTGACCCTGCGCCTGAACGATGTACCGGTGGATTTCGTCGTTGATACGGGTGCGACCGATATGGTGCTGACCCAACGCGACGCCGCCCGCATCGGGATCGACCCCGACAGCCTGTCGTACTTCGGACGTGCGCGCACCGCTAATGGTGTTGTCGAAACAGCGATGATCCAGATTGATCAGGTCGAACTGGGCGACTACCGCGACCAGAACGTCCGCGCCTCGGTCAATGCCGGTGAAATGGACGGCAGTTTGCTGGGCATGATCTATCTGGAACGCTTCGCCCGGATCGAAATTTCAAACGGCCGTCTGATTTTGTCCCGATAGGAAAAACCGGCTGGCGCCCATATGACGCCAGCCCATAACAGATCAGGCGTTGCTTTCACGAATGCGATCTGCGGCCTCTTTGTCATAGCCGACACCGTTTTCATCAAACAGCGTGTCCAGCTCACCCGAAAGGGTCATTTCGGTGATAATGTCACACCCACCGACAAATTCGCCTTTGACATATAGCTGCGGGATGGTTGGCCAATCAGAAAAATCCTTGATCCCCTGACGAACGGTTTCATCCGCCAGAACATTCACATCCTTGAACTCGACCCCCATGTAATTCAGCACACTGGCCACACGGGATGAAAATCCGCACTGCGGCATTTCCTTAGTGCCTTTCATGTAAAGCACCACGTCGTTTGAGCTGATGGTTTCCTGAATTTGCGCGTTTGCGTCTGTCACTTTTTCGTCTCCTTCGGTACGAAGAGTTTTGCGTATTCCTGCGGGTCCTTCGGGACCTTGTACTGTGTCTGATGCCCGCCGCCACCTGCACCGGATGAATAATCTGCATCGATCACGTGATACCCCTTACCCGGCGGGCTGCCACGCTCGGTGCCTTTCAGATCACGCATTCGGGCCACGGCAATCGCAATGGTAAGCCCCGCAATAATAAGGATAATGACCGTCAAAGAGGTGCTCACCCTAAGGCGCCTTCGTCGTCAGGGCCAGGGCATGCAACTCGCCTTGACTGCCGTCCATCTTGCCCTTAAGGGCAGCATAGACCGCACGCTGCTGTTGTACCCGGTTCTTGCCGCGAAAACTTTCATCGATCACCTCAGCCGAATAATGATTTCCATCGCCCGCCAGATCCGTGATCGTGATCTGGGCGTCAGGAAAACTTTCGCGCAGAAGGTCTTCGATATCCTGGGCTTTCATTGGCATGGGGCGTTATCCTTATTCCTTACCCTGATTTAGAGCGCCGCCGGTGCAGGTGCAAGAGAGTGCGTGATGCAGCGCTCCCAAATACACACCCGATAGTCCGAAACAGCACTCAGACCTCACTTCATTGTTCCCCAAATACTCTTGCCAAAGGCAACGCACCGCAGGGGCGTTCCACAAAACCGCTTTATCAGATTTCGCCCTCGGTCGGCACACGCTCAACCTGATAGCCTGCTGCGCGGAACAGCTCGACCAGGCCCATTTCGCCGGGCAGATGAAAACACCCCACAGCAATAACCGCACCGCCGTGATCCAGCAAAGGTCGCGCGCGGCGGACGAAGTTAAGGTTGCGTTCGTCGATCAGATACCCGTCGACCAGGCCATGAACGCGACGCCCCTTGTCCTGCCCCAACAGATTTTCCAGATACATCAGATCCAACGCCATCATGTCGCCAATCCGGCCTTGGGCATAAAGGGTAAAGAAGCCTTCACGATTGGCTTTCAGATTATCAGGGTTCAAATAAGCGCCATAAACCTCGATCATCGCTTCGGTCAGTTCACTGCTGCGATAATGGCTCAGCTTGTTGCGCAGGGTGTCGGGGGATTCCAACCCCATCACCTTGGCCCCCGCATCCAGCCCCAACAGCGCGATCCAGTCATCCTGAATCGGTCGAACGCCCTGCGCAAAGTCATTGCATGGATCACCCAGCAGAAGTTGGGCCAAGGCCACGGGTTTGATGGCCCGCGCCCCACCTGATGGACCATAACCGAGGGACTGCATACGCTCGGCAATCCACTGCACCACCTGACGGTCAATTCGATACAAAAGGGAGAGGGTTTCGTTCCCATATGTCCAGAAATCATCGCCACGATAAAAGCGCTCTAAATCAGCGCGGCTTTGGACGGTATAGTCAATCTCGGTCGCGACGACATTCGCTGTTTTCAACGCCTGCCGCAGTTCCGGGGGCAAATCCAGCGCGACCGGATCATTCACATGCATTGTGCCCCAAAGATAGGACGTGCCCCCATCGGAATTCGTTATTTTCCAAAGCCGACCCACCGGATTTTCCATCTGATCCGACAGTTGCCGTGCCTCGGCCATCAGATCATCGGTGAAAATCGACGGATCAAGCCGCAGGGTCTCAACCGTGCAAGCATCGCGGGTATGTGTGGATTTGGCGCTCAGATGAAACGGGGCTGCAATCGCAACACAAATCAGCAGGATACGAAAAAGCACTTGGGTCAAACCTTTGATCCTAAAGTCAAGAAATGAAAACTGAATTCAAAAGTGGTCACGGTCCCGGACTTGATCCGGGACCTCAGGTCATTCTGCGGCAATCGGGGTGTCACGGCGCGCCCGCGCATTCGCGCTCAGCTCGGCCATCAGTTCCGACGCACGTGCGATGGGGTTTGTCAGATAAAAATCCTCAACCGCATAGTCGAAATCGCCCTGTTCAAGCGTCCCTTTGGCCAGCGGCGTCCATTCGTTTTCGGGCACCTCGTCGATCTGACCCAGATGCGGCACCTCGGCCACCAGCGCCTGGCGCAGCTGTGCCAGACTGTCATAGGGCAGCGTCGCGTCCAGTTCGGCCGACAGGGCACGCAGGATGGCCCAGTTTTCCTTGGCCTCGCCCGGTGGGAAACCCGCGCGCAAGGCCAGCTGAGGCCGCCCTTCGGTGTTCACGAATAACCCCGGTTCCTCGGTATAGGCCGCGGCGGGCAGGATCACATCAGCCCGATGCGCGCCCCGATCACCGTGGCTGCCCTGATAAATTACAAATGGGCCGGGGGCGATGTTGATCTCATCCGTGCCCAGATTATAGATCACCTCGCTGTCGCCCAGCGCGTCCATCCCGCCCTCGGTCACTGCACCCACGTCCATAGCACCCACGCGGGACGCCGCCGTGTGCAGCACCATCAGTTTCGAATTCGAATTCTCGGCCAGTTGCATCGCCAGCGCCAGAACGGCCGCGCCATCAGCGCCCTGAATGGCGCCCTGCCCGACGATCACAACGCTTTCCTTGTCTTTCGTCGCACCGATATCCTGAGATGCGATCTTTTCCAGCGCCGCACGGTCCGTGCCGACATGGACATAATCATAAGTCAGATCAACGGCGGGGCCGATCAGACCCACGGTTGCGCCATGGCTCCAAGCCTTGCGGATGCGGGCGTTTAGCACGGGGGCCTCTTCCCGCGGGTTTGTTCCGATCAACTGGATCATCTCGGCAGTATCGATGTCTTCGATCGTCGCGGTGCCGACATAGCCTGACCGGTTCCCAGCTGGCAGCTTCGCACCGTCCGTGCGACATTCGATATTCCCGTCCAGCCCCTGAACCAGCTGTTTCAAGGCAAACGCGGCCTCAACCGGGGCCAGATCGCCGACCAACCCGGCAACCTTCTTACCCTTCATCGCCGCAGCCGCCGCCGCCAGCGCCTCGGGCCAGGTCGCAGGTTTCAGCTTGCCATCTACCCGCACATAGGGCCGATCCAAACGCTGACGCCGCAGACCGTCCCAGACAAAGCGCGTTTTGTCGGAAATCCATTCTTCATTCACGCCGTCGTGGTTGCGCGGTAGAAAACGCATGACCTCGCGCCCCTTGGTATCAACGCGGATGTTCGACCCGAGCGCATCCATCACGTCGACCGACTCGGTCTTGGTCAGCTCCCACGGCCGCGCGGTAAAGGCATAGGGTTTCGACACCAGCGCACCCACGGGACACAGATCAATAACATTGCCCTGCAGGTTCGAATCGAGCGTTTCGCCCAGATAGCTGGTGATTTCGGCATCCTCGCCCCGACCGGTCTGGCCCATCTGAGTGATCCCGGCAACCTCGGTCGTGAACCGCACGCAGCGGGTGCAACTGATGCAGCGCGTCATATGGGTTTCGACCAAAGGACCCAGATCCAGATCCTCAACCGCGCGCTTGGGTTCCCGGAAGCGGCTGAAATCAACGCCATAGGCCATCGCCTGATCCTGCAGGTCGCATTCACCGCCCTGATCGCAAATCGGGCAATCCAGCGGGTGATTGATCAGCAAAAACTCCATCACGCCTTCGCGCGCCTTTTTGACCATCGGGCTGTTGGTCTTGACGACGGGCGGCTGACCTTCGGGGCCGGGGCGCAGATCACGCACCTGCATCGCGCAACTGGCGGCAGGCTTGGGCGGACCACCCACGACCTCAACCAGACACATCCGGCAGTTTCCGGCAATCGACAGACGTTCGTGATAACAGAACCGCGGAATTTCGATCCCCGCTTCCTCACAGGCCTGGATCAGGGTCATCGCCCCGTCCACCTCAACTTCGTTTCCGTCGATGATGATCTTGCGCAGGTCGCTCATCTTTTCCTTGCCCTTTTGGTTGCCCCAAAGGGACAACTGCCATTAATCCAATGCCGGATCAACGCTTGCGCAGCAATGACCCGATCAGCGTATTATCAGCTATTTCTTTTTCACCCAAACGGCAATAGGACGCCTCGTCGCCCTTTGTCACACCGTTTTGAGCCAGATAGCGGTCGCGCAGGGCTTTCATCCGGTCCCGTTCGACATCGGATTCGACATAATCCTCGATTTCCTGCTTGGTAAAGCCCTGGGCCATCGCATATTGCTCAAGCTGACGCGCCCGGTTCAAAACATACCAGAACCGCGCGGCAATGCTGGAACAGTTCTTGCGAATCTCATCCCCCACCGCGGCGGCCAGCAATTCATTGTTCACTCGGGTGTTATCCCGCAAACTGCCCTTGGCATCGGCAGTGGTGACAATGGCAAATGACATCAAACCCGCAATCAGGCCTATAAATATCTTTTTCATATGCGATCTCCTTGATCTGAAAACAGCCGCACGGGGCGCCTGTCTTTGACCACCGAGATGTGTTCAGGGCAACCGTTATGCAATAACAGCGGCCCTATTCCGCCGCCGCTGCACAGTTTTTGACCTGTTAGATCTGCCAGATTCAATGTGGCTGTCCATACCAGGGCGGCACGTTAACAGGAATGTACGGGCGGTCCCTTTTTGGTAAAATATCGAAAAAAGGTTTTGTTTCTGGCGGCATGATTATTCCATAACCATCATGCCCACCATAGAAGGCGTAAAATGTCTGCCCCTCGGGCAAAAGATCATTCACGATCTGAACAGTCGCAATAAAAGCAAGGGCCCAGCTATCCTGATGGTTTTCAGGTGTATAGACGTCATAAGTCTTGCTGCCGATACGCAGGCGATATGTATAACCATCTTCCTCTATTGTTTCTATTTTCGGCGGATTGACCCCCAAAGAGGCTAGCAAAGGCGTCATATCATTCAAAGTCTGGGCGATGCCACCTTCGGCAAGATCTTCTGCATCAAGAGATACCCCCCTTGAAGACCCGAACAAGGCAACGACGCCATCCGACATAACCCTTTCGCGCAATTCATCAGGGGCAATTTCGGCATCCCAGAACTTTGTCTGATCCAGCGCCGCAAGAAGCGCGTTGATGTCTTCGGCATGAGCTGGCAGCGTCATAAGCCCAAGGACAGCAAAGAAACTTCTAAAAATATGTTTCGCTTTTGCCCCTAACACGACCGACGCTATTCCGCCGCCGCTGCACAGTTTTTGACCTTCCAAAGCTGGGCTTCTTTCAGGTAGGACCAGCCGAACGCATGGTCGCTGTCGCCGTTGTTTTTCAGGTATTCCAGGCGTTCCAGGGCCTCGTCCAGAGTGGGTTTGTGGCCCTCGGGCACCCACCACATGACGAAATGCATATCGCCCAACACCTCAAACCATTCGTGGCGGCGTTCATAGAACTGGCGGTGCACAGTGTTCCAGACGAAATTTTCCAGGGTTTCGACGCTTTCCCAGACAGTCAGGTTTGGCACATACAAAGGATTACCAGCGATACAGTTTTCCGTGTTGCCTGTGTCGGGTTCACCAGACCCCTCCATCATCCAGACAAAACCGGGCATCCGTTTGCCCAATCCGTTGATGCGGTCCAGATTTGACATAAAGTCTGCAACACGCGGATCGTCCCTGGCCGCCACCAGGCGCCCCACATTCAGTTCTGCCAGATGCATGATCAGTTCCTTTCGCCAACTGTCGGTCCCGCCGACCGTAACAGCGGTGAAGGATCAAGGCTAGAGCATCGTCCTAAAGATCCTCAACAACGTATCGATCTAATATGCCCGGTGGGCACCACCGGGCCGCGCCGACCCGCCCCCGTCACGCCGAAGGCGTGCTTACAGCACGACGGCGGCGCGTTTGCGCCACCCTCGGGTCGGTCGCGGCCCTCATCTCTCATCTATCAAATTGCAGATTTTCAAGACGATGCCTTAGCCCGTTGGAACCAGCAAAACGCTTAACGGCGTATTCCGCGCGCGTTCGTCGTCACCTGCGGCACACAGATTGCTGCTGTCCAGATCGACCTGATGGATCGCCTCAAACGATCGGCGCTTGACGCCGAATTCCAGATCAATCGCGCCGCGCTGGCCTGCGGCAGCCAAAGGACCACGTCCGGTGCCCGAACGTTGTTCCGCAATGTTGCTATCAAGGCGGCGGTCGAAACTATAGCGCGGACACTGATCCGCGATCCGCCTGGCAACACGCAGGTTGGCATAATATTCGGGGACCGGCCATTCCAACAGCGTCTGCACCCTTGGGTCGCTGGTTGAAACACGGTTCACCTGAACATCCGTTTCACAGCCCATCAGGAACATCACCGGCAATACAGCAAAATATCTCAGCTTCATTCGCATCTCCCCTGAATATACCAAATTTGCCCCTCGTCCCAGTACGAAGGCAATCCGGTCAGATCATCATCTTCACCAAAAATAGGTTGCTTTCCCCGACGCTGGCAATACACCCGAGCGGCTTCTTGCGCAGTCTCAAGATCGTCAGGCCCCAGATCGCCACCGCTGACCTCGAAGATATTCGTTACCGCGCTGAAAACCGCACCGCCATCAGGGGTCGATCCACCGAATTCCAGCTCAGATTCTGTAACTTTGACAGGATTACAACCGCACAGAGCGATCAGGCCACAAACTGCGATCTTACTTTTCACGCCCGTGCTCACTCGGCCATTCCTTCAGCGCCAGAACCCAGACCGAAATCAGACCCACAACGGGTATCACCACCAGCAGACCCAGGTAAGGGCTATGCCCTGTCCGTTTCCAGTACTGTATATGCGGCGGGACGAATATGATTGCCCAGACCAGCAGGCTGACAAAGATGGCGCCAGCCGGAATATTAAAATACATCGGCGGCGTCCTTGTCCGTTTCATCTGATGGCCATTCCTTGAACGCCAGAATCCAATAGCTGACGATACCAGTGACCGGCAGCAGCAAAAACAGGCTCCAGGCGCCGCTATGACCGGTGCGTTTCCACAGTATCCAATAGGGAACAATAGACAGGACAATTCCAACCACTGTGCCAATAACAATCAACATAGATCCATCCTATCGCGCAGGCTTTAAAACGCCGTAGCCAGCCCAGATGCGCCACGTCAGAACCAGAAAACCGGATAATCCCAGAACCCCGGTGACAACTTGCGAAGCAAAAGCAACCCACATTGTCTGTTCACGTTCAATAACCAGTTCACCCACGATCAACGCATTAAAAATCCCGCTTGTAAAAAACGCCGATACCGGCATCAGCGCCCACAAGCACCATTGCGCACCATGACCGGTGCGGCGGAACAGAATGATTAGGGCAATCATTTCAATCGTTGAATACACAGCCCCCCAAAGACCAACTGCAGCCCCGAAAAAGACCGACGTCATCACTCGGCCGCGATCGGCGACCGCTTTGGCGGTGGGCTGTTCTTTTTGATCCGGTCTTCGATTTCGTCGCGGAAATGGCGGATCAGGCCCTGAATGGGCCAGGCTGCGGCATCACCCAGGGCGCAGATCGTGTGGCCCTCGACCTGTTTGGTGACGTCCAGCAGCATGTCGATTTCTTCGACCTCGGCCTCGCCTCTGACAAGCCGGTCCATCACGCGCATCATCCAGCCGGTGCCTTCGCGACACGGCGTGCACTGGCCGCAGCTTTCGTGTTTGTAGAACTTCGACAACCGCCAGATCGCCTTGATGATATCGGTGGACTGGTCCATCACGATCACCGCCGCCGTGCCAAGGCCCGACTTCTGTTCGCGCAGCCAGTCATAATCCATAATCGCGTCGCGCATGGTCGAGGCTGGCAAACAAGGCACCGATGATCCACCGGGGATCACCGCTTTCAGATTATCCCAACCGCCGCGAATGCCGCCACAGTGTTTCTCGATCAGATCATGGAAGCTGATCGACATTGCCTCTTCTACGACACATGGATTATTTACATGGCCTGAAATCATGAAAATCTTAGTGCCAGCATTGTTCGGGCGCCCAAAGCTGGAAAACCAATCTGCACCACGACGAAGGATTGTCGGAACAACAGCAATCGATTCGACATTATTCACTGTTGTCGGACAGCCATAAAGGCCAGCAGCAGCAGGAAAAGGTGGGCGCATGCGCGGCATGCCTTTCTTGCCCTCAAGACTTTCCAGCAGCGCAGTTTCTTCGCCACAGATATAGGCGCCTGCACCATGGTGCAGGTACAGATCAAAATCCCAGCCTGACTTCGCGGCGTTCTTGCCCAGCAGCCCCGCATCATAAGCCTCATCAATTGCGTTCTGCAGCGCTTCTTTTTCGCGGATGTATTCGCCGCGGATGTAGATATAACAGGCGTTCGCATTCATTGCGAAAGACGCGATCAGGCAGCCTTCGATCAGCGTGTGCGGATCGTGGCGCATGATCTCACGGTCTTTGCAGGTGCCGGGTTCAGATTCGTCTGCATTCACAACCAGATAGGCCGGACGCCCGTCGCTTTCCTTGGGCATGAACGACCACTTCAAACCTGTCGGGAAACCACCACCGCCCCGCCCGCGCAGACCGCTGGCCTTCATCTGATCAATGATCCAGTCGCGACCCTTTTTGATGATATCGGCCGTGCCATCCCAGTGCCCACGCTGCTTGGCGCCCGCCAAGGTGCGGTCGTGCATCCCATAAAGGTTGGTAAAGATCCGATCCTTATCTTCCAGCATCCGATATCATCCTTTCGATTTCCGGTTCTTCTGCCAGATTTGCCATGTCAGGAAAAGTGCCCAAATGAACGCAGCCATCGAAATCAGATAGAACAGAAATTCGACGCGCGGTTGAAGCCCAAGCGTGCGGACCAGCCAGGGCGCGGCGATGCTTAACACCCCTGCCCCGGCCATCACCAGACCCGCCGTCCGGCCCTGTCGGGCCATCGCCTTTTCTTCATCCCGCGTCATCGCGTTTCCTTACTTGGTCTTCGCCAGGTCCTTGGCCTGAGACACCCAGTTATTGCGCTTGGGCATACCTTTCAGACCATTTAGCTGATCATCGACCCAATCCAACTGCGTGTCCGTCAGACCTGCCACCTGATCAAAGTGATAAATACCCAGATCATTCAGCTGCTTTTCCATCTTGGGGCCAACGCCCTTGATCAGCTTTAGGTCATCCGCCTTGCCATTCCGGGCCGCTTTCAGCAATGCAGGTTTGCTGTCATCCACCTTGGGCTCGGGCATGGCGGCCAGCGTGACCTGAACTTTCTTTGCACCACCAGTGGTCTTGGCCTCATAAACTTCGGTCTTGACGGGTTTCGCGGCAGGCGCGGCCTTGACCGGCGTTTCCTTTTGGGCCGGTTCTGATTTGACCGGCGCCACAGCCTTGATCTGGGGCTTGGTGGTCGCGGGCTTTTCAGCCTTTTTCGCCGCAGGCTTGGCGGCCTTCTTCGCGGTGGCCTTTTTGACGGGCGCCTCTTTCGCAGCAACCTCTTTTACAGGGGTTTCCTTAACAGCAGCCACCTTCACAGGGGCCGTCGTTACCGCCTCAACCACAGCCTTTTTGGCCGCCGCTTTTTTCGGAGCCGCCTTTTTAGGCTGCACCACTTTTGGCGCTGCGGTTTTCTTGGCAACGGCTTTCTTGGCGACAGGTTTGGCGGGGGCCTTGGGGGCCGCCTTCGGTTTGGCCGGAGCCGCTTTGATATCAGCAGCCGGTGCATCCACTGTGCCCGCATCTGACACCGCGGGCCATGTCGCGCGCAGGGTCAACGCCGGAGCTGCCATCGCCAGCCGCCAGAAATACAGGCTGGCCGCACCAAAAGCCATTGCGGGGGCCGTCATGCTAATGGCGACCGCGGCCATCTGAGATTGTGTGCTAAGGGGTTTAAAGTGTTCTTTCATCTTCGTGCTCCAGTTCAGAACAAACCACGGGCGTGGCTGCGTTTGCCGCCCCGTTCCTCCCACCGGTGCTATTCATGTGCCTGACCGGGGTCCGGACAGACACGCCTTGCTGCGGCGCCTAGTAAACGCCGCCTTTCTTGACCTTCTTCGAAAACTCCGTCTGCTCGCCCTTGGCCAGCAGTTTGGCCTGTTTGACCCATTCGTCGCGGGTCACACGGCCTTTAAAGCCTTCGAGGTTTTCGTCAACCCAGTCCACCTCTTTCTTACGCCAGCTGGCGATCTGATCGAAGTGGTAAATTCCTTTTGAATGTAGCAAAGCTTCCAGCTTGGGGCCAACCCCTTTGATCTGCTTCAGATCGTCCGCCTTGCCATCACGCGGTTCGTCCAGTAATTCGGGCTTGCCATCGGCGGCCACCGGGCGCTTTTTCGGCGCCTCGGTAACTGGCTCTGGCTGCGATTGCTCGATCGCGGCAGGTTCGTCAACCGGGGGCGACGCAATGGGTTCAGGCGCTGGCGAAACCTCCTCGGCGACAGGCTCTTCAACCACCTCTTCCGTCGTCGCAGTCGCATTGGCGGCATGCTGAACGGTCCGTTTGGCCGCCTCGGGTCGTGGCGTTGGTGCCGCATCACTGACCGGCGCCGCAGACCCGGCCGTCGGTGCCTCACCCGCGCGGTTCGGGTTGATCTCACCCGGCTGGGGCAAGGGCCGCAGCATCACCCAGGTCAGCAATCCGCCCCCCACAAGAAAGACTAAAGACGCACCAAATGCCGCCTGAAGAAAACTCCAGCCGCCGAAAAACATCAGCAATATCAGTACAAAGAAAGAAACGATCCCGGCAATCACCCAACACGTCAGCGCGTCGCCGGCTCCCCCCGTTTTTTGCGTCATATCTTCAGACTCCCCGTCCCTATTTCACTACGCCCCCGCTCAATTGCCTTCTTTCTTGGCGCGGGCAGAGAATTCGGTGTCCCCCCCTTCGGCCAACAGTTTTGCTTGCGGAACCCAATCGTCCCGACTGACACGTCCCTTGAACCCTTCCAGGTTCTGATCGACCCAGGCTACCTCATCCGCAGTCCAGGCCGCAATCTGATCAAAGTGATAAAATCCCAAAGAATGCAACAGTTTCTCTAACTTGGGGCCAACACCCTTGATCAGCTTCAGATCATCGGCGCCCGTGTCGCGGGGCTTGTCCATCGTGCTGGGCTTGGTGCCGGGTGTGTCCGGAACCGCCTTGTTTTCAGCTGGACTGGCCTGTTTGGCAGCCACCGCATTGCCACTGCGCGCCGCACCCTTGGCATCGCGCAGGGGCGCATCCGCCTTGGCTGGCTGATCGCTGTTATTCCGCCACGGCGTGATCAGCGGCACCTCGGTCCCGTCGATCCGTTTGACCGTATCGCCAATATCACGCGCCAAAGTGGCCGAGGCATTCAGGTCAGGCTTGCCCGCCTCATAGTCTTTCAGGCTGGTCAAACCGCCCGCCGGTTCCGCCGCATAGCGTCCGTTCTGGGGCCCGGGCGTCGGCACCTGGCCCGCAGCCAGTTCATCAATGATCTCAGCCATGCGTTCGGTGGTCAGATCTTCGTAGTAATCCTTACCAATCTGGGCCATCGGCGCATTGGCACAGGACCCCAGGCATTCGACCTCTTCCCAGCTGAACTTGCCATCATCGCTGATCTGATGCGGCTCGGGCGCAATCTTTTCCTTACACACCGCCACCAGATCCTCGGCCCCGCAAATCATGCAGGACGTCGTCCCGCAAACCTGAATATGGGCAACAGATCCAACCGGTTGCAGCTGAAACATGAAGTAAAATGACGCCACCTCAAGCGCGCGGATATAAGCCATGTCCAGCATCCCCGCCACATGCTCAATCGCGGGGCGCGACAGCCAGCCTTCCTGCTCCTGCGCACGCCAAAGCAGCGGAATAATCGCACTGGCCTGACGCCCTTCGGGATATTTCGCGATCTGAGCCTCAGCCCAGGCCTGGTTGGCAGGTGTGAACGCAAATGTGTCAGGTTGTTCGGGGTGAAGTCGGCGAAGCATCCCTGGGACGTCCTTTTCATCTTTTCGCGCAAACCATTTCAATGGCTTACGAACACGCGGCCTTGGTTGGCGTTTGCCTTACAATAAGCGGCCGAAATCGTAAAGGGCAGGTTCACCAATCAATACAACCCAACACTCCGCTCGCAACCTTCTTCTTGGCAAAAATACTCGCGCCGCAGGCAATCCCGAATGTCCGCCAGGACATGAGATAAAAGAAACGGCGCCGCCAGGCGCCCCCTTTGGATTACGGATAATACGACCGCGCCAGCCCCATGACAAAGGCCACAATCGCCCCGATCACCGCAGCCTTGATCAACCGGTTACGCCCCTTCGCCGCATAGGCCGCCGCCAGCCCCGCAACGGCACCCACCAACAAAAGCCACGGACTGATTATTATTGCATCCATCTCATCCCCCGAGCACTCGAAAAAAGTTCACTCACAATCGCGGACTGTGAGAGTCATCGCAACCTCATCCAGCAACAACTCGCCGGATAGCATCTTCTCTTCAAAGATATGATCGATCCTCAGGAACAGATCATCCCACAGTACCGAGCGATACTGAGCGGGAACGTCAGCCAGATCGAAAACTGCGACCATGGCCGCGTTTTCCATCCGATCATACTGCTCGGGGTCCGAATAATCGATAACGCAACCCGACTGCGTCAATGGGCGCAGCGCAGTAGAATAGACCTCTGCATCAGATAAACTGTTCAACCGCTTCTGGGCGTCAGCAGCGGCGCCAGCGAAGGCTGGAACGCCCGCAACAACGACAAGACACAGAACAAGGAAACGCAAGCGGATTACCGATCAATCTCGCCGAAAACGACATCCATCGTACCGATAATCGCCGCCACGTCGGCCAGCTGATGGCCTTTGCAGATGTAATCCATCGCCTGCAGATGCAGATATCCGGGCGCGCGCAGTTTCGCGCGGTAGGGGCGGTTTGTACCGTCGGCCACCAGATAGACACCGAATTCGCCCTTGGGCGCCTCAACCGCGGCATAGACCTCACCGGCCGGGACATGGAAGCCTTCGGTATATAGCTTGAAGTGATGGATCAGCGCTTCCATGCTGGTCTTCATCTCGGCCCGCGGGGGCGGAGTGATCTTGCCGCGCGCCAGCACATCGCCGGTCGCCTCGCGCAGTTTCACAATCGCCTGGCGGATGATGCTGATCGACTGGCGCATTTCTTCCATCCGGCACAGATACCGGTCATAGCAATCACCGTTCTTGCCCACCGGGATCTGGAAATCGAATTCGTCATAGCATTCATAGGGCTGCGCACGCCGCAGATCCCAGGCCAGACCCGATCCGCGCACCATCACGCCGCTGAACCCGTATTTCTGGATATCATCCTCGGTCACGACACCGATGTCAGCATTGCGCTGCTTGAAAATACGGTTTTCCGTCAGCAGCCCGTCGATATCATCCAGAACCGCGGGGAAATCGATCGCCCATTCCTCGATATCGTCCAGCAGCTCATCGGGCAGATCCTGATGCACACCGCCGGGCCGGAAATACGCCGCGTGCAACCGCGCGCCACAGGCCCGTTCATAGAAGATCATCAGCTTTTCACGCTCTTCAAAGCCCCACAACGGCGGGGTCAGCGCGCCAACGTCCATCGCCTGGGTCGTCACGTTCAAAAGGTGGCTCAGGATACGGCCGATTTCGGAATACAGCACCCGGATCAGGGACGCCCGCCGCGGCACCTCAACCCCCGTCAGACGTTCAATCGCCAGACACCAGGCATGTTCCTGGTTCATCGGCGCCACGTAATCCAGCCGGTCCAGATACGGCAGGTTCTGCAGATAGGTGCGGCTTTCCATCAGCTTTTCGGTGCCACGATGCAACAGCCCGATATGCGGATCGCAGCGTTCGACAATCTCGCCATCCAGTTCCAGAACCAGCCGCAACACCCCATGCGCCGCCGGGTGCTGAGGCCCGAAGTTGATGTTAAAGTTCCGGATTTTCTGTTCGCCGGTCAGGACATCATCGAATTTTGAGCCGTCCATTATATCGTCGTCTCCATCTTGGCCGCATGGGTCTGCCAGCGCGCGGGCAGACCCCCCATATAGTCTTGTACAGCATCATACTGCGGCGAAACCAGTTTGCCCATACGACGAAATTGCGCGGGCGTCCATGGGTGTTCGATGCCTTTGTGGACATGACGCTGCAACATGGCTGGCATATAATCCACTTCCAAAAAGCTGCAAATGCGCCGGATCGTAGCATCCGTGAACAATTCCTCGAAAAACAGAACCAGGCGCCGGTCGTCCGGGACGACGTCTGACAGTTTCGCCAAGGCCGCACTATAATCACTGCGCTCTAGCATCAGGTGTTCTTTACCGGCCTCGGCCCTGCGCAGGATACGATCAGCCAGTTGCGTGGGATCATCGGGCGCTTTGCGTTTCAGAACCATGCGGATGTGCGACCACAACCGGTCAATCGGGTCGCGCAGAATATACAGAAACCGCGTGTTGCCGCCGTTCAGCGCCGCCATTTCGGCCAGGGTATCGCGCGACAGCGTCGCGTAGGCCGGCGTCACGTCCGCCACAACACGCGCGTCAGCAAGGCCCCTCATGAAATCGACATAAGGTGCCCGCGTGTCCGAGCTTTGCGACACAACAGCCGTCCAACGATCCATCTCATCCAATCTGCGCTGCAGTTTCGCGCGGCGGTCCTTTTCAGCCTGCTCCAGATCGCGCGATAACGTCCCCCGCAGCCCGGCCAGCCGTGCCATCGCCCCGTCATGATTGCCGGTTTCCAGAAAATCGAAATAATGCAGCTCTTTCATCAGCGGCACGGCGCAATCGGGGTGTTTTTGCAGATAGGCATGCAGCCAGCTTGTGCCCGCCTTGGTCGCGCCGATCCCGTATAAAAGGCTGGGGGTATCCATCAAAATCGCCCCCCAAACCAGCATGTGCTGCCTTCAGTCAAACACATCGGGCTGGACGGTACGCACAACACGCCATTTCCGCATCGCCGTAATCCACAGCAAGATAAAACTGCCCAATAAGGGCAGCAAATGCATCAGGTTCCACCAGGCCGAAAACCCGGCCTTTCTTACGACAACAGAAACCGGAACCGCCACGAATACCCAGAAAATAAGCAGTATGACCAGACTGATCAGAGGCATCATGCCTCTTCCTTTTTCTCATCCCCCGGCAAGATATACTCGGCCCCTTCCCAGGGCGACATGAAATCGAACTGACGGTATTCCTGCACCAGGCTGACGGGTTCATAGACTACACGCTTTTGCGCCTCGTCATAGCGCACCTCGGTATAGCCCGTCGTCGGGAAATCCTTGCGCAGGGGGTGCCCGCGGAAGCCATAGTCGGTCAGAATGCGGCGCAGGTCGGGATGGCCGGAAAACAGGATGCCGAACATATCGAAGACTTCGCGTTCAAACCAGTTCGCACTTGGGTGAATATCGGTGATCGAGGCGACCATGTCCTCTTCCCGGATCGCCACCTTCAGCCGGATGCGGTGGTTCTGATACATCGACAAAAAGTGGTAAACGACCTCAAACCGCTTGGGCCGCGACGGATGATCGACCGCGGTGATATCGACCAGCGTCGAAAACTGGCAGGAGGGGTTCGTCGTCAGAAACTCCACCAACCCATGCAACGACGCAGGCGCGACATTCACCGTCAGCTCACCATTCGCCACGGCGTAATCCAACACGCAGTCCGGACGTTTCGCGGCGATCAGCGCGCCCAGTTCTTCAAGAGCTTCGTTCACTGATCAAACCCCACATTGCTTATCAGTTAGTTCTGCGTTTGCGTAAGCAGCATCGCTTCCACCGACAAGGAATTTTCGATCTTTGTCAGTTACATCAGTTACTTTGATCTCTGCCACAAAAGGCCCTCCGCCATATTGTTCAGGCCTAAATCTAAAAACCGTAAAACGTCTTGTTTCATCAGGTTGTAGCTCATCATCTACGCTGAAAGTCATTTCCATAGTAAGCAGCGCAGTATCGCTACCTTCTTTATACAATATAAGATCGTGGTAGATATTTCGAATTGGCCAGCGTAGTCCATTTTCAACGCCAAATGAAACTGAAGCTACATTGTTTTCTATGTCAACAATTGGATTCACAATGCGGACTGTATTAACCAAACATTCTCTTAGACGATCATCTGCATATGAAACGGTTGCCGTAAAACATAGGCAAACTGCTGTTGTTGTCGCGGAAAAAAAGTACCTCACCGCACAATCGTCCCCGTGCGGCGGATTTTGCGTTGCAGCTGCAGGATACCGTAAAGCAGCGCCTCGGCCGTTGGCGGGCAGCCGGGTACATAGACATCGACCGGCACGATCCGGTCGCAGCCGCGCACCACTGAATAGCTATAGTGATAATACCCGCCCCCATTAGCGCAGGACCCCATGCTGATCACATAACGCGGCTCGGGCATCTGGTCGTAGACCTTGCGCAGCGCGGGTGCCATCTTGTTTGTCAACGTACCCGCCACAATCATCAGGTCCGACTGACGCGGGCTGGCGCGGGGGGCGGTGCCAAAGCGTTCCAGATCATAGCGCGGCATCGAGGTATGCATCATCTCAACCGCGCAACAGGCCAGCCCGAAGGTCATCCAGTGCAAGGACCCCGTCCGCGCCCAGTTGATGATATCCTCGGTCGAGGTCACCAGAAAGCCCTTGTCCTGCAGTTCACGGTTCAGTTCCTGGGTCGCAACCTCTCGGTCGGCCCCGGCTGTGTTGGGATTGGTGGCAACTGACATTGGCCCGACCTCCTGTCTTCTGTCTGGCATCCGCTGGATTTCCGCTAGTGGCTTATATCTAGAGCCCCCGCCCCGCAAGTGCAACGCGACATGGGGGCACGTAATTGAAGTACTGATGGCTTTGTATCAAAAAAGGAGTGTTTGCTATGCGAACAAAGCCGTCCTCGGTGCATTGATCGAGGCGCGCTAGGCGGCTGGCCTTTCGCAGGCCGCTCTGGCTGACAGGCATGGGAAGCCAGCATCATTCGTTGGCAAGTTGGACCTTTCCTGTTTTGATGCCGCTCCTTTGATAGCATTTATTGCAACAAAGGAGACGGATTATGGGACAGAAGCGGACGGACGAGTTCCGTGCTGATGCGGTTCCGATCGCGCGGACGAGCGGGCTGAGCAGGAAGCAAGTGGCATCTGATTTGGGCGTTGGCCTGTCGACGCTGAACAAGTGGGTGACGGCGCATCGTGACAGTGATTTTGTGTCTGACAAGGACCTCGACTTTGCGCGTAAGAATGAACGGCTGCGGCGAGAGAACCGTATCCTCAAGGAGCAGAGGGCGATTTTAAATTGAAACCGGATCAGAAAAGGTCCC
>NZ_JACNMP010000013.1 GCF_017592335.1 Pseudaestuariivita rosea | reverse complement strand
AGCAGGCTGAAGCGGCCATCTTCCAGTACATCAACGGCTTCTACAATCCGCGCCGACGGCACTCAGCACTGGGCTGTCGCATTCGAACGGAAGGGGCTTAAACGAGCACTTGGGGCGGCACGAAACCAGGACAGGTCCAGTTTGAGGATGGGACGGTGTGGAACACCGCTGAGATCGCAGCACAGCTTATTGCTGAAAAACGTCTTCATTTTGGTTCCTTCGTCGATAGCGTTCGCCGATAGCTTGACGTCTAAACCCCAAATAAATTGTAAACGTAGATGGACCATTTAGTTCGAATTAAGAATATACAATTTGAATTGTTTACCTCGAATTAAATTCCACTGGCTTAGGCATAGCCTGTGTTCTCTAACTCAGCCAAGCGGGCCCTTCAAAATGCTTAAAAAAGTACAAAATCTCAGCATCTCGCAAAAACTGCTACTGCCAATTCTTACAGCGGTTTTTCTTTTTGACGCGCTTTATACTGTATTCTGGATGAACAGATATGCCAATGAAATGAATGCATCTTTCGAAACTGAACTGGTTTTGTCGAAAACTTTTGCAACAGCTCCGCTGGCGTCGGCAGTTTGGGATTACGAAGAACATCTTGCCGAACAAACCCTGGCTGGATTTGACCAGATGGAGTTCTTTGCCTTCGCCCGGGTTTTATCCGACGGAAATGCATTTGTTGAACGTCTTAAGGGTGAAAATCCGAAAGATGAATGGGAAAGCGGGCTAAGTGCACTGGCTGAGGCGGAGGAGGGTACCGACCGCCTGACCATTGGTGATTATGTCTACACCAAAACCCAGTTGAGGACCGAAGACGATCGCATGGTAGGCGAACTTCTGGTTATTTTTGATCAGACTACGATCAAAGCTGAAATTTTGCTTTCGTACATACAGGCTGCTGTGATTGGCATTGCGGTTTTCGTCGGGATCGGTGGATTGGTTTACCTGATCGCACGATCGGTCACAAAGCCGCTGAACCAAATCGTGCAGGATATTACACGGATACGTGACGGCGATCTTGAATTTTCGATCGAAAGCGCGCGTCGTAATGATGAACTGGGCAGTCTGGGTCGCTCGTTAGAGATATTCCGGGAAAACATCATCGAAAAAGGGCGTCTTCAAAAGCAGGAAGAGGCCGCGAAAAAAGAGCGCGAGGAAACCGAGCGGCGTTTGGCTGAAGAGGAAAAGGCACGTCAACAGGCCGCAATTGAACACGAGCGTGAGACACAGCGCATGAAAGAGCTGGAAGAAGCAGCTTTGGCAGCAGAGCGTCAGGCAGCCGAAGAAGAAAGAAGAGAGCGACTGGCGGAACAGACATTTGTTGTCAACGAACTGGCGAAAGGGCTGAACAAACTTGCGCAGGGTAATCTTCGTGCATGCATAAACGTGCAATTTGCTGATGCGTATGAAAATCTGCGAAACGACTATAACAATGCCGTTCAAACACTTGATAATATTATTAGTTCTATTTCTGATAGTGCTGATAAAATCACACGAAATGCAGGTGAAATATCGGCGGCGGCCAGCGATCTGTCACATCGGACTGAAGCGAGTGCTGCGACCCTAGAAGAAACAGCAAGTGCTTTGGATGAGCTGACTTCATCTGTTCAATCGGCTTCAAATGGCGCCTATGATGCGAACTCTTTGGTTCAAAATACAATTCTTGAGGCTGAAAAGGGCAATGAGATTGTTGGTCAAACGATCAACGCAATGGACAAGATCGAAAAATCGTCTACCGAAATTGCAAAGATTATCAGTGTGATTGATGACATTGCTTTCCAGACCAACCTTTTGGCCTTAAATGCGGGTGTTGAGGCGGCACGCGCAGGCGATGCTGGCCGTGGTTTTGCAGTTGTCGCATCCGAAGTTCGCGCTTTGGCGCAGCGTTCTTCCGATGCTGCCAGAGAAATCAATCAGTTGATCTCATCCAGCGGAAGCCAAGTTCAGAATGGAGTGGAACTGGTAGGGCAAGCAGGTACGGCACTTCAAACGATTGTCAGCGCGATCCGGAAAATATCAAAGAATGTGTCAAATATTGCGACCTCGTCAAAAGAACAGTCGACAGGTATTGCAGAGATAAACACAGCAATGAACCAGCTTGACCAAACGACACAAAGAAATGTCGCCATGTTCGAAGAAACGACCGCGGCAAGTCATGCACTGAACTCAGAGGCCGAAAGACTGTCCGTTCTTATTTCTAGATTTGGTGGAGAGGGTGGTGATTATAGGGGTACAAATCAAGGACCTGTCAAAACTGAAAGACTTGTAGGTTAATATTTAATTAACATAATACCAATTATGCGAAAATATTCCTATATAATTATGTGGTGTTAATGTCCCTTAAAAATGGGACTCCTATTTTGAGACTCAATTTGTAGCTCGAGAGCGATCAAGCTGCTTACGTCGGCAGCGCAAGTCTGGCGATATTGAGGATGTGTCTTTCCAAGCGATTGTAGGAATAATGACGGGACATTAGTTCTCGGATCCGATGTAGTGGCGTCGCGCCGTTCTCAAAACCAAACACATTGGATGCGTCCTCCAGAATACTGATGGCGATAGCCAGCGCTTTGCGGCGCTCGACTAGATGACAGACATGAAATGGATGCTGAAGATGGCGTGTCGCGAAGCCAAGCTTTGTTATCGATGGAAAATAAGTGCTGTTGAACATGTCGATGGGACGCAGATGATTGGGGCTCTCAGCCTGCAGCAACAAGTCGAGCAAGGCAGAGAACTCTGAGAGGATACGCTGCCCTTTTGAACGCCCTGCCCGCCCTTTGACGACATTAAGAAAGAACTGCTCATACTTTGCGATCATGTTCCAGGCCGTGTGCAGAACTGAATCTGCATTCCAATCATGTGCATGTGTGTCGGCAACAAAATCATACCCCAGACGCCCATCGAGCGGCGTATGGCAATGTGGGCAGATCAGTGCCATCTGATCCCGATATAGGGCGTAATCTGGGCTTGGCACAAAATGGTAGCATGTCTGGCAGCGCCCAATTAGTGGTCGCTGGTGAAGCTGACATATGGTGCTGCTGGCTAGCGACCATTCGAGACGCAAAAAGTGATGTCCACCTTCCGCTCTATCCTCTATCAAGCAAAGTGGACACCAGCCAAACTGCAGCTGTTCGTTCGATGTTTCTTCCTTTGTCTCAGGGTTCTTGCCTGCGGCAGTCTGTGCCACAGATCGTGCGCCGATAGATGGAAATTGGGCCTTCAGCGTCATTCCACTCAAGTCGCTCTTAGAAATGCGCAGAGACTCCGAAAGTTTCTTAAGAGCTTCGAGGTCCAATTGAACCGTCAGCCTATCGACGGGATGAGTTGCACTTGACGTGCCACCCTGCCCCCGAACGCCGAAGCAATGCTCCAAAAGCCGATTGGCCGATACCCCATAAACGCTTGCCGAACGGTGCAGAAACGATTTGAGACATTCGCCCTTAATTGGTGCGACCGTGACTGGGAGTGATCGTTCAAGCATATTCTGCGCGTGAGAAATAGTCCCGCCAGAGTTCGTAGGTGATCCGTTCTTCAGCGCTATAGATGGCAAATGCACCCAATCGGGTCAGCACATCCAGCATGTTGCGCGCAGTCCCACCTGTGCGGCGCACGAGTGCTTTGCGCAAACCGTGATCGTCGCACAGATCAGACGTTCGACGGAGCGGACACCAGTGTTGAAAAGCCTCTAAGAACCGCGTGAGTGCAGGATCGGAAGCCTTGAACGGCATGACTTCGATCAATTGCGTGCGATCTGCTAGCTGCGAGTCGTTCATGACGATCGGCCGCAACTCGGGTGGGCCAATCAGCGCAACTTGCATTCCGTATCGCGATGTAGCGGTTCTCACCAGATTCAAAACCGGGCCTTGATGCGACTTTGAAAGACAACTCAACGCTTGCATGTCTTTCAGGATCAGCATGCGGGTTCCAATTCGATCAAGCAGTTTCAGCCATCCCGTGGTATCGGGCGAGGAGCCACCAATGTGATGATGGGGCGCGCCGGTGAATTCACAGACCTCTGCACCTATCTCACGCAAGCTGCCCTTCGATGGAATATGTGCGACGACGATTGAACGTCCGGCTATGCGCTGATCGTTGGCGGGGCAAGCAGGAAAGGCGGATACTAACCGACCAACCATAGATCGAGCGCCCATTCCATTTGGAGCTAACAAGAAACTGATTGGTTTCAGTGGCCAAGCCACATGCGTCACCACTGCCTCGTGGAGCCATTTTTCAACCTGATCCATTGGCTCAATTGGAATATACGGTAACTCACGCAGGTAGGCCACGCGTTCAGACACCCCCTGCCCCGCAACTACCCGCGAACGCGGTGACAGATGCTCAAAGGTCATCGCCCTGCCCCCCAGAGCGCATCAAGTTCAGAGCATTTGGTCTCAGCGCCCCGGTTGAAGATGTACGGACACCCTGATCAGATTTTCTTTGGATACGTTTGCGGCGCTTCGCGTTACCCACAATTTCGTCGCGGAGTTGGTAGTGCCGCAGTAAATCTGCGTCGGACCATCGGTTCGTATTGGTGTCCGTCCAATCACGCAGCAGTGCGTGCTCTGTAAATGAGATTGCCCTGTGAAATCGCTTTTCGCAGGGAACGCTGTCAAACGAGCCGTTGTTACCTTCCACGTAGACCTGACGCACGTCGTCTGGATCATACTTGAAGCGCACTGATTGAACGCCACAGTCGCGCATCTTTTGGAGCGCTTTTGATCGATAGTAGAGGTGATTGAATCTCAAGCCATATTTGGCGATCTTTCGAGTCTCAGAAGGCAAAAAATGACGGTCAAAGGTTTCCATATTCTTGGGCAAGCGTGGTTGCTCTCCCACTTGTTTCCAATATCGCTGCCAACGCCGAAGCGGCGGTTCTCCTAAGCTGCTATGGTCTTCCTTATGATACACATCACATATGTAGCTGGCGAGAAGCCGACGTAGATCATCAAGTGACAGACACGCCTGCTTTCTTGGGTCTCGTGATCCTCGATCTACAACATTTGAACCGGTCGTTCCTGGCAGGCTGTGAAACAAAGAATTGCCAGTACGCATGAAACGTTCGATATGCCCGCCCCATTCAGGACGACGCACTGGACGTCTTAGATGTTCAATCCCGAAATTGGCTAGGCCATTGGTAAAAGCGTTAGATGTCAAATCACCGCCATTGTCTGTATGAACGGCCTCAGGAATGCCAAAGACGGGCCAATGGCCCCGCAGATGCAACGCCTTCAATAGGTGCGATTTTGGACGTACCGCCAAGGAAAACGCCCGCATCAGTGTCTTCGCACTCGGAGGCTCAAATCCTATCAGGAAACCACAGATGACGCGGCTGTAAACGTCGATGCAGTATGTCAGCGTTGGGCGTCCAAGCACTTCGACAACCTCGGGATCGACTGCCATTGCATCAAGACGGGTATGGTCAATCTGCATGACGGCAAGCGGACGTTCCGCAGTATAGTGTTTGTGTATGATTTCGAAGCGTTCCCGCGCAGCGCGTGCGCCTTCCCGCTTTTTGACGACGTCACGCGGCGCGATTTCATTCAGCCGTGCAATAACTGCCTTGCGCGCAACCGGGGAAAGTCCGCGTTTTTGAAATTCTACGTGCACACGGCGGATCAGCTCACCCATGCTTTGCCGTTCTCGTGTCAGAAAGTAGTGCACGATGCAGTACTCCAAAGCGTCTTCATGATCATCGGTAAGAAACCGGCTGAGTGGCTTCCTCCCCCGCTTTTTCGGAACAAGCGCCGAGGCAGACTGGGTGCGTTTCAGATCCGCCACGTATCGAAACAGTGTTGAACGGGAGCAGTTCAGTTCTCGACAAAGGTCCCGTTGCGCCGACCCAGTCAAGGGTTCTCCGCGTACGTATCTCCAGAGCGCGCCAGAGATCTTCGTTGCACGAGCAAGTTCATGTTCAGAAATGGGGTCCAGGATCATGCCAATTTCCTCCTTTGGCAAAACTCCCCTGCCCGCCAAAACAAGCGGCAGTTGACTTTTGGAAGCATTGTGAGATGATCATCCGGAACGGGAACCAACCGCTATCTGATCATCAGATGGGAAGCCTATGTTGACGCATAGGCTTTTTCTTTTGTCGCTAGGACATTTGAACATCCTCCCTTCCCTGGTAGCGCTCGGGAAAGAGTTCGCTGGCACTCTTTCCAAGCTTGTCAGCTATCGCCTGTTCAATGCGTCTGGATCGCCGATCGCCCTTGAAAACGATTGATACGGTTGCGGGGGCCACTTCTTGCTCCGCCGCTATCTGTTTAAATGTGACTCCCCGCTTGGAGAGTTCAGCCCTTATTTCCTCTTTCAGCACCGTGCCACCTCGCCGATTAGACTACTTCAATAGTCACAATTAAGGCGCTGATAATGCAACAATTTATTTCAATACTACACACCTTGCAAAAGAGCTATTTTATAAACGCAACTGATTTCAGTCCAGTCGATCTGTGTGCAATGGCAAGGCCGGCTTAAGCATCAGATTTTCCTAAGTTTCTCAAGATGTGTAGAATGCAGGCGCACGATCTGTACTTTACACAAATCATGGAAATGACGGTAAGATGAAGATGTACCGTGAAAATACGTTCAGTCAGTTGCGGAACCAATGACGCTCGTCGACTGTAACAACGTCCGAATCCTACATGAAGACCGGACCATCAGGGCTGCTTTGATGCGTTCCCGCCCTACCAGCTTGTTGGATTTTCGAGACAGGGCGTTACTTTCGGTCTGTTACGAGGCCGCCTGTCCGATAGAGAAATTGCTTGCCGTGTCGATCGGCGACAACGGCACCATCGTTGCGGCAAAGATAGGCGGTTCGGCCAGGAAGTTAACTTGTCGGAATGTCGTACATGTCGACGGCAAACCGCATATCCTATTTGAATCGTCTGCTAAGCGCCTCTTCGTGTGGCTTAAGAAGTTGCGTGCATCTGGCTGTCTTTTCGGAGCAGACGCCAAAATGTTTCCTGCGTTGCACTCAAACCGCTACGATGTGTTTGATCGATGTATTGGTAGAACAACAGCGGCAGCTATTTTCGATAAGTACTTCTCAGATACTGGAATAAAAGCGCTTGGATTCTCGGGGCTTAGGCGTGCCGGTATCGCCCGCCAGTTGGCATGGGGATTGCATCCTAAAGCAGTGTTCGCCTTGTCAGGCTACGGTCACATCCGCTCGATATATGGGATTGCAGACGAGTATGATCTGCAAATCAAAACCGACGAAGGTAATCCATTCCAAGAGATTTCACCACACTCCTACGTCCTAAATGCGCAGGGTTTTTCGACACGAATCGCGAGTAGGTTGATGTAAAATCAGACATCGAACGGCGGGAAGCGGTCATTTGTTGCGCCCGCGAACCAAAACACGCAAATACCAAAAAGAGGACAACACTGGTTATGCTGGCCGAATGTTGAGCAACGCTCAAGAAAAACTCGATCAATCAAATCTCAAAAAAGCCCTTGACTACTCCTGGATTCGGTCGAGCATCCTCTTTGCCATATGGGGCAACATCCACTCCCGTAAGCCGGTGAGTCTAGCAACGTGGCAATTGCGGAGACGTTTGCCGCTGCCACAGGGACAAGCTACATGACCTTTGACGTTTTCTCGGGCGAGCAATTTCAAATGAGATATCACCTGTCGCCGATCCACAGCAATGCCCAGCAATTCGCTAAATCCTTCGAGCACACCGAGGCTGCCATGAGAGCGATCGCCAAAAGGCCATTCACCAGTTGCTTCATACCAACATTGGCTTAGAAAGTAGTCGTGAAGTGGGCCCGTTAGAAATGAGGAAGCAGATCGATCCGGCGATTTGAATAACCACTCTTCCCAAACGCCCAAGCAACAGTTCTCGTTATCCTCAAAAACGTGCCTGTCAGCGATTTTCGGTATTCGGCCGCCAGTTTCAAAGACTACGGGCTCTTGCCATGGGAAGTCCGGTGGAATCGCAGCCTGAATTTGGTAAGCGTCGAAAGGACCATCTGGGGTCTGCTCCGGTAGAGGGCAGGATCGTACGTTAGCGTCCGCATCAACTCTCGCAGATTGATGTAAGCGACGACTCCGAGCCTATTTTCATATCTCTGAACCAGCGAGAAATATAGGCGTCTGTGCCACTGGAAGCTGCAAAAGCATCGCCGCGTCTGACTATTCCCTTTGAGCCGGAGGCTTGGCTTGCAGATCGGAAGACGCGCCTTGTTGATGGCATGAAGCGTCTCGCCAAAGCCGCCCGCACCGGTGCGATCCCAGGCGGATCAATCGAAAACGGTGTTCTCAAAGTGGACCGGTTGACGGCGGCAACACCAGAGAACGCCCAAGAGTTGGTTCTCGATCTGTACAGCCGCCAGCCTCCAGTGCGGATTACGGACCTGTTGCAGGAGGCGGACGATGATGTCGGGTTCACCGACAGCTTTACACATCTGCGTACTGGCGCGCCATGTAAGGATCGCATTGGTCTTCTGAATGTTCTCCTGGCCGAAGGCGTGAATCTCGGGCTGAGCAAGATGGCCGAAGCCACCAGCTCTCATGATTACTTCCAGCTGTCCCGCCTCTCGCGCTGGCATGTTGAAAGCGATGCCATCAATAAAGCCTTGGCAATGGTCATTGCAGCACAATCAAAACTGCCCATGGCACGGTACTGGGGCGGCGGCGTTACTGCATCGAGCGATGGGCAGTTTTTCCCAGCGGCCCGTCACGGCGAAGCGATGAACCTGATCAATGCAAAATATGGAAACGAACCGGGTTTGAAGGCCTATACCCATGTCTCCGACCAGTTTGGACCGTTTGCTACCCAGAACATTCCGGCTACCGTCAATGAAGCACCCTATATCCTCGACGGGTTGCTGATGAACGAGACGGGTCGTCGGATAAAGGAACAGTACGCCGATACCTGAGGCTTCACCGATCACGTGTTTGCCGTAACTGCATTGCTTTCCTATCGCTTCATTCCCCGCATCCGAGACCTGCCATCAAAGCGGCTCTACCACTTTGATCCAGCGTCAGCACTGCAGGAATTGCGCGGGTTGATTGGTGGCAAGATCAGGGAAAAACTGATCATCAAAAACTGGCCCGATATCTTGCGCTCCGTTGCCACAATGGCAGCAGGCGTCATGCCGCCCAGCCAACTCCTGCGAAAGTTTGCATCATATCCGCGTCAACATGAACTCGCGCTCGCTCTACGCGAGACCGGCAAAATTGAACGGACGTTGTTCATCATCGACTGGTTGCTCGATGCCGATATGCAGCGTCGCGCCCAGATCGGCCTCAACAAAGGTGAAGCGCATCACGCCTTGAAAAACGCTTTGCGCATTGGCCGTCAGGGTGAAATCCGCGACCGGACCGCCGAAGGCCAGCACTATCGCATGGCTGGACTGAACCTACTAGCTGCGATCATCATCTACTGGAATACCAAGCACCTGGGACATGCCGTAGCCGCGCGAAATCGCGCGGGCCTGGACTGCTTACCAGAGCTTCTGTCACACATCTCACCTCTCGGATGGGCACATATTTTGCTCACGGGCGAATACAGGTGGAAAATGCGATGACAATCGACGCTAACGTACGATCCTGCCCCCTACCGGATCAGACCCCTTCTATAGTGTGATCTAGACGAGTATTTTGGGTTAGCATTACGATGAAACAGGCACACTTCAGTTCCAATAAAGGGGGCGAGTTGACGGAAGCTTGCTTGGTGTATCACCATCGGTCCGTTGTTCTACCTTGATTACAAGACTTTTGAAAGACGCGCTGCGACAAGTGGCGCGAATTTAAAACCTGCACCGTTGTCCGACGTGACGATGTACACGTTACGCTCCCTCACAAACTCAGACGCGCAGTTTAGACGCGTCCAATGATTAAATGCGACACGCGAATCAAAAAGTTCGACAAAAGCGGAGTAGTGTTTAACGTAAGCTTCGATAATCTTTGTACCGATTTCCGTCGGGCTGGAAGGTGCGGTTGGGTCGGCAACCTCGTGGCTCAGTGTACCGCAGCCGAGCTTTCCAGGCTGGCCCGCAAGCGGCGGCATACCCCACATGTCACCATGTCCAAGTGATGCCCAAGCAGGCAACGCTCCGGACGATGCAGAAAACAGACGGTGTTCCGCGTACAGCACGTAGCAGCGTACGGCGCGCGGCGCAAGGTCGCGAGCTACTGCACTGAAATCTGAATTGCTCCCTACCCCACCGTTCCTGTTGTAGCCCCTTGATGGCGAACAGATTCACACGGCATTTGAACAGCGCAGCCATCAGTCCATGCGTTTTGCGTCGGACGGCAATGGAAGATGCGCGGTATGGTCTGTCCATGGATGTAATGTTGCCGGGATTGCGGCGCGCCGGGAACGCAGCACTGACGAATAAGTCGATCGGTGCATTGCGATGCCCATCAGCCTTCATCAACATGTTCGCAAAGGCGAAAGCAAAGTCATGGAACTCGCGCTTATTCTTTGCCTTTGATCGTTCCGAAAGACCTCTTTGCAGTGCGTGTTCCAACTGAACTGTGCCATTCCAAGCCACCTGTACCCGCTGGTTGTCTTTGATTTCAAGCACTGTAGTGCCGGACATATCCGGAAGGCCGAGTTGGCTGGCATAGACTGAGCCGCAAGCACTGCAAGTAAGCGATACGATGCGGCCATCAAATGCAAATGCCGGTCCAGCTTCCCGACTGTTGCAAGCTAGGCAATGCGTGGTAAGTGGCCTTCGGTGGACCGTGCAAAAGGTCCTTGTGATCAGCCGCCACGACAGACGAAGAAACTGATCATGTCCATCAAGCTGGTCTCTGAGAAGGCACCTTGGACACCATGCCAACTTCGGCTCCGCGCCAAAGTGATCGCGGCCGTCTATGTTGCACCCCCCTGCCCGCCTGAGCCACTTTGTGTGGATACCAGGCTCCGCACCCTGCAAAGTCATCATCGCCAATCGGCGTTTTTGCGGGTCGAGTGCAGCATTTAGCTGTCCCAGAAAAGGCCCGTCTGCCAGCGCATCCAGATCGGTTGGGATGTTCATGTACTGATCCGAGGATGCGGGCGAAAGCACCGTTCTCAGATATGTGCGGACATCCATTGGCTGTATGGATGCTGCACGATTTATGAACGACGATAGGCTTTCAAGTGCGTATGGCGTCACCCGCATCAGCCCAGGTCTCGGTCGCGGAACGCAACCCACGTTTCCATATCCAAACGCTCACTGCCGGAGGCGACTGCAAAAATGCCAAGACCGATCAATTCCCGCATGACTTCGCGGCAGACGCCATGGGTCTTCCAGACGATGGCCTTACGCAACTTTGGATCACTCGACAGCGCACGGCCTTTTTGAACCGGGCACCATTGCTCAAAGCCCTCAAGAAACTCTATGAAATCATCATCATGGGGCGCCCATGCCCGATACTGTAGATGTATGGATCGTCCAAGCGTTTACTCGTCATCCATTGCCCACCGCCAGATCTGTGGAGCGCCGCTGAGAACGACACGGATATCGTATTTCGAAATCAGATGATGAACGAAGTTCTGGTAAGCGACCATCTGATGTTTCTTGAAATTATAGGTCTGGTGGAAGTCCTCAAGAATGACCACTCTGGTGTTCAATGCGCCAAGCAGATGAAGTGTCTTCTGGAACGAAACCTGTCTTACCATCGGGCCATAGCCAGGGATCGCAAGAGACGCACGGAGTTCGTCGCAGTAGTCAATGATCTCTCCGCTTGGATGAATATGTTCATTAATGACTGGCGCCGAAAGAAGGCCGGTTTCTCCATGCGCCGCCAGCGGGAACTGTCCTGAAAACTCTGCGAGAAGACTGGATAACCCCATTCCTGCCGGACCTGTAAGGAAGACCAGCTTTTCGTCGCTAGGTGTGGGAGCAATCACCATGTCCTTGAGGTGATCTTTGAATGCTCGACGGGCGCTTGTCTCGAAAATCGCGCCAGCCTTGATGAAGTCCAGACGTTCCGGAACAGACGCCTGCGACATGTCCGCGAAGCGTTGCGTAGAGCGACGACTCATTGCTCACCGCCCCTGTTGAAGGCGCTGGCTCTGCGATGAAGATTCCGAATATCTACCCCGGCGCAAAACGACCGATCAAAGGGTTTCTGCGTTGCTCGACGCGGTTTGGCGGCCTCTGCCAGAATCTGCTTCTTGAAGTTGTGGGCCGTTGCCGGGTCTGGCGTTTGAAGGTTCTGATTGAGACGTTCTTTGCGGCGTCTGATTAGCTCTTTCCATTCGTGATGGGCAAGTGGGTAGCGTGGATAATGCTCGGCTCTTGCACCATAATAGATGCGATCATCCGCAGAAAAATGGACAGTTCGAATGTCGGTCGGGTCATATTTGACGGTCACTTTCCGCACACCGCAGTTCTTCATTTTTTGAAGATGTTCGGAGCGATAGAACATCCCAAAGAGTTCCAAACCTTCGCGTTGGATGCCCAAGATCTTGAACGGCAAGAAGTCGAGGCGAAAACGATCAGGTTCTTGAGGTAGTCGTGGCAATAAGCCCTGTTCATGCCAATTTGCAGTCCAAGCGTTCATCGGTGTCGTTTGGATTCGACGATTGCTCCTATGAACGTGCTGCTGCAGGATGAACAGGGTGATGAGTTTCTCAACCTGCAACAGTGTCAGCTGGGCGCGCTGTTCTGAATTGTATGTTCCCTTTTGCTGTACGTTGGAGAAAGTGGTTCCAGGCAGTGTATGGACGAATTTTTGGATCGTACCGATGAACCGCTCGACATGCCCGCCGAGATGAGGCTGGGCGACGGGCCGGAAGACATGTTCGACACCGTATAGAGCAAGTCAACGATTGAATGCTTTCGATTTCAGATCGCTTCCGTTGTCGCTGCTGATAACAAGTGGAAGCCCATGGGCAGGCCATTCCAAGTCAATGCCCATCTGGCGGAGATAGTCAGCCTTTGGAAATACGGCCCTCTGAAACGCCATCATCAGATTTACCGCCGATGGTGCGTCCATAGATAGGTAGATGCCGGTCGGCATTCGCGTAGCAATATCAAGAAGTACGGTGAGATAAGGGCGACCGATTGGATCTTTAGAGATTTGATCGACAACGATGATGTCCAACAGCGTGTGGTCGATCTGAACAACCGCCAACGAGTCCTTTACTTCGTAGCGGCCTCGAATGATCTGGAACGCTTGCCTTGCTGCCGTACTTCCGACGCGTTTTCGTTTGAGGTACCGATCCTGGATGGTTTCGATCCGTCGCTGAATGGTAGACTTGCTGACCTTGTGAAGCCCCCTGCCCTCTAGTTCGGTGTTAATGGAACCCAGAACGCCGCCGACCGATGATCCATTCCGTACCAGGAATTCTTTGCGAAGCACCTGTTGGATTACTTGCTCATGATGCTCGCTGAGCATGATACTCATCGGCTTGCGGCCAGGTTTTGACCGACGCAGAACACTTGCCCGATCATCCGTTCTCGCTAGTGCTAACCATCGATATGCGGTGGATTTTGAGCAGCGGTGATCACGGCAAAAGTCTCGCAATGCCCCGCGGGTGTTGAAACCTGTCTGTAAAAATGGTGCGAGCGCCGCCCGTAGGTCAAAGGCTCGCTGTCACTCTCGTTCTTCACAGGTCTGTATTTTTTGGGTCATGATCGTCTCCTGATGGCAAGGCACGACAAGGGGGCTCGAAAAATCGAGTGTCAGCCTTGACTTTGCGTTTGAGTTGGAGATGATCTTGTTGACGACGAGAAAACCGTCACAAGACCATCTGAAAGCCTATGTGTTACAGCACATGGGCTTTCGTCATTTTAGTGCGTCCTCATAGCATTCCTTCCATGTTCTGATATCGTTCGGGCCAAATGCTGGATGGCACCGTGCCAAGTCGTTCCGCGATGATCAGTTTAATCCGCCTTGATCGCCGCGCACCACGCGCGACATCGGTAACGGCTGTGTGCGACACGCCGACATCGCGAGAAATGGATCGCAAAGATATGCCTGCTTTGTGCAGGTCGCGTTTCAATTTAGTGTAGGCATCCGTCATTGGAACAGCTTTCAAGATTGTGGCGGTATTGAAAGCTGCCATTCAAATCGAGTCAAGTATCTGATTTTATGACAAATTTATAGATTTGTAATTGTCGTTATTCTGAAAAGAGGGCCAATTTCTCGCTATTCTTGCCAGTGCGCACTGTGTTTGTCGTCACAATGGAGTATACCCTTATGGTGCGCCGTGATGTTACATCCCGTAGTGTCACAAATAAGTGGCGCGACGGCATTTGTGACAGTATGTTCCAGATAACCACCCTATTGTTACGGAACAAGAAATGCCTCGCATCGGATATGCCCGCGTCAGTACATCGGGCCAGGACCTCGAAATTCAAATTGAGAAGTTGAAAGCTTGCGGGTGTGAAATCATCCGCTCCGAAACGGGTTCCGGCGCATCGCGCGATGGCAGAACTAAACTTGAAACGATCATGGAGTTCCTGAGAGAAGGTGACGAGCTGGTCGTACATCGTCTTGATCGCCTAGGTCGATCTACCCGCGATGTCCTCAACTTGGTTCACGATCTTGATTCCAAAGGCGCATCGTTGCGCATCCTAGAACCGGAAGTGACGACCGCTGGTGACTTGGGGCGGCTTGTCGTGACCGTTCTTGGCATGGTCGCGGACATGGAATTGAAGTTCATACGGGATCGACAACGTGCCGGCATTGATGCCGCAAGAGATAGAGGTGCCTATAAAGGTAGGAAGAAACAAGTCGACGATGATGAAATTCGGCGACTTGCCAAAGCTGGCCGACCAAAGGCCCAAGATAGCAAGAGATCTTGGTGTTTCCAGAATGACGGTTTATCGGGCGCTGGACCCACGCATAGCGCGCCTGACCACAGACATTCCTACCGCCGAAGCACAGGCCCTGATAGCCGAGCTACAACGCACCGTAGAGGACGACGGGTAGCCTGGCCGGTCAGCCTTTACTTCCACGATGCCTGCTCTCAGCTCTTCGTTTGCCTCGGATGTAATCCTCATCGCGATAGCCAAGCAATGTTTGCGTGCCATCCGGTGCTTCCCGCACAATCTCTCCATCTTCGCGTCGGAAGATAAGATGTAGTCCCGCCTTTTGCCGTGCGCGCACGCAGTGAAGAACTCGCTGCACATGCTCTATTAATGATGCGGCTTTGCGGCAGCGAGAACTGCCGTTCCCTCGAAAGCGTCACACCATCAAACCCTGGGATCAAACACCTAGCTTATTGCGGCCCACTCGTCGGGCATTGGCGTTTGCCCCACGCTGAAACCGCCCTGACCGTCGGGGTGCAGAATGACTGCCTCGCCCTCTGCCAAGCTGACCCCGGCAACGGTCGCGATGTTAGAGCGGTGGGCGATTACGATGCGATTGGTGCCATCGGTCGGGCCGTTTACCAACAGGCCCCGTAGGTAAGCGACCCGGTCCGCTCGCCCGGCATCGTCCGACAACAGGCCCAGAAGTTCCATCCGTTCCTCGACCCGGCCAAAAGCAATTTCGGCCATATCGCGGCAGCGCGCGAATGGGGAGGCGAGAACCTCACCGACCGGTATGCCCTTGGCGCGGAAGGCAGCTCCAATCACTTCCGACTGGCTGACCCCTTCTGCCGACAGCAGGCGTTGGCGGTCGCGCGGCCATTCGATGCGGTCGATGCCGGACCACGTTGTTGCGCCATGGCGAAAATAGATCACCTGACCGCCCGCGCGTAGCCTGTCCAGTGTGTCGGCGCGTGCCGTCCCCGCGACCGGTAAGGCAACAACACTGGCAAGGCCGAGCAGAGCTGTACGCCGTGAGAGTGTTCTGTTGAGCATCATGCAATTCCTTTCACTCGGCAGGGCTGACAAAATGGCGAACCACGGGACCATCGGCGCGCGTATCGAAGGCGTGCAGACGGGTTTGGATATCCGCGTCGTCCTGCGTCACACGCTGGTGCTGCTCCAGATGCTCGGACCAACTGGGCAGATGGAAGGTTTCGATCCACAGGCCCGGCGCCTCCACGCTTTCGTGCACGAACCATTGGGTTGCCCCGTCGCGCAGGCGCTCCTTGGAAAACAGATGCAGCGTCGCAAGGAATTCCGCCGTCTGATCCGCGCGCACCTGATACTCTACCGTGACCATCGCCCGCTTGTCCGCACTTTGCCCTCCGGCCAGCACAGGGGCGGCGGGCCAGAGCGCCGATGGCGTCAGGTCGGATGTTTCCGCCTGCCCCACGGTAAACCCCCGCGTGACCACGATGCCAAGCGCCAGCCCAACGGCCGCGACGATCAGGGCGACCGAAACGGAAGTGGCCGTCGCAACCTGCCCCCAGATCACCGAGCCAAGCGCCATGGAGCCGAAGAACACCATCAGAAACACGGCCAGCCCGCGCGCGCGCACCCAGTTGGGCAGCGCCATCTGCGCCGAGACGTTGAACGAGGTCAGGACTGTGATCCACGACACCCCCCCGACAAAGGCCGCCAGCATCAGCGCGAGCGGCGCCGCCGAGACCGCCATGATCAGCAGCGCGCCAATGGTGCCGAACGTGCCCACCCGCACGGCAATGTCCGAACTCAGCCGTTTTTGCAGGCGTGGCAACAGCAATGCGCCGGTGACGGCGCCGCCGCCGATCAGCGCCATCAGCGTACCATAGAGCTGCGATCCACCGCCCTCGGCCTGCCGCGCGATCAGGGGCAACAGCGACCAATAGGCCGACGCAAAGACAAAGAACGCGCCCGCGCGGATCGCCGTGGCCCGCAACGCCTCGTTGTTGCGCACGTGGCGCAATCCGGTCGCCATGTCGCCCAGGATCGGGCCATGGTACTGGGTGCCCGTCGCCACTGCGGGTTTCCACAGCAGAAGTGCTACGATGATCACGACATGGCTGGCTGCATTCAGCGCAAAGGGCGCGGCCAGACCGACGCTTGCGATCAGAATGCCCGCCACCGCAGGCCCAATGGCGCGGCTGATGTTGATGCCCATGGAATTCAGCGCAATCGCCGGTTTCAGCTTCTCGCGCGGGATCAGTTGCGGCACAATGGCCTGCCACGCGGGCGCCATGAAGGCCGCCCCCGTACCGATGGCCAACGTGAACAGGATCAGCAAAAGCGGCGTCATCGCCTCCAGCCAGACCAGCACGGCCAGCACCGAGATGACGAAGAACAGGATCACATTGATCGTGATCAGCATCCGCCGTTTGTCCAGCCGATCCGCCAACGCGCCAGCGTAGAGCGCGAACAAAAACACCGGCAGCGTTGTCGCCGCCTGCACCAATGTGACGACGGCGGGGCTGGGGCTGAGTGTTGTCATCAGCCAGCCTGCCCCGACATCGTGCATCCAGGTGCCGATATTCGAGATCAGTGTTGCCGTCCAAAGGAGCGCAAAGGCCTTATGACCGAAGGGCGAAAAGGCCCCCGGTGCGGGCGTAGCGGCGGCAGGCGCAGGGGTGCTACCACTGGATGACATCGGCCGTCTCCTCGCGACGTTTCTGGGCATAGCCACGCACAAAGGGGCAAAGTGGTACAATCCGCTGACCTGATGCGCGGGCATCGGCGAACAACCGTTCGGCCAGCGCACCGGCAACACCCATGCCGCGCATGCTGTCGGGCACGCCGGTGTGATCGGCGATGATCAGCGCGTCAGAGACCTTGGAGAGGGTCAGCTCGCCCTCCCCCTCAACACCGTCGATGATGGCGGCATAGCGTGCCTTTGTGTCGGTATCCGTGCGGGTAATGATGATATCGGCCATGGTGTTTCCTTTCAGGTATATCTGCGGGTCTGTAATGCGGCCCGCAGTGTTTATCGGGTCAGTCGTCAATAATCAGGCTGCCGCCCCCGGCGCGCCGAACACAGGCACGGGCGACCAATCCGGCAGTTCCGGTAGTGGTGCGGGCGCGTGGTCAGCAAAGGCCCCTTTGGCATGCACCACCTTGCCGCCTGTGAATGTCAGGTCGGCCTCGATGTTGATGATGTCATCCTCCGGCACGGCAAAGTAATCGCGATCTAGCACGGCGAGGTCAGCGAACTGCCCCGCCTTGATCTGGCCCTTCTTGCGCTGCTCGCGGCTGAACCACGCGCCCGCTGCGGTCCAATGGCGCAGCGCATCATGCCGATCCAGCCGGTTTGCCGCTTGCCAGATGACATCGCCGCCGCGCCCCTTGCCTGAAACGGCCCAGTGGATCGCGAGCCACGGGTTGTAGGAGGACACGCGTGTTGCATCGGTGCCCGCCGCCAGCGGCACGCCAGAGGCCATCATCTTCTTGACCGGCATCACGTCATGCAGTGCGTCCTGCCCATAACGGTCGCGATAGGAGGTGGCCTGAAACGCAATCCGGTTCTGATAGCTGATGCCACCACCCAGCCGCGCGACCCATTCCATCGTCGCCTCGGACACGGTTTCGCCGTGATCGAAGATCCAGTTCAGTTCCTCCAGCCCCTTGTCGCGGCCGACCTCTTCGACAACCTTCAGAAGGCGGTGCGCGCTTTCTTCGTAGGTGCAGTGAAAGCGGATTGGCCAGCAGTTCTCGAACAGGAATTCCAGCACCGGGCGCAGGTCGCCCTCCATCCGCTGGGACAATTCGGGGCGCGGATAGCTGAAATCCTCGAAATCATAGGCCGAGGCCACCAGCATTTCGCCAGCACCCACACATTTCAGGTAATCGTCGCCCTCATCGGGTTTCACGACATCATTCCAACGTTTGAAATCGTCCAGTTCCAGCGTGGGCCGCTGTGCAAACAGCTGATAGCCGATGCGCACGGTTTGCTCGCCGCGATTGTTCAGTTCGGTGATGACGCCATAATCATCGGGATAGTTCAGGAACCCGCCCGCACAATCCAGCGCAGAGGTCAGGCCAAGGCCATTGAGCGCGCGGAAATAGTGCTTGGTCGAGGTGACCTGCTGTTCGAAATCCAGCTTCGGCGCCATGTCCAGAAGCGCATAGAGCGGTTGCGCGTTCGGGCGCGCCATCGCAAGGCCCGTGGGATTGCCCTGATCATCACGCTCCAGACGGCCCGAAACGAAGGGCTCATAGAAATGCTTGTCGATGCCAAGCGCGCGCAAAGCGGCCTTGTTCAGCCAGGCACGGTCATACAGGTGCAGCACATAGACCGGCACATCGGGGGCCACGGCGTTGATCTCGTCAATCGTGGGCAGGCGCTTTTCGGCGAATTGATCCGCCGACCAACCGCCAACCACACGGATCCACTGACCCGCTGGCGTCCGCTGCGCCTGTTGCTTGAGCATCCGCAAACCATCGGCGAGCGAAGGCACATGATCCCACCGCAACTCCATGGCAAAGTTATTGCCTTGCCGGATGATATGCGTGTGACTGTCTATCAAGCCGGGGATCACGCGCTGACCGCCAAGATCAATAACATTTGTGTCGGCGGTCTTCAGGCGAAGGATGTCGGTGTCCGAGCCGACCTCCGCAATCAGACCCCCGTTCAGCGCGACCGCTGTCGCCTCTGGCCGGTCGGGGTCCATCGTGGTGATCTTGCCGTTGAAAAGAATGGTATCGGCCATGGCGTGCTCCGTCGTTCTGGATGAAACTGAAGGGAAACCGCGCCCGCAGGTGGGCGCGATCAAAGGTCGTGGGTGGCTATTCGGCCGCTACGGCGTTGCCTGCTGGCACGGGGGCTTGCACCTCCCCAGTGTGCGTGCTCCGCGACGGGGCCTTGTGCACCATGGTGTAGGCGTAATCGACGCCCATGCCGTAGGCACCCGAATGCTCCTGCACGAGGCCGATCACGGCGTCGTAGGTGTCGCGCCGCGCCCAGTCGCGCTGCCACTCCAGCAGCACCTGCTGCCACGTCACGGGGATCACACCCGCCTGGACCATGCGGTCCATGGCGTAGTTATGCGCGTCCAAGGACGTGCCGCCGGATGCATCGGCGACCATATAGATCTCGTAATCCGTGTCGTTCATGGCGCTGAGCGCGAAGGTCAGGTTGCAGACCTCAGTCCACAGACCGGAAACGATGATCTTTTTGCGCCCTTCCGCGGCTCCCTTGGCCAGTGCATCGCGCACTTTCTGATCGTCCCAGGAGTTCATCGAGGTGCGTTCCAGAAGCGGGGCATCGGGATGCACATCCAGCAGTTCTGGATAGGTGTGTCCCGAGAACGCCTCGGTCTCGACGGTTGTGATGATCGTCGGGATGTCGAAAATCTTGCCCGCCTTGGCCAACGCCACGGTGTTGTTCTTGAGCGTCTGACGGTCGATGGATTGCACGCCGAACGCCATCTGTGGCTGATGATCGATAAAGATCAGCTGGCTGTTTTCAGGGGTGAGGACTTCGGTTTTAGACATGGGTCAGGTCTCCTGTTTCGAGGTTTCAGGTTTTTGGGTTTGAGTCTTCGCGGCGGTGTTCCGCAGTCGAGAAGGTTTTCAGGTGCAAGGCGTCAGCCACCGCACCGCTGTGCCCGCGTAACCACTGCACCGCCGCCTCCCCGGCCAACATGCCAAGCAGGCCAAGCAGGGCGATGATCGGTGGGGCCGGGGATCGGACGGTTAGCAATCCGTAGATTACGCCGACACCGAGGCCAGCGAGCAGTGATATGACATAGGGTTGCCAAGTCATGGTCAGGTCTCCTTGCGATAAAGTCTTCTGCTTTCGTAACCTTTTGCGTTCCAAGCCGATTTCACATCCGGCCTGAAGTTTTTCACATTTGGCAGCTCAGCTACCGACGGGTGCCAGCTTGCGCCCCATCAGTGCGCCAAGGGCTGTGATCTCGGCCTGGCGTAGTTCATGCCCGCCGGGGTGAATCTCGGTCGTGACCTCCGCCCCCTGCGCCTGCGCCCAGTCGATCAGGTACTGCGTCATGGGCCAGGGACAGATCGGATCGTTCTGACCTGCGGTGATCAGAACTTGCCGCCCTTTCAGCCCCGGCTGAGGCGCCGGGTCCCAGGGGATCAGCGGATGCAGCAGGCCCACACGGTCGAACAGATCCGGGCGCGCCATCATCACCGAGGCAAGGATGTTCGCCCCGTTCGAATAGCCAAAGCCATAGACCGGCGCACCGGGGTGTCTTGCCTTCCAGTTGGTCACAAAAGCGGCCATCTTCTCGGTCCGTGCCGCAAGATCGGCCATGTCATAGACACCTTCGCCCGTGCGGCGAAAGAACCGTGCTGCGCCCATCTCGGACACATCCCCGCGGGGCGAGACGATGCCCGCCCCCGGCAACATGTCAGCGGCCAGATCGAAGAACTGGTGTTCGTCCCCGCCCGTGCCGTGAAAGGCAAAGACTAGCGGCGCGCCGGGGGCGGGCGTCTTGCTTTTGGTGATGTAGCTGTCGGTCTCCATCGTCTTATCCTTCAATCGGCTGCAACTGCTTCTCGATCCGCTCGCGGTAGGCGCGATAACGTTCGGGCAATTGCAGGGCCTGACCCAGATGGGCGGTGTCCTCATCCCGGTCGAAACCGGGCTCATTGGTAGCGATCTCGAACAGGATGCCGCCGGGCGTGCGGAAATAGATTGCCCAGAAGTAGTCGCGGTCGATCACCGGCGTGACCTGATAGCCCGTGTCCAACAGTGCCTTGCGCACCTCAAGTTGTGCTGCACGATCCTCGACCGCAAAGGCGATGTGGTGCACCGATCCGGCGCCCTGATAGGCAGAGGCCCCGCCGGGGATTTCCTCCAGATCAATGGTGTCAGCGGCATTGCCGCCCTCGATCCGGTAGCGCGTGACATTTCCGGCGGTCTCGTCCTTCTGGTAGCCCATGAAGCCCAAAAGCTCGCCCGTGGACGCCGCATCGCGCAGGCGGAACCGCGCGCCGTGAAAGCCCAGAATGCCGGTGCCCTCGGGCACATCGCTGCCAGTCCAGGGAGCACGGCCCGCCGGGTCGCTCTCGACCAGGGCAAAACCGTCCCCATCGGGGCCGTCGAACTCCAACCGCGCTTCGCCAAGGAAAGTGTCTTCGCGCAAACCGCCGACATCCAGCATCGACAGGCGGTCCTTCCAATAGGGCAAAGCACCCTTGGGCACCGCAAACTCGGTCACGCCGACCTCACCCGCGCCGCGCTTCCCTTTTGGCATCATGCCGAAGGGGAAATAGGTCATGACAGAACCGGGGGTCCCGATCTCGTCGCAGTAATACAGGTGGTAGGTGCCGGGATCGTCGAAGTTGACGGTCTTCTTGACGTGGCGCAGGCCAAGCGTTTTGGTGAAAAACGCGTTGTTTTCCCGCGCATCTGCCGCCATCGACGTGATATGATGCAAGCCTTTGATGTGCTTGTCCATTTCTTTCGCTCCATCAGATTTTATTCCTTGGACCATAAATGGGGTGCGTATTCCAAAAGAGAATGATAACAGTTAACCATAATCTGTTATAAGCAATGAAATAATTATGCTGCAAGATCTGAAAGCTATCCGCGTGTTCCTGACCGTCGCCGAACATCTGAGCTTTGCGCAAGCGGCAAAGGCATTGGATTTGACGCCCGCCACCGTAACGCGCATCATCGCGCGGCTTGAGGAGGATCTGGGTCACCAATTGCTCTTGCGGACGACCCGGCAGGTCTCTCTGACATCGCAAGGTGCCCGGATCGCAGGGCGTTACGCCCCCGTCATCGCGGAGTTCGACCGCGTTGCGGCGGAGCTGTCCGATGCCGCCAATCCGCTACGCGGCCGGCTGTCGGTCAATGTTCCCATGTCCTTTGGGATGCGGTTGATGCCAGCCCTGATCGAAAGCTTTCGACTTGCCTATCCAACGGTCGATCTTGTCATCCACCTCAGCGATGCACTCACCGACATCCTGACCGAGACCTGCGATCTTGCCGTGCGCATCTCGATGCCACCCAAGGACCAGTCAAGCATCTGGCGCAAAGTCTGCGTGATCCCGCGCACCATGGTGGCCGCGCCAAGCTTCCTTGAGGCGCACGGCCCAATCCCCGCGCCGGAGGCGCTGCCAAGGGCCCTTTGTCTCTCCTACGGGCATGGTCAGCAGGCGGAGACATGGCGGTTGAGCCGTGGCGCCGAGACCCGCCTGTTCAAGGCCGGGGAAAGCATCATCAGCAATAACGGCGAGGTGCTCTATGCCCTCGCCTGTCGTGGTCAGGGGATCACCGTTCTGCCGGACTTTCTGGTGGCCAAGGGATTACGGTCGGGCGCGGTCGTCGCGGTGCTGCCGGATTGGGAGGTGACCCCCCTGTGGCTGTCGCTGTCCTATCCGCCCTATGCGCGACTGCCGCCGCTGGTGTCTGCCTTCACGGACTTTTTTGAAGCGTTTCTCAAGGATTTCGACGGCTTCGATTTCACTGTGGATAACGCCTGACCCCCGCCCGGCCGCCCGCATCTCGTGTCGCTGACACCGTATTCTTTGGGGGTAATCCGGCCAAACAGGGACACGGAGGGTGTCTATGACATGCCTGTCCCCTCAGACCCTAGTTCCGCATCGCCGCAGGTGTCACGCCAAAAACACGGCGGATCACCACGGTCATATGCGCCTGGCTGGAAAAGCCTGCGTCATAGGCGATCTGCGACAGTGGCTCGCGGGTGCCGATGATCAGGTCGCGCGCAAACTCCGCGCGGCGGCGCAGGATGAAGGCGTAGGGCGACTCTCCGATCATGGAGCGGAATACGGATGAAAAGCGCGATGAGGACAGGCAGGCTGTGTCGGCGAGGTCCGCGATGGAGAGGTCGGAGTCGCACAGTCGAGCCTCAATCAGGTCGATAGCGCGGTTGATCTCCATGCGCCGTGCATAGCGCGACCATCGAGCGACTTCGGCGTCAATGTCGCCATCGCGGACCGTCATTTGCGCCATCCCGCGTGCGGCAATGCCCAGAGCGAGCGCCTCAACCGTTAGTCTATCAGTCGGAACGCCGGAGTGGGCAGCCCGCATCAGATGACGAATTCCGGATCTTGCCAATTCAGCCGATACGCCATCTTTACGCCAAAAGTAGGCGGTAAGACGCTCTCTTGGGATTTCTCCCTCTTCCAGCCAACCGTTCCACCGCCTTTCATTCACCTCAACGAGGCAGCCAGGCAGTGGGTTCTGAACGGTCAGACGGTACTCTGTTCCTGCGGGTGCAAACGCTATAGTTTCACCGCTTATGAACTCCGATCTAGTGCGATCTGAGTTGAACGAGAACTCATGCATAGCACCAGCAAGATTAACATCAAGGTGATTGACAGACGTCCTGTTATGCGTGTCGATCGAACCGGGCGGCAGCAGGATCAGCCGGATATCCCCCAAATCGTGCTCATGCGGCATGTTTGGAAAGCCATTCATATACTTCGGTAAAACAGTCTGATCGAATTGGGTCGACATATCGCTCTCTCTCAATTTCGTGTCGCCGCTGGTGTCATTCTCGATAAGCGATCTTCACTGCCAGTTTCCATGACGGTGATACACCCCTCCGATTGGGAGTTGCGAGCGATCCACCACAGCTTTTGCGTGTTTAGTTAACCCCGCCACATCAGCTACAGATTTGTTTCGGCTTCGATATGGTCAGCATACGCCTCTATTTCCTCTGCCAATGTAGTATCGACATGCCTTTCTGCCAAATCCGCAGTATCACGCAGCCCGTGAATAAGGTCAGTGGCCCCCGCGCGAAGCTGGCTTGCGACATCGATTCTGTTGGTATTGGGTTCAGCAAGCGCACAGAGTTTACGCGCGGTATCATGCAGCGCCCCGTGCCATGCGAAGAACCGCGGATCCTGGGCGCGCGCGTCGATCACCAGAAGACGAAAATACAACGACGCACATAGCACAAAATTGCAGTTCAGGTGTTCGCCAAGCGTGGTGGAATAGTCTCCTGGCATGATGGGGGCACTCCGACCTAAGCAGTTTTTTTTAGAATGCAGCGATCAACCGGCGGTTTCTTTCACAATCCTCTCGAAATCACGGTTATTCACAACGTAACGTCACAGACAGCCGTTGCTTGGATCCTATGACCCGATGCAAAGATCTACGCTAACGAGCGCTGGATTGAGATGACGAACAACAATCCAGCCATGAATCTGCTCGACCTATGTCGTTCTGACCAGACACGCGAGGCTATATTGCGCGGATGTTCCATACCCCGGTCCAAACAGCAGGATTGTCCGCCGACGACAAGCGTCACATCGACGTTCACGATATCGCCTCCATCCAGCCTCTTCTCGTTTGGGAAGCCGTGACAGACAACTTGATTGACCGACGTTGGTCTGGCCGCCACATGCAACAAAACCACTGTGTGTGCCGCATAGGTTTTGACAACGGATTTCTGTCCGATCTCACCCATTCGTCGCCTTTCAGGCGGGCAATGGACGAAGCGCTACGCATCACATTCTGCGCACACTCCGATTTGACTTCGGCTTTACATCGTCAAGCTTTGGTCAGGTTACGCAACGACAAAAGCCTTAACTTGTCTCATATCAGCGCGGAACCGTATCCTGGCCTAGCAATCATGCCATCCACAGTTGCCTCGCACTATACAGCTACTGTACCAATTTGTTTGAAGGATCATTTCAAGATGCGCGTCTTGCTTGTTGAAGACCACATGCCTTTGGCGGATGCTGTCAAGGATGCTTTGCAACGTGCTGGCTTCACGGTTGATCATGTCGGCACGGCTGAAGACGCGCGCGAAATAGCAAGATTGGCAGATTACGCTCTGGTGCTTTTGGATCTCGGCCTGCCCGATGACGACGGGTTGCAGCTGTTGCCGGATTTGCGCCGCGATGGGCGGGTGCCGGTCATCGTGCTGACGGCACGGGATCAGTTGACAGACCGTCTGGCGGGCCTGCATGGAGGGGCTGATGATTACGTGGTCAAACCGGTCGAGATGCAGGAACTCGTGGCGCGCTGTCGGGCGGTGTTGCGACGACCGGGAGATCGGTCTGACAGGCTGCTCCGGATCGGGATGCTGGAATTGGATACGGCTGCCCGCAGTGTCACTATGAACGATACGCCCGTGACCCTCGGGCGCCGAGAGGTGGCCGTGTTGGAGCACTTGATGCGGGCGACGGGTCAGGTTGTCGCGCGGCGTGTCCTCGAAGAAGCGATCTATGGCTTCGACGATGAGGTAAGCCCGAATGCACTGGATGCTGCGGTGTCGCGGTTGCGACGCGGTCTTGAAACAGTACAGGGCACACCCCCGATTGTCACGGTGCGAGGGATTGGATGGATGCTTCCGCGAGAAGCCACATCATGAACAAGGACGCGCCCTCCCTCGCGCAACGCCTGACCCGGCGGCTGACGATGATCGCCGCGGCTGTTGTCGTTCTGAATATCGCGATTGTCGGACTCTACTACGGCTCCGACCAGCGGGAATTGGAAAATGAGGCCCTTATCCACGAGATCGAACGGTTGCAGGTATCTATGGACGGCACGTCCGTCCCGCCAGATGCAGACCTGCGATCTCTTTATGCGGACCACCCCGCCGCCTATGCGTTTGCAGTGGTGGATCGCGGCGGCGCGGTTTTGGAGACGACGAATGCCGACCTGATCCCGCCCTTTGCCCGTGATGTCCATGGCGCTGGTTCTGATCATCGCCAGCGCGGTCTTTCTGCGGCGCGGTCTGGTGCCGGTGGCCGCGGCCGCAAGGTGGGCCCGCTCCATAAAGCCCGGTACAGACGTGCCGCCGCCCACCATCGAAAATGCCCCTGCCGAGGTCGCCGATCTGGTGGATGCGACCCAGAGGGCGCTCAACCGGCTGGACCAGGCCCTCGCCAGTGAAAAGCGCAATGCGGCTGAGGCCGCCCACGCCTTGCGCACCCCTGTTGCAGTTCTTGTGGCCCGACTGGACGCGTTGCCACCGGGCGAGACAACAGACCGCCTTCGCTCAGACCTCCTCACCTTGTCACGCACGGTCCAGCAGGTTCTGGCCGCGTCGCGCACGGAGGCCGTGGACGTACCGCAGGACGCAGCGATTGACCTATCCGAAGTGGCCGAAACGGTTGTCGCGGGTCTTGCGCCGTTTGCCCACGCTAGGGGCGTTGATCTTGCGTTGTCATTGCCCGAAAGCCAGGCTCTAGCCAATGCAGACGCAGAAAGCGTCGAGGTCGCGCTGTCAAACCTTGTCGAGAACGCCATTCTGCATGGCGGTCCGGGACCGGTTGAGATCACGGTCGGGCCGGCTCCCGTTATTGTCGTGCGCGATCACGGTCCGGGCGTCTCTAGGGCGTCCACGACCGAGCTGTTCAAACCGTTCTGGCGCGGGCCGGATGCGGCGCCTGGCGGGGCGGGTCTCGGTCTGGCAATCGTGGATCGCCTCCAGCGGGCGCAGGGTGGCAAGATCAAGGTGCAGACCCTGGTAGATGGCGGATGCGCGTTCATTTTGACCTTTCAAGAATTGAACATCTGACAGCCCGTCAGATTGCCGTCAGACGGACCATCCATATCTTCTCTCAGCGGGTCACTAAGACCCATTGAAACAGGAGAAATACAATGAATGATTCTTACAAAGTCGACCTGCGTAAAGCTGGTGCGTGGCTCTCAGGAGAGGTTGAAATCCGCATGCCAAAGGCTTGGCTGGCCATCGCAGGCATTGCCATCGTGGTCCTGTTGATTGTCGCCCTCGATTAGTCACAACGCGACGCCGACCGAACACACCATCTGGAATTCAGGAGAAAAAGAATGAAGCTCTTCGCAAGAACCGCACTGCTTGCAGCCCTTGCAACCACCCCGGCTCTGGCCAATCAGGTCACCGCCATCGCCGATGCGCAACGCGGCACCATGGTGACGGTGCAAGGCACGGTCGAGCGTATTACCGATGAGGACGAATTCCGTCTCGCCGACGCAACCGGCTCTATCCGCATATACGTGGGGCCCAACTGGGTGCCAGCGGACGTGGGCGAGAAGATCACCGTAAACGGGTTTGTCGATGACGACCTTGGCCCCCGTGAAATCTATGCCCGGACGCTCACGCGCGCCGACGGAACGGAGATCACCTTGGACCGCCGCTACGAATAACCAAAAGGGCGGACCATCCATCCGCCGGGCCCGATCCTGTGCGCAGCCACGCACTGGCGCGCAATGGTACGGTTGAACCGTGGCCGAGAGCTGAAGAGGCAGATGTCGGTCGGTGAGATATCCGACCGGCTGAGTCGGCTTGGGCCACTCTCCCTTCTGATGGCGGCAGCCTGTGTCGCCGTCAGCCCCTTTTGGGGCATCCCTTTCGTGACGACGGCCTGCGGGTTGTCGATTGCAGCATTATCGATGCAGCTTTTGCTAGGGCGGCGGACCACATAGTTACCAGCACGCGTCCGTCGCCAGGTGGTTCACATTCAGCGGTTGAATACCGGGTGCGACGCGTCGACGGGGTGGAAGGGTCATCGAAACCGTCTTCAGCCGCCTCTGGGTTTGGCTCACACGCTGCCCGGCGCGCGCCTTACTGCTTTGCACCTGCGTTGCCCTCGGCCTGACAATGTCGTTTCTGGAAATTGTCCCGTTTGCGGGGATGACTTTGGCAGCCGTCGTTCTAATGATAGCAATGGCCCTCACCGCACGCGACGGTCTTGCGGCACTAATTCCAGGGCTAATGGTCTGCGCAATCGCTGGGACAACAGGTACAATGATCGTAGGGAGCTAACGGCAACCTGAACTCAGCAGCTATCTTACAAATAGGTCTGACCCAATCTTGCGGCTTGAAAAAGCACAGATAGGTTGAGCTGAAACGCCATCTGGAGAGCTCAGAGCAGCTCCGCGGCTGAGAAAGAGAAGGTCAAAACTTAGTCGTTTCTCTCACAGGCCAAAACGCCGGTTTCCGGCAAACCCACATAAAGCAGTCGCTGGCGCGAACGCAGCGAAGGTTAGCTTCGTCCCGCATGTAAGACGGCGATCGCCTCATTCTGAAGATCGGCTTTTGAACGCAGAACTGGAAAACGTCCTCTACGCGGAATCTCATCAACAAAAAATACTAAGTTGTTGATTTTGCGAACACTGCGATCTCAACATTAGAGAACTCCGACATATGGCAAGGATACGATACAGACACAACATATGGATTTCAACCCCAAATATGCCCAAACGCCTTTCTGTCACCCTAGCGGACGGTCGTTGGCACCTCAAGCGCACCATCAAGGCGCTTGAGGTGGCCCTTGCCGCCCACCGCCAAACCCTTGCTGTCGCGCGCCAGAAGCTGCGCGGTCAGGCCAGTTGGACACGCGGGTTCTTTTTGATTTCAAGCAACTTAGAGGCGCACATATCAGGAAGTGCGCGGGCCAGCAAAATGCCCCCGGCTGAGAGGGCAATAACTGTCATTGCGTTTCTGACTTTGGCCTTTGACATGGGGTCTCCTCTTGAGTGAGGCCCATACGCTGGCAGATCGGGAAGGGGTTTGTCAACCGGGCCGAAAATGGCCCAAAAGCTGCGCGGCAGGAATTTGGCGATTTTCCTGCCGCGCAGGAAATGGCGGCGAAAATTAAAATTTGCGCGTGCGCATTTTTTCACTTCGCCGTTTCGCTCAACAAAAATATTGAATTTTTTCAATGCCTTGATTTCGTCATTTGACATATTTACCAATTCTGCCGCCGCCGTCGTATCGGCCTTGCCCATCTGCCGCAGCACGTAGGCCGCACCCAGATTACGCCGAAAGCGGGTCGATACCTCACTCACGCCCTGAGAACATCCGACCAGCTCTACGCCGAATGCTTGCCGCGCGAACACAGGTCGGCCAGCGCAGGCACCTTCTTGACGTCATGCAGCCCGAAATAAAGGTTTGTCTCATCCATGGCGACCATGATCGGCCTGCGATGCCGCTCATAGCCGGTCCTTGGACGCGCGGGCTTGTAAGTGCCTCGTACTCAAGACAGTGCAGCAGGGCCATTAGCACAAGCCGTTCGCTGTTGCGTGCGCTGGACGCTTCTAGCACGGCTTTGGTGTAGGTTCTGGGATCGACCTGCATCACGACCCAAACAAATCGAGTTGGCCAACCAGATCTGGTTGGCCATGTCGATCGATCGGCAGGTTTCGATCAGGAACTTGGCAAAGTCGGCCGGCGTATGCTCGCGGGCCGCACGTCCAAGGCGTGTGACCGTCCGTGTGGGCTTTCGGTAGCGGCCAGCGGCGCAGGATGCGACGGCGCACCATGTCGGCCAGTATCTCGTCGATTTGGCTGGGGGTCAGGATGCCCGCCCCACACGATATGTGGATCACTGTATGGATCGCATAGTCTGGCAGGCAGGTCTGATGGACGTGTTTGCGGGCGGTACATGCCAACGGTCTGAACAAGGACGGCCGGCGTGAAATCAAACTGGCCAATCCCGCTGGCTGACCCGCGTTTTCTAAAGATATCCCAGTCTGTCGCGCATGAATGCCAGCGCGACAGACAAACCATCGGGCGCTATTCCGTGCCCAGTTCCCTTCATGATATGGGCGTAAACATCTGAAAAATCGGCGTTTTGCAGGGCTTGGGCGGCCTGAGGCAGGCTTTGTGGCGGAACAACATCGTCCTGGTCGCCATGGACCAGCAGGATCGGCATGCGCACAGTTGTTTCTTCGGGTAATGCTTCAGGATCCAGCAAGCGACCCGAAAACGCCACCAGGCCCGCAATCGCGTCATCACGACGTGGCGCAACATGCAGGGCCATCATTGTGCCCTGGGAAAAGCCGAACAACAGCAGTTGTTCGGGCAGGATATCTTCATCCACCATCACACCATCCAGGAAAGCGTTCAGATCGTCGATTGCGTTGGCCATGCCGGCCTCGGAATCCTCTTGCGACGACCCGTCGATCCAGGGAATGGGAAACCACTGATACCCCATTGGCGCCCCCAGACAGCTTTCCGGCGCATCGGGTGCAATAAAAAGCGTATCAGGCATATGCTCGGCCAATGGATCGGCCAGACCCAAAAGATCGGCACCATTCGCCCCGTATCCGTGTAGAAAGACAACCACAGACCTGATCTGTCCCGACAAAGGCTCACGACGGCCCGATTGCAAAACCCGTGTCATCTGATCCCTTCCCTATTCTTTGCCACGCGGTAGTACGACCAGAGCAAGCGCGCTGCAACCGATCTCCAGGGTGACCAATCCTGCGCCATCTGACGCAGCTCTTTTTCCGTTGGCCGTTCGTCCAGATCGAAAAGCAGACGCGCAGATTCCTGCAGTGCCAGATCACCGGGGGCAAATACGTCAGCATGGCCAAGCGAAAACATCGCATAGATTTCGGCCGTCCAGCGCCCGATCCCGGGGACCTCTATCAGAGTTTTCACAACCTCGTCTGTTTCCCGATGACGTAATTCCTTAAAATCAATGCCGGCTTCAGCCAAGGCTTTGGCATATCGGATTTTTTGCCGACTTAAACCACAGGCCCGCAGATCATCCTCAGACGCCCACATGACCTTGCGGGGACCGGTCAACCGCGCGGCCTTGAGACGGGACCAGATCGCAGTGGCCGCAGCGACTGAGACCTGCTGACTGACAATCGCGCTCAGCAACTGCTGATACCCATCGCTTCGCCGCCTTAGGGGTAAGGGACCGGTTTTTTCCAGGGCGTGCGCAAAACGATCATCGGCTGTCGCCAGCCACTTAGTCCCAAGCGCTACGTCTTCTTCTGTTTCTATGATGTGCAGTGCCATGCAATTCCAACAAAATACCTTTGTTGAATGACTATGGAGAACAAAGGCATGTTACAAGTCTCGCTGCGATAACGATGCGACATTATCGCAAAAACGCGCGTGGTCTGGGACGCAATCTTGTCAATACATCATGAACCTTATACCGGTTTGGCATGTCGACGACCCCATCATCCACCGATCGCCGCGCCTGGCAGAATGTCATAACGCTGGTTGCAGCCCAAGCCATTCTGGGCAGCCAGATCACGATGATATTCGTCATCGGTGGCCTGGCTGGTCAATTGCTGGCACCAAACCCATGTTTGGCAACCTTGCCGATTTCACTGATCGTTTTCGGGTCAATGACCACAGCACCCTGGCTCAGCCAGGTGATGCAGGTCCGCGGCAGACGCACAGGCTTCTTGATTGGCGCAGCCGGTGGCCTGATCGGCAGCGCCGTTTCGGCCTATGGTATTGTGCTGGAGAATTTCTGGATTTTCCTGATCGGCAGTTACATGACCGGCATATATATGTCCGCGCAGGGATTTTATCGCTTTGCCGCTGCTGACACCGCATCAGAAAGCTTTAGACCCAAGGCAATATCCTATGTCATGGCGGGCGGGCTGGTGTCTGCAATCATTGGCCCGCAGATTGTCAGCCTGCTGACCGAAGGGAATGCCGACGCAACACATATGCGCTATTTCAACGTTTACCTGGTGGCCATCCTTTTCAATGCCGTCGGCCTGGTCATTTTCTTCGGTCTTGATATCCCGACGCCACCAAAACCCACATCATCAACACGAGCCGGACGCAGTATTGGCATGCTGCTGCAGGATCCCAAGATTGTTGTCGCTGTGATCTGCGCAATGGTGTCCTTTGCCCTGATGAATCTGGTCATGACGTCGACTCCGTTGGCCGTCGTCGGCTGCGGTTTCACGGAATCTGCGGCGTCGAACGTTGTCATGGGACACGTCCTGGCCATGTTCGCCCCGTCGTTTTTCACAGGTCACCTGATCGCACGCTTTGGGGTGGAAAAGATCATTGCGACGGGGCTGATTATTTTGGCGGCCGCAGGCGCCGTGGCCTTGCAGGGTGTGGAACTGGGCAACTTCTACATTGCGCTGTTTCTCTTGGGGATCGGTTGGAATTTCGGCTTTATTGGCGCGACGGCTATGCTGGCTGATGCACACACCGCCGAAGAACGCGGTCGTGTGCAGGGTATGAATGACATGATCGTGTTTGGATGTGTGACCTTGGCATCGTTATCATCCGGTGGCTTGATGAACTGTTCAGGCGGCGATGTTGTGCAGGGCTGGACAGCAGTTAATCTTGCGATGATCCCGTTTCTGGTATTGGCGGGCGGTGCCTTGATCTGGCTGGTGATGCGCCCCAAGGAAGTGACCTGATTATAAAGCATGGTGGGTTGAATGGAAATATATAGCAAACGATGGATCGCCTGGCTCTGCATCGTCATTGGCAGCGGCATTCTGATCTTCGCATTCTTTGCCCTATCGACCGGCTTTATGAACTTCGGCATGTTTTTCGGATCAGCCGCCGCTTTGCTGGTCGGCATACTTTCTTTGAACAAACCTCTGGTACGCTACGGAAACAAGCAGCTTGAATTCTACAATCTTTACGGAATGCGTATGAGATCCTGGTCGATCGACGATCTGACGGTCGAAGACCAGGGCAAAGACAAAACAATCGTTCTGGTGCGTAAGAAAAACGGTAAAATGAAACGCGTGCTGTCATCGACAAACATCAACTACAATCGGGATCAAGCACGCGATCTGATCAATGCAATCCGCGCCGAAAAGGCCTTTGCCTAAGCTCACCAACGCCCCGTCAAAACCGTCATCAGCAACCGCAGACGGGCAGAAAAATCACTGGACTGCAGTTCCCCCCTGCCAACAACGCCGGGATCCCGTGCAACCTTTGACAAGATAAAATCAGATTTCCATCCGGCATAAAGCGAAGGCCGCGCAGATTTTCCGACAAGAGACCGATTTTGCCGAGCGGTCTTAAGCTTCTGCAGCCCCTTCACGGCAAGCGCCTTCACCGCTTCAGGCCGTCCATCGACCAGCGGCATACGGCCCAATTTCTCAAGCTGCGGTATCGCGACAAACCAGTTCGCCAGCCCGGCGGCATAGGCATAATCGCGCACGACGGTTTCATCCCCCTGCCCCAAAGCCCGTGCGGCCACCCACATCAAATGACCCGAGGTGGCATGGATGTAATCGTCAAAATGCTTCTTGTCTTCAAAGGCATCTTTATAGATGTCCCACCGACGGCCCATGATCAGTTCGTCCAGCAATCCAACAGCTTGGGCGTCCAGTGCAGGTGCCAGCGCATCGACGACCTCGTGCCGCCGGATGGCACCCCCCTGCCCGATTTCTTCCAGTGCGTCGCGCCACCACTGCAAGCGCATCTCGGCGATCATCGGTTCAGCCGTCACCCAAGGCGCGCGCGACACCTCGACATTAAACGCATATAACGGGAACAAGACCCGCCGCGCTGAAACCGGAGCAGCCATTGTTGCCAGAAACCGATCCGGGTCCGCCCGCTCGACCAGCGCAGCGCAGGCTTCAAAGCTCATGCGTCACCTTTATTGTTCCCCAAATACTCAAAATCCGATTGTCTCAACCGGCGCTATCGCGTACCAGCTTCCAGTTGATCGCATCCAACAAAGCCTCAAAAGACGCATCAACGATGTTCGGCGACACACCCACCGTCGACCATCGCCGCCCGGCACTGTCTTCGCTATCAATGATCACCCGCGTCACCGCTTCGGTCCCGCCATCGGTGATCCGCACTTTAAAGTCCACCAGCCGCATGTCATCGATAACATCCTGGTAAGGCCCCAGATCCTTGGCAAGCGCCTTGGCCAGCGCGTTGACGGGTCCCCGATCACTGCCGATCTCATCCATGCTCTCACTGACTGACAGCATCTTTTCGTCGCCAATCTTTACGACAACAACCGCCTCAGAAAGTGACACCATCTGGTCGTATTTGTTTTTCCGCCGCTCGACCGTCACCTTATAGCGCTTGACCTCGAAGAATTGCGGCAACAATTCCAGTTCTTCACGCGCGATCAACTCAAAGGACGCCTGCGCGGTATCATAGCTGTAACCCAAGGCCTCTCGTTCCTTGATCCGCTCTAGAATGCGCGGCAAAGCGGGATGATCTTTGGCGACCTCCAAACCTGCCTCGGCCAGACGCTGGCGCAGGTTCGATTGCCCCGCCTGATTTGACATCGGGATAATGCGGGAATTTCCCACCAATGCAGGGTCGACATGTTCGTATGTTGCCGGGTCTTTCACAATCGCACTGGCGTGCAGACCGGCCTTATGGGCAAAAGCGCTGGCACCAACAAAAGCCGATTGCTTTTGCGGCACGCGGTTCAGGATATCGTCCAGCAGACGCGAGGCACGCGTCAGGCCCTGCAACGCGTCCAAAGTCACGCCGGTCTCAAACTGGCTGGCATAGGGTTCTTTCAGCAATAACAAAGGGATAAGCGTCGTCAGATTGGCATTGCCGCAGCGTTCACCAAGCCCGTTCAACGTGCCCTGGATGTGCCGCACACCCGCATCAACGGCGGCCAGAGTATTGGCAACAGCATTTTCTGTGTCGTTGTGGGTATGAATTCCAAGGTCGGCACCAAGGATGCCATCTGCAATAACTTCGCGGGTTATCTGTTTGATTTCATGGGGTAATGTGCCGCCATTTGTGTCGCACAAGACAACCCATCTAGCGCCAGCGATGTGGGCCGCATTCACACATTCCAAAGCGTATTGCGGATTGGACTTGTAGCCGTCGAAAAAATGCTCGGCATCAAAGATCGCCTCGCGGCCCTGACTGCGGATATGGTGGATCGAGGCCTGAATATTGTCGATATTTTCGTCGAGCGTGATTCCAAGGGCGTCTGTGACGTGAAAATCATGGGTCTTACCGACCAGACAGATGCTGTCGGTGCCCGCGTTCATAACTGCGGCCAGAACATCGTCATTCTCAGCCGACCGCCCTGCCCGTTTGGTCATACCAAAGGCGGTCATTCGGGCGTTCGTCTTTGGTGGGCTGGCGAAAAATTCGCTGTCCGTCGGGTTCGCCCCGGGCCAACCGCCTTCGATATAGTCGATGCCAAGCTGATCCAGCACCTGCGCGATCTGAGCCTTCTCGGCCGTTGAAAACTGCACCCCCTGCGTCTGCTGCCCATCGCGCAACGTGGTGTCGTAGAGATAGAGCCGTTCTTTCGTCATGCTCTGTCCCCCTGCCGCAGCCCCGGCCACTCAAACTCCATGAGGTCGCGGATCAAGTCTGGGACTGCGCAGAATAAGACATATGCTTTCCGAATATCCATGACGCATGCGTCATAGATAGCGCCCGACCCGCCCCTCCACGGGGCGGGCGCTTCTCGCCCTTCCCGTGCGTGTCGGACGCTGGACAAAGCTGCGACTGTCATTCCAAGGCCTCTAGCTTGGTAGGATTGAAGTTTGGCCCAGCATTTAAATCGACGCCTTCCTTGGACATTCGGACCTCTACGCCTGCCTCCACCAAAACTGATTTAAAGTTATCGACCAAAGAAAAATCTTTGGTTTCCATTGCCTGAGTATGAAGTTCTCTCAGACGTTTGCTCAACTCCCTCAGCCTGTACAATTGATGCGAACGCGTTGACGAACCGAACGACCGGCCACTATTCGAAGTAACACCATAGTCCGTAGTTCTAATCTGAACGTGAGGATTGCAAAATCTCGCGACAAGTGCATCCGGGTTAAAATCCAAGAAAATGAGCGATGATGCAAGCTCGAAAACCTTAGCTTTTTTGGCGAACTCATTGAGTTTAGTCAGCACAAGTGATGTGTTGAGATCGTTGGCAAGTGCATCGACGATTTCTTTAGGCGGTTTAGCTATTGGGCCTCCGGTCCAAGGCCTGCCAATATTTAACATTGGGTCTTCGAATAGCTCTGCCCATTTCCGTAACCTTCGTTCCGCCTCTTCCCGCTTCTTCTCCGTCCAATCCATCGGCTTACTATAATGCGTGCTTAACATCACGAACCGGATCACCTCACCCGGTACGCCTTGATCCAGCAGATCGCGGACGGTGAAGAAATTGCCCAGGCTCTTGGACATCTTCTTGCCTTCGACCTGCAGCATCTCGTTATGCAGCCAGTAGCGGGCGAAATCGCCCTTGGGGTGGGCGCACATGGATTGGGCGATTTCGTTTTCATGGTGCGGGAATTGCAGGTCGATCCCGCCGCCGTGGATGTCGAAGGTCTCGCCCAACAGATCATCCGCCATGGCAGAACACTCAATATGCCAACCGGGCCGCCCCCTGCCCCACGGGCTGTCCCACCCTGGCAGATCATCGGTCGAGGGCTTCCACAGCACAAAATCCATAGGGTTGCGCTTGTAGGGTGCGACCTCGACCCGTGCGCCAGCGATCATGTCATCGATCGACCGACCTGACAATTTGCCATAGTTTTCATAGCTTTCGACGGCGAACAGAACGTGGCCCTCGGCCTCATACGCGTGTCCCTTTTCGATCAACCCCTCAATCATCGCGACCATCTGCGGGATGTACTGCGTGGCGCGGGGCATATGCGTGGGTTCCATCGCACCAATGGCGGCCATGTCGTCCAGATACCATTGGGCCGTCTCAGCCGTGATATCCTCGATAGCACGACCGGTTTCAGCCGCACGGGCGTTGATCTTGTCATCCACATCCGTGAAGTTACGCACATATGTCACGTGATCCGCGCCATAGACGTGGCGCAGCAACCGGAACAGAACGTCAAACACCACCACAGGCCGCGCGTTGCCCAGATGCGCACGATCGTAAACCGTCGGCCCACAGACATACATGCGCACGTTTTTGGGGTCGAGCGGCTCAAAGACCTCTTTCTGGCGGGTCTTCGTGTTAGTCAGTTTGATCGTTGTCATAGGGTCCTCACACGCGGGGTCGCGGCGGACTTAGCAACTTCGATGGATAGATGGAATAGAAGAACGGCCCGCCTGACGATGTCAGATAGTAATGCAAATGCAGATGATGCAGGTTCCGTTCATAACCATACGATACGCGCGGCAGCGCCCCAGAGCAAGACAGAAACGCGGTTTCCTGCAGCTAAGCGCTGTTGAGCATGGTAAGCTCTTACCACTTTATATGCCGAGCGATTCCAATAAAGGAGAGCGGTTATGTCTTACTACCAAGGATTTTTACTGGCCGTACCGAACCAGAACAAGGCCACCTATAAAAAGCATGCCGAGGCGTGTTGGCCGATTTTCGAAGAATACGGATGCCTGTCGTGCAATGAAAACTGGGGCGTGGATGTGCCCGATGGCAAAGTCACGTCTTTTCCCATGGCGGTTCAGAAGAAAGACGACGAAACCGTCGTGTTTTCCTGGATGGAATGGCCGGATAAAGAAACCTGCGACACGGCCTGGGACAAGATTATGCAGGACCCCCGCATGCAAGAGATGGGCGAGATGCCCTTTGACGGAATGCGCATGATGTGGGGCGGCTTCGAACCGCTGGTCGACATGCGCGCCAAAGTGTCAGCATAGGTACAGATGCCATGACCATTACAATCAGCGCATTTGCCTGGGTGCCCCCGTTTGCGCAGGGCTATGTGAAAGACATCCGCGCCCGTTGGGCGCTTGAGGAAGCCGGTCTGCCCTACGAACTTCACCTGCTGCGTGGGGATGATCAGAACAGCGTGGACTACCGGTCATGGCAGCCCTTCGGGCAGGTGCCCGCCTATCGCGATGATGAGGTTGAGCTGTTCGAAAGCGGCGCGATTGTTCTGCATATCGCAGCAAAATCCGATGCCCTGCGCCCGCGTGATGCGGCCGAGGCGGCAAGTGTGCAGTCCTGGGTCTTTGCCGGTTTGAACTCAATCGAACCGATCAAAGAACGCTACACGCTGCCCGATATTTTCCATGCGGGTGAGCCCTGGGTTGATCAGGCGCGACCGCATTCTGAGCACCTGCTGGACAAGCGCCTGAAATCCCTTTCCAACTGGCTGGAAGACCGCGACTGGTTGACCGGTCGGTTCAGCGTGGCCGATATCATCATGGCAACAACCTTGCGCGGGATTGAAGACCGACCGGTCTTTACCCAATATACCAACCTGCCCCAATATCTGACACGATGCCTGGAACGGCCCGCTTTTGAAAGGGCCCTGCAGGCGCAGCTGAAAACCTTCGCGCAGAATGAACCAGCGCCTGCATGATATTACTGTTTCCTGATTTAATTTAGTTTGGGAAAACAGCGTTCACCAAAACCATATGGTGTTTGAGGACGCGGAGGCCGTAATCCCTCGCATGTTTTTGATGTACAGGTCTGTGGTGTATCAGGCGTTAAATTGAAAAAGATTGTTGCATCGGCGAACATTATCGCAGTTGGACTGTCTTGAATATAAACTGGTATGCATGACAACGTCGCGCGAAACTGTGCTGCAGTATATCCTACCTCTGAAGACTGATAACTCATCTTGAAGTTGGCAGGATTGTAATAAAGAGTTGCCCATGTCGGAACGTCAAGGTCCAAATAGTGTAGCGTCGACCAAATTGGAATGTTCAGTATGGGGGTGTTATCGGGTGTGGCGATGTCTTGTCCATCTAAGTTTCGATTGTATTGGGGGTGCGCCGTCCAATCGTCAGGCACTTCAGCAAAAGTCCCTTCTTCGGTTGTGCGCTTCTCGCTCGTTACAATTGCCGTTTGCCAATTTGAGTCCAGTATCGTTAAGTCGTGCAATGTTTTACAGACCGTGATCTCGCCCTTGAGGCCAAAGCTGGATTCGTTTTCCATGATTTTTTGCAATGCCGGGACACGTGGGCGTGTCTGACCATCCGAGCACGGAATTTCAATCCGCATATGCTCGCTGCCACGGCGCAAAATTTGAAAACATCTTTTGAAATTAGACTGAACGTAGCTGGGGTCTTTGCCCCGCGCGATAGTGACAAAGTCACGTGTTTCCACGTCATAAATCCGAAAATTGACATCCTCGGCCGTTAACTGCGCGCGGAATGCTATCTTATCAGGGCCATTGCACTGCGGATGATCTGGAATGATCTCATAGGGTGCATAGAACAGATTTCCGTTATAATCTTTGTAGACAGGCACCGAAGTTTGCCTGTGCATGGGACATTATGAAAATGGCAGAGAGCGATAATAAGGTTTTGTTAATATGATTATTCATTGAGACCCCGATTTTTTTCACAAGCCTGATATGGCAAGCAATGCCGATCCATTAAGAAAGTATACTAAAGTATGACCGAGTCAGTAATGACTTACAACTCAATCACCCGGCGCTCAATCGCGGATTGTTGCGCAGCCAGACCCATGGCAACCGCTTTGGCGCCATCGTCCAGGGTGACTTCCACCCTGCACTGTCCGCGCACGACATCAAGGAAACCGCTTTGTATTGCAAGGTGCTTAGGGCCACGCCCAGAACCCGACATGGGCGCCGTTCAATCTCACGCAAAAGCCGCAGAATATCTTCGTCCGAATAACGTTTCCACGCCATCAATACTATCACCAAAAACTAAGCAAATTTTGGCACAGGTTTAGGGGGCCAAGACAGTAAACTCTGCTACATAATTCCGGACCATCGACGGAACGAGGATCAACCAAATCCATATCATGCTTCACAAGTTACCACGCAAATGGCCCGTTGCGTCATCCAAGCCGAATGAATGTCAGAGAAGATTTTTAGAATGGATATTGAGACTTAGTCAGAACCGCGGAAATCATTCATGTGCGACTTCTTTGCTATGCTGGGGGCACCATTTGCAATAGTTTTGACAATTACCCCGTACAGTTTCGCTGAGAGTGCATCACACATCCAATTCCTCAACGAACTTCGCGTTTTCCTGGATATATTGGAACCGCAGCTCAGGCTTTTTGCCCATCAGGCGTTCGACAAGGTCGCTGGTTTCGCCGGGTTCGTCTTCGTCAATGCTGACGCGGATCAGTTTGCGGGTGGCGGGGTCCATCGTGGTTTCTTTCAGATCCTTTGCGTCCATTTCCCCCAGCCCCTTGAACCGGCTGACCTGCATTTTCGCGTTGCCGCCCAACCCTTTCGCCAAAACCTCATCCCGTTCAGCTTCGTCAAGGCAATAGGCGCGGCGTGAGCCTTGGGTGACGCGGAACAGCGGCGGACAGGCCAGATACAGGTGCCCCTTGTCGATCATCGGGCGCATTTGGGTAAAGAAAAACGTCATCAGAAGCGACGCGATATGGGCGCCATCAACATCGGCATCGGTCATGATGATGATCTTGTCATAGCGCAGATCGTCGACGTTGAACCGGCTGCCAAGCCCCACACCAAGCGCCTGGGTCAGATCGCTGATCTCGTTATTTGTCGACAGCTTGTTCGACGCCGCCCCCAACACGTTCAGGATTTTGCCACGCAAAGGCAGCAGCGCCTGTGTTTTGCGATCCCTTGCCATCTTGGCCGATCCACCGGCGCTGTCGCCTTCGACGATGAACAATTCCGTGCCTTCACGCGATGTGGCGGAACAATCGGTCAGCTTGCCCGGAAGGCGCAGTTTCTTGGTGGCCGACTTACGTGCTGTTTCTTTTTCCTGCTTGCGGCGCAGGCGCTCTTCGGCGCGGATAATCAGAAAATCAAGGATCGCACCGGCTGATTTCGTATCGGCGGCCAGCCAGGTGTCGAACCGGTCGCGCACGGCAGCTTCGCACATTTTATGCGCAGCCTCGGTCGACAAACGGTCCTTGGTCTGGCCCACAAAGGCCGGGTCGCGGATAAAGCAACTGACCAGTGCGCATCCCCCCGTTATCAGATCGTCGCGCGTGATCAGGCTTGCTTTTTTATTGCTGATGCGTTCCCCATAGGCACGAATGCCCTTCAGGATCGCAGCCCAGAAGCCCGTGACATGGGTGCCGCCTTCGGGCGTCGGGACTGTGTTACAATAGGATTGGATAAAACCATCGCGTGCAGGCGTCCAATTGATCGCCCATTCGACTGACCCCGGTTCGCCGAATTTTTCCTGAAACTCGACCTTTCCTGCAAAAGGCGCGTCGGCATAAGCCGTGGCGTTGCCAAGCGTTTCCGACAGATAGTCCGACAGACCACCAGGGAAGTGGAATGTGGCCTCTTGTGGGGTTTCACCATCGCTGATCGCGGATTTCCAACGGATTTCGACACCCGAAAACAGATAGGCCTTGGACCGGATCGATTTGAACAGACGCGCAGGCTTGAACCGGTGCTGCCCGAAGATTTCAGGATCGGCATGGAATGTCACTGTCGTGCCGCGCCGATTTGGCGCTTGACCGATCTTTTCGATAGGCCCAAGGGGCACACCGCGGGAAAACCGCTGTTCGTACAGTTCCTTGTTGCGGGCGACCTGAACCGTCATACTGTCTGACAGCGCGTTGACGACCGATGCCCCTACCCCGTGTAGCCCCCCTGATGTCTGATAAGCCTTGCCGCTGAACTTCCCGCCCGCGTGCAGCGTGCACAAGATCACTTCAAGCGCGGATTTGTCGGGAAATTTCGGATGCGGATCAATCGGAATGCCGCGACCGTTGTCGCGGATCGTGATCGCATAGTCATCGTGCAGCTCAACCTCGATCCGGTTGGCGTGGCCCGCGACGGCCTCGTCCATCGAGTTGTCCAGCACCTCGGCCACCATATGATGCAGCGCACGTTCATCCGTGCCACCAATATACATGCCGGGTCGCTTGCGCACGGGCTCCAGCCCTTCAAGCACCTCGATTGAGGATGCGTTGTAATCCTGAGACTCCGGCTGCGCGGAGAAGAAATCATTGGCCATGGGCTGCTCATATTCTCTAGGTTTTGTCAGCAACCTACCCTAGACCACATCATATCGGCAATAGGAACCACAAGGAATGTGCTTGCCGTGGCCACATCATCCCGCATATCACGCGATCATGACCGGCCCCAACTTCAGTTTTGAACAAGATGCCTGCAAAAATGGCTTTCGGCGCATTGTTGGCGTTGACGAGGTCGGTCGTGGCCCGCTGGCAGGGCCGGTTGTGGCCGCTGCCGTCTGGCTGAACCCAGACGATCTGCCCAAAGGCTTGGATGACAGCAAGAAACTGACCGCGAAACAACGCGCTGCTTTGAAAACGCTGATTGAAGACAAAGGCGACATCGGTATTGGCCAGGCCAGTGTCGCCGAGATCGACCAGATCAATATTCTACGCGCGTCGCATCTGGCCATGGAACGTGCCATTGCCGCGTTATCCATTCCACCGGATTATGTTCTGATTGACGGCAATATGATCCCGCGCGGACTGACCATTTCGACCGAAGCAATCGTAAAAGGGGACAGCAAATCACTATCGATTGCCGCCGCTTCGATTGTCGCCAAGCAGTATCGCGACAAACTGATGGTGGATTTAGCGCAACAGCACCCCGGCTATGGATGGGAAAAAAACGCAGGATACCCAACAAAAGCGCATCTGGACGCGCTTCAAAATCTTGGGGTCACCCCCGTTCATAGACGTTCGTTCAAGCCCGTCCACAATATCTTGTATCAAGCAAAAATTGCAAGTCATTGATTCAAAAAAGAATTTGACGCCGAATCATCTTTGACTCATGTTTGTTTCAACAACTGAGCGTGAAAACACGCCGGGGACACGAGGCAGATATGACGACGACCAAGACCGAAAAGGGCGCAACGGCGCTTCCTTTGAACACGATCCTTGACGGGGATTGCATTGACCAAATGAACGCCCTGCCGGCAGGGTCAATTGATCTGATTTTCGCAGACCCCCCTTATAATCTGCAATTGAAGGGTGATCTGCATCGACCCGACAATTCCCGCGTGGATGCGGTTGACGATGCCTGGGATCAGTTTTCAAGTTTTTCCGCTTATGACAAGTTTACACAAGATTGGCTTGCGGCCGCACGTCGGTTGCTGAAACCCAACGGGGCGATCTGGGTGATCGGCTCATACCATAACATTTTTCGGGTGGGGGCTGCCCTGCAGGATGCGGGCTATTGGATCCTGAATGATGTGGTGTGGCGCAAGTCAAATCCCATGCCGAATTTCCGCGGCAAACGTCTGACCAACGCACATGAAACGCTGATCTGGGCGTCGCGGGAAGAGGCCAGCAAGTACACCTTTAACTATGAGGCGCTGAAAGCGCTGAACGAGGGCGTGCAGATGAGAAGTGACTGGGTGCTTCCCATCTGCACGGGCCACGAACGGTTGAAGAATGACGCGGGCGAAAAGGCGCATCCGACGCAAAAGCCCGAAAGCCTGCTGCACCGCGTTCTGGTGGCGACGACCAATCCGGGCGACGTGGTGCTGGACCCGTTCTTTGGAACAGGCACAACGGGCGCTGTGGCAAAGATGCTTGGGCGCGATTACATCGGAATTGAGCGCGAAGCGGCTTATCGTAACATCGCTGAAAAGCGTCTGTCAAAGATCCGCAAGTTCGATAAAGAAGCGCTGCAGGTCACGACCTCCAAACGTGCCGAACCCCGTGTACCCTTTGGCCAACTGGTGGAACGCGGGATGCTTAGCCCAGGGGAAGAACTGCTCAGCATGAATGGTCGGCACAAAGCCAAAATCCGCGCCGACGGTACGCTGATTGGCGATGATGTCAAAGGATCCATCCATCAGGTCGGCGCTAAACTGGAAGGCGCCCCAAGCTGCAATGGCTGGACGTACTGGTGTTTCAAGCGCGATGGCAAGATGGTCCCGATTGATCTGCTGCGTCAACAAATCCGGGCGGAAATGACGGAAAGACCCAACTAGATTTCTCCTGTTACGAGTTCGTAATCAAGGTTACCGCCGGTGCCTGTGGCCAAACACATGGCACTCACTTACCCCGCCGCTTCGTACGGCGGGGTTTTTTCTTGGTATAATTACCCCCTGCTCGCTAAGCAGGCGAATTTCATTATTTTCTGCTCCGGCTTCAATTTAACGCGTCCCTATCCTCCCGGAGTATGCAGTTGTTCGCAGGCGATCTCGAATCATTGGCGTTTGCTTACTCAATCTCGCCGCTCCGCGACCGAGGCCAACATATGTTCGACAAGGCGCGAGTCGTAGTCTTCGCCAAACTCAATCGACGGAATTTCCAGAATGCGCCCTGCATCGGCCACCCGAGCCGCAATCGCCTGCGCCACGCGCAGATCGTATTAGCCTATGTGGAAATTACAGTGCAAAGTGATTGGTTCACGGTAAATCCGCCGCACAATCAAACCAAACAGATAAGCAAATTCGTCTCGGTAGCTCAGGATATCGTCTTTCCTGAAATCGTTGATAATTGGCATAGTTTTTTAGACAGGCACCGAAGTTTCGGCCTGTGCATGGGACATTATGAAAATAGCAGAGAGCGATAATAAGGTTTTCTTAATACGATTATTCATTGAGACCCCGAATTTTTTCACAAGCCTGATATGGCAAGCAATGCCGATCCATTAAGAACGTATACTAAAGTATGACCGAGGCAGTAATGACTTACAACTCAATCACCCGGCGCTCGATCGCGGATTGTTGCGCAGCCAGACCCATGGCAACCGCTTTGGCGCCATCGTCCAGGGTGACTTCCACCCTGCACTGTCCGCGCACGACATCAAGGAAACGCAGGTGCTGATAAAAGGTCGATCCATTATGATCCCCTGCCTCAAGCAGATTTGGATCGACGCGAATTTCGCGCACCTCGGGGCCTTTGGGGCTGCGGGGGCTGACGATCAGTTTCGGCACGGGCGGTGCGCCCAGTTTGTCGGGCCAGAAGCGCGTTGGACCGGGCACCAGCGCCTCGATCTTACCTTTCGGCCCTACGGCGCTGATTTCTTCCTGATAGCGAGATCCTTCGGCGAACATGCATAATTCCAGCATCGCCCGGGCGCCGTTTTCGAAATCGACAATGACATAGCCGTTGTCCCAGATGTCGGGCACCTGACCGTCATAGACTTCATTCGTATGGTTCACCGATTGTCCGGCGCTGGCCATCACACGTACCGGTTCGGACCCAAGTGTCAGCCGCATCAGGTCAAAGAAATGGCAGCATTTTTCGACCAGAGTCCCACCTGTTTGCGCGTTGAAGCGGTTCCAGTTGCCAACCTTTTGCAGGAACGGAAAGCGGTGTTCGCGGATCGTCAGCATCTTGATCCCGCCGGTGATCTGGTCCGCCTCGGTCAGCAGTGCAGCGATGGGCGGCATATAGCGATACTCCATCGCGACCCAGACCGGCGCGGGGTAGGTCTGACCAAAGGCCTGCAACACAGGCGCATCAGTTGGATCGGTATAAAGTGGCTTTTCACATAGGATCGGCAGCGGGCGTTTATCCGCGATGGCCTGCAGTTGCGTGACATGAAGATTATTTGGACTGACGATCACCAAGGCATCCAGCGCGTCATGGGCCAGCAGATCGTCCAATGTGCCCATCACAGCTGCCCCCCCTGCCAGATCGGCCGCCGATTGCGCCAGATCAACGACGGGATCATAGACCACCGACACCTTGGCCCCGTCCAGAAGCGCGATGTTCTGAATATGCTCTCGCCCCATCATCCCGCATCCGATGATGCCGTATCTGACTGTATTCACTGCTGTCCTCATGTTTTACAGGCGGTTGATATAACGCGCTTTTTCAGGGTTGAACCAGGTGCGCGAAAATTCACATGGCTGGCCGGTTTGGGATCGGCTGATACGTTCGATAAAGCCCGCAGGCGCATTAGCTGACATGCCGAACTTATCGGGCACCCAATCGGGCACGGGGGCCACGCCAATGCGGTCTTCGACCTGTGTTACGATCAAACCAAGCTGGCCTTTATAGAAAAGATAAAGCGATTCAAGCAGGTCCGCTGCGTCAATCTTGCGGGCATAACTGGCATCCAGCCAGATTTCCTCAAGGGCCGCGGGCACACCACTCAGACTGCGCAGGCGACGAATGCGATGTGCCTCATCACTGGTGCCAAAATGTGGCAAATCCACCGGTTTCACCAACCTGTCGACACTGATCACACAGGCCGTGGGTAAACCTCCGCCCTGGGTCAGCTCGAGCCGGAAAAAAGAATAAATACTATCCGTAACCGGTTGAACTGTAATATAATTGCCAGATCCCTGAATACGATGCAGAAGCCCCTTTTGTTCAAGATCGCCAAGCGCCTTGCGCAGCGTTCCGACAGATATACCATGCTGTTCTGCCATCTGACGTTCCGGCGGCAGCCGGGTGCCCTCGGGCAGATGGCCTGCCGCGATTTCACGGATCAGCATTTCGCTGATCTGCAGATACTTCGGCAACGCTGAAGAAGTGGTCATCGGGCACGCCTCCCTCTCGCGGCCGAAAATTGATATAGTATTGATGCATATCAAAGTGGATGCTACGCAAGGTAAAAATCGAAGCCGGGAGGAGATTCGATGACCGTTGTGCCCATAACGTCACCCGACCTGAATGCGGCCGAGGTATCGTGGTTTTCGGCGCTGTGTTCCGATGACTATGAATTTCTGGGCGTGCCCAATGGGGCTTTGCGGTCAAGTTGGGACCATTGCCGCGATATTCTGCTTGAGGCCGAGGCACAGGGGTTTCGCAATATACTTTGCCCATCGTCCTATCAGGTGGGTCAGGATACCTTGAGCTTTGTGGCCGGTTGCGCCCCTTTGACCAGCAAAATCAACATGTTGGCCGCAATTCGTTGCGGTGAAATGCAGCCCATCATGCTGGCCCGCACGGTGGCCACGCTGGATCATATGCTGAAAGGTCGCCTGACTCTGAACGTGATCAGTTCCGACTTTCCGGGTGAGGTGGCTGAAAGCAATTATCGCTATCAACGGTCCCGCGAAGTCGTTGAAATTTTGAAACAGGCCTGGACGCAGGATGAAATCAACTACAACGGCGAAATCTATGATTTCAAAGGTATAAATACCGACCCAGCCCGTCCCTATCAGCAGAATGGCGGTCCGCTTTTGTATTTCGGTGGCTATTCCCCTGCGGCGTTGGAGCTGTGCGGCCAGCACTGCGACGTCTATCTGATGTGGCCTGAGCCTAAGGAACAATTGGCCGAACGTATGAAGGCCGTGAACGAGGTTGCAACAAGGTACAATCGTACACTGGATTACGGTCTGCGTGTGCATATGATCGTGCGCGATACCGAGGTCGAGGCCAAAGAATACGCCGAACATCTGGTCAGCAAGCTGAATGACGAATATGGCCAGCTGATCCGCGACCGTGCCCATGATAGCATCAGTCTGGGCGTTGCGCATCAGGCCAAGGCCCGCGAGCTGGCGGATAAGTTCGGATATGTGGAAGCGCATCTTTGGACGGGCGTCGGGCGCGCACGGTCGGGATGCGGCGCGGCGCTGGTGGGGTCAACCGATCAGATCATGACACAGATCGAAGAGTACCAGAAGATGGGCATTCGCGCCTTTATCTTCTCGGGTTATCCGCATATCGATGAGTGCAAATCATTTGGACAACGGGTCTTGCCGAACCTGAAAACTTGTTCCCTGCCCGAGGTTTACGGCAGGATCCCATCCCAAACACCAGCCACGCCACTGGGCGTAGGAGAGCGCCGCTAATGGAACGTATCAAGCTGACCGATGATCTGGAATTTAGCCGTATTGTCTATGGGATGTGGCGCTTGGCCTATGACAGCGATACCTCGTCTGCCCATGTGCAGGCCAAGATTGAGGCCTGTCTGGAACAGGGCCTGACGACCTTTGATCAGGCTGACATCTATGGCGATTACGGGGCCGAGGCGTTGCTGGGCGCTGCGCTGAAAGCCGCGCCGCATCTGCGCGACCAGATGGAGATCGTGACGAAATGCGATATCATTGCACCCATTGGTAAATACGCGGGACGTCGTGTGAAATACTATGATACGTCACGCGAACATATCTTAGCTTCGGTCGATAACTCGCTAGAATATATGAATATTGAGCAGATCGATTGCCTGCTGATCCACCGGCCCGATCCGTTGATGGACCACCACGAAACGGGCGCGGCGCTGGACGAAGTCGTGGCCAGCGGCAAGGTGCGGACGGTGGGCGTGTCGAACTTCAAGCTGCACGACTGGACGTTGTTACAATCGGCGATGAAAAATCAGTTGGTCACCAATCAGATCGAAATCAGTCTGGCCCAACACAGCCCCTTCACCAACGGCGATATCGCGTATCTGCAGGAACGTGGCGTGCCGCCGATGGCCTGGTCGCCCTTGGGCGGTGGCAGCCTGATGCGGGGCACCGATGCCGATCCTGCCCTGCGGACCAAGCTGGCCGACGTCGCGCAAAGCAACAGCACCGATATCGCATCCGTCGCGGTGGCCTGGCTGCTGGCGCATCCTGCGCGGATCATCCCGGTGATGGGCACAAACAATCTGGACCGGATCAAACAGTTTTCCGACGCCTTCACCGTGCAGATGGACCGCGAAACCTGGTTTGATCTTTACACCGCGGCCCTAGGTAACGAGGTACCGTAGTGGACGGCGGTCAGGGGGGATTTATGCAGATATTTCAGCCGGATGCAGATCAACGCGCCTTTCGCGACGCGCTTGGACGGTTTGCAACCGGTGTTACAATCGTCACGGTTCCCTCAGGTGACGGCCCCATCGGCATCACCGCAAACAGCTTTGCCAGTGTATCGCTGGACCCGCCGTTGGTGCTGTGGTCGCCTGCCAAATCATCGCGCAGGTTCAAGTATTTCGAAACCGCGCCGCATTTCGCCATCCATGTTCTGGGTCAGGAACAGCAGCCCATTTGCGGCGGTTTTGCGAAATCTCTTTCAGCCTTTGACGGCCTGCAGGTCACCCAAAACGAACACAACGTGCCGCTGATCGGTGGCTGCCTGGCGCGCTTTGAATGCCAGCTTGAAACGACCCATGACGCGGGCGATCACCTGATCATCCTGGGCCGTGTCACACGGGCCGCCCTGCGCGACGGCGCGCCATTGGTTTTTTCCGGCGGCGAATATGGCTGCTTTACGAACGGGCTGTAACGCCCGATAGTTAAAAGGTCCACCAAAGGACCACTATGGGAGGACGCGCCATGGCGCTGTTGTTTGGGCTGTTAACGCCCTTGCAACTGTTTAACGACTTCATCCTGCGCATCAGCAAGGCGTTGGCGGCTTTGGCATTGCTGACAATGGTCTTTGCCATACTGGCGCAGGTCTTCTTTCGCTACCTTGGTCAAAGCTGGCTGTTTGATCAGATCAGAACATATATCTGGGCCGGCATGCCAAACGGGGCATTGTCCTGGTCAGAAGGAGCGGCCCTTTTTCTGATGGTCTGGATGATAGGTCTGATTGCACCCATGGCGTATCGCTACGGCGGTTTTGTGTCCGTTGATATTCTGGAACGCATATTGCCGCGCCTCTTTTCGGCGATATTGACTTTGATCCTGATGTGTCTTGCGATGGTCGTCATCATTTACGGCATCAGGTTGGGATGGGACAACATCAACTCATTGATGGGCCGTGGTACGCTGTCTTCGATGTCCTCGCTGCGCATTCCGCTGGATTGGGTCGGCGGCGAGTCACTGCGGTTTCGCAACTGGTGGGCGTTCTTATCGCTCTTTATTGGCTTCTGTCTGATGTTCATCGTTAACCTTGAACTAATCCTGCGCCAGATCATCACGATCTTGGGTGGGCAGGACCGGCTGAAACCCCTTGCTATGGCGGAAGGGGCCGACTGATGCTGCTATGGCTGGTTCCGGTATTTCTGGTTCTGATTGCTTTGGGCGTTCCGATCGTTTTTGCGATGCTGGCCTCATCGGGCGCGTTGATCATTGCAGACGGGTCAACACGCGATCTTGGATTGCTTTATCGGAATGTTTTCAATGGTGTGAATGGCTCGCCTTTGATGGCCCTGCCCTTTTTCATGCTGGCCGGTGAGATTATGAACCGCGGCGGCATCACAACGCGCCTGATCGAATTCAGCCAGGCCTTCATGGGCCATCTGCGCGGCGGGTTGGCCCATGTGAACATCCTGTCGTCGATCCTGTTTGCAGGTATGTCAGGCAGTGCGGTCGCCGATACCTCGGCTTTGGGTTCAACGTTGATCCCCGCGATGGAGAGAAACGGATACACTCGCAAATTCGCCGCCGCCGTCACCGCCGCGTCATCCGTCATTGGCCCGATCATCCCGCCGTCGGGCATCATGATCATTTATGCGTATGTGATGGGCGAAAGCGTGGCGGCGCTGTTTCTGGCAGGGGTCGGGCTGATGGCAGTCGTCAACCTGATGGCTGACAAGTATGATCTGCCCAAGGCCGAACGGATCGTCACCAAAGATCAGCAGATCAGCACGGTCGAATATTGGATTTCCCTGTTGCTGCTGCGTTTGAATTTCGGCGGCATCCTTTATGCCCTGACAATCCCCTTGCGCAATCTGGCGGGGTATCAACTGGACGGCTTGGGCAAATTCATCCTGTTCCTGCTGATGCTGGCCATAGCCCATGTGTTGCTGATGCGCTATCGACAGGCGGTCAGCCATGATTTCCGCCTGATCTGCAAAAAGGCCGTCGCGCCGCTGCAAACCCCGATCATCATTCTGGGCGGTATCCTGGTGGGCGTTTTCACCCCGACCGAGGCCTCGGCCATTGCCGTTGCCTATGCGCTGGTAGTCAGCTTTTTCGTATTACGGTCGATGCGGATGAATGATCTTTACAGCGTGTTGGCACGGTCTGCCATGGCATCCTCGGCCGTGTTGTTGCTGGTGGGCGCGGCGGTGGCGTTCAAGACTGTCGTATCGCTGTCCTTCGCCCCGCAGATCCTGACCGACTTCATTCTGACGCTTAGCGAAAACCCACTGATCCTGCTGTTCCTGATCAACATCCTGCTGTTCATCGTCGGCATGTTCCTGGATGCTGGCCCTGCGATCATCATCTTGGGTCCGATCCTGGCGCCGATCTTTACCGAACTGGGGGTGCATCCGGTCCATTTCGCGATCATCATGTCGGTCAACCTGACGGTCGGTCTGGCTACGCCGCCCATGGGGCTGGTGCTGTTTGTGGCGTCGACCGTCAGTCGGGAAAAGGTCGAAACCATCGCCAAGGCCATTTTGCCATTTCTTGCCGTTGAAATATTCGTCATTTTCCTGATCACATATTTCCCGGCAATATCCATGACAGTTCCGCGTCTGACGGGATTCGTCGATTAATCAGCGTCACGAGGGAGGACAACATGCTGAAAACCCTAACAAAATCGCTTCTGGTTGCGGGGCTTCTGGCCGCACCATTTGCCGCCCATGCGCAGGAATATACCCTGCGGGCCACTGCGAATTCGAATGAGAATGACGAAGACTATGACGGTCTGGTTGTTTTCAAGAACTATGTCGAATCCGCCTCGAACGGCGCCATTGAGGTTGAGATTTTCATGGGCACTCAACTGTGCGCCAATGGCACCGAGTGTCTGCAGGGCGTGGCGGATGGATCGATTGACATCTATGTGTCGACCTCGGGCGGTGCTGCGGGAATTTTCCCTTATGTTCAGGTACTTGACCTGCCCTATTTGATGGCCGACGACCGCATTGCAGAACATGTTCTATCGGGCGATTTCGTCCGCACCATGCGCGAGATGGCGATGGCGGATTCCGGCGATGCGATCCGTCTGATGACCATCGGTAACACCGGCGGCTGGCGCAATTTTGCCAACACCGAACGCCGTATCGCGCAGCCGTCAGATATGGAAGGTCTGAAAATCCGCACCGTCGTCGCCGACCTGCCGCAGGAACTGGTGCGCGCCCTTGGTGCCTCGCCCACGCCGATCCCATGGCCCGAACTGTTCACATCCCTGCAAACCGGCGTTGTCGAGGGGTCGAAAAACGGCATCACCGACATCATGGGCATGAAATTCCCCGATGCCGGTCTGCAATACATCACGCTGGACGGCCACGCCTATATGGGCGCGCTGTGGTGGATGTCGAATGAAAAGTTCACAGACATGCCAGAAGATATGCGTCGAGTTGTCGTCGATGGTTTCTATGCGCTTCAGCAGGCCACGTTCGCGTCGCCCAAGCGGAAATCCATTCAGGCTTATGAGGATTTCGTCGCCGGTGGCGGCGATCTTTATGTGCCCACGCCCGAAGAAAAAGCCGCATTCCGCGAAGCTGCCGCACCCGTCTTTGACTGGTTCAAAGCCAATGTTGATGGCGGTGAGCGGATCTTTGAGGCGATGACAACCGCCGTGGCCGAGGCAGAGGCCGAGATCAACGATGCACGCATGAAAGACCTGCAATAACAAAGGCTTGGCGCGCATCATTTCAGGTGCGCGCCAGTTTCGGAGGATACCTTGGCCCAAGTCACCACCCTGCCCCGGAACCAGACCGCGATCGAAACTGCGACCGCGATCCTGAAGCAACGTTTCGGTAACCGGCTGCAGTTGGGTCAGGCGATCCGCGATCAGCACGGGCATACCACAACCTGGCTGACCAATCAGGCGCCTGATGCTGTGGTTTTTGCGCATAGTACCCAGGAAGTCTCTGATATCATTCAGATTTGCGCCGAACATCGCGTGCCGGTCATTCCCTTCGGCACGGGCACATCGCTGGAAGGTCACGTGAATGCACCGGGCGGCGGCGTGTCGGTGGACCTGAGCCAGATGAACCAGATATTGGCGGTCAACGCGCAGGATCTGGACTGTGTCGTGCAACCGGGCGTGACGCGCAGCCAGCTTAATACCTACTTGCGCGATCAGGGGTTGTTTTTTCCGATTGATCCGGGCGCGAATGCCAGCTTGGGGGGTATGGCCTCGACCCGGGCGTCGGGGACGAATGCGGTGCGCTATGGCACGATGCGCGATAATATCCTTTCGCTTCAAGCGGTTATGCCCGATGGGCAGATCATCCGCACGGGCGGCCGTGCCCGCAAGTCTTCGGCAGGCTATGACCTGACCCGGCTTTTGATCGGGTCCGAGGGCACGCTTGGGGTGATCACGGAATTAACCTTGAAACTCAACGGGATACCCGAGGCCATGTCCTCGGCCATGTGCAGCTTTCCTGACATAGACGCGGCGTGTCAGGCGGTGATTGCGACGATCCAGTATGGCGTGCCGGTGGCGCGGATTGAGCTGCTCGATCAGTTGACCATTCAGGCCGTCAATGCGTATTCCAAGCTAAGCCTGCCGGATACCCCATTGTTATTGCTGGAATTTCATGGATCCGAGGCATCGGTCGCGGAACAAGCCGCCATTTTCGGTGAAATCGCCGAAGACATGGGCGGCCACGGCTTTGAATGGACCGTAAGTGCCGAAGAACGCACGAAAATCTGGCAGGCACGGCATGATGCCTATTGGGCCTGTATGCAGTTGCGGCCGGACGCACAGGGGCTGGCAACGGATGTCTGCGTGCCGATTTCGCGGCTGGCCGAATGTGTGACGGCGACGCAAGAAAAGCTAAATGAAATGAATATCTTAGCGCCAATCGTGGGACATGCCGGGGACGGAAATTTCCATACGCTGCTGCTGATCGATAAGGACAACGCGGATGAGGTCGCGAAGGCCGATGAGTTCATCGGCTGGCTGAACGACCTGGCGATCTCGATGCAGGGCACCTGCACCGGCGAACACGGCATTGGTCAGGGTAAGATGTTGTATCTAAAGAAAGAATTAGGCCCCGCAACAGATATCATGGCCACAATTAAACGCAGCCTGGACCCGCACAACATCATGAACCCGGGCAAGATCGTAGCCCTTTGAGGCGAATGTACAATTTGCACATTTTCCAGAAAATAAGCCCCAATAAATGTGTAAAATGCACATTTTCAAGCAAATGGATCAAACTAAATGTGTAATTTACACATTTTGCATATAAAAAAGGAACAAGCATGTCTCTGAATTATAACTTCCACATTGAAGATATATTTCCGCAACAGATCTACAACGACGCGAAATTTGCAGATTTGCTCAATACCGCAGGACTGGCGTTCCAGTCCAAAGGAAACAAAATGTCTCTTTACGAAGACATTCAGACTGTGGCTGCACTTCGCGCCGCGCCCGACAGTGTCAAACAGACCGCTTTGGGAAGCGGATTTGGGCTGTCACCCCTCTGCGCCAGTGTCGAGGGAGCATTGGAAGGGAAACTGAATTTCCTTATTCCTCAACTGACGGATATCCGTAACAAACTGGATCAGAAACTGTATACACGAGAGAACGCCAAACTGGCGGTGTTTCATCTTCATATGCATAGCACCGCCATTACCAGAAGTGCCGGAGAGGTCACCGACCCACAGGGAAACGACATGTGGTGGTTACAGATTGACTGGTCGCAGATTCCCGTCACAGAACCATATGACGTTTCACAAGCCATCGATGCGATGATGGCGGACCTGCAAGCCCGCGCGGCGTCTTCCAGACCAAAATCTCGTGGCCTGTTTGGACTATTTAAAAAGAACAGCTGACAGGTATGGCAGCGAATTTGCTGGAAATATTTTCGAGATGTAGCGGTTAGGTCCCGGATCAAGTCCGGGATGCGCAGGATGGTCCGGAGCTTTCGAACTGCTTCCGGACCATATTTTGTTCTAATTCAACGCCTGATCCGTGATGGCGTGGGTCCAGGCCCCTTCGGGTTCCTGAGTGATCACCGGATCTGAACCACCGGCCAGCAAGGTCTGCACCGTGCGGTCGAAGTCGGCCGGATCCAGCGCGCCGTTCGAACCCGCAGTCAGTTTGGCGATCTCAGTCATCATGCGTTTCTGGTGGGCCTCGGTCTGGGCACCGGTGGCGTCGTTGTCCAGCACGATCTCGGCGGCCTCATCTGGGTTTCCCTCGGCGTACTTCCAGCCACGCATACTGGCGCGGACGAAGCGGACCATTTTGTCGACAAAGGCGGGGTCATCCAGCCTGTCCTCCAGCACATACATGCCGTCTTCCAGCGTCGCGACGCCCTGATCTTCGTATTTGAAGGTCACCAGTTCGTCTTCGCCCACGCCCGCATCCAGTACCTGGCCGTATTCGTTATAGGTCATCGTGCTGATGCAATCGGCCTGGCGTTGCAGCAGCGGGTCAACGTTGAAGCCCTGTTTCAGGACGGTCACGCCGTCTTCACCGCCTTCGGTCGGAATGCCCTCTTGGCTCATCCAGCTTAGGAACGGGTATTCATTGCCAAAGAACCAGACGCCGATGGTCTTGCCGCGGAAATCCTGGGGCGATGTGATGCCGGTGTCTTTCCAGCAGGTCAGCATCAGGCCCGAGGTCTTGAAGGGCTGCGCGATGTTCACGACCGGCAGCCCACGTTCGCGCGCAGCCAGGGCCGAGGGCATCCAGTTCAGCATCACGTCCGCGCCGCCACCGGCCAGCACTTGCGGCGGGGCGATATCGGGGCCGCCGGGCAGGATGGTAACATCGAGGTTTTCTTCCTCATAAAACCCTTTGTCCAGCGCCACATAGTAACCTGCGAATTGCGCCTGTGTGACCCATTGCAGTTGCAGGCGAACCTCGTCCTGGGCCGCGGCCGCCGTGGCGCAAAGCGCGCAAGCGACTGTCATCAGTAGTTTTTTCATTATTGTACCTCCTTGTTATTCCCGTTGTGAGGGGTGCCAGAACGTGACCCCCTTTTCTATTGCCGCGATCACCCCGTAAAAGGCCGAGCCGGCCAAAGCGGCCATCACAATTTCTGCCCAGACCATATCAAGCGCAAGCTGGCCGACGGATGTAGATATGCGAAAGCCCATACCAACAGTGGGTGAGCCGAAAAATTCAGCAACAATCGCCCCCACAAGTGCCAGAGTTGTTGAAATTTTAAGCCCATTGAAGATGAAGGGCATGGCAGCAGGCAGGCGCAGTTTGATCAGGGTTTGGGTGTAGCTGGCCGAATAGGTCGCCATCAGGTCGCGCTGCATGGGCGTCGTTTCCTGCAGTCCGGCGACGGTGTTGATCAGCATGGGGAAGAAGACCATGATTGTGACGACGGCGGCTTTTGATTCCCAGTCAAAGCCAAACCACATGACCAAAATGGGCGCGGTGCCGACGATCGGCAGGGCGGCGATAAAATTGCCCACGGGCAGCAGCCCATGCTGCAGAAAGCCTGATCGGTCCACAGCGATGGCGGTCAGAAACGCCGCGCCGCAGCCGATGGCATAGCCCGACAGCGCGCCTTTGAAGAAGGTTTGCACAAGATCGGCCCACAGGATCGGCAGGCTGGTCGCGAACCGCGCCGCGATGTCCGAGGGCGCAGGCAGGATGACCCCCGGCACGTTGAAGCCGCGGACGGCGATCTCCCATAGTATCAATAGAGTGACGCCAAAGATTACCGGCACCAGCGGTCTGGCCACCGGGTGGCCCGAGCGTGACAAGGCCACATTGCCGCCCCATCCAATGGCCCAGACGATCAGAAGTTGCAGGGTGACCGTCACGCCGTGACCCCCATGCGCCGCAAGGTCAGCCTTTGGATCAGGCCGATCAATCCGACCAGCGCAGCTGCGACGATAGCTGCAGCAAACAGCGCCGACCAAATCTGGATCGTCTGGCCATAGTAGCTGCCCGTCAGCATCCGCGCGCCCAGGCCGCTTTGGGCGCCGGTCGGCAGTTCACCCACGATGGCCCCGACCAGCGACGCCGCGATGCCGATCTTCAGCGAGGCGAACAGGTATGGCATCGAGGCGGGCAGGCGCAGCTTGAAAAAGCTTTGGGTTTTCGTGGCACTATAGGTGCGCAATAAATCAAGCTGCATCGCATCGGGGCTGCGCAGACCCTTGACCATGCCGACGACCACGGGGAAGAAACTAAGATAGGCGCTGATGATCGCCTTGGGCAGCAACCCCTGCACTCCGATGGAATACAGAACGACGATGATCATGGGCGCAATGGCGATGATCGGGATCGTCTGGCTGACAATGGCCCAGGGCATGACGCTAAGGTCCATCACCCGGCTGTGCACGATCCCCACAGCCAGCAGGATGCCAAGACCGGTGCCGATGGCAAAGCCCAGCGAAGTCGCGCTTAGTGTCACCCACGCGTGAAAGACTAGGGACCGCCTGCTGGTGATGCGTTTGTCAATCGTAGTGTCCCACAGTTCGGCCATGACCTGATGCGGCGCTGGCAAACGGGGGCGATCCTGATCAAAGGTCGCGCCGATGGCAAAGCTGTTCTGCATGACCAGCCCCAGGGCCGCAGCATCCCGCCGGTCGCGGGCCGATGCTGGCGTCACCTCGGCCCCTGCCCGTTCGGCCTGCATCAAGGCTTCCTTGATGTTCATCGGGATCACGGCCGCGTACCACAGCCCGATGATCGCGGCGACAACGGTCAGAACGGGTACGATCGACCTCATTCGCGGCTCCATTCATATAGAATGTCGGGCAGTTTTTCCTCGTTATCACCGTCTGTGCGGCGGGTTTCACTGAAACCTTCCCTTAAATAAAACCGCTGCGCAGCTTGGTTCTGTTCAAAAGTCCAAAGCCGCAGCCGCACGCGCATGCTTTTACAATGCGACAACAGTTTGCGTCCCAGCCCCTGCCCCGGCTTCGAGACATAAAGCGCCGCAATCAGATCATCGGCCGTCAGCGCCAGAAAACCGCTGACCGGGCGCCCGATCACAAAAATCTGCTGCTGCGGAAACATGATATCCTGAAAATACTGCCGAACCCCCTGATGCGTATGTATGCGCGGCATCCAGGGGGTCGCGTCGATCCAATCGTTCAGGATCCTGGCACAAGACACCGCATCCCGCGCCCGCCCTGCCCGCACCCGCTCTGACCGCATCAACAGCATTGGCCACCCCGCACAGTTCTTAGCTTTATTGTTCCATAAATACTCAAATCCAGGGGCCAGAAAAATAGACTGATGTCAGATTTTTTTCGCCTCCGGCGGGAGTATTTTAAGAACAATAAAAGGTTTGGGGGCTTATAGTGATTCTGCGGTACAGGCTGGAGAGCCGATGACCGTGAACGATAAAGGCACCTTGTTCTCATAGAAGAGCAAGGTGCTATTTTTCTCAAATCAATCATAGGAATGTCCCGCGCGCAGGCCCTCGCGCACGCGATGGGCAAGGGCTGCGAATTCTGGGGTGTCGCGGATATCAAGGGGGCGGTCCTTGGGCAGCGGGCTTTCGATGACGTCGGTGATGCGGCCGGGGCGCGGGCTCATGACGACGATTTTTGTCGACAGATAAACGGCCTCGGAAATCGAATGGGTCACGAAACCGATCGTCTTTCCCGTCCGTGCCCAAAGCGCCAGAAGCTGTTCGTTCAGATGGTCGCGCACAATTTCATCCAGCGCGCCAAAGGGTTCATCCATCAGCAGGATATCGGCGTCAAAGGCCAGTGCGCGGGCGATGCTGGCCCGTTGCTGCATGCCGCCGGAGAGCTGCCAGGGGTATTTCCGCTCAAATCCTTCCAGATCAACCAGTTGCAGAACGTTCTTCATACGATCGGCCTGTTCAGATTTCGGATACCCCATTATTTCCAAAGGCAGGCGGATATTGCCCCCAATCGTGCGCCAGGGGTAAAGCCCTGCGGCCTGAAAAACATAGCCATAGGCCCGCGCCTGCCGCGCCTGATCCGGGGTCATGCCATTCACCGTGACCGTCCCGCCCGTCGGATGCTCCAACGCCGCAATCACGCGCAGAAAGGTTGTTTTGCCACAGCCCGAGGGGCCGATGAAGCTGACAAAATCGCCCTGATTTATCTGAAGGTTAACGTCTTTCAGCGCCTGAATTGGTCCGTCCGCGGTCTGGAAAGTCAGATCGAGGGATTGGGCATTGATAACGGTCATTGGGACTCCGCATCAAATTCGTCCACCAATCGATCCAGCCAGCGCTGTCGCTTTGCAGCATAGTCTGGATGCACCTTTTGCATGACGATTTCGACAAGAATTTTCGTTTGTTTATAGCTATATCCGTTATGCCTTAGCACTCTGCCCGCGTCCATAAACCTCTTCTCATCAATCAAACGCAAAAAACTCTGACGGTCAATTTCATCCAATTTCAGTTCTGGCAAGCTCATCAAACCCCCGCCGGGATGTTCATCGGGTCGCGTTCGATTTTGCGGGGGGTGTTGAGGGATTTCCATTTGCTCAAAGCTTTGGATGCGCTTGCGAAGGCGGGGCGGCGGATGAATTTACCGCGGCCGGGTTGGGGTTGGCTGTTTTGGCCGTAGGCCCAAACCACATCGCCACGTGACAGGGTATAGCGGGGTTGCGCGGTGACCTGCATCCCCTCGAACACATTGTAATCCAAAACAGATTTATGGCTGGACACGCTGAGCGTCTTTGTAATCGTTGGGTCCCAGACGACGATATCGGCATCAGCGCCGGGCACCAGCGCACCCTTCATGGGATAGATGTTCAGGATTTTGGCGATGTTTGTCGAGGTCACGGCCACGAATTCCTCGGGCGTCAGGCGGCCGGTGTCGACGCCGCGGGTCCAGAGCATCGACATTCGCTCCTCAAGCCCGCCGGTGCCGTTCGGGATCGTGGTGAAGTTATTGACCCCCATCCGCTTTTGTTCATCGGTAAAGGCCGCATGATCCGTCGCCACGACCTGCAGTGATCCAGCGGCCAGGCCGTTCCACAGGCTGTCCTGATGATCTTTCGACCGGAAGGGCGGCGACATCACGCGGCGGGCGGCGTATTGCCAGTCTTTGTTGAAATACTCGGTTTCGTCCAGCGTCAGGTGCTGGATCAGCGGTTCGCCATAGACACGCATCCCCTTTTGGCGCGCACGTCGGATCGCCTCATGCGCCTGTTCGCAGCTGACGTGCACGATATAAAGCGGGGTGCCCGCGGCGTCGGCGATCATGATGGCGCGGTTCGCGGCTTCGCCCTCGACCTCGGGCGGGCGGGAATAGGCGTGACCTTCGGGGCCAGTGATGCCCTCTGCCAGATATTTTTGCTGCAGCTCTTGCACGATGTCACCGTTTTCAGCATGTACCAGCGGCAGCGCGCCCAGTTCGGCGCAGCGTTTGAAAGACGCGAACATCTCGTCATCCTCGACCATCAACGCACCTTTGTAGGCCATGAAGTGCTTGAAAGTGTTGATGCCGCGCTCCTTCACGACCGCTTCCATCTCATTGAAAATGCGCTCGTTCCAGCCGGTGACAGCCATGTGGTACGAGATATCTGTGCAGATCTGGTCCTTGGATTTGCGGTCCCAGTCGTCGACGGCATTCAGAAGGCTGCCATCTTCGCCAGGCAGGACGAAATCGACCAGCATCGTGGTGCCACCGGCGGCAGCGGCAAAGGTGCCGGATTCGAAGGTCTCGGCCGCCGTGGTGCCCATGAATGGCATTTCCAGATGCGTGTGCGGATCGATGCCACCGGGGATGACGTAGGCGTCGGTGGCGTCAATTGTTTCGTCGCCGGTCAGGTTTTCACCGATCTCGGTGATCTTTTCCCCGTCAATCAGCACATCCGCCTTAAACTGCCGATCCGCCGTGACAACCGTGCCGCCTTTGATGACTTTGGTCATGTGTATTTCTCCTGCGCATTATTGCTATTCATTGCGCGCCTCGTAGCTGGTGGGCTTGCGCATATAATCAGAGCAGACTGGCTATATTTAAGCATTTCTACGACAAGGCCTTTTGTTGAACAAACAATGCTTTGGGCAAACGAACAAGGCCCACAACTAAGCCAATAGAAATCTGCAAAAGAAAAAGTATTAGAAGGATACCAATGAAGTCATTCATATAATCATTTATTTCACTCGCCCATTCAGGGCGAGATACACTGACTAGGGTGCTAACTCCGTCAATTTCGCGGTACTGTCGTACGGTATAATGCTCAACGACCAGAAACCATATGAACGGGACTGCCAATGAAAGACTTGACGCAGACAACCACATCCAGCTTCTGATTGGAAAGATAAATAAAAACAAGAAAGCATATAATGGCCAAAGCTTGGCAAAATAGCCTGTCCAGCCAATAATAGGTTTTCGGGCATCTACAACATCGGCAATTGCGTCAGTCATATCATCGACTGCATGAACAAAACTAAAGCTATTGAAAATCCAGAATAGTAGGGCAAAAATTGTCAAACAAATAAGCGGCACAAATAATGTGCTTGATATTAGGTGCCTGAAGCGGCGCTGTCGGTTTTTTCTTATAACCCTTCTGACAAAAATGCTGATGCCTAGCGAAAAGGAAAGAATATGAGCGGGTGGAAGTAGCGCTATCACATAGAAATGTGGCTTAACAAATATTGACCAACGATATGGGCCGCCGAACTTGGGATCCATATTCCAAAACACAAACCCTACAAATGCAATCCAAGCAACTGATAATATAAACAGTAACGGGAACAGTATCCTTTCAGTGCGATTTATCAAATTATACACCTTGTTGTTTTCACGGCGCGATATCTATCACAGGCCGGGCCAGCGGCGCGGCCAGCGCCCGACCTCCCCACGGAGGGCGCTTTCGCACCCTCCAGGTCGGGCGATGGCCTTGGGTCAGTGCATAATGGGTTCATTCTACTCACCCCACAATCTCCGCCGTCTCTACCACCGCGTGGAACAGAACATTGGCGCCGGCTGCGGCCCATTCGGGGGTGATCTCTTCGGCCTCGTTATGGCTAAGGCCGTCGACGCAGGGGCACATGACCATGGCGGTGGGGGCGACGCGGTTGATCCAGCAGGCGTCGTGGCCCGCGCCTGAGATGATGTTCATGTGGCTATAACCCAGACGCTCAGCCGCGGTGCGCACAGCCGTCACACAACCGTCGTCAAAGGTGACGGGGTCGAAGTGGCCGACGTCTTCGATCTCAAAACCCAACCCCAGATCGGTGGCGATTTTCGGGGCCTCGGCCTCAAGCCGGGTTTTCATACCGTCCAGTTTGGCCAGATCGGGCGACCGGAAGTCGATGGTAAAGACCACCTTGCCGGGGATCACGTTGCGCGAGTTGGGATGGACATCGCAGTGGCCGATGGCACCCACGGCACCCGGTTGGTTGTCCATCGCGATCTGATGGACCAGTTCGGTGATCCGCGCCATGCCAAGGCCCGCGTTCACGCGCATGTTCATGGGGGTCGAGCCGGTGTGGCTTTCCTTACCCGTCAGCGTCACCTGCAGCCACCATAGCCCCTGCCCGTGGGTGACGACGCCGATGTCCTTACCCTCAGCCTCCAATATCGGGCCTTGTTCGATATGCAGCTCAAAGAAGGCGTGCATCTGGCGGGCGCCGACCGCTTCATCGCCCTTCCAGCCGATGCGGGTCAGTTCGTCGCCAAAGCGCTTGCCCTCGGCATCAACCCGGTCGTAAGCCCAATCCTGCGTATGCATCCCGGCAAAAACACCCGAGGCCAGCATCGCGGGGGCAAAGCGTGTGCCTTCCTCATTCGTCCAGTTCGTCACGACGATGGGGTGTTTGGTTTTGATGTCGAGGTCGTTGAGGGTGCGGATGATTTCCAACCCACCCAGCACGCCCAGAACGCCATCGTATTTGCCGCCCGTTGGTTGCGTGTCCAGATGGCTGCCGACATAAACGGGCAAGGCATCAGGGTCGGTGCCGTCGCGGCGGGCAAACATGGTGCCCATCTGGTCGACGCCCATGGTCATGCCAGCCTTTTCACACCATTGCTGAAATAAAATACGACCTTCGGCATCGTCATCAGTCAAAGTCTGGCGATTATTACCGCCCGCCACACCGGGGCCAATTTTGGCCATATCCATCAAGCTGTCCCACAGACGTTCGCCGTTGATCTTCAGGTTTTCGCCCGGTGCGGTCATGGGGACTCCTTCTGGATGTTATGTGGTCTGCCTTCCGAAGAACTCTCGCATTAAATTGGTCTCAATTTCAATGGGGTAGTCCTGACGGGTTTTGGGCCCCTCCTCCAGTTTGGCCCCTGTCAGCATTCGACCAATCTTGGCAATGCCGCGTTCTATCATACCAGGCTTTTTCAGACTTATGCCATCGGCGGTCAGCCGCTGCACATCGCTCTGCGAGGCATTGCTGTGCCCCAGTCTATAAATGGCTCCGTGAAAGGGCAGGTGTCGAAATGTCAGCTTGTTGCGATGCGCGCTGTCAACCACAGCGCGATGGCCACCCAGTTCCTGAATACTATCGCGTATACTGCCCTGTTTTCGAACATATGCATAGTAATGTGCCGGAACGACGATGCTGGTGCCACAAAGCCGGTGGAAGCCTTCAACTTCATACACATGGTTGGACCCAGAAATCCAGGAATACCCCTTTTTAACCAGCCAGCCGGTTTTCTCACCTTCCTGAGACAGCACGAATTCAACGAGCCGTGAACTGACAAAGTCATCATCATCGACAACCATGACATACGCATTTTCATCATTGATTACGTCAAGGGCCGCCGCGATCCGCTGACCCTTGTCATTGCGTATCATGTCGTAGAGTTCTTCCATCGTCTTCGCTTTGGTCAACTGTGTATTTGGCGGAAGATCGATGTCGACACGGTGCACATAAGGTTCGTGCGGGGGCAGAACCTGTTCAGGGTTGCAGGCCACGTAAACGGCAAAGCGCCGGTCGGTCTGGGCGTCGATTGATCGCAAAAGGTCAATCAGCACGCGTTGCTGCTCTCTCAGGTTGCTCACCGTTTCAGGGTGTCGAATTGGAATGATGAAGTTGAATGGCGCGCTGGTTCGCATTTCTTTTTCAACCGTTGAAGCGGTTCCGGTGTCAGGCGTCATGTGGCAGATACTTTCTTCAACTCAAACTCGAATAAAAGCGATTGGATTCACGCCGACGTGGCTTGATACCGTTCGACGTCCACATCGTGCCAAAAGCATCAGCGTCCAAGATTTTAATATCGCGCGGTGTTCCACTGTCATCGGTGCACAGCGAACATAAAACCAGCGTGATAGTAATATAAATATGCACTTGCAGATGTAATCTATTGGCACCTGAAGTGAAAAGAAATTTGCCGCTTTAAGTTGTTTCATATCAATCTATTTTGTAGCTACCGCATGTATAAATACCATAATTTCTTACCCCAAATATGCGTTACTTTTTCGTCAAATAATCTCGATCACAGGTCTAAGACAGCGTCAAGAAAAATCGCAAAACGAACTGTTAATCGGCAATCCAGCACAAGAATGCGCACATTCTTTTGGCACCGAATTGTCGAAACTTTGACGTAGGGCTTTACTTTGAATTTGTGGTGCAGGCAGCGGAAAAGCCGCCCGCGATCAGGCTGCTTTTAGCACATCGCGCAACGTTCCAAAAAGCTGATCTATGTGGCTTTTCTCAATGATCAGCGGTGGCGACAGCGCGATGATATCACTGGTGGTGCGGATCAGGCTGCCTTTGTCATAGCAATCCAGAAACGCCTGAAACGCACGGCGGGTGGGTTGGCCTGCGATCGGTTCCAGTTCAATTGCGCCGATCAAGCCCATGTTGCGGATGTCGATAACATGGGGGCAGTCGCGCAGGCTGTGCACGCCGTCTTGCCAATAGTCGGCCATGTCAGCTGCCCGCTGGAACAGGTCATCTTCGCGATAGGTTTCAAGCGTGGCCAGACCCGCGGCACTGGCGATCGGATTGCCGGAATAGGTGTAGCCATGGAACAGCTCAATCATATGTTCGGGGCCGTGCATGAAGGCATCGTGGACCTCGGCCGTGGCCAGAACGGCGCCCATGGGTATCACGCCGTTGGTCAGGCCCTTGGCGCAGGTGATCAGGTCGGGCATCACGTCGAAATGCTCGGCGGCAAAGGCGGACCCGATGCGCCCGAACCCTGTGATGACCTCATCAAAAATCAGCAGAATGCCATGTTTGGCGGTGATCTCGCGCAGACGTTTCAGATAGCCCTTGGGTGGGATCAGAACACCGGTCGAGCCTGCAACGGGTTCGACGATAACAGCCGCGATGGTCTCGGGCCCATGCAGGGTGACGATGCGTTCCAACTCATCAGCTAAGTGGGCGCCATGGTCGGGCTGGCCCTTGGTGAAGGCGTTTTCCGGCAGGTGCGTGTGCGGCAGATGGTCGACGCCGGTCAGCAGGCTGCCGAAGAATTTGCGGTTGTTGACGATGCCACCCACCGAGATGCCGCCGAAGTTCACGCCGTGATAGCCGCGTTCGCGCCCGATCAGTCGCGTGCGTGCGCCATCGCCTTTGGCCCGATGATAGGCCAGCGCCAGTTTCAATGCCGTTTCAACACTTTCCGAGCCGGAGTTGGTGAAAAACACATGCTCAAACGGTTCGGGCGCAAGGTCCCGGAGGCGGTTGGCCAGCTCGAACGCTTTGGGGTGGCCCATCTGGAAGGCGGGGGCGTAGTCCAGCTCGGCCGCCTGTTTCTGAATGGCCTCGGTGATCCGCGGGCGTGCGTGACCAGCGTTGCAGCACCACAGGCCGGCCGTGCCGTCCAGCACATCGCGGCCGTCCGAGGTTTTGTAGAACATGCCATCGGCCGAAACGAACATGCGCGGATTTTTCTTGAACTGCCGGTTCGCTGTGAATGGCATCCAGAAGGCCGACAGATCATTCGGCTGGTTGCGGTCAAGTGCCATGGTGTTCCTTTCCTGCGCCGATTGGCGCTGCTTTTGACCCCAAGGTCAACTTCACGCTATCAAACGGCTTGGGCCAGTCAAGAAATAGCGCTGATGTTTTAGGCAAAATGCCGGATGAGGACCAGAATTTGAACAAAGATCGGATGGATGTGGTGATCTTTATCCCCGCCGCGGGGCAATCATCGCGGATGCGAGGGGCGGATAAACTGCTGGAACTTGTGGACGGCGTGCCGCTAATCCGCGCACAGGTGGATAAGGCGCTGGCGACGGGAAAGCGCGTGGTTGTGGCCGTGCCTGCGCTGGATCATCCGCGGGCTGCGGCTTTGAGCGGGCTGGATATCACATTGATTTCATTACCGGAAAGCGCCGAGGGGTTGGGCGGCACCCTGCGCGGTGCGGTGGCGCACCTGCAGGGCCAGACGGATCGGCTGATGATCCTGCTGGCGGATTTGCCGGACCTGACAACACGGGATATCAATACGGTTCTGGATGGGATAAATCAGGCGCCCGAGGCGCAGGTTTGGCGTGGTGTGACACAGGACGGGCAGCCGGGACATCCGATTGTGTTTGACCGCAGCCTGTTCCCGCTTTTTGCTGAAATTAAGGGCGATGATGGCGGGCAAGCGGTTGTGAAGGCAGCAAAGACCGTGCACCTGATCCCCCTGCCCGACCAGCGCGCCCGCTGCGATCTGGACACACCCGAGGACTGGGCCGCATGGCGCGAAAGAACCGGGCGCTAGGTGTGAATTGTGATGAGTGTTGACCCCCCGCGCGGGACTAGACGGCGCCCTTCAGGCCACGGAAAAGGTTACAATTCGTACGTTTTGCACGCAGCTTTTGTACGAAACATTTTACCACCATTGTACGAGTCGCGCCGCGATTTTGTACGATACTACCCCAGTTAATGCGCGCGGGGTGGTCAGGGGATGTTAAAGGCCGAAAAACCGTTAACTTTTGACATAATCCTGGGATTTGATACCGGTTGTTCCGAGGTCCCGGATCAAGTCCGGGACTGCATCATCAATATATGGAGACATATTTGTTTAAGTTTATACGTTCGATATTTGGAAAGAAAAGCTCGTCAGAAGATACCGCAGAAGCGCCGAAGCCAGCCTTAAAAGATTCTTCCTCCGAGTTTGATTTGAGCACTCAGGAAGGTAGATGGGCCGCCGTCGCACATCTGGATATTGACGCGCAACTGGCGATTATGTTTCCAGAGTGGCTTGATGATCCGTTGCCACAAGTCACACTTCGACGACTTGCCCCTGCGAAAGATGGCAGTTGGCCGATATCGGAAAGCTGGCTGGGCGGTTTGCCATGGCTTGGTGATCAGCCGTGGCCTATCGACAAGTGTGGCGTTCCCATGCACCACCTGGCGTCGATCTCGCTAACAGAGTTGGCCCGGTTGACAACAGACGGACTTTTTCCGAACACGGGGCGTTTGTCGTTTTTCACAGGCAGGCGGCCCGACGACTATCCCGACTTACAGATTTTGCACACAGACGGCGCAGAAGATACCAAACCGCCTGCTGGTTTGCGACCACTTGACAACGAATTTGGCAGCTCCGAACGGACTGGACCAGAGGCTGTTCTGGATCGATACCCTGTCCAGCTTAGCACTGAGCCATGGCCCCAAAACACAAAGCGCCAAGATGATGGGCGGATGGAAGCCTATCGAATATGGAAAGAGGAATATGAGGCCGATCGGACGCCCTTCTATTGGAACATGGGGTATCGGCTGCTGCATGGTTTGAAGAAAGCTACCGCTAACGACAATGTTGAAAGAGCGATTGCGAACAAAGCGCCATATTTGAAAGAAGCTGAAGAAAGAGCAAAGAATGCGTCGACTGAAGGGGATCGGGCCAGAGCGCAAAAACTACTTCAGGCGCAGAATTTTGAACTTGAAGCATATACAACGAAACTGGACGATTACCGTGCCTTCATCGATGCTGTTGAACAAAAGGTTTTGGCACATGATCGGTGGAGCGTCATGACTGGCGATTATATCGAATGGTTTCGTGACGCTTTAGCAGCAGTTCGATATAATGAATACGATACGCCGGATCAGCATACTCATTTCGGCGCGATCTATCGGCTTTCGTTTGACAGGTTGCATAGCCTTGATGATGCGGCGTCAGACACGTACAGCACTATCGTCAATCAACCTGCACCTGTCATTGCCGATCTGCCGCCGAAATGTCTTGAGTCTCTGGACTACAGGCCCGGCTTTGCACCAAATCAGGGGCAGCATCAGATGTTTGGGATCGGATTGGATATTCAGGGGCAATTGGCTGAATTTGCTGATCACTATCTGCTTTTGCAGTTACACTACGACAAAGGCGCCGGTTTGCAGATCGGAGATGTGGGCGTGATCCAGTTTATGATCAAACCAGACGATCTTGCCGCACGGAATTGGGATGCTGTTCGGATCACAATGGCGGGCAACTAACAGATTACATTGATTTGCGAGGTCCCGGACTGCGTTGGTTGATAAGCCAGTCAAAAAGTGCGCGGCAGTCTGTTCGTCAGAACAGTCGAAAGAAACGTTTGTCATCACTCCGGACTGAAACCTTGTTGGACGTGATCTGAATAAAGGATCGCTGCGCGAGCGCTTTATTCAGGCTTTCAAACCCACAGTCGAATAAAAAACCGTGGGCAGTTACGTCAAGCGTTGTAAATGGTGGTACGGGCCTTACGATTCTGTTTTTGCTATTGATGAACTCGGGATAATCGAATGTCTCAAATATCACCGTTGAAGTGAACTGTTCGCCGGGTTCGATTAAGATCGGCTGACCGACATAATGAACATTCGGCGGTGTGGGCGGTGCATTCGGGTCAGGTAAAAATATACCTTCATCGGCGGGCAAGACATTGTAGCCTGTTTTAGGATCTTTGACTTCGAACCAGAAGTAATCTTCAAACTTCGGACCCGCACAGAGTGTTTGGTCAGTGTTGTTTTCGAAGCGGATATCAAATGCCGCTTTGCCGTGTTCGGTGGTCGTTGGCTTGGAAAGTCTCAGATCCAGTGATCCGGCCGACTGTCGTTTCGGTTCGGTTTCAGAACAATTGAGCAGCCCGGCAGCAACCACTGTCAGCAAGATAAATCTAAACAACAAATACAAGAAACCGTCCTTAAAGCAGCTGATTAACATTTGTCACTAAAACATCGTCCTAAAAACCTGCAACATTATATTCCCTTATCCCGCCCGGTGGGCACCACCGGGCAACGCCCGACCCGCCCCCCAGGGCGGGCGCTGCCCTCGGTTCTCATCAAGTCTATTACAGGTTTTTGGGACGATGCTTTGAGGCGAAGCTCAGTTTCGAATGTCATACCTGAGCCCCTACCGGTACATCAGTGACTCGCCGTTGTGGAACAGTTGGATTTTGTCGGGTTGGGCTGTCATGCGCAGGGTTTTGCCTCGGACGCCGGTGTGGATGCCCGGCAGTTTGGCGATGACGGGGTCGTGTTCGGGGGCGGATTTGCGGAAGTAGATCAGGGTGACTTCGCCAAGGGCCTCTTTATAATCGACCAGCCCTTCGAAGGCGTAATCTTCCCCGTCAGTCGCGATCATGTCTTCGGGGCGGATGCCGATGTTTACCTTGGCCCCCGCCAGATCAGCGCTTGTGGGGATGTTAACGGTCAGAGTGCCACCGCCTTCGGGCAGGCGGATCACGGTCTGTTCGCCCGGCGTTACGATTTCACCCGCCAGCAGGTTCATCTGGGGGGAGCCGATGAATTGCGCCACAAATTCATTCTGGGGCCTTTCGTAAAGATCCAGCGGGCTGCCGACCTGAGCGATGCCTTTGTTGGCCAGCACGACGATGCGGCTGGCCAGTGTCATTGCCTCGACCTGGTCGTGGGTGACGTAGATCATGGTGCTGTCGGGCATCGCCTCTTTCAATTGCGCGATCTCGATCCGGGTGGCCACGCGCAGGGCGGCGTCGAGGTTCGACAGGGGTTCGTCGAACAGATAGACCTTGGGGTCGCGGACGATGGCACGACCGATGGCGACGCGCTGGCGCTGACCGCCGGATAGCGCTTTGGGCAGGCGATCCAGATATTCGCCAAGTTGCAGCGCATTGGCCGCTTTTTCGACGGCCTCATTAATCTCGGCCTTTGATTTACCCGCCAGTTTTAGCGCAAAGGCCATGTTGTCACGCACGGTCATGTGAGGATAAAGCGCATAGGACTGGAACACCATCGCGATGCCACGTTGGGACGGCGGCACATCGTTGACGACCAGATCGTCGATTTCCAGCGTACCCGCGGTGATGCTTTCCAGCCCCGCGATCATCCGCAGCAGCGTGGACTTGCCGCAGCCCGAGGGGCCCACGAAGACGATCAACTCACCCTGTTTGATATCGAGGTTGATGTTTTTCAGCACCTCGACCGTGCCGCCGTAGGTCTTGCCCACGTCGGTTAGTTTCAGATCAGACATCGTCCCCTCCTCCCCTTTTGGTCTTGTTATTGTTTCAGTGCGATGTAGGGCTGCCATGGCCCCAGATGCAGTTTGCCGTCCGCGCCCGGCCCCGCGCTGCCCAGTTCGGCGCCGACGGTGGTCCAGTTGCCTTTGGGCAGGTCCAGATTGGATGGTGTATCGCTTAAGTTAAAGGCGCAGAACAGAACGTCGTTCCCGTGACTGCGGGTGAAATACAGCACGTCGCCCTCGGCCTGGACGGTGGTCTGGGCGCCCTTGATCAGCGCGGGATGGGCGCGGCGGAAGGCGATGGCGCGGCGATAGTGGTGCAGGATGGCGGCGGGGTCCTGTTCCTGGGCGGTGACGGACCGGTTCAGGTGTTCGTGGCTGACGGGCAGCCACGGCGTGCCGCTGGTGGTAAAGCCGCCGTTCTGGTTCGACGGTTCCCAGACCATTGGCGTGCGGCAGCCGTCGCGCCCCTTGAATTCAGGCCAGAATTCGATGCCATAGGGATCCTGCAGATCGTCGAAGGGCACGTCTGCTTCGGGCAGGCCCAGCTCTTCACCCTGATAGAGGCAAGCCGATCCACGCAGGCACATCAGCAAGGTCGCGAACAGTCGCTGCGCGGCGGGCGACAGATCCCACCGGCTGGCGTGGCGCATGACGTCGTGGTTGGAAAAGGCCCAACAGGCCCACCCGGTGGCGGCGACCTCGTCAAAGCGGGCAAAGACCTGGGCGACACGGGTTGCGGTCAGTTTATCTTTGGCCAGAAATTCAAAGGCATAGCACATATGCATCAGGTCATCGCCTGCGGTGTACTGGCCCAGAATTTCCAACCCGTATTGCGCGTCGCCGACCTCACCCACGGTTGTTGCGCCGGGGTATTCGTTCAGCAGCGTCCGAAATTTTGCAAGAAATTCAAGATTTTCCGGCTGGTTTTTCGAGTAAACGTGCCGTTGATGATTATAGGGGTTCACGGATGGCGCGATGGTGGCGTTACGTTCTTCGGGTGGTAAGGCCGGGTTGTCGCGCAGTTCTTTATCGGCGAAATAGAAGTTGATGGTATCCAGCCGGAACCCATCCACCCCGCGATCCAGCCAGAACCGGGCGACGTCCAGAACGGCCTGCTGCACATCGGGGCTGTGGAAATTCAGATCAGGTTGAGACACAAGGAAATTGTGCAGGTAATATTGTTCGCGCCGCGTGTCCCAGTGCCAGGCTGATCCGCCAAAGATCGACAGCCAGTTGTTGGGCGGCGTGCCGTCGGGCTTGGGGTCGGCCCAGACGTACCAGTCCGATTTTGGATTATCGCGGCTTTGACGTGACGTGGCGAACCAAGCGTGCTGATCTGATGTGTGACTGATGACCAGATCGATGATCACCTTGATCCCCAGCTTGTGGGCGGTGTCAACGATGGCATCAAAATCGGCCAGGGACCCGAACATCGGATCGACGTCGCAATAGTCGCTGACGTCATAGCCGAAATCCTTCATGGGCGATGTAAAGAACGGCGAAATCCAGATCGCATCCACGCCAAGCGACGCGATATACGGCAGACGCTGGACAATGCCCAACAGATCACCGACACCATCGCCGTTGCTGTCCTGAAAACTGCGCGGGTAGATCTGATAGATGACGGCCCCGCGCCACCAGTCTGTATCCTGCTGTGCCTTGACGTCGGCGATTGCGTTCATGGTTCAGTGATCCTCTATTTAACCGAGCCGGCCAGCAGACCGCGCACAAGGTACCGTTGCATTGTGAAAAAGACGACCAAGGGCACCGCGATTGACACGAAAGCAGCCGTGGCCAGAATATCCCAGTCTCCACCACGCGACCCAAGCAGGTCATCGGCAATTTTGACTGTCATCACCTTGGTTTCATCGGTGGCGGGCAAAAAGACCTTGGCCACCAGAAGGTCATTCCATGTCCATAGAAACCGGAAAATCGCAAAGCTGGCCAGCGCCGGAAACGACAGCGGCAGGACGATCTTGGTAAAGACCTGAAAATCTGTGGCCCCGTCGACCTTGGCAGATTCGATGATATCGCGCGGCAAGCCGACCATGTAGTTACGCAGAAGATAAATCGCCAGCGGCAGGCCAAAGCCGGTATGCGCCAGCCATATGCCAACAAAACTTTGACCAATTCCAATCTGATTGTGCAGGTTCAACAACGGCACCAGCGCCAGTTGCAGCGGCACGACCAGCAGGCCCACGACCGCCGCGATCAGCAGGCCCCGGCCCGGAAATTCCATCCAGGCCAGGGCATAGGCGGCAAAAGCCGCAATCAGGATCGGGATGATCGTTGCTGGAATTGTGACCGTGAAGGTGTTGATAAAGTTGATGAAAAGCCCATCTTCGTCCATCAGCATATCAAGCGTGCTGTCCCCCCTCGCGCGGGCGGCCTGTCGTTCGTCGGCCGGTTTGCCGGTTAGCACGGTGGCATAGTTGTTCAGGGTCAGCTCGGGCGGCGTTTCGGCCAGGATATAGATGCGGGGGCCGCGCCCGGAGAATTCTTCGGTGTTTTCGGCGCGGAAGCTGCCATCGGCGTTCACGGTCAGGGTGCCGCCCCGGCGCAGTTCGGCGACCTCGCCCGGCTGGAACTGTGTGGGCGCCGCGCCGCGCGTACCAAAGGCCTGTACCAGACCTTCACCCTCGGGGAAGCTGGGCGCCACTTCGGGGTCTTCAAAGATATTACCTTCGATCACAAACAGCCCGTTCTGCATGACCATATCGTCGACCGACGCCCGCCCGCGGAACGTCAGATCGACCGCAAAAGGCGCCTGCCACCAGCCCGACGTCACGATCTGATCCCGGTCGCGGAAGGACGACACCAGAAGACCTACGGTCGGGATCAGCCACAAGAAAACCAGCAGAAAGACCGAGATATTGACGGCCCATCCAAGGCGAGAGCTTTGACCTGCAATCTGCATTCGTCGGTCCCCCTATCGCATTTCTTTTCGGGCCTGGATGATGTTCCACACCATCACCGGCAGCACGATAATCATGATGACAAAGGCCACAGCGGTTGCGCGGCCATCGTCGCGGAACATGTAACTCATCATATAACTGGGCAGGATCTGCGTGCCAAAATTGCCAAGGGTCATCGTGTAAACGATGTCAAAGACCTTCAGCACAAGAATGGTGATCGTCGTCCAGACCACGACAATGGTGCCCATGATCTGGGGCACTTTGATCTTGAAGAAGATCTGGAAAGGGTTGGCGCCGTCGATAATCGCCGCCTCGACCGTTTCTTCGGGGATGCCGCGCAGGGCGGCCGACAGGATGACCATGGCAAACCCCGTCTGGATCCAGATCAGGATGACCATCAGGAAAAAGTTGTTCCAGAAGGCGACTTGCAGCAAGTCAACTGGGTCTGCCCCGAAAAACACCCGCAGCGCATTGATGACGCCGATATCGGGGTTGTTGGCATAGACCATGCGCCAAATCAGAGACGCCCCCACAAAGGAAATCGCCATTGGCATAAAGATCAGCGATTTCGCGATATTGCCCCAGCTTAGCCGGTCAGTCAGTTGCGCGATCAGCAGGCCAAAGAATGTGGCAGCGGCGGGCACAACCAGCACCCAAAGGAAGTTATTGACCAGTGACGTACGAAATTCGGCATCGCCAAACATGGTGATGTAGTTGCCGAACCAGATGAACTCGGTCCCGTCACGGTTGAACAGGGATCGATAGAACGACCCGATCACCGGATAGACCAGGTAAAGGCCAAGCGCCAGAACGGCGGGCAGCAGGAACAGCCAGGGGCGGATCGCATTGGCGCGGTTGATGTTTCGGCCCGCCTTGGGACCTGATGCCGGAAAGATTACCTTATCCAGGATCAGGTTTGATGCGTAGAAATATCCGACACAGCCGCCGACGCCGATCAGAATTGTCATTAAGCCCTGCAAAAGTGGCGACATGACAGACCCCCCGTTTTTTCAGTTGCCCCTGCCCCGTTCGCGGGACAGGGGCGGCTTTATCCTAGCGGATCGCGTTCCAGCGGTTCTGGATTTCCTGCGCGACCTGGCCCGCGTCAGCGCCGGTGCTGTAATTCACCATGCCGCGCCAGAAGGCCCCTGCCCCGATTTCACCGGGCATCAGGTCGGATCCGTCAAAGCGGAATGTCGTGGCTTCCAGAAGGATGTCGCCCATCGCTTTGCTGGTTTCCGTCGCATAAAGATCGGTGTTCACGCCGGTATGCGGTGTCAGAAAGCCCGACAGCGCCATCCAGGTTTCATGCGCGATGGGTGTTTTCAGGTATTCGATCAGCGCGCGCGCCGCTTCGCTATCTTCTGTGATTGACCACATGGTGCCCGCGCCCAGAACCGGACGACCCAGATCTTTTTCCTCATAAGCCGGGAAGTAGAAGAAATCGACGTCAACGCCCATTTCGCTGCCTTCGGGGAAGAAAGTCGGGATGAATGACGCCTGGCGGTGCATGTAGCATTTTGGTGGGATCGCGAATAGGCCTGCGGGGCTTTCGCGGAAATCGACGTTGGCGATGGATGACGCGTTGCCGTCGACATAATCGTCATTGCGGGCGAAATAGCCGAATTCCTCGATCGCGGCCACGACACGTTCGTCGTTGAACGGGATTTCGTTGCTGACCCATTGGTCGTAGACTTCGGGCGGTTGGGTGCGCAGCATCATGTCCTCAACCCAGTCGGTCGCGGGCCAGCCCTTGGCCGCGCCGGAATCCAGCCCGATGCACCATGGTGTGCCGCCATCTTCGACGATCAGGTCGGTCAGCTCTTTCAGCTCTTCCATGGTTTCGGGCACGTCATAGCCCGCTTCGTCAAACTGTTCGGGCGAATACCAGACCAGCGATTTCAGATCGACCTTGTAGAAGAAACCATAAAGCTGTTCTTCACCGTCCTGCCCGGCGAAAGTCGCCAGATCGACCCAGGATTCGCCCGCGGCATAGTTTTCTGCAATCCAATCGCCCGTTTCCGCATCCAGCGGGGCCACAAAGCCCTGACGCGCCATGTCGGCGGCCAATCCGGGCTGGGGGAACACGGCGATATTGGGGGCCGAGTTCGTGCGGGCCGAAATCACGATGTCATTTTCAAAGCTGTCCGATCCGGAATAATTGACCGTCGCCCCTGTCGCTTCTTCGAAATAGGCAAGAACCTGTGTGACAAGGTCGTCATCTTCGCCAATCCAGGGGCCAGTGATGCTGATGGTCTGACCGCTTAGATCATAGGCATCCGCGAAGGCGTTATAGCTGTCCCAGTTAAAGTCACCTTCGCCGATGGTAAATGGCAATTCTGTATCGGCGTGTGCCAGACCCGCTGTCAAAGCAATGGCCGCTGCACCCAAGCAGAGCGTGTATTTCATTGATGTCCTCCCAGCCAGCGGGGTCGCCCCCGCCCCAATTTTCAGTCTCAATGCACTGGAATCAATTTGAAAGCGCTTTGAGTCTAACCCAAAGTGACGTGACTTCCCCCATGGTGTCAATGCCTTCGTTATCATCTATTGAAATCGTTGATTTCTTCGCATCTGCAGAAAAACAAAACGAATTCAATTAGGTTTTGACCGATAAGCATCCTGTTGCTAGCATCTTGACGTGACTTAAAGCGCTTTGAAGAATGATGACGATGAACCTGAAACAGCTTGCCGAAAACCTGGGGTTGTCCCAGACCACTGTCAGCCGTGCTTTGAACGGCTACCCCGAGGTTAGTGAATCGACCCGTATGCGGGTGATGCAGGCGGCCGAGCAATTCAATTATCGCCCCAACACCAAGGCCAAGGGGCTGGCCACAGGCCGCGCCATGGCAATCGGGCATGTCATTGCGACTTCGGGTCAGAACGAACTGGTCAACCCGGTTTTCGCCGACTTCCTGGCCGGTGCGGGCGAAACCTATTCGCGCAATGGATACGATCTGTTTCTGTCGATCATAGCAGATGAGGAAGAGGCCCGCGTTTACCGCGATCTGAAGGCCAAGGGTACGATTGACGGCATCATCATTCACGCCCCCCGCATGAATGACCTGCGCATTCCGCTGTTGCAACAGCTTGAGATGCCCTTTCTGGTGCACGGCCGGTCATCGCGCGAGGCGAATAATTATGCCTGGGTCGATGTGAACAATCGTCAGGCCTTTGAACGCGCGACCGAGTTTCTGCTGGACCTTGGCCATCGCGACATCGCCCTGGTCAACGGGCATGAATACATGGATTTTGCGCAACAACGGCGAACCGGCTATCTAAACGCGCTGAAATCCCGTGGCGTTTCCCCAAATGGCGACATCATGGCGTCCGACGAAATGACCGAAGCGCATGGATATAACAGCGCCAAACGGATGCTGTCCGATAAAAACCGCCCCACGGCGTTTCTGGTGTCATCCATGATTATCGCGTTCGGGGTGCGGCGGGCCATACAGGAAGCCGGACTGACGATGGGGCGCGATATCTCGGTCGTGACGCATGATGACGTTCTCAGTTACTTTGGTACGAAAGATGACGTTCCGGTCTTTACCGCGACACGGTCATCGGTCAAAGAGGCGGGACGGATTTCGGCGGAAAGTTTGCTTGATATGATCAACACACCCGGCATGGAACTGCCCCAACGCCTGCTTGAGGCGCAACTGGTCATTGGCCGGTCGACGGCCCCTGCCCCCGCATCGTGAACATGTGCCCCCCGATCGATACGCACTGCTGGCTGGTGGCGGATATCGGCGGCACGAACACCCGCACGGCGATTGTGCGCGACGGTCGGGTCGATGGTGATACGGTGACGCGCTTCCGCAACGCTGAATATAACTGTCTGGAAGATGTACTGTCACAGTATCAGGCCGATCAGGGTCAGAATTTCACAGCGCTTTGTGTGGCTGCAGCCGGTCCGGTCGAGGATGGCCGGGTCAAGATGACCAATCTGGACTGGCTGATTGACAGCCGGTCGCTGGCCGATGCTGTGCAGGTGCAGCACGCTTTTGTTCTGAATGACCTGCAGGCACAGGGCTATGCGCTGGATGACCTCAGCCCTGATCATATTGTCCCGGTGTTGGGCGGCCCGTCGGACGGCCCTAAACTGGTTGTGGGCGTTGGCACCGGATTTAATGCGACATTCGTGCAGGATGTGCCTGGTGGCAAGCAGGTCACAGCGTCGGAATGCGGGCATATGTCTTTGCCCGTCCAGACCATAGATGAGCTTGAGATGAGCCTGTTTATCCGCGACTATCACGGGTTTTGTTCCGTCGAAGATGTGGTGTCGGGGCGCGGTCTAGAGCTGGTGCACCAGTGGCTGGTGCGGGATCTCCCCGATGCTGCCCCGGCCAAGGCGGCTGATATTCTGGGGGGTTGCAGCACGGCTGGCAGTATCGAAGAAAGGGCGGCACAGATGTTTTGTCATATGCTGGGCCGGGTCTGCGGGGATCTGGCTTTGGTGCATTTGCCGCGCGGCGGTCTGTTTCTGGTGGGCGGTGTGGCGCGTGCATTTGCGGCGCATTTTAGTCAATTTGGTTTTGCCAAAGGCTTCCGCGACAAGGGTCGGTTCGGTGACTTTATGGCTCAATTCCCTGTTTTTATTGTAAAAGATGACTATGCCGCCCTAATCGGGTCGGCACGTTTTCTTGAACAAAAAATAAATCAAACGACCGCAAAGATTAGTTCTTAGAAACCTTTTCTTAAATCTCATGCCCCTAGACCTGTCGTCACAAAGACGAACAAGGGGATTCCAAATGCTGATTTTTGATCCGACAGGTGGCGGCGATGGCTGATACGATATTGCTGCCCGCCCGCATGGATATGAAAGCAGCGCCAGGACTGTTTGAAACGCTGAAAGCCGTTGAAGGCGATGTGGCCTTGGATGCATCCAGTGTGACGCATGTCAGCACGCCCTGCCTGCAGATCCTTTTGGCCACGCGGAAAAAACTTGCCGTTCAAGACACCGCATTTCGCATCGAGAATCCTTCGACTGAATTTTCGGATCAACTTGCGCTTTTCGGTATAGATCCCACAACAATGACGGAGGTCGTGACATGACTCTCAGCGTCCTGGCAGTAGACGACAGTCGCACCATGCGCGACATGATCAAGATTGCCCTTACACAAGCCGGTTTCACTTCGACCCTGGCCGAAGATGGCGAACACGGGCTTGAAGTGTTGGATGATATGACGCCCCCGGATGTCATTATCACCGATATCAATATGCCCAAGCTGGACGGTTTCGGCTTTATCGATGCAGTCCGCGCACAGGAAAAGCATCGTGGCATTCCGATATTGGTTTTGACGACCGAAAGTGCTGACACGCTGAAGGCGCGCGCCCGAAAAGCCGGTGCGACGGGCTGGATTGTAAAACCGTTTGATCCTGCAAAGCTTGTACGCGCCCTGAAAATGGTCGCAGGATAGGGAAGGACGCGCAATGACCAGCCCAGATCCTATGGCCGAAATCAAGGCATCGTTCTTCATCGAATGCGAAGAGCTGCTCGAATCCCTGCAAGACGGGTTGGAAGCACTCAGCAACGGTGAAACCGACTCAGAAACGATCAACGTCGTTTTCCGCGCCGTCCACTCGATCAAGGGGGGCGCCGGTGCATTCGGGCTGGATCAGCTGGTCGAATTTGCACATACATATGAAACTGTTCTGGATTCGATCCGGTCGGGCGATCTTGCGGTCGACCCCAACATCATGCGGGTTCTGTTCCAGGCTGGCGATATTCTGTCAGATCTTGTCCGGCTGTCCCGCGATGGCGAGGTCATCGAACCATCCCTGACCCAGGATACGTACAAAGCCTTGCAGGACATCGTGGGCGAAACCTCCGATGGCGACAGTGGCGCGGATGATGACATCGATTTTCAGCCGATGGGCCTGGCGCTGGATCTGGACTTTGCAGATGACGCTAAGTCAGTTTTCACCGTCATGTTCAAACCATCTAGCGAACTGTTCGAAAGCGGGAACGAACCACTTCATTTGCTAAAGGCGCTCAGTGAACTGGGTGAAGCGACCGTGGCGTGCGACACGAAGGAATTGCCGGTCGTTGACGAACTTGACTTCGAAACCGGTTATCTGCAGTGGACGATCAGGCTGGAAACTGAAGCGGACAAATCTGCGATCGAGGAAGTATTCGAATTTGTCGACGGCCTTTGTCAGCTTACAATCACCGAAGGTGAAGATCTGCCGGCGACGGATCTGCCTGAAATCGAGGAAGATGAAACGCCCGAACCACAGGCCGTGACGCCAGTAGCAGCAGTAGCCACCAGTGCACAGCAGGCCACAGCCCCGGCACCCGGTCAGCCCACTGCTGCGCCACGTGCGACCGTTCGCGTCGATCTTGAACGGGTCGACCGTTTGGTCAATCTGGTCGGTGAGTTGGTGATCAATCAGGCGATGTTGTCGCAAAGCATCTCGGCCATTGGTGTTCAGCCGAGTTCTGAGGTGTCGTCAGGACTGGAAGAATTCATGCGCCTGACACGTGACATTCAGGACAGCGTGATGATGATCCGCGCGCAGCCGATCAAGTCGCTTTTCCAACGGATGTCCCGAATTGTCCGCGAAGCATCTGCCGATGTTGGCAAAACAGTACGCTTCGTGACCGAGGGCGAAGGTACTGAAATCGATAAAACGGTGATCGAACGCCTGTCGGACCCGCTAACCCACATGATCCGTAATGCGGTCGATCACGGGCTTGAAAAAGGCGACGCGCGACGGGCCAATGGCAAACCCGAAGAAGGTATCGTCAAACTCAGCGCAGCCCATAGATCTGGCCGCGTTGTGATCGAAATCAGCGACGATGGTGCCGGAATTAACAGGCCTCGGGTTCATCAGATCGCGGTTGAAAAGGGCTTGATCGCGCCGGATACACAGCTGACAGACACTGAAATCGACAATCTGCTGTTTGCCCCGGGTTTCTCGACCGCCAGCGAGATTTCAAATCTGTCTGGGCGGGGCGTCGGCATGGATGTCGTTCGCAGCGCCATACAAGCGCTGGGTGGGCGAATTTCGATCAGCTCGACACCAGGTGCGGGCACATCATTCACGATCAGTCTACCCCTAACCTTGGCCGTTCTGGACGGCATGGTCGTACATGTTGCGGGCGAAGCCATGGTTGTGCCTTTGAATTCCATTGCCGAGACACTTGCGCTGACCACGAAAGAGCTAGAACAACTGGGATCTAACAAATTCCTTGTCCGCATCCGGGACCAGTTCGTTCCGCTTCTTGATCTGGGTGTTGAACTTGGATATCGCGCCCCGCTGGACCGCTACGAAGGTGCGGTCGTCCTGCTAATTTCACAAGAGGATGGCAGCCGTGCTGCCTTGGTTGTCGATAGCATTCAGGACCAGCGCCAGGTTGTGATCAAAGGGCTTGAAGAAAGCTACGGCCGCGTGCCCGGGGTCGCGGCAGCCACCATTCTGGGTGATGGACAGATCGCACTGATTCTGGATCCCACCGATATCATCACAAACGCGTCGGGCCGGGTTTCGTCAGACGATACCTTATTTGATCTTGCGGGGTAAATGAAATGTCAGAAATCGAAAATATGAAAGATGCAGGCAATGTTGAACTGTTGTCGTTTCGGATCAGCGATCAGGAATATTCGGTCGACATAATGTCGGTCCGCGAAATTCGCAGTTGGACCAAAGCAACACCCTTGCCGCATTCGCCCACTTACGTCAAAGGCGTGATCAATCTCCGCGGGACAGTGTTGCCGATCATCGACCTCAGCGCACGTTTGGGGCTTGAGAAAGAGGAACAATCCGAGCGGGATGTCATCATCGTTGTACAACTCATGGGTCAGACTGTTGGCCTGCTTGTCGATGCCGTGATCGATATTCTGGCTGTTCCGCAGAGTGAAATGCAATCCCCGCCCGAGATTGGCAATGATGCCGGACCCAGCTTTGTCAGCGCATTGACACTGGTCGATGGTCGTATGATCCGCCTGTTGGATTTGCAGGCTGTCATGCCGTCGATCGAAGCACAGGTTGCCTGACCCAACCATTTAGCCCTGAGGCCGTGATGACCCAGCATTTTTCCGATGCACATTTTATGAAGCTTGCCAGCCTTGCGCATCGGGAAGCGGGCCTGTTGATCCCGCCCGGGAAAAAATCGATGATCCACTCGCGATTGTCGAACAGATTGAGGGCGCTGAAGCTGGCTGATTTTGGCGAGTACCACGATTTTGTCACGTCACCCAAGGGAGCGGACGAACGCAAAAAGATGATCTCGGCGCTGACAACCAATGTGACCAGCTTTTTTCGTGAGCAGCATCATTTTGATCTGCTAAAGGAAGATGTCATTCCCGAATTGGTCAAGCAGGCGAAGGCCGGGCATCCGGTTCGGCTTTGGTCGGCGGGTTGTTCAAGCGGCCCCGAACCGTTTTCGATTGCGATGTCGCTGATTGAAAACATAGCTGACATTGATCGGCTGGATATTCGCATTCTGGCGACAGATATCGATACCAACATGATCCAAACCGCAAAGCGCGGATTTTACAACGAACGTGAAATATCCGGAGTCGATGAAGGCCGCAAAAAACGCTTTTTGACCCCTGCAAACATGGACGGTCAGAGCGGATATCTGATGCATGACAATCTGCGAAAGCTTATCGCGTTTCGTGAACTGAACCTGCTGTCAAAATGGCCAATGAAGGGCACATTTGACGTCATCTTTTGTCGAAATGTCGTGATTTATTTCGATGAACAGACGCAAGACAACCTTTGGTCAAGGTTCAAAAAAATCATGAAACCGGGAGGATGGCTGATTGTTGGCCACTCTGAGCGGCTGGGTGAAGGCCAGATGCAGGACATACAAAGCGCTGGTGTAACAACTTACAGAAAAACTGCCGCTAAGGCATAAATTGAGGATAGAAAATGGCACTTCGAGATAAGATCAGGATCCTTGTGGTGGATGACATGGCGACAAGCCGTGGGTTGATCACTCAGGCATTGGACAGCTTCGGCGTTCAGAACGTGTCGACCGCAAGCGACGGCCCAAGCGCATTGGAATCGCTGTCGAAGTCGCCAGTGCATCTGGTGATCTCGGATTACAACATGCCGAATATGGATGGCCTGCATTTGTTGCACGCTATTCGTCAGAATGCAGCCACCAAGGGTGTTGGTTTCATCCTGATCACAGGTCGGGCAGAAAAGGAAATCATAGAGCATGGCAAAAAGCTGGGTATGAATAACTGCTTGAAAAAACCCTTCGAACCCAAGCAATTGCTGCAATGCATTGAAGCCGTTGTCGGGCGTTTGTAATGCCGGATGGTGGAAACACAGTTCTATCGCATCAAATTGCCGAGGTTTCGCTGTCTCGTCTGCTGGAACACATTGCAGACGAGTTACAGGATCTGGTGGGCGTTACGCGAAAACTCGAAAACGCCCTGCTGGATACGACCAAGACCGCAGATCCTGTTTACATCGAGGCGATGCAATCCCTAGATTTTCTTCAGCAGACACTTGGTGATCTGTCGGCCTGTCAGACGGTGATCGGCGCCAAAGTCGGTCATGATCTGCTGGAACGCTGTGTTGGCTCAGACGATCTGACGGGTCTGAAATTGGACAGCCTTAAACGGCGCCTTCTGGATGTCACCCCAGCCAGCAGCGCCGAAAGTGCATTCAATGATGATGAGATTGACTGGTTCTAGGCCCCGCTGAAAGCCAGCAATCAGATGCTGCAAAGACCTGCTTTTAGCCGGTTTGATCTTTAAAAGACCATCAATCCGAAGTAGATGAGTGTGATGGACAACACGCTTCACATCATCGGTGGCGGCATGGCCGGATCTGAGGCCGCCTGGCAGGCTGCACATATGGGTGCACATGTCGTAATTCATGAAATGCGCCCCAAGACCGGGACCTTCGCACATCAAACCGGCCATCTGGCTGAGATGGTCTGTTCAAATTCCTTCCGATCAGATGATCACGAATACAATGCCGTCGGCTTGCTGCATTGGGAAATGCGGCAGGCCAGTGGATTGATTATGCAAATGGCCGACAAACACCGCCTGCCTGCGGGTGGTGCGTTGGCCGTGGATCGAGACCCCTTTGCACAAAGCGTCACCGAAGCGCTGCGAAAATTGCCCAACGTTACCGTTTCGAACGATGAAGTAACCCACCTGCCGCAGCATGGACATTGGATTATTGCAACGGGCCCGCTGACATCGGGGGGCTTGGCCAGCGCTGTGCAGGCGGAAACGGGCAGCGAGGCATTGGCCTTTTTCGACGCCATCGCCCCGATCGTTTATGCCGACAGCATCGATATGTCGAAGGCCTGGATGCAGTCGCGCTATGACAAAGGCGAAACCGAAGAGGAGCGGACAGCCTATCTGAATTGCCCCATGGATCGCGATCAGTACGAGGCTTTCATTGATGCGTTGCTCAATGCGGACAAAACCGAATTCAAAGAGGGTGAAATAGCCGGTTATTTCGATGGATGCCTGCCGATTGAGGTCATGGCAGAACGTGGTCGCGACACCCCGCGTTTCGGCCCAATGAAGCCGGTGGGGCTAACCAATCCACATCAACCAGAAGTCAAACCTTATGCGGTTGTGCAACTGAGGCGTGACAACGCCCTTGGTACTTTGTTTAACATCGTCGGCTTCCAGACCAAGATGAAATACGGCGCCCAGACGGATGTGTTCCGTATGATCCCCGGGCTTGAAAACGCCCGGTTTGCGCGACTAGGCGGTATTCACAGGAACACCTTCATCAACTCGCCTACTCTGCTGGACGATCAAATGCGTCTTAAGTCCAAGCCGCATATTCGTTTCGCGGGTCAAATCACCGGGGTCGAGGGCTATGTCGAAAGTGCCGCGATGGGTTTGCTGGCCGGGCGCATGGCCGCAAGTCAGATCTTAGGCCAGCATACGCCAGCGCCCCCGCCCGAAACCGCAATGGGTGCATTGATTAACCACATAACGGGCGGCGCGGATGCCAAGACATTCCAACCGATGAATGTGAACTTTGGCCTGTTCCCGCCGGTCGATGGTGTCAAAGGTGGCCGAAAAGGTCGAAAAGACAGATACAAGGCCTATACGGACCGGGCGAAACAGCTTTGGATAAACTGGCTGTCGCAAACCAACCGCGACGCGGCTTAGGGGGTGGCCAAGATGTCGGACAAGTATCTGGACAAAGCCTATGATGCCCGAACGTCAGACGAAACCAAGGTTCTCTATGACAAATGGTCGACATCCTATGATGCTGAGGTTGCTGAAAATGGATATGCAACCCCTGTCCGGGCAGCCGATGCTTTGGCGAAGCTACTGACAGATAAATCCGCACCTGTCCTTGATTTCGGATGCGGGACCGGGCTTTTTGGCGAAGAACTGAACAGTCGTGGCTTTCGCACGGTCGATGGCGTCGATTTATCGCCCGATATGCTGGCCGAAGCGAAGGACAAAGGCGTTTATCGCGATGTCTGGCAGATCGAGGCTGGAGCGAACTTAAAGACAAACCCCGGCGATTATGCGGCAATTGCGGCGGTGGGCGTCATTGGTGTCGGCGCGGCCCCGCCCGAGACGCTTGATATCATGTTTGCGGCGCTTGCGACCAAAGGTTTGATGGCCTTTTCGCTGAACGATCACGCGATGGCGAATGCTCAGTTCAAAGGAAAGGTCGATGATTACCTGAACAATAATCTGGCGATTGGCAGGTTCTACGAATACGGCGATCATTTGCTTGGAATTAGCCTTAAATCGGCGATCTATATCTTTGAAAAGAGATGATTTTCGCACACGGTTTGCCCCTTCGCCGACCGGGCCACTGCATTTGGGGCATGCCTATTCTGCGATGTTGGCCCATGATTTAGCGACGTCGGCTGGCGGCGCGTTTCTGCTGCGGATCGAAGACATCGACCAGTCCCGCGCGCGAAAGGAGTGGGAAGACTGGATATTTCGGGATTTAAAGGCACTTGGCCTAAGCTGGCCTGAACCCGTTCTGCGTCAATCCGAAAGGTCGCATGCATACCGCGAGGCGATTCAGGATTTGTGGAACCGGCAGTTGATCTTTCCGTGCACCTGTAATCGCCGCGACATCCTGGCCGCGGCAAGTGCCCCGCAAGAGGGGGTCGATCCCACCGTCGGGCCGGACGGAGTTGTCTATCCCGGCACCTGTCGAAATTATCAGCACGGTCAATTTCGGGTGCCACCGGTGGCCACATTGCGTCTTGATATGCGTAAGGCGATGAAAAGCCTAGGAAATCCGACCACCTTTTCGTTTCAGGAACAAGGCCAAGGCCCGAACGGCGAAAGCGGCCTGATCGCGTTCACGCCAGATGAGATCATTGATCAGATTGGTGATATCGTTGTTGCGCGGGCTGGTATGGGGACCTCATACCATCTTTCGGTGGTTTTGGACGATGCATTTCAGGGGATCACCCATGTCGTGCGGGGGCAGGACTTGTTTGAGGCAACAAAGATTCATGTTGTTTTGCAGAAGCTATTTGATCTGCCAACGCCGGTTTACCATCACCACCGCCTGATCCGCGATGCGCAAGGCAAACGGCTAGCAAAGCGGCATGATGCCGAGGCTATTCGCAAGTATCTGGATCACGGCGCAACGGTTGATGACATTCGTCAGCGTGTCGGGCTTAGACCATAGGCCCCATCAATTCGACTTCAACATCATCACGTATCGCACTGTAAAAACATGTTTTTCTGTTAGTATGGCACGCCGGACCCGTTTGACGCACAATCGCCAAAAGGCAATCCCGATCACAATCCACACGCAGATCAACCAAGTCCTGCACGTGTCCGCTGCTTTCGCCCTTGATCCAGAACGACTGTCGCGACCGGCTCCAATACGTCATCCGCCCGGTGCTGAGCGTTTTCGCGACAGCCTCGGCATTCATCCAGGCCATCATCAGCACGTCGCCTGTGCCCTCTTCCTGCGCAATCACCGGGATCAGACCGACCTGATCATACTTTAGGCTAAGTGGATCGAACCCCATGTCGAAAACCTTTTGCATCTGCGAACCAGCGCTTTATTTATGGGGAACGCGACCAAAGGAAAAGCCATGACTGCCGAAAAGGACATGATCAAACTGTACTCGGGCCGTATTCGGGCCCTGGCGGTTGATATTCCGCACACAACGCGGCTTGAAAGCCCGACGGCCACCGCCAAGCGGCGCTCACCGCTGTGTGGGTCGACTGTGACTGTGGATGTTCAGGTCGAAGATGGTCGGATCGTCGATTTTGGTCAGGATGTGAAAGCCTGCGCTTTGGGGCAAGCCGCGGCATCAGTGGTCGGGCAGAATGTCATTGGCTGCACGCCGGATGACATTGAAAAAGCGCGCGATCAGCTGAACAGCATGCTGAAGGCGGGTGGCCCCGCCCCCGATGCGCCGTTCCACGACCTTGAGGTCCTGATGCCCGCGCGTGATTACAAAAACCGTCATGCGTCGATCCTTCTGTCGCTTGAGGCGCTGTCTGACGCGCTGGCCTCAGCCCAGAAATCCGAATGCGCATGACGGCACGGGTTTTGCGTTAACCAATCATCGGTCCATAGGGGCCATAGCGTTCTTCGTAATGGCGTTGCAGCCGTTGAAGGGCGATGCGCAGAACAATTTTTCCCGACCGCGCAGACCAGCCCATGCGTTTTTCGGTCGTTTCCATACCTTCCAGAAAACAGCATGTCCGCAAGACCACATCGCCCAATCCAGGCCCCAGATCATGCAGTGCCTCGGCCACCCGATCACGCGCATCTGCCGGGCCGTTGCCAATGCTGCTGCCAGGCTTAAACCCACCACGATCACCGCCGGTCAGGAATTTATCCCAGTTCTGGGCAACACGCGGGCCCATCTGGGCCAGTTCAAAATCTTCACGCAGGCGTTCACCCGCAGCCACCAGGTCTTCGCTTAGAAACGGCTGCCCGTTTTTGTCTTTGCGGCGCGCCAGACCGGCCAGGGGCGATTCAGCCATGTTGTAGCGAATGCGTTCAGCGTGACCGGCAACTGATTTTTCGCCCCACTCGCGATGCTGGTCGGCATAGGGCTGATCGTCATCGTCGCCGGCGTCTTCGCTTTCTTCCATCAGCCGCTTCAGGGCATTGCGGCCAACGGTCGTGATCTCATACTGCGAAATGCGCCCGGCCTTGTTGCAGACAATCCATTCCTTCAGCGCCATGGCCTGGGCGATCGTGCGATCGACAACGGCTGTGCGGGTGCAGCTGCCATCGGGTGCGGTGCGCATGACGACCGCTTTTTCCATATCCGCCGCCACGGCCAGAACCGAACCCGTTTCGCACAAACGGCGCAATATGCGGCGGCCTTCCTGATTGATGGTGTCGTCGTCGGTTGCCAGATCAGAGGGTTTGAATTGAGCAGTCATACTGTTTTGATCCTTCTCATCGGGGCATGATGTTCCCCTGAAATGCGCGGCACCCAGCCTGCGCAGTGCTTCATCAATGAGCGGATCGTCACGACGGTTTTCGAACCGGCGCACCTGTCTTAGAACGGTCGAGGCATGGCACCCTGCCCCACGCGCCAGGGCGCGAATGGAATGTCCTGTCTCCGTATGGAGCAGGTAAAGCTGGGCCGCTTCAGGAACCCAATTGGGCAAAGCATTATGACCGTTTTGGCCAATAACCTGCAGCATACTTTCCTCCGAGGGTCATTCAGGAGCAATCGTAGGGCTCCTAATTTTTGCCACAACCTAAGAGTGCGTTTCTTACCAGACAGTTAAAATCCGCTACGGGGCGATCATGGTTCGTAAATAATAACTAATCTTAATACCTGCGTACGCTGACTCAGCGATTACGCAACACGTCTTAAAGTTGTGAAACGATGTTCGTCGGACTTCAAAAAACCGGGGAATACAAATGACCGATCTTATGACATTTCTTCAAAACCTGCGGCGGCCTTCGTTGCTGATCGATGCGGCCCGTTTCGGCGTAAAGCACTATAAACGCGGCAAATACCTGCGCCAGGTCTTGCGTTCAGACGCTGTCCTGTCCCATGGCGCCGCGCTGGCAAAACTGATCAGCGCCGAGGCAGAACTGGAAGATCAGCGCAAAACGGGCGATGTCGCCTACAACTGCCGACGCCATCTTGAGGTGCTGATCGCGATGATGGGCGAAGCTGAGTTAATGCAAAATTAAGTTAATGCGTCGGGCATCGAGGCCTTTTTGCGATCAACATAGTCGATCAAAGCCTCTTCCGTGCCGGGATCAATCGGCGGCTTTTGGTATGTGTCCAACAGTTTGTTAACCCTTTGCGCAGCCAGGGCGACTGTATCCCGTTCGCCCTCTTCGGCCCAGGTTTCAAAGGTTTTGTAATCCAGCAAATCGGTGCGCCAGAACGCATCCTTGAAATGGCTTTGCGTATGGGCGCAGCCCAGGTAATGCCCGCCTGGCCCGACCTCACGAATGGCATCCATCGCCTGACCTTGTTCGTCGGTTCGGATGCCTGACGCCACACGGTGCAACGCGCCCAATTGATCGGCATCGATCACGAATTTTTCGGGGCTGGCCACCAAACCGCCCTCAAGCCAACCGCAGGAATGCAGCATGAAATTCACCCCCCCGAACAGGGCCGCGTTCAGGGTATTGGCGCTTTCATAAGCCGCCTGCGCATCGGGCAGTTTCGATCCGCAAAGCGCCCCACCCGATCTGAACGGCAGATTCATACGGCGCGCCAACTGCCCTGCCCCATACAAAATCTGGCTGGCTTCGGGTGTTCCGAATGTCGGCGCCCCCGAGTTCATGTCGATCGAGGTCACAAATGTTCCGAAAATCACGGGCGCGCCGGGCCGGATCAGCTGGCTATAGGCGATGCCTGCCAGAACCTCTGCCAAAACCTGCGTCAGGGTGCCCATTACAGTGACCGGAGCCATCGCGCCCCCGACGATAAAAGGTGATATGATGCAGGCCTGCCCGGCCTTTGCATAAACCTCAAGCGCGCCCATCATCGTGGCATCAAACGTCAGCGGCGAATTGATATTGATCAGAGATGTCAAAACCGTGTTTTGCTGGACAAAATCGCGGCCAAATAGCAGTTCACACATCTCAACACTATCCGCGGCCCGCGCAGGATCGGTAACCGATCCCATAAAGGGCTTATCGCTTAGCGTCATATGCGCAAACAGCATATCAAGATGTCGTTTATTCACCGCCACATCCGTTGGTTCGCACAGGGTACCGCCAGAATGGTGCAGCCATTTTGACATATAGGCCAGCTTTACGAAGGTTCTAAAATCCTCCATTACGGCATATCGACGCCCACCCAGGCTGTCGCGGACAAACGGTGGGCCGTACACCGGTGCGGTGACCAAAGTGTTGCTGCCAATGACAACCGATTTGTCCGGGTTGCGGGCGTGCTGCATATAACTTTGCGGTGCTGTTTGGCAAAGAGAGCGGGCCAAACCCTTGGGCAAACGAACACGTTCACCGGACACATCGGCGCCCGCGTCTTTCCATCTTGCCAAGGCGGACGGATTATCTGTGAAGGCCACGCCAATTTCTTCAAGAACTGTTTCGGCATTGGCTTCGACGATTTCCAACGCTTCCTGGTTGAGGATGTCGATCAGCGGTATGTTGCGTTCGATATAACGCGCCGTTTCGATGCGGATCGCAGTCCGCTCGGCCCGGCGTGCAGCCCCGCCCCCCCGTGTTCTTTTCCGCGCAGCCGTATCTGACATTATGATCTCCGCCCTGGTTTTGAATTATAATACTGTCAGATATGTCTGACCCGTGATCTTTTTTCGTCCTTTCCGGTGGGAAAGCGACATTTCACGGGATGTGCCCCACGAAACTGACCTGTTTTTCGTCAATGATGCACAAGATGCAGTGTTAAGGCTTGCGCCCAAGCATGTGAAATTCTACCACGCAGGCATGACAGAACCCAATCATGACCGCCTGCTTATCATTGATTTCGGCAGTCAGGTGACGCAGCTGATCGCGCGGCGCCTGCGTGAGTTGAACATCTACTGCGAAATTCACCCTTATCAGAACGTGACCGAACAATTCCTTCGGGATTACAAACCCAAAGCAATCATCTTTTCGGGCGGCCCGGCCAGTGTATTGGATGACGCATCGCCACGGCCACCGCAAATGGTGTTTGACATGTGCGTACCCATTCTGGGGATCTGTTATGGTCAACAGGTCATGATGCAGATGCTGGGCGGGCGGGTTGAGCGTGGCCAGGGCACGGCCGAATTTGGCCGGGCTTACGTGACGCCATCTGACAGTCGCATCGATCTGCTAAACGGCTGGTTTCTGGAGGACCGCGAACAGGTCTGGATGTCACATGGCGATCATGTCAGCCAGATTGCGGATGGATTTGCGGTCTACGGCACGTCGCCGAACGCGCCCTATGCGATAACCGCGGACCTGTCGCGTCATTTCTACGCTGTTCAGTTCCACCCCGAGGTTCACCATACACCCAACGGCAAAACGCTATATGAAAACTTCGTTCGCATGGCCGGTTTCACGGGCGATTGGACAATGGACGCCTATCGCGAAGAGGCCATTCGCAAGATACGCGATCAGGTTGGTGACAAGAAAGTCATCTGTGCCCTTTCCGGCGGTGTGGACAGTTCTGTCGCTGCGGTTCTGATACACGAAGCGATTGGCGATCAGCTGACCTGTGTTTTTGTCGATCATGGACTGATGCGCCAGAACGAAGCCGAAGAAGTCGTCGGTATGTTCAGGCAGCATTACAATTTGCCTTTAATACATGCCGACGAAAGTGAATTGTTTCTGAATTCCCTCGAAGGTGTGTCTGACCCGGAAACAAAACGTAAGATCATCGGGAAGCTATTCATTGATGTCTTCCAAAAATACGCAAACGACATCGAAGGGGCCGAATTTCTGGCCCAAGGCACCCTTTATCCGGATGTCATCGAGTCGGTCAGCTTTTCCGGCGGGCCCTCGGTGACGATAAAATCCCACCACAACGTCGGGGGACTTCCTGAAAAAATGGGGCTCAAGCTGGTCGAGCCGCTGCGTGAGCTTTTCAAAGACGAAGTACGTGCCCTGGGGCATGAACTTGGACTGCCCATCAGCTTTATTGGCCGCCATCCTTTTCCTGGCCCAGGTCTTGCGATCCGATGTCCGGGCGAAATCACGCGCGAAAAGCTCGATATTCTTCGCAAGGCTGACGCTGTTTATATCGATCAGATCAGGAAACATAGCCTTTATGATGAAATCTGGCAGGCCTTTGTCGCTATACTTCCCGTGCGGACGGTTGGTGTTATGGGGGATGGGCGGACATATGACTATGCCTGCGCTTTACGCGCGGTAACATCGGTAGACGGAATGACGGCCGACTATTATCCCTTTACCCATGACTTTCTGGGCGAAACGGCAACGCGCATCATAAACGAAGTCCCCGGTATCAACCGTGTGACCTATGACATCACATCGAAGCCGCCCGGAACCATTGAGTGGGAATGATTTCCAAGCACTGAAGACGTTCGGCAGCTTTCGGATATCGACCCATAAATTACTGATTTATTGACTTATTTCTCTCACTATCATTCGATAGCTATGCTCAGCAGCGAATTGTGCTGATGGACTGGATGACGAGATCCGATAGGCTTGCCATCGGTCTGCCAGCGCCCGTTCGGTCAGGTTGTTTTGTCGCAGAACTCATCGGCCGCGCAGATCACCACATTGTCTGGTGCCGTTATCAGGTCTTCGGCCTTGATGCGATAGCCGATCCGGCGGCCTGTTGGCTTATCCTTCATCACCGGCCCAGTGAACCTGTCCTGGAATTGTTCCGCTCCTATGACTTGGTATTTTGCTACAAAGGAGAATGAACCGCCCCGGTTTTCCTGGAGGCTGATTACTCCGTTTCAGGCGACTATATCGAACTCATTGCACTGTTCATAGAACTTCTCTTGGGCTTCTGCTGGGGGGATATCACCCCCAAACCTAGGGCAAGATCAAGCGATGGCATCAACCCTCAAGAACCGTATCCTGCTGGAAAACTACTAGCTGCCCGGTGATCTCAGGCAACAGATCGACGCCTTTTTCGATCATTACAACCATCATCAGCACTGGCCTGCTTCACCCAATCATGGATTGTGGCAGCGCAGGGTTCATACTCCCGCGCAAGGCATTCAACTGAGGTGCCCCTAGATTTGTAGACGCTTTGCTTGGTAATTTTGGAAGCAAAGGACGACGTATATGTCAGGTCAAATTCGTTACTCAGACGAGTTCAAGATCGACGCGGTGGCGCAGGTCACGGAGCGCGGATATTCGGTCAAGGATGTGGCTGAACGGCTCGGGATCAGCACCAAGTCTTTGTACACTTGGATGGCGCAGTTTTCGAAGCCACAGCGTGTGACTGATCAGGAAGCCGAGGTCAGGCGGCTTAAGAAAGAACTGGCCCGCGTGACCGAGGAGCGTGACA
>NZ_JACNMP010000012.1:80000-114576 GCF_017592335.1 Pseudaestuariivita rosea | reverse complement strand
TCTCCCGAAGGTCCATCGAAAGTGCCTTACCCACTGCTCGCCCTCCATCTTGTGGTCGGCGACAGTGAATCAGCAAAATAAGCCTATGTGAATCCCCCTTGATTCAGGTCGATTTCATCACGCTCTAGCACTTATTTCTGCCGAATATTCAGGCACAGGCGTCAGCGTGCCAATTAGCTCTGCCATTTTTTCCAGGCGTGCAAATATAGTATCGCCCGCTTTATCAGCGGTTATTCTTAAGTTTGCGCCCGGATTTGTTGTTTGAAAGACATCATTATCACGAGCAATTAGTCCTGCTGAAAGTAATCGGGTCAATCCAGCGTTAAGTTCATCAAGGGTCGGCGCGCTTCGATTTATGGCATCCATTGCTGCAAAAACTCCACGCAGGTTAGCAACGCGCTTGTGTTGGCATTCATATAGGATTGCATAGAGAAGTAGTGCATCCCCAAAATCTGACGAAGTCATTATAGCTTTCCCATATAGGTGATCGTTTTGCAGTCTGGTACATACCTGTTCGTCGCGCAACAGGGCTCAGAGACTCCCAGATCGAAATTGAATTTGATCTTCTGTCGCAATGCTGCTGAGACAACTTCGTTTTACCCTACCTGATAAAAAACAATCTTTATGTTTGCCCTGACAATTCGCCACAGTGTCAATTATTGTTTACACTTGCCGACTCTCAAAATGTATCGCAAAGTTGACATATGAGCGTCAGCGAAAACGTACAGGGCCGTCATTGGCCTCAGCCGCGGGCCATGGTGACACTGATCAAGCCGATCACATGGTTTCCCCCGATGTGGGCGTATCTGTGTGGTGTCGTCTCGTCCGGTGTATCCCCTTTGGAAAACTGGCCCCTGGTTTTGCTGGGCATCATCCTGGCTGGCCCCATCGTGTGCGGGATGAGCCAGGCGGCGAATGACTGGTGTGATCGGCATGTGGACGCGATCAACGAACCTTATCGGCCCATTCCGTCGGGTCGTGTGCCCGGTCGTTGGGGGTTGTGGATCGCGCTGGCGATGTCAGCCCTTTCGCTTGCTGTCGGGTGGTTTTTGGGCCCTTGGGGCTTTGGCGCGACGGTGGTTGCCGTTCTGGCCGCCTGGGCCTATTCGGTCGAGCCGTTCCGGCTGAAGAAATCCGGTTGGTGGGGGCCAGGTCTGGTTGGGCTTTGCTATGAAGGATTGCCCTGGTTCACCGGCGCTGCAGTTCTAAGTGCGGGCGCCCCGGCGTGGCCTGTCATCATTGTGGCCGGACTATATGCGGCGGGTGCGCATGGGATCATGACGCTGAATGACTTCAAGGCGTTAGAGGGCGACCGTCAGACCGGTGTCGCCTCTCTACCAGTGGTCATGGGGCCGGAACGTGCCGCACGCTTGGCCTGCCTGGTCATGGCTATGCCGCAGGTTGTCGTTATCAGTCTTTTGATGTTCTGGGATCGCCCGTTCCACGCCATGGCCGTTGCGGCCTTTCTGGCGGCGCAAGTCTGGGCGATGCGGATTATGCTGCGTGACCCCAAAGCACGTGCGCCCTGGTACAACGGCACAGGCGTTCTGTTTTACATCAGCGGCATGATGATCACGGCTTTTGCCATTCGCACGCTTGAGGTGCTGCCATGACGTTAAGCTGGTTTTCGATCGTCCGCCTGGGGTTGGTGCAGATGGCGCTTGGTGCGATTGTGGTGCTGACGACCTCAACCTTCAACCGGCTGATGGTGGTTGAACTGGCCCTGCCTGCCGTTGTGCCTGGCCTGCTGGTGGCACTGCACTACGGCATTCAGATCACACGCCCGCAGTGGGGCTTTAAAAGTGACACGGGCGGCAACAGGACGAAGTGGATCATCGGCGGAATGGCTGTGTTGGCCTTGGGTGGTTTCCTGTCGGCGCTTAGTATTCTGATCGCCGAGACACAGATGACCGCGGGGTTGATGCTGGCCTTCTTGGCTTATGCCTTGATCGGTCTGGGTGTCGGGGCATCGGGCACATCGGTTCTGGCGCTTTTGGCGACAGCCACCGCGCCGCGTCGTCGGGCGGCTGCGGCCACGATCACATGGCTGATGATGATTGCTGGCATTGCCGTGACGGCCGGGACTGTGGGGTATTTCCTTGATCCCTATAGCCCCGCGCTTTTGTTGTGGATTGTCGCGATTGTTGCCGGGTCTGCCGTTTTGCTGACGGCTATTGCAGTGATTGGCATTGAACGTGGTCTGCGGATCGAACGCCGCCCCGATCCCGTCCCTTTCCGCGAAGGCCTGCAACAGGTGTGGGCCGAACCAAAGGCCCGCAATTTCACGATTTTTGTGTTCCTATCGATGGTCGCCTATTTCATGCAGGAACTGATCCTTGAACCTTACTCCGCCATCGCGTTCAACTTCACCCCCGGTCAATCCACATCGCTAAGCGGTGCGCAGAACGGCGGTGTTTTCCTGGGGATGCTGACCGTTGGGATTGCGGCGACGGGGCTGAAGATCGGATCGCTGAAAGGCTGGGTGATTGCTGGGTGTCTTGGGTCGGCCGCCAGCCTGATTTTCATCGCTGCGATCGGTCAGGCCGGTGTGGCGCAGGCTTTGACGGCGGGCGTGATCGTTCTTGGCGTCTTTAACGGAATGTTCGCCGTTGCAGCCATTGGCAGCATGATGGCACTGGCCGGCCAAGGCCGTGCGGCACGCGAAGGCACGCGGATGGGCCTCTGGGGGGCCGCTCAGGCGATGGCGGCGGGCGCAGGTGGTCTGTTGGGTGCGTTGTCTGTCGATGTTCTGCAGTTTTTCGTCAACGCACCCGCCACAGCATATGGCACAGTTTTCGCGGTCGAGGCCGCGTTGTTCGTCGCATCCGCCCTGATGGCGATGCAGATTTTAAATGGCGCGACCAAACCAGTGGCGCAAATGGTTCCGGGAGAATAGCGATGTATGATGTCGTCGTCGTGGGCGGTGGGCCCGCAGGTGCAACCGCGGCCGAGGATCTGGCAAGGTCCGGCGCGAAGGTCGCGATGCTGGACCGTGCGGGTCGCATCAAACCCTGTGGTGGGGCCGTTCCACCGCGTCTGATCCAGGATTTCAACATCCCCGACGCGCAAATCGTCGCACGCATCAACACGGCCCGGATGATTTCACCCACAGGGCGTCAGGTCGATATCCCAATTGAAAACGGCTACGTCGGCATGGTTGATCGCGAACATTTCGATGAATTCCTGCGCCAACGCGCGGCGGATGCCGGGGCCGACCGCTATACCGGGACCTTCATCCGGATTGACCGGTCTGAGGCCGGTCCGAGTGTCATCTATCGCGACAAGGCCAGCGGTCAGGAAAAGGCATTGTCGACACGGCTGATCATCGGGGCCGACGGTGCGCGATCGAATGTTGCCAAATCCGAAGTGCCCGGCGGCGACAAAATCCCCTATGTCATTGCCTATCATGAAATCATCAAGGCACCCGAAAATGTCGCCAGCTATCATCCAGACCGCTGTGATGTGATCTATGACGGCCAGATTTCGCCCGACTTTTATGGCTGGGTCTTTCCCCATGGCAATTGTGCCAGTGTCGGGATGGGCACCGGGGTGGAAGGTGTCGATCTGAAACAAGCAACCGCCGCGTTGCGTCAGGCCAGCGGCCTGGCCGACTGCGAAACAATCCGCAAAGAAGGTGCGCCCATTCCCCTGAAACCGCTGGATCGTTGGGACAACGGACGCGATGTTGTTCTGGCGGGTGACGCAGCAGGTGTTGTCGCGCCGTCCTCGGGCGAGGGGATCTATTACGCTATGGTCGGCGGACAGGTCGCGGCGACAGCGGCTGCGGCGACCTTGGCCTCGGGTCGGGTGTCGGACCTGAAGCTGGCGCGTAAGCTGTTCATGAAAGAACACAAAACCGTTTTCAAGGTTCTGGGGGCCATGCAGAACGCCTATTACAAGTCCGATGACCGGCGCGAGCGATTTGTCTCATTGTGTCATGACGTCGATGTGCAGAAACTGACGTTTGAGGCTTATATGAACAAAAAACTCGTCCGGGCCCGCCCCATGGCGCACATAAAGATAGGGATCAAGAACATGGCACATCTGACCGGTCTGGTTTCGGCTCAGCACATATGACCAGCCTGATACCGGCATGGGTTGACGGCCATCTGACCCCCGTCGAAAAGCTTGAGGTGCATCAGCGCGGGCTAAAGCACAAGGCCGTGTCAGTTTTTGTGATGGATGGCCAGAATGTGCTGATCCAGCAGCGCGCGTCCGGTAAATATCACACCCCCAATTTGTGGGCAAACACCTGTTGCACGCATCCTGATTGGAACGAAGATTCGGCCGACTGTGCCGTTCGTCGGTTGAAACAGGAACTTGGGATCACGGGCCTTTATCCGGCGCATCGCGATACGGTCGAATACCGCGCAGATGTCGGAAACGGTCTGATTGAACATGAAGTCGTGGATATCTTTCTGGCCGAGGCAACCGCCGATCTGCCCGTTCAGCCTAACCCGGACGAAGTGCAAAAAACGCAATGGATCGGCTTTTACGATCTGTCCGCTGAAATTACGCGACACCCCGATTATTTCACGCCCTGGTTGCGGATTTATCTTCAGGAATATTCTGACAGAATTTTTGGCAGTCTGGTGCGTGCCTAAGCGTCCGTTTCACTTTTTCCCATAAACTGAATTTTTGCACTGCCCTTTTCGGATAAACTTCGCGAAACTGACCCAAGCGTGGGAGTTTATGCAATGATTCAGACACCTTATCTGCTGTTTTTGGGCGATGCCCCTGATCAGTTGGCCGCCAAGGTGGCGCAGGGTATCAAGGACTGGCGGCCCGAAAATGCGATAGGACAGCTGCGCTTGTCCGAATGCAAGGCGGATGTCGGTCTTAAGGACATGACCCTTGAACAGGCCGCGGCGGCAGGGGCCAGAACCTTGGTGATTGGCGTCGCAAACCGCGGCGGTGTCATCTCGGAGACGTGGAAAGAAGTGTTGCGAAACGCATTGGCGCAGGGGTTTGATCTGGCCAGCGGGTTGCACAATCTTTTGAAACACGAAGCCGATCTGGTTGAACTGGCCGAAAAACACGGCCTCGCCCTGCACGATGTTCGCATCCCCGAGGTGAAATACCCCATCGCAGATGGACGGCGGCGGGCAGGCAAGCGATGCCTTGCGATTGGGACGGATTGTTCGGTGGGCAAGATGTACACATCGCTTGCGATGGATGCTGAAATGCGGCGGCGTGGATTGAAAAGCACGTTTCGGGCGACGGGGCAAACGGGCATTCTGATCACGGGCGACGGCGTGCCATTGGATGCGGTGGTGGCCGATTTTATGGCCGGGTCAATCGAATGGCTGACGCCGGACAACGACCCTGATCACTGGGATATGATCGAAGGGCAAGGCAGCCTGTTTCACGTATCCTATTCCGGTGTAACGCTGGCACTGATCCATGGTGGCCAGCCCGATGCGCTGGTTCTCAGCCATGAACCCACGCGCCCGCACATGCGCGGTTTGCCTGACTATCAGATGCCACCGCTTGAGGCCGTGCGTGATGCGGGGCTGGCCATGGCCAAGGTGGTCAACCCGGACTGTCAGGTCATCGGCATTTCGGTCAACACGCATCACATGGGCGAAGATGAAGCGTTAACCTATCTGGAACAGACCGAAAAACGCATTGGCCTGCCCGCCGTTGATCCCTTTCGACAGGGCGCGGGCCGCCTGATTGACGCTTTGTTGGATATCTAGATGCAACTGACTGTGACGCAGGATCGCTTTGCGCTGGCGCAGACCTTTCGTATCGCGCGCGGGGCCAAAACCGAAGCGCAGGTCATAACGGTTCATGCCGCAGCGAATGGGGTAACAGGTCGTGGTGAATGTGTCCCCTATGCGCGATATGGTGAAACATTGGACAGTGTGCAGGCCCAAATCGAGACCTTGCCTGAAAGCCTGACGCGGAGCGATCTGCAAAAGGCGCTGCCGGCTGGTGCTGCGCGTAATGCGGTTGATTGCGCGTTGTGGGACCTTGAAGCCAAACAGTCGGGCAAGCGGGTATGGGATATGGTCGGCCTGCCAGTCCCGACCCCCAAAATCACCGCCTATACCCTATCGCTTGATGAGCCGGAAAAAATGCAGGCTCAGGCGCAACAGAATGCGTATCGGCCGCTGCTGAAGATTAAGCTGGGCACCCCCGACGATATGGCGCGGCTTGAGGCCGTGCGTGCAGGTGCCCCAAAATCTCGGATCATTATTGATGCGAACGAAGGTTGGACGGCTGATATCTATGCTGATCTGGCCCCGCATTTGCTGCGTCTGGGTGTCGAGATGGTCGAACAGCCCCTGCCCGCCGATGAGGACGACATGCTTAACGAAATGGCGCGCCCCTTACCCGTTTGTGCCGACGAAAGCTGTCATGATCGGTCTAGTCTACCGGGCCTGAAGGGTAAATATGATATGGTGAACATCAAGCTGGATAAAACCGGCGGCCTGACCGAGGCTTTGGCGCTGAGGGATGCTGCGCTGGATCAGGGATATCAGATCATGGTGGGCTGCATGGTGGGCACATCGCTTGGTATGGCGCCAGCCGTTCTGGTTGCCCAGGGTGCGGCTGTGACCGACCTTGATGGCCCGCTTTTATTGGCGGATGATCGCGAAAACCCTTTGACATTTGACGCAGCCGGGGTGCATCCCCCAAAGGCCGCACTTTGGGGATAGGAGAGCTGACATGAGCCGCACCGTTTACGTCAATGGCAATTACGTGCCGGAAGAGGATGCCAAAGTTTCTGTCTTTGATCGCGGGTTCCTGTTTGCGGACGGTGTCTATGAAGTGACCAGCGTGTTGCAGGGCAAGTTGATCGATTTTGACGGTCATGCCGTGCGATTGCAACGGTCGCTATCGGAACTCGACATGAAAAACCCGGTCACCAAGGACGAGCTGCTGGAAATTCACCGCGAACTGGTGCGCGCCAACGACATCGACGAAGGTCTGGTCTACCTGCAGATTACCCGTGGCGCTGCGGACCGCGATTTTGCGTTTCCCGAAGATGCCGAACCCACGATTGTTTTGTTTACGCAGGCCAAACCGGGTCTGGCCGACAGTCCGAAAGCAAAACAGGGTATGAAAGTCATCAGTATTGAAGATCAGCGTTGGGGGCGCCGTGATATCAAAACCGTGCAGCTGCTTTACCCGTCTATGGGGAAAATGATGGCCAAAGCCGCGGGCGCCGATGACGCCTGGATGGTTGAAGATGGTTTTGTGACCGAAGGTACGTCGAACAACGCCTATATCGTCAAGGGCAACACGATCATCACACGCCATCTGGGCAATGAAATCCTGCACGGAATCACCCGCGCCGCTGTGCTGAAATTTGCCCGTGAGGCACAGATGAAAGTCGAGGAACGCGCCTTTACCATGGAAGAGGCGTTGCAGGCGGACGAGGCTTTCGTCACCTCTGCATCGGCCTTCGTCATGCCCGTGGTCGAAATTGACGGGAATCCCATAGGAAAAGGCGCACCGGGCTCGGTTGCGTATCGCTTGCGGGAAATATACCTGGACGAAAGTCTGAAAAAGGCGGTTTAACGCAAGAACGTGCTTAGCCAATGGCAATAAACGGCTGTTCTTCGCGCGTATTGACGTTTGGCACTGGTTTTTATTGAGTTTTGGATTTATTTGCGGAAATTTAACGCTGATTATTGCGTGTTATGGCGGAGGTTAAATTGCGCCTCATTCTAGGAGCAGCCGTGTTCGGTTTCGGCCTGCTAGGGCTGGGTCTTCTGGCCCAGAGTCATCATGCTGTTTTCATTCAGGCAAAAATCAAAGTGCGCGCGGCACAAAGTTTTGCTGTCGTTGACTCGGTTCATAATGTCCAGACTGCCGTTTCGGGCCGTGATATTACCGTGATTGGCTATGCAGACACGCTTGATGAAAAGAAGCTGCTATTGGCTCAACTAAATCAGATCAATGGTCGCAGAACGGTTGTGGATGAACTGGACGTGCTGCCCAGTATTTCGCCCTATGTGTTCAGCGCCCATAAGACATCTTTTCAAACGACTTATGATGGCCTTGTACCAACCGAAAACGCCCGCGATATGCTGCGCCTGCACTTGGATGATGCAGCAGATAATCTGCTTTTGGCGTCCGGATCCCCTGATCGGGCGTGGCCCGCGGTGGTGAACCTGTCGCTTGAAGCGCTGGATACTCTGCTGCGCGGTGAGTTGCATGTTCAGGACCGTCACGTGCGGCTGACCGGCCTGGCCCACACGCCCGAAGTCAAAGCCTATGCTGAAACTGTGCTTTTGGGTGTGCCGATTGACTATGTGGTCGAAACCGATCTGGATATCTATATCGATGACCGCCCCGCTGACTTTGAGCTACTGTACAGTGTGATTGATGGCGTTTCGGTCAACGGACGGGTGCCTGCAGGCATGAACGCCACACGGATTGCCGAAATTCTGAATGTGCGTGAAGTGAGCGGCGATATTGATCGCAGCATCCTGAGTGACAGCGGATTGGCTCAGTCCCAGATGCGGGTACTGGCTTATTGGTTGCCGGATCTTGAAAGTGCCCGGCTGAAGATCGACACTGAAAGCATGGAATTTGATGTCACGCTACCGCCTGCAATGGACCGGCAGCAGGTCTATCGGTCACTGCAGACTTCCCTGTTTCCCGATACCATTGTTACGGTTGAAACCACTGACCAGCCGCCCCAGCCCGGGACCGTTCGCCTGAATGCCTCAAACCGTCGGGTTGAAGAGTTTTATGATGGATACTGGCTGCCCGTTGTCAGTTTCGAGCCCACGCCGGAACAGTGCCAACAGCACGCCCGTCAGGCACTGGCACAGCGCAAAATCACTTTTGTCGCCGGATCAGATCAGCTTCATGTTCAGTCGTCGCGGGCCATTAATTCTGTGGCTGCAATACTACGGCATTGCACAACCCATACGGATGTGACAATTGCATTAGAGGGCTATGTGGATCGCCCTGGTAACGCCACCCAAAACGCGGCATTGCGGCAAGGTCGGGCAATGACATTGCGGCAGGCTTTATTGGATCGTGGCATATCGGGGGATGCGATTGCCCAGCCAGGTCGTCGGAACAAGGGCGCGTTCGTGGCAACGACTAACCGTGTTATCGAGTTAGAACAGGAACGTATCCCTCTTGGCTGGTCTGGTTCGTTGGAAGCAGAGACAGAAGCTGAGGATAACTGATTTATGTTCCAGGAATGGGGTTTTCTGGTCGGAGAGATCTGGGGCCTTCTGATCGCTGCGTCGGTTCTGGGTCTGGTCACTGGCTGGATCATCTGGGGATACGGCGCACAGGAAGTGCTTGAAACCGAAACCGAAAGACTGCGGGCTGATCTTGATCTGTCACGCATGACCGAACGTGAACAAGCCGAAAAAATCGCGATGTTGCGCAGGCAACTTGATCAGTCCGATGATGTTGCAACCATCGCGATTGCGCCAACTTTCGATACAGGGTCCAAGGGTGCAAGCATCAAGGAACCTGAAAAACTGAACGCACCCCGTAACGACAAACCGGATGACCTGAAGAAAATCAATGGTATCGGGCCAAAGTTGGAAAAGCTGTGTAATGACATGGGAATATACCATTTCGACCAGATCGCTGGCTGGGGTCAGGCAGAAGTGGCCTGGATGGATGAAAATCTGAAAGGGTTCAGTGGGCGGGTCAGTCGCGACAATTGGGTCGAACAGGCGCAAAAGCTGATCTGAGGGTGCGAATGCCCCGGCAGACCGGGGCATTCTTGTTCTTATTCCTGTGTAATACGGCCGTCGGTATAGGGCGTATAGGGACCGACTTTTGCCAGATATTCCGCCGTTACATCCGCCAGATCGGGGCCGTAATCATAGGCATTCATCCCATCGGTTGAGAACATGCTGTAACCATCACCGCCGTTGCGAACATAATTATTAGTCACAACCGAATAGACCTGTTCGCGGTCGATCTGGACCCACTGATCACCATCCATGACCTCAACCGTGCGAATCCGATTGCCAGGTTCACCTTCGTCGTCCCAGACAAATCTCATGCCTGCAACCTGTGGAAAACGACCGGCACCATCCTCAACCTGGCTGACACCATTTTCCAGCGCATCAATCAGGCCCTGACCGCTGATCTGGAATGTTGACAGGGTGTTCTGGAACGGCAGCACGGTCAGCACTTCGCCCATTGTCACTTCGCCCGCATCGATCGAGGCACGCAGACCGCCGCCATTCTGAAATGCGATCGTCACACCTTGATCTCTGACACGGTCCAGCATCGCATCGGCCACCAGATTACCCATCGGGCATTCCATCGCGCGACAAACGCTGCGGTCCCCTTCAATCGGTTCGGCGGTTTCAGCCACCACGCGCGTTTTCATCTCTTCGATCGGACCGGCCAGTTCGGCAACACGCGCAACGATTTCGGGGTCTTCCTGAACGCTGGCATCCAATAGAATCGTATCACCCGTGGCGCTTGTCACATTGCCGGCATCATCAAAGGTCAGCACCAGATGACCGACGTATTTCGAATAGGCATAGGCTTGAACGACAGGTGTGTCGCCAACCATCCGTGGATAAGCTTCGGCGCCTTCTTCTGTGTTTGAAAACAGGGTATGAGAATGGCCGCCCACCACGGCGTCCAGCCCTTCGACGGCTTCGGCAATGGCAATATCCTTGGGAAGTCCGACGTGGGTCAACGCGATAATCTTATCAACGCCTTCGGCCTCCAGCGTGGCAACATCGGCTGAAAGACTTTCAATCTCATCCTGGAATATAACATTTGCACCGGGGCTTGATGTTTCGACGGTGTCGGTCGCCAGGGCCGAAACGATGCCGATCCGTTCGCCACCCACTTCAAGAACCACATGATTTTCGACCTTGCCGTTCAGCACGTTCGAAGACGACAGATCCAGATTGCCCGAGATCACAGGAAAGCTGACACCATCGGCCAGCTTGGCCAGACCTTCGGGGCCATCATCGAATTCGTGATTGCCCACGGCCATTGCGTCAAAACCGATCTTTTCCATCATCTCGGCTTCAACATCGCCTTTATAGGTCGTGTACATCAGCGACCCCTGATACTGGTCGCCCGCATCCAGAACGATCACATTCTGACCGGCCAGCTCTTCGCGCAAGTCATTGATCTTGGTGGCAACCCGTGCGACGCCGCCAAAGCATTTGCCTTCGGCATTATCTTCGGCCGAACAGGTGCTGTCGAAACGGTTGATCGGCTCAATCCTGCTGTGCAGGTCGTTTATATGGATGACATGCAGGGTGTATTCCGCCGACGCTGTCGTCGTCATAAGCGCGACCGCGGCAGCAGAGGAAAGGAATCGTATGTTCATTTTTGAACCCTCATTGTTGGACTTAACTATCGTGTCCATTGGTCGGGGAATGTCAAATGGACAAGATGACCTTTGAAAGACTGACCTTGCGGCACAGATCAAGGTTTCAAATCTGGCGCAAAGCCATTAGGTGGGGTCAATGCAAGTGACGGTGGTGGAATGGCATTTTTCAAGAAACTGAAAGATCGGATGTTCAAGTCCTCTTCCAAGATTGAAGAGGGCCTGGATGCAATTGTCGAAGAGGGCGGCGAGGTTGAGGCGTCCCAGCCCGAGGCTGTTCAGCAAGAAGCGCCGGTGCAACAGGTTGCACCACAACCCAAGCCGGGTGTTTTGGGTCGTATGTTGGGCCGCGGTGATAAGGTCGTCGTGCGCCGTGCGCTGGATGACGACATGCTTGAGCAACTGGAAGAACTGCTGATCGCATCTGACATGGGCGTCGATACGGCCTTGCGGGTGACCGCCAATATGGCCGAGGGCCACTTTGGCAAGAAGGTATCGACCGATGAAATCAAGGCTCTTCTGTCCGCAGAAGTGTCCCGCATTATGGAAAATGTCGCCAAGCCGATGCCGCTTTATCCCAACAAACCCCAGGTCGTTCTGGTGGTGGGCGTCAATGGCTCGGGCAAGACCACGACCATCGGAAAACTGGCCAGCCAGTTTCGCGCCGCGGGCAAAAAGGTGGTGATTGCCGCGGGCGATACATTTCGCGCGGCTGCTGTAGAACAGTTGCAGGTCTGGGGTGAACGCGCGGGCGTTCCAGTGTTGACAGCGCCCGAAGGATCGGACCCCGCCAGTCTGGCATTTGACGCTTTGGCGCAGGCCAAAGCCGACGGTGCCGATTTGCTGATGATCGATACCGCAGGGCGGTTGCAAAATCGCGCCGATCTGATGGAGGAACTGGCCAAGATCGTTCGGGTCATCCGCAAGCAGGACGAAACCGCACCACACAACACACTGTTGGTTCTGGACGCCACGACCGGGCAGAATGCGCTAAGTCAGGTCGAGACATTCCAGAAGCTGGCAGATGTCACGGGACTGGTCATGACCAAACTGGACGGCACGGCCAAGGGCGGCGTTCTGGTCGCGCTGGCCGATAAATTCGGGCTGCCGATCCATGCGATTGGGGTCGGCGAACAGATTGACGATCTGGCACCTTTCGACCCGGAAGACTTCGCCAAGGCATTAACGGGTGTTGATGGTTAAGTGGTCGCAGACACCTGCCACAGTGCAGGAATACATCGATCTGCGGGCGGCGGCTGGCCTTGGCATCAGAACACACCAGGCCGCGGCCCGTGGGTTAACCGGTGCGCTTTATGCGGTATGGCTGCGTGAGGCCGGACAGTTGGTTGGTATGGGCCGGGTGATTGGCGACGGTGGGTGCTTCGCGCTTTTAGCGGACATCGCGGTACATCCCGATTTTCAAGGGCAAGGCTGGGGTTGCGCCATCACAGAACGTCTGGTGACGTGGTGTTATGCCGAACTGCCGGAAAGCTGTTTTATCAGCTTGATCGCTAGCAAAAAGGCGGTTTCCCTATATGAACGCGCGGGATTTGAGCATTTCATTGGTATGGGGCGGACAATCGGACCTTATAGGCAGATTGAATAGGTAAAGACGACTAAACTAGCTGTAGCTTGTTACGTTAATTCCTGCGCGGGCCAGGACGGCCTTATATCTCGTCCGAAAAATGCTTCATTGTCAGCCGGATCGGGTTCGGCGCTGCTTGCCCTAGGCCACAGATCGATGTATCGGCCATGGCTGTGCAAAGCTCCTCCAGCAAGGGCTGATCCCAACTGTCGGCTTGCATCAGCTTGACGGCCTTTTCACAGCCCACGCGGCAGGGAGTGCATTGACCACAGCTTTCGTCTTCAAAAAACCGAAGCATGTTCAGCGCCGCAGCACGGGCGCTATCCTGGTCAGACAGAACGACAACAGCGGCCGACCCGATGAAAGTGCCGTGGTCCTGCAACGTGTCAAAATCCAGTGGCACATCATTCAGGGACGCAGGCAGCAGACCAGATGACGGCCCACCCGGCTGATAGGCCTTGAAAACGTGACCTTCCATCATGCCGCCTGCAGCTTCAATGATATCAATGATCGTCGATCCAGCGGGCAATAGATAGACGCCCGGATTTTTGACCCGCCCCGAAATCGAATAGTTTCGTAAACCACGCCGACCATTCTTTTCAACACTGTTCAAAACCTCGGGCCCGTTCCGGCAAATACGGGTCACCCAATAAAGCGTCTCGACATTATGAACCAGCGTCGGCTGACCAAAGATACCGACCTGCGCCACAAAGGGCGGGCGGTGGCGGGGCAGGCCGCGCTTGCCCTCGATGCTTTCGATCATCGCGCTTTCTTCACCGCAGATATAGGCGCCCGCGCCGCGGCGCAGATCGATATAGCCCGGCTGGACAATGCCTGCGTCCTCAATCGCCTTGATCTCGCGCCGCAGGATTTCCAGCACCGCGGGGTATTCATCGCGCATATAGATAAAGCAGGTCTCGGCCTCGATCGCCCAGGCCGCAATCAGCATACCTTCCAGAAACATGTGCGGGTCGCGTTCCAGATGGTGGCGATCCTTGAGGGTCCCCGGTTCGCCTTCGTCACCGTTCACGGCCAGATAACGGGGCCCATCGTAGCTGCGCACGAACGACCACTTTCGACCTGATGGGAACCCCGCCCCCCCAAGACCGCGCAGCCCGGCGTCCAACAGTTTGCCCTGAATGCTTTCGGGATCGCCGCCCGCCCGTAATGCTGTCAGAGTGCGATAGCCGCCGTCGGCTTTGTATTCATTCAGGCAACAATAATCGGGTATCTCGGGGCTGAAGTCGCTCGCCGCGATGGCTGCGGTGATCTTATCCGGTGTTGCGTGATCGATATGATTATGCCCCAATTCGACCGTTGGTGCGGTATCGCAGCGGCCCATGCAGGGCGCGCGCAGCACGCGAACCTGGCCATCATCTAGCCCGTTTTCCAGTGCGGCTTTCAGTTTCTGTGCCCCTGCCAATTCGCACGAAAGCGAATCACAGACGCGAATCGTTATGGCTGGCGGTGGCGCCTCATCCTCTTTCACGACATCGAAATGTGCATAAAACGTCGCAACTTCATAGACTTCAGCCATACCGAGTCGCATCTCTTCGGCCAGTGCGCGCAGATGTCGGGCGGACAGATATCCAAAATGATCCTGTAAAATGTGCAGATGCTCGATGAGAAGGTCCCGCCTACGCGGAACATCGCCGAGCAATTCGCACACCTCTCGCTGGGCAAGATCATCCAGTTGCCGACCCTTGGGCGTTTTGCGTCCTTTGCCCTTGCCGGACTTCCAAATTCCCTGTTTTTCATCAAGCGCCACGGGCGTTCCTCCGAACCATCTGCCTTTTTATAGATGAATTCGAATACTGCCAAACGGTTAAATGCGACACCCCCTGTCCATTCCGGTCCCGTAAGTGAATTATAGAATCATTCTATGGTTGTAGCTGAAATTTGCCGATGAGTGGCAGGCGGGCTTGGCGCAACCGTTAAGATTTTGCCAAGGTGTACCTATGAGGCTTTTGATTGTCTTACTGCTTGTTGCGTTGCCAGTATGGGGGGCACCGGAAAACCGGATGAGCCCGCAGGAATTCGAAGAGTATGTCACTGGAAAGACAATCTTTTACGGCGAGGTGGGTCTGCCGCCCTATGGCGCAGAGGAGTATCTGTCCGACCGTCGAGTACGTTGGTCGTTTTTAAATGGTGAGTGTAGCGAGGGATACTGGTACGTGGATGCGGAGTTGATCTGTTTTGTTTACGAGGACAATCCAAATCCACAATGTTGGAGTTTTTATCAGGAACAGGACGGGATCGTTGCGGTTTTTGAAAACGATCCCGACTCGACCAAACTGTATGAGTTAAAGCAGGCTGATCAGCCAATGATGTGTGCTGGGCCTGAAGTGGGTGTTTAGAAGTAAGAGAGTTCAAAATATACGGACAATGTTCTGGCTTGGGGAACTAAGAGGTCAGAACAAAGAACCTTGTTCGGGGGCGCTAGTTTTGTTGGTCTTATGTGGTTTTGCCCCTAGGGTCAGGCGACCATCTGCGAATTCAAGTTCCAGAATGGTTGCCTGGCCTGCTTTGTCTTTTGATGTCACCACATCGCCATCACCACGCACAACGGCATACCCCCGTTTCAATGTCGCCTTGTATCCCAGAGTTTCGCGCAACCTGTCCAGACTGGTCAGTCTGGCGTGTCTGTCAACTTGCTGACGATTGGCTGCATCTATCAGTCGTTTGACGGTTTGTGTAAAGCGATCCGACTTTCGATGCAGATCGTCTTGCAGCAACTGCAGACGCAGACCGCGCGCGGTCTGATCCAGTCGCAGTCTTTTGTCGCGATTATTTCGGGCCAGTGCGGGGGTCAGTCGCGCGATGCGGTCATCCAGTTTTCTGCCGTCTTCGCGCAAACTGCGGGACAGGACGGATGGTTTCAGACCGCCTGATATCTCGGACAGCTTCAGCTTTTTGCGTTGTGCGGCTAATCTAAGCGCGGCGGGCAGCCGGTCTTCGATGTAATCCAGGCGTTGCCGGGCTTGTGCCACCAGTGTTTCGGGGCGCGGAAGGGCGCGCGACAGATCCCTCAGGCGCTGTTTTCGTTGGCCGATCAGATTGCTTAGCGCGCGGGTCATGCGGGCGTCTTGGCCATCGACCCAGGCCAGCAGTTCGATCCTGACAGGGACTGCCAGTTCAGCAGCGGCCGTCGGCGTCGGCGCCCGCCGGTCCGAGACATAGTCGATCAGCGTCGTATCGGTTTCATGCCCGACGGCCGAGATCAGCGGAATGTCAGATGCCACTGCGGCACGTGCCACGCTTTCTTCGTTAAAGCCCCACAGGTCCTCGATCGAACCACCGCCCCGCGCCACAATCAGCAGGTCAGGCCGTGGCAGCGCGCCGCCGGGCGTCATGGCGTTGAACCCTTTGATAGCGCGGGTGACCTCGGGCGCGCAATTTACCCCCTGAACGGCAATAGGCCATACCATGACTTTGCGCGGGAACCGGTCGCGCAGACGGTGCAGGATATCGCGGATCACGGCCCCCGAAGGCGACGTCACAACGCCAATCACCTCGGGTAGATAGGGCAATGGTTTTTTACGTGCGGGATCAAAAAGTCCTTCGGCCTCAAGGGTTTTCTTGCGTTTCTCCAGCATCGCCATCAGGGCGCCCATGCCGGCCGGGGCGATGTCCTCGATCACGATCTGATACTTTGACTGCCCGCCAAAGGTGGTCAGTTTACCTGTTGCGACGACCTCCAGCCCCTCTTCCGGCTGTGTGGCCAAACGGCTGGCGACGCCTTTCCAGATCACACCCGACAGCACCGATCGGTCGTCTTTCAGATCAAGGTACACATGCCCTGACCGTGGCCGTGATACACGCCCGATTTCCCCGCGTACACGAACATGGCTGAACTCACCTTCGATCGTGCGTTTGATCGCGCCTGAGATTTCAGTCACGGTGAATTCGGGGGCGTTTTCACCGGGAATGGGGTCGTCGATCAGGTCCATGACAGCTCGCTTGTGCTTGGGTCTGCTTGATCTTAGAACGCGCCACAGCAAAGGCCAAGCAAGAGGTGGGTACGTATGAATATTCTGATCCTGGGCGGCGGCGGACGCGAACATAGCCTGGCGTGGGCGGTGAAGCAAAACCCCAAGTGCGACCGGCTGATTGTGGCGCCGGGCAATGCAGGGATCGCGGCGATTGCGGAATGCGCGGATCTGGATATCGAAAACGGCGGGGCCGTTGCAAATTTTGCGGAAGAAAACGCCATTGATTTTGTGATTGTCGGCCCCGAGGCACCGTTGGCCGCGGGTGTGACGGACCGGTTAGAGGCGGCAGGGTTGACGGTGTTTGGGTGTTCCCAAGCGGCGGCGCAATTAGAGGCATCGAAGGCGTTCACAAAGGAAATTTGCGATGCCTCGGGTGCGCCGACGGCAGGTTATGCGCGTTTTGATGAAGCTGATTTAGCCAAGGAATACATACATTTACAAGGGGCGCCCATCGTCGTGAAGGCCGATGGTCTGGCCGCGGGCAAGGGCGTTGTGGTCGCCATGGACGAGGCCACGGCACTGGCCGCCATCGACGATATGTTCGGTGGTGCATTTGGCGCTGCGGGCGCCGAGGTTGTGATCGAAGAGTTCATGGAAGGCGAGGAAGCGTCACTGTTCGTACTGTGTGACGGACAGGATGTTTTGCCCATCGGGACGGCGCAGGATCATAAGCGTGTGGGCGAAGGCGACACAGGGCCGAACACCGGCGGAATGGGCGCTTATTCGCCCGCAAATGTGTTGGATAACAACGTCTTAGACAAGGCGATGGATCAGATCATCCGCCCGACCGTCGCCGAAATGGCGCGGCGTGGAACGCCGTTCAAGGGGGTGCTTTATGCAGGGCTGATGATCAAGGACGGGCAGCCGCGGCTGGTGGAATATAACGTGCGGTTTGGTGATCCGGAATGTCAGGTCCTGATGATGCGACTGGGCGCGCAGGCGCTGGATTTGATGCAGGCTTGCGCCGAGGGGCGGCTGGCCGAGATGCGCGTCAACTGGGCAGACGATCATGCGATGACGGTTGTGATGGCGGCGGATGGGTATCCTGGGTCTTATGAAAAAGGCAGCGTGATCAAAGGTTTGGATGATTTGCCGGAAAGCAGTTTTGAGATCTGTTTCCACGCAGGCACCTCGCAGAAAGACGGGCAGGTCATCGCGACGGGCGGGCGCGTTTTGAATGCGACAGCGCGCGGCGCCACCCTGCAAGAGGCGCGGGACAGGGCCTATGCGTTGGTGGATCAAATCGACTGGCCCCAAGGGTTCTGCCGCCGCGATATCGGCTGGCGTGCGTTGGAGTAGATATGGCTTCAGAAGGCTGAAAATATTGCGCTTTTTGAAAACGACGCCATCGGGATGCCCATAACAGACGCAGCGTCACAAAAGTAAACGCAGCGTGCGTATGGATTTTAAGCCAAAATAAATGTGTAATTTGCTCATTTTTGGGGAAAGAGGCCAAAATAAATGTGTAAAATGCACATTTATCGTATTTCGCGGGACCAACCAGCGCGCATCCGATCCCTATGATCCGGATTTTAATCTTTTTATTGCTGAAGGGTTAATTCCAGATGTCGATCAAGATTAAAAACATTGAGAAGATTTAATAATCAAATGCATCAAACAACGATGATACATCAAAAGATGAATCGTAACCCGGTGCCTGCACTTCTTCCAAACCAAATGTAAAAAAGTGCTTTCGCGCAGCTCTCCAGCCACGCACGAGGCTGGGAAACTGCACTTCAACAGGCTCTTGCTCAGACCCATTTTTCCGCCACGCTGACTGTGGCATCCAGTTACCGAGAATGAGGTCTTGATTGGCTGGTGTTGGACAACTTAAGCCGTATTTATTCTGCAATATTCTGTTGCGAATAGTACATGAACGGCGAACTATATTTACTGTCCAGCCGTCGAGTTCTTTAAGTATACTAGGGTCTTCAACAAGACAGTAAAAGCCCATCAATCCACGCATCGTTTTGAGTTTTCCATGATCATAAAGAAAGTTTTGAATTTCCAGCTCTTTAAGTCCCCCATAAAAACCACGGCGCAGTTCGTATATAAGACCAAGCAAGTCCCAATCGTAACTGTTCGCTCTATTCGCTCGGTCTTGGTTGAACCCATGCTTCAAATTATTGATCAAATAGATATTCACGAGCCGAGATATCTTTTGTTGTAGCTTCTTCTTAGTTTTTTCGGGCATGCTCAACCCAGCATCTTTGAACGCATATCCAAGATATATGAAGTCATTTATGGTTCGAATTTCTTGGGTATGATCTGAAATAATGGCAATTCCAGGCGATTTCTCCCTATTCACAATAAGACCGCTCTCTACGCAATGCCTGTCAAAACATCGTTCGAGGCGTTGTGCTTCTTCATAACTGCCGCAAATAGCAACTACATCATCAGCAAATCGAACAAATTTCCCTGACTCCGCAGATAGCTTGCGATCTAGATCGTGGTTGGCGAGGTTTGCTAAAATCAGTGAGGCAGAAGAGCCTTGAGGCGTTCCTTTGATTTTGCGCTTAAATGTTTTTGTTCGATATGCCTCTGTATCTCCAAATCGATGATGCAAAAACGCTTCAAATATATGTCGTTCATGCGGTGTAAGACTGACGGTGGAGCGATCAGAAATCTTCTTCTTCAAATAGTTGGCAGGAATGTTGTCAAAATATTTTTCGAAGTCAATTTGAACAGCGAAAAGCTTTCCATCCTTGTCAAAATCTCTAAGAGCCAAGATTGCATCAAAAACATTCTTATCTGGGTGGTAAGCATAAGAATGAGGAGAAAGCCTCTTTTTATTTCGATTCAATCTCCTGCGCAAAAGTACATTGGCTACAGCAGCGTCAGGTATACCGAAAGCCGTCACTACTCGCTGCGAGCCGTCTGGCTTTGGTATCTCAAATAGTACTGCTGGCTCGGGATCATACTCAAAGGCGAGTACTTTGCGCCAGATTGCAGTCGCAATTACATTTGCGTTTCGCTTACAATGCCTAGCATTGAAATGATGGTGCAATGATAGTCTAGTCCTAGTTGTCGGCCTTGTCGCTTGTAGCCCTGTCCGTCTGGTAAACTTTTCACGGTACTTTTCTTCCTTTTCCGCCTGCTTTCGTTCTTTATCGAAGGCTTTTTTGCTCAACCGTTTTATTTCTAACCTTAGTTCGTTTCGCATAATTACTCTCTTGAAAGTCGGTGAGGCGCATAGAGTAAGGGGAAACGACAAAGTTTGTTTGTCGATACCATCCAGTAGATCTTTCGAACCACTGTCGCCAATCCAGTTTCCCAGAAAGGTCGTCATCGACCTTATAAAGGCCGGGTAGGTCGCGCCACACCTAGGCTCCACGCCATATGGACTGAAAATCAAGAATATCCGTACAAGTCAACTCTAGATTGCATTTGTCAGTAACGGTGAAGTCACCATGAAGTGACCATGCAACGTAATTTGGAACCCGTCACCTCAGATCAGCGGAGTAGCAGAGGCCTTCGGCTACATACACACACTGGCGGAGTTCGCAGAGGTTTTCTGAGACGTCCCAGGCCTGGCGGCGGATGGAGAAGAGGGGGCTCGTGGCCGCGACCTCTAGGTCCTCGTACCCATCATGGGGGGCGGTCAGGGGGGTGATGTCTTCGCTGGCGTTCAGGACGGTCACGCCGAACACCCGCTGAAAATAGGGATAAAGCGCGTTGGGCAGGTCGTCACGTTGGTTCAACCCCGCAAAGCGGTGGGCGGGCACGATGATGCGTTCGCGGGCGGCCATGCGGCCCCGGATACTGCGCAACCGGTCGATTTCGTAGACATGATCGGGGCTGAGCGCGCGTTCGGCTTTGGTCGCCTTGCGACGGCGCACGGTCTGGCGTTCCAGTTGCGGGATCACGGTGCTGCCGTCGGTGGCGCGCAGGCGGAAGAAGTGGAACAGCGCCCGTTCGTCGGTCGACCGCGCGACAAAGGTGCCCCGGCCCTGACGGCGTTCGAGAATCCCCCGTGCCTCAAGCAATCCAAGCGCCTTGCGGGCGGTGCCCTGGCTGACGCCGTATTCCGCCCCAAGGTCGGTTTCAGACGGCAGCATTTCCCCCGGTGACAGCGCGCCCGTGGCGATGCGGTGGGTCAGGTCATCCAGTATGCGCTGATAGAGTGTTGACATGGTCGCGACACTGATGAAAAGCGGATCGGAATGCAAGTCTTATATTTTAACTCTTGTATAAGACTGAAAGCCCGTTTAAAGCTGTGCGCAGTTCATGAAAGAGAGGGAGATCAAGATGAGTGCGCCGCAGCTTCTTGTGCACGACAAGGCCGATAATGTGGGTGTTGTCGTGGTCGAGGGTCTGACCGCCGGCACCGATATGCTGTGCGTCGTGACCGAGGATAATTCCGATTTTCGCCTGACCGTGACGGCCGATATTCCCATTGGTCACAAGGTTGCTTTGGGCGATCTGGCCCAGGGCGATACGGTCATCAAATATGGTGAAGATATCGGCAAGATGGTCGGCCCCGCGGAAAAGGGCGGGCACGTTCATACTCATAATTGCAAAACGAAGAGGTGGTAAGATGGCACTGGATTTCACGAACCGTACGGTCAATGCCTGGCGCCGCGAGAACGGGCGCGTGGGTGTGCGCAACCATGTGGTGATTTTGCCCGTGGACGATATTTCGAATGCCGCGTGTGAGGCTGTGGCGAATAACGTCAAGGGCACGATGGCGATCCCACATGCTTATGGTCGGTTGCAGTTTGGCGAGGATCTTGAGCTGCATTTCCGCACGATGATCGGCACCGGGTCGAACCCGAATGTGGCCGCTGTTGTGGTGATCGGGATTGAGCCTGAGTGGACGAAGGTGATTGCTGATGGCATCCGCGAAACGGGCAAGCCTGTGGCCGAGTTTTCGATTGAGCAGAAGGGCGATTTTGAGACGATCCGCGCGGCCAGCTGGAAGGCGAAAGAGTTCGTGCATTGGGCGAGTGAGCTGCAAAAAGAGCCCTGCCCGGTGACGGATCTGTGGATTTCGACGAAGTGCGGGGAAAGTGACACGACGACGGGGCTTAGCTCCTGCCCGACGGTCGGGAATATGTATGACAAGCTGATCCCGCATGGCATTTATGGCTGCTTTGGTGAAACGTCCGAGATCACGGGCGCCGAGCATATCTGCGAAAAGCGCGCGGCGACGCCTGAGGCGGGCGAGAAGTTCATGAAGATCTTCCAGGCCTATCAGGATGAGGTCATTGAGCCGTTCAAGACCTCGGACCTGTCCGACAGCCAGCCGACCAAGGGCAACATTCTGGGTGGTTTGACCACGATCGAGGAAAAGGCACTGGGCAACCTGGAAAAGATCGGGCGTGAGTGCAAATACATCGATGCGATGGGTCCGGCCGAGGCACCGCAAAAGGGGCCGGGGCTGTACTTCATGGATACGTCTTCGGCCGCGGCGGAATGTGTGACGCTGATGGCGGCGGCGGGCTATGTGATCCATACGTTCCCGACTGGTCAGGGCAATGTCGTGGGTAACCCGATTGTCCCGGTGATCAAAATCTCGGGCAACCCGCGGACGCTGCGCACGATGTCGGAACACATCGATGTGGACGTAACGGGCGTGCTGAGCCGCGAGATAACGATTGATCAGGCCGGTGATGCCCTGATCGAGATGATTGAACGGACGGCAAACGGACGCGCCACCGCGGCCGAGGCGCTGGGCCATGTCGAGTTCTCGATGACAAAGCTTTATCGTTCGGCTTAAGGTTAGGTTCCGTATCAACAGTCATTAAACAGAGGGCCTCGCCGGCCCGAGGGTGGCGCAATCGCGCCGCCGTCGTGCTGCAAGCACGCCTTTGGCGTGACGGGGCGGGTCGGCGCGGCCCGGTGGTACCCACCGGGCGGTTTCATTAGATCATAATTAATTGCCCATTTTAATTGGAGGATAAATGCCGCAGATCAGAACGGTAGAGCAGTTAACGGCGCTGGCCACACAGGCGTTTGAACGTGCGGGTGCTCTGCCCGTAACGGCCGCACGTGTGGCGCAGGCGCTGGTCGCGGCGGAACTGGATGGGCAGGCGGGCCATGGGCTAAGCCGGATGCCCAGCTATACGGCCCAGGTTCGTGCGGGCAAGGTGGATGGGCGTGCTGTGCCTCAGGTTTACCATACCGCCCCCGGCGCCATTCGCGTGGATGCAGGCCACGGCTTTGCCTATCCCGCGATTGATGCGGCGATTGCAGCACTTGGCCCCGCCGCGCTGGATCAGGGCATCGCCTATGCCACGATTTTTCGGTCCCATCACGCCGGGCAGTTGGGCCCGCACGTCGAACGTCTGGCCGAGGCCGGGCTGGTCGCGCTGATGGTGGCCAATACACCCGGCGCGATGGCGCCATGGGGTGGGCGGATGCCGGTATTTGGGACGAACCCCATCGCCTTTGCCGCACCCCGTGACGGGACAGCACCCTTGGTCATTGATCTGTCGCTGTCTGCTGTGGCGCGGGGCAAGATCATGGCCGCCAAACGCAAGGGCGAACCGATCCCCGAAGGCATCGCGCTGGATGCCGAAGGTCGGCCAACGACGGATCCTGACGCAGCCATGGCCGGAACGATGGTGCCCGCAGGCGGTGCAAAAGGGGCCGCGCTGGCCCTGATGGTTGAGGTGATGGCGGCGGCTTTGACAGGTGCCAATCTGGCGGGCGAGGCATCGAGCCTGTTTGACGACAAAGGCGATCCGCCGGGGCTGGGGCAGACGATTATCGCGATCAATCCCGATGCCGGGTCGGGTGGTGGTTTTGCCGCGACACTGGAACGGCTGATCAGCGCGATTGAGGCGCAAGAGGGTGCAAGACTGCCGGGGGCGGGGCGGTTTGAGAAGCGTGCAAGGACCCGGATCGAGGTCGCCGATGCGGTGCTGGCGGATCTTGAGGTTTTGGCAAAAGGTTAGAATTCAAAAACAATGGGACGCGACCGACCCGCGGACGGTCGCCCCCTTGTTTAGCTATCCTGCTCAATCGTTGACCGCTGCATGCCCAGCCCTTCGGCGGTCATCTCAAGCGTATCGCCGGGTTTCAGGAACTGCGGCGGCTTCATACCGGCGGCGACACCCGCGGGCGTTCCCGTCGCGATCAGATCACCGGGTTCCAGCCGCATCATCTGGCTGAGATAGCTGATGATATGCGCCACGCTGAAGATCATATCGGACGTCGATCCGTTCTGACGCATCTGGCCGTTGACGGACATGGTCAACTGAATCGCCTGCGGATCGGGGATTTCATCGCGCGTCACCAGCCATGGCCCAACCGGCGCGAAGGTGTCGCAGCTTTTGCCCTTGGTCCATTGCCCGCCGCGTTCAGCCTGAAAGTGGCGTTCGGACACATCGTTCATGGCCACATAGCCAAAGACATGATCCAGCGCCTGATTTTCGGATACATATTTCGCCTCGCGCCCGATGACGACGCCCAGCTCGGCCTCCCAATCGGTTTTCTGCGATCCGCGGGGTAGGCGAATGGGATCATTGGGGCCGTTCAGGGCCGATGTGGCCTTCATGAAAACAATCGGTTCACGCGGCGCCTGCTTGCCCGTTTCCGCCGCATGGGCGTGATAATTCAGACCTATGCAGATGATCTTGCCGATGCCGGTATAGGGCACGCCGACACGATCGGGCAGCCCGGCCTCGGGGTAGATCGACGGATCAACCGCCATAAGGTCCTGAAAATTATCGGGCGTGATATCGTCAAACTTCGGGGTCAAATCCCGGATCGTCCCGTTTTCTTCCAATAACCCCGGCTTTTCCTGACCTTTGATGCCGTACCGTATAAATCGCATATTAATCCCCCTATTGAATTCATTGGCCCGATATAAATGCGATTGTTCACGAATGTGAATAAAAAAGCGGCATGCTGTGGCATTCATATAAATCATGCACGAATTTCATTTGATTTTTGACCCTGCGTCATGGCAAGTTTCCGATAGGAAACAGCCACACCGGGAGAGAGCGCATCGCGCCGCCGAAGGAGCAACCGCCCCGGTAAACTCTCAGGCACCAGGGACCGGTGGGGCTGCAACACTCCGAAGAGCCGCCGCAAGGCGCACCGAAGGAGCAAGCCTTGGGCCCTGAACGGCGGGGTGCAGGTGAAACTCTCAGGTCACAGACGGAGGGGGCATGGGCCATGAGGTGTGCCCATAGGAGCAGACAGGATGACACGGATTGCAGTGATTGGCGCCGGGATTACCGGCGTGACGACGGCATTTCAATTGCATCAGCGGGGCATGGAAGTGGTGGTCTATGACCGGCACCGATACGCGGCGATGGAAACCAGTTTCGCCAATGGTGGTCAGTTAAGCGCCAGCAATGCCGAGGTTTGGAACACCTGGGCCACCGTGCTGAAAGGCATCAAGTGGATGCTGCAATCCGATGCGCCGCTGCTGGTCAGCCCCAAGCCCAGTTGGCACAAGATCAGCTGGATGACCGAATTTCTGGCCAACATCCCGAAATATCGCGCCAATACGGTTGAAACGACCCGTCTGGCGATCAAGGCGCGCGCGCTGCATATGGAAATGGCCGAACAGGCGGGGGTGGATTTCGATTTTTCGCCCGCCGGTATTTTACATTTCTACAAGAAAGACCGTGATATGGCCCATGCGCGCCGGGTCACGAAGCTGTTGGGCGAAGGCGGCTTGGACCGGCGTGAGCTGACCCCGGATGAGGTGGCCCGGATTGAGCCACGGCTGAAGGGCGGCATCGTCGGTGGCTTCTGGACAGAAAGCGACAGCACGGGCGACATTCACAAATATACCGTCGGTCTGGCGCAGTGGTTGGAACAACAGGGTGTGACCTTTGCCCTGGGCGAAGATGTGACAGACGTGGTCGCGGGCGATGACGCGGTGACGGTGACCCGCGCGTCGGGGGCCGAGAAATTCGACGGCATCGTCGTATCCGCCGGTGTCGCCAGCCGCCAGTTTGCGCGCCAGCTGGGCGACCGGGTCAACATCTATCCGGTCAAGGGCTATTCGATCACCGTCAATCTGCGCGACACGCGCAGTCAGGACGCGGCGCCGATGGTGTCACTGCTGGATGATGACGCCAAGATCGTGACATCCCGCCTGGGCCGCGACCGGTTCCGCATTGCGGGCACGGCCGAATTCAACGGCATCAACCGCGATATCCGTGCCGATCGGATAGCGCCGCTGGTGCGCTGGTGTGAAACGCATTTTCCCGATGTTTCGACCGCCAGTGTTGTGCCCTGGGCCGGGCTGCGGCCGATGATGCCCAACATGATGCCGCGTGTGGGCGCGGGTCGCAATGCACGCGTATTTTACAACACTGGGCATGGGCATCTGGGTTGGACGCTTAGCGCTGCGACCGCCGAGGTTGTGGCAGGGTGTGTCCACAGTGCAATGCGCGAAAGCTCAAACCTCGCCACACAAGGGTTTCGCTTCAAATCCGTGTGATGCCCCATATATAGGGTGCGAGGTTAAGGAGATCGCACCCAATGAGTATTGAAGATACCATTTTGAATTTTCTAGGCGGAAACATCGTTCTGATACTTTTCGCCATTTTTGTCATCGTCTGTATTTTTCTGGGCGTCCGCATCGTGCCGCAGTCGGAAAAATATGTTGTAGAACGGTTCGGGCGGCTGCGGTCGGTTCTTGGGCCTGGCATCAACTTTATCGTGCCGTTTCTGGACCGCGTGGCGCATAAGATTTCCATTCTGGAACGGCAGTTGCCCACGATGAGCCAGGATGCCATCACTGCCGACAACGTGTTGGTACAGGTCGAAACAAGTGTGTTTTACCGGATCACCGAACCCGAAAAGACCGTTTACCGGATTCGCGATATTGATGCGGCCATTGCCACGACTGTCGCCGGTATCGTGCGTGCTGAAATTGGCCGGATGGAACTGGACGAAGTGCAATCGAACAGGTCACAACTGATTGCATCCATTCAGGTGGCGATTGAAAATGCCGTGGATGAATGGGGCGTCGAGGTGACGCGCGCCGAACTTCTGGACGTGAACCTGGATCAGGCCACGCGCGAAGCGATGCTTCAGCAGCTGAACGCCGAACGTGCCCGCCGTGCCCAGGTGACCGAGGCCGAGGGGAAAAAGCGCGCGGTGGAACTTAACGCCGACGCTGAACTTTACGCCGCCGAGCAGACGGCCAAGGCCCGCCGCGTTCAGGCTGACGCCGAAGCCTATGCGACGCAGGTGGTCGCCGTCGCCATTCAGGAAAACGGGCTTGAGGCCGCGCAGTATCAGGTGGCCCTGAAACAGGTCGAGGCACTGAATGCGCTGGGCAATGGCACCGGCAAGTCGACCATCGTTCTACCTGCCAATGCCATTGAGGCTTTTGGCGACGCTTTTAAGATGCTAAAAGGTAAGCCATGACAGAATATCTTTTCCAATGGTGGGTCTGGGCCTCGGCCGCGCTGATCATGGCAATTCTTGAGGTCGTGGCCCCCGCATTTGTTTTGCTGGGCTTCGCTATTGGGGCGGCTGTTGTAGCGCTGCTTTTGGCGATCGGCGGACCAGCCCTGGTCGGTGGAACCGTGCCATGGATGCTGGTAATCTTTGCCCTGGTGTCACTGGCCGCCTGGATTTTGCTGAAAAAGACGTTCAAGCTGAAAAAGGGTCAGGTCAAGATCTGGGAAACAGATATCAACGACTGACCAATGCCCCTTGTTCTGATCCTTGGTGCAATTACCGCGTTTTTGATCTGGCGCTATTGGGCTGTAATCCGGTCCAATACACAGCTTTTGCGCGGCAAGCGCTGTCGCTGGCAAGCGGTCGGGCGCGGGAAAGGCAGCTTTGACGAATATCGCTGCAGCATATGCGGCGTGTCGGCTTACAGCCACGAAGGTCGCCCGCCCCGCGAATGCAAACGAACCCTGAAAAGCGGTCTTTAGCAAGTGGGGCTCTGCCCCACACCCCGGAGTATTTAATCCAAGAAGAAGGAATGGAGTGACTGGGCTCTGCCTGTTCGGGCCTGAAACGCTCTCCAGAGCGTTTCCGAGACGGCCCTAACCCTTCTTCTTGGCAAAAATACTCAAATCCCACCGTACTCAACCCCAACCAGATGTTAGCATCTGAGACATAAAACCCCATCCCACGACGTCGGACTAAGGAAATGGTTTTCCAGAACTTGCGTTGCGGATTTACGACCCGCCATGCAAGCCGCCTGAAAGATCATGCATGAGACTTGAAAGCGGGGGAGTAGCGCCCCTTTCTGGCAAAACTAACCCAAAGACGGTGGCGCCACCTTTCTTATAATCATCAGACCCAACAACCCTGTAGCCGGACCGGCCATGCGGGGCAAAGGGCGTTGGTCAGGGCAGTTCCGCAAGAACCTGTTGTGCGGCGGATTTCGGGTCGGGCGCTTGCCATATGGGGCGCCCCACAACGATATGATCCGCCCCGTCCGTAATGGCCTGCGCTGGTGTCGCCACACGTTTTTGATCGCCCAGCGCCGCGCCCGCGGGCCGCACACCTGGCGTGACGATCAGTTTACCATCAGCTTCGGGCAGGGCGCGGATCAAGGCGGCCTCTTGCGGGGAAGCGATCACACCGTCAGCCCCGGCTTCAAACGCCTTGGCGGCGCGTTCCAGTACCAGATCTTGCACAGATCCCGCTTTCAGGCAGCTTGAGTCCAGGTCCGCGCGGTCGAGCGACGTCAGGATCGTCACCGCCAGGATTTTCAGGTCCTTGCCGCCTTTGCCCTCTTGCGCGGCGCGGACCACATGCGGGTCGCCGTGGACCGTCAGAAAATCCAGATCAAATTGCGCCAGCCCGCGCACTGCGGCTTCTACCGTGGCGCCGATATCAAACAGCTTCATATCCAGAAAGATGCGTTTGCCGTGATCCTGTTTCAGCTCATTGGCCAGCGCCAGCCCGCCGCCCGTCAGCATCCCCAGCCCGATCTTGTAAAACGACACCGCATCGCCGATCCGTTCAGCCATCTGCAATCCGCTTAGGGCGTCCGGCACATCCAGCGCCACGATTAGGCGGTCATCGCTCATATCCTGTCCCTTTCCAAAAATCCCCGCCCCCTTTGCCCGGAAATCTTGAATTTGGCAAATGGCATATCCATCTGACCCGTAAGGCCCAAACCAGATGTGCTGCAAAGCAGGCATTGATCAAAACGGGCGCTTAACGGAAGGAGAGATACGATGAACTTAGAGAAGTTCACCGAACGGTCACGCGGTTTTATTCAGGCCGCACAAACGATCGCAATGCGGGAAAGTCACCAAAGGCTGGCGCCCGAACACCTGTTGAAAGCCTTGATGGATGACGATCAGGGGCTGGCCAGCAACCTGATCAAACGCGCAGGCGGCGCGCCAACCCGTGTGGTCGAGGCGGTCGAGGCCGCGCTGGCGAAACAGCCCAAGGTCAGCGGCGATGCGGGGCAGGTTTATCTGGACAACACCACCGCCAAGGTTCTGGACGAGGCCGAGAAGGTTGCCAAAAAAGCCGGCGACAGTTTTGTTCCAGTGGAACGCATTCTGATGGCGCTGAGCATGGTGAAATCCAAGGCAAAGGATGCTTTGGACGCAGGTGCTGTGAATGCCCAGGCGCTGAATGCTGCGATCAACGACATCCGCAAGGGTCGTACTGCTGATACGGCAAGCGCCGAGGAAGGCTATGATGCGCTGAAGAAATACGCGCGTGACCTGACCGAGGCCGCCGAGGAGGGCAAAATCGATCCGATCATCGGCCGGGATGAGGAGATCCGCCGCACGATGCAGGTTCTTAGCCGTCGCACCAAGAACAACCCGGTTCTGATCGGCGAACCCGGCGTGGGGAAAACCGCGATTGCCGAAGGTTTGGCGCTGCGGATCATTAATGGTGATGTGCCGGAATCGCTGCGGAATAAAAAGCTGATGGCGCTGGACATGGGTGCGCTGATCGCTGGTGCGAAGTACCGGGGTGAGTTTGAAGAACGCCTGAAAGCGATCCTGTCCGAAGTGATCTCGGCTGCGGGTGAGATCATTTTGTTTATCGACGAAATGCACACGTTGGTCGGGGCCGGTAAGGCGGATGGGGCGATGGATGCCTCGAACCTGCTGAAACCCGCTTTGGCGCGGGGTGAACTGCACTGTGTGGGCGCGACCACCTTGGATGAATACCGCAAGCACGTGGAAAAAGACGCAGCCCTTGCGCGGCGATTCCAGCCGGTGATGGTGGCCGAACCAACGGTTGAGGATACCGTGTCCATCCTACGTGGAATCAAGGAAAAGTACGAATTGCACCATGGCGTGCGGATCAGTGACTCGGCGTTGGTGGCCGCTGCGACGCTCAGCCATCGCTATATCACCGATCGTTTCCTGCCCGATAAGGCGATTGATCTGGTGGACGAAGCCGCCAGCCGTCTGCGGATGGAGGTTGACAGCAAGCCTGAAGAACTGGATGCGCTGGACCGGGAAATCCTGCAAAAGCAGATTGAGGCTGAAGCACTGCGTCTGGAAGATGACGCCGCCAGTGCGGACCGGCTTGAGACGCTGGAAAAAGAGCTGTCGGACTTGCAACAGAAATCAGCTGAAATGACGGCGCAGTGGCAGTCGGAACGGGACAAGCTGGAAGGCGCCCGCGCGTTGAAAGAACAGCTTGATCGCGCCCGCGCCGAGCTGGACATCGCCAAGCGTGAAGGCAAATTGGAAACGGCCGGTAAGCTGTCTTATGGCGTTATTCCGGACCTTGAAAAGAAACTGGTCGAGGTCGAGAATTCCGAGACCGACGTGATGGTCGAAGAGGCCGTGCGCCCTGAACAGATCGCCAGTGTGGTTGAACGCTGGACAGGTATCCCCACCAGCAAGATGCTGGAGGGCGAGCGTGAAAAGCTGCTGCGGATGGAAGACGAAATCGGCAAGCGGGTGATCGGCCAGAAACAGGCGGTGACGGCTGTGGCAAATGCGGTCCGCCGGGCGCGGGCGGGGTTGAACGACGAAAATCGCCCCCTGGGCAGCTTTCTGTTCCTAGGGCCGACCGGTGTCGGTAAGACCGAGCTGACCAAGGCTGTAGCCGAGTATCTGTTCGACGACGACAGCGCGATGGTGCGCATTGATATGTCCGAGTTCATGGAAAAACACGCCGTCGCCCGTCTGATCGGGGCGCCCCCCGGATATGTCGGTTATGACGAAGGTGGTGTGCTGACCGAGGCCGTGCGGCGCAGGCCCTATCAGGTTGTCCTGTTTGACGAGGTCGAAAAGGCCCACCCGGATGTGTTCAACGTGCTGTTGCAGGTTCTGGATGACGGTGTGCTGACCGATGGTCAGGGCCGCACGGTGGACTTCAAGCAGACGCTGATCGTTCTGACGTCGAACCTTGGCGCTCAGGCGTTAAGCCAACTGCCGGACGGGGCTGATAGTTCGGACGCGAAGCGCGATGTGATGGACGCCGTTCGTGCGCATTTCCGGCCCGAGTTCCTGAACCGTCTGGATGAGACGATCATCTTCGACCGTCTGGCCCGCGCCGATATGGACGGTATTGTCGATATCCAACTGGCCCGCCTGCGCAAACGCTTGGCCGCCCGCAAGATCGAGCTGGAATTGGACGAGGGCGCGCATAAATGGCTGGCGGACGAAGGCTATGACCCCGTCTTCGGCGCCCGCCCGCTGAAACGCGTGATCCAACGGGCACTGCAGGACCAACTGGCCGAGATGCTGCTGGCTGGGGATGTCGTTGATGGTGATACCGTTACCGTTTCCGCGGGGGCGGACGGGCTGATCGTGGGCGATCGGCTGGCCACATCCAATAGGCCTGCGCCGGGCGACGCTGTTATTCACTAAGGTATCGATCTGAACCTATAACACTACCTTGCAGAAGCGAAGCCGCCCGGTGGGAACCACCGGGCCGCGCCGACCCGCCCCCCAGGGCGGCGCGTTTGCGCCACCCTCGAGCCGGCGCTGCCCTATGATCTTTATATTCCAACAGCTCATTAAAAACGCGAAAGGCCCCTGTTGCAGGGGCCTTTTTCATTTCGAGTTATATTACAAGGTCACGCATTAATCCGGCAAAATCACCTGATCGATGGCGTGAATGATGCCGTTGCTGGCGATGATGTCCGGGATGATGACGTTTGCGCCGTCAACGACGACTCCGTGACGGCCGTCGATGGGTACGAACTGACCATTGGCTGTCAGCACACGTGTGCGGCGACCTGCCAGGTCGCTGGAACTGGCGACACCCGGGGCCACGTGATAGGTCAGGATAGCGACCAACTGATCTTTGTTTTCAGGTTCAAGCAGTGATTCCAACGTGCCCGGAGGCAGCGCGGCGAAAGCTTCGTTTGTGGGTGCGAAGACGGTGAATGGACCATCGCTTTTCAGTGTATCGACCAGATCGGCGGCCTGTACGGCGGCGACCAGAGTCGAGAAGCGATCATCGCCCGCCGCAATGTCGACGATGTCGTTTGAATCGCGTGACGCAGGTGCGCAGGCTGTCACGATGGTCAGTGCTGCAACGGCCGCGATGGATTTCAGTGTTGTACGTCTTTTCATGAGTTTCCCCTCATTCCCAATTAATAAAATAGGCGCGTTGTGGTAACGCGCCTATCGTCGATTTGTTCCCGACTTATTGTGGCAGGATCACAGCATCGATGACGTGGATCACACCGTTTGATGCCTCAATATCGGCCGTCACGACATTGGCTTGTTCGACCGTCACGCCGCCTTCGGTCATGATGGTCACGTCGCTGCCCTGAACGGTCGTGGCTTCCATGTTGTTCGACAGATCGGTCGACATTACACGGCCTGGCACAACGTGGTATGTCAGGATCGCGGCCAGCTGTTCCTGGTTTTCAGGCTGCAGCAGGCTTTCGACAGTGCCCTCGGGCAGCGCTGCAAAGGCTTCATCGGTTGGGGCAAACACGGTGAATGGGCCTTCGCCCTTCAGTGTTTCAACCAGACCAGCGGCTTCTGCAGCGGCCAGCAGGGTTGAAAAGCTGCCAGCGTCGGCGGCTGTGTCTACGATATCTTTTTCCCCCATAGCGAAGGCTGATGTTGCCAGTGCGGCGGCGGCTGTCAGGCCAATAAGTGTTTTGCGAAACATATTGATGTCTCCCTTTTTTACTGAGCGAATGCCTTGTTGGCATCAAAACTCATACGGGGTGAGATCATGTTTGGTTCTGCGGGGATTCCCGCCGAGTGTGCTTGACGAAAGGGCCAGGCTGCCTAAGCCATGGCAATTTCGCCTTTCCAATCACAAATATGTCACTGCAGTTTATCTGCTGTGAAAATCCGCGATCCGTTTCTAAGGTGCGGCAGGGGTCGATCAATCACGAGGGGCAGTATGTTTTTCATGGAATTCGCAGGCTATGCCCTGCAGGCGCTGGCACTTGGGTTTGTCTTTATCATCGGCGTCTTTTTTGCGGTCGCCGCGGTCTTATTCATCATCGACCGGACGCAGACCCACGACGCCATTCGCCGCAATTATCCGGTGATCGGCCGCTTCCGCGAGCTGTTTTCGAAACTGGGTGAATTTTTCCGTCAGTATTTCTTTGCGATGGATCGTGAGGAATTGCCGTTCAACCGCGCGCAACGCGAATGGGTCAAGCGTGCAGGCGAAGGGGCAGGCAACACAATTGCCTTTGGGTCGACCCGGAACATCGATGCGGTGGGCACGCCTTTATTTGTGAATGCCGCCTTTCCGCCGCTGGACGATCAGTTCGCCTCGACCGAGCCGATGGTGATCGGACCCGATGCGCGGGTGCCTTATGTGGCGACGTCGATCTTTCATATCTCGGGGATGAGTTATGGTGCTATTTCCCGGCCTGCCGTTCTGGCGCTGAGCCGCGGCGCGAAAGAGACGGGCATCTGGATGAACACGGGCGAGGGCGGCTTGTCACCCTTTCACTTGGAAGGCGGCGCCGACATCGTTTTTCAGATTGGCACGGCGAAATACGGTGTGCGGAACGCCGATGGCACGTTGTCCGATGACAAGCTGCGCCAGATCGCGGTACATGATCAGGTCAGGATGTTCGAAATCAAGCTGGCCCAGGGGGCGAAACCCGGTAAGGGCGGCATCCTGCCCGCCGCCAAGATCACGCCCGAGATTGCCGAAATTCGCGGTATCATCCCCGGCGCCGACAGTCTGTCGCCCAATCGCCATGCCGAAGTCGATGATTTCGGCGACCTGCTGGATTTCATTGCGCACGTGAAAGAGGTCACCGGCAAACCTGTCGGCATTAAAACCGTCGCTGGCGCGGCTGAACCGTTTGAAGAGCTGTTTGAGCTGATCAATGACCGCGGGGCGGACAGCGCGCCTGACTTTATCACGATTGATGGGGGCGAGGGCGGCACGGGGGCCTCGCCCATGCCGCTGATGGATCTGGTGGGCATGCCCATCCGCGAGGCCCTGCCGATGGTGACAAACCTGCGCGATGCGGCGGGGCTGAAAGATCGGATCAGGCTGGTCGCCAGCGGCAAGCTGGTCAATCCCGGTGATGTCGCCTGGGCTCTGGCGGCGGGCGCGGATTTTGTGACCTCGGCCCGTGGGTTCATGTTCGCGCTGGGTTGTATTCAGGCGCTGAAGTGCAACAAGAACACCTGCCCCACCGGCATCACCACCCATGACCCGCGCTTTCAAAAAGGGCTGGTGGTCGAAGATAAGTATGTAAAGGTCGCCCGTTACGCCCAAAGCATCATCAGCGAAGTCGAGATGATCGCGCATTCGGTCGGCGTGGCCGAACCGCGTCAGATGCGGCGGCGGCATGTGCGGCTGGTGCAGCCCAATGGCCGGTCGATCCCGATGAATGAG
>NZ_JACNMP010000012.1:0-75000 GCF_017592335.1 Pseudaestuariivita rosea | reverse complement strand
GCCAGGCTGAAGGTAAGGTAACACTTACTGGAGGGCCGAACCCACATCTGTTGAAAAAGATCGGGATGAGCTGTGCCTAGGGGTGAAAGGCCAATCAAACTCGGAGATAGCTGGTTCTCTGCGAAATCTATTTAGGTAGAGCGTCATCCGAATACCCTCGGGGGTAGAGCACTGGATGGGTAATGGGGCCCCACAGGCTTACTGATCCTAACCAAACTCCGAATACCGAGGAGTACTAGATGGCAGACACACGGCGGGTGCTAACGTCCGTCGTGGAGAGGGAAACAACCCTGACCTACAGCTAAGGCCCCCAATTCATGGCTAAGTGGGAAAGCAGGTGGGACGACCAAAACAACCAGGAGGTTGGCTTAGAAGCAGCCATCCTTTAAAGATAGCGTAACAGCTCACTGGTCTAAATAAGTTGTCCTGCGGCGAAGATGTAACGGGGCTCAAGCCATGAGCCGAAGCTTAGGATGCCGTAAGGCATGGTAGCAGAGCGTAGTGTGACATAATTCCATGTCTCCTTAACGGGTTCGCCCGTATTGGAGACGCGGAGTTTTCTGTGAAGCCGGGGCGTGAGCCATCCGGTGGAGAGATCACTAGTGAGAATGATGACATGAGTAGCGACAAACAGGGTGAGAGACCCTGTCGCCGAAAGTCCAAGGGTTCCTGCTTAAAGTTAATCTGAGCAGGGTAAGCCGACCCCTAAGGCGAGGCCGAAAGGCGTAGTCGATGGGAACCAGGTTAATATTCCTGGGCCAGGAGGATGTGACGGATCACAAAGATTGTCGGAATCGGAGTAGTTTCCCCGGCAGTTCAGTGGTTCCTGGAAATAGCCCTCCATTAGATCGTACCCTAAACCAACACAGGTGGACCGGTAGAGAATACCAAGGCGCTTGAGAGAACGATGTTGAAGGAACTCGGCAAAATACCTCCGTAAGTTCGCGAGAAGGAGGCCCAGTTTCTACGCAAGTATTGGCTGGGGGCACAAACCAGGGGGTGGCGACTGTTTACTAAAAACACAGGGCTCTGCGAAGTCGCAAGACGACGTATAGGGTCTGACGCCTGCCCGGTGCCGGAAGGTTAAAAGGAGAGGTGAGAGCCTTGAATTGAAGCCCCGGTAAACGGCGGCCGTAACTATAACGGTCCTAAGGTAGCGAAATTCCTTGTCGGGTAAGTTCCGACCTGCACGAATGGCGTAACGACTTCCCCGCTGTCTCCAACATCGACTCAGCGAAATTGAATTACCTGTCAAGATGCAGGTTTCCCGCGGTTAGACGGAAAGACCCCGTGCACCTTTACTACAACTTCGCATTGGCATCAGGCACAACATGTGCAGGATAGGTGGTAGGCTTTGAAGCAGGAACGCCAGTTTCTGTGGAGCTTCCCTTGAGATACCACCCTTGTTCTGCTTGATGTCTAACCGCGGTCCGTTATCCGGATCCGGGACCCTGCGTGGTGGGTAGTTTGACTGGGGCGGTCGCCTCCCAAAGCGTAACGGAGGCGCGCGAAGGTTGGCTCAGAGCGGTCGGAAATCGCTCGTTGAGTGCAATGGCAGAAGCCAGCCTGACTGCGAGACTGACAAGTCGAGCAGAGTCGAAAGACGGCCATAGTGATCCGGTGGTCCCGAGTGGAAGGGCCATCGCTCAACGGATAAAAGGTACGCCGGGGATAACAGGCTGATGGTGCCCAAGAGTCCATATCGACGGCACCGTTTGGCACCTCGATGTCGGCTCATCTCATCCTGGGGCTGGAGCAGGTCCCAAGGGTATGGCTGTTCGCCATTTAAAGAGGTACGTGAGCTGGGTTTAGAACGTCGTGAGACAGTTCGGTCCCTATCTGCCGTGGGTGTAGGATACTTGAGAGGAGTTGCCCCTAGTACGAGAGGACCGGGGTGAACGATCCACTGGTGGACCAGTTGTCGACTACGGCAGTGCTGGGTAGCTATGATCGGAAAGGATAACCGCTGAAGGCATCTAAGCGGGAAGCCCCCCTCAAAACAAGGTATCCCTGAGGGCCGTGGAAGACCACCACGTCGATAGGCCGGAGATGTAAGCATGGTAACATGTTCAGTTGACCGGTACTAATTGCCCAATAGGCTTGATTTGATCCAGTAGAAGCTAGGCTTCTGATCAAAAGTCACACCCGACTTGGATGTTTGAGTTTCTTTCTCGGTTTGGTGGTCATAGCGCAAGTGAAACACCCGATCCCATCCCGAACTCGGCAGTTAAGCACTGTAGCGCCGATGGTACTGCGTCTTAAGACGTGGGAGAGTAGGTCACTGCCAAACCTAGTAAGAAACTCAAAAGTATCTCTCTACGATTGTCTGCAAACCCCAATCAAACCACTCTGATTTCACGCGCTTCTTTGTGGCGATCTGATATAATCCCGAAACGGGCGAAGCTACTCGGCATTGTTTTGGCAATGCTGGGATTTGCGCTGAACAGCGAATTTTCAAAGCCAATTTTGAACGAGTCGTCCGGCACTGCGAATCTCCGGTCTTTGTCGTGCGGGATATGAGCGTTCGTCATTCTTAGGATAAGACATTTCCTGGCTTGAGCGATCTGAGAAGTATCAATATGTGTAGGTGCAAGGCCACGCTCGGGCCTCCGCCCCCCAACCGGGAAGCATTTTTCGTGTAGAGCATTTGAACACAATGAACCGATCTTCATCGGAGCGTCGCATAAGGGGGGATTGCGAGGATCGTCCGGAAAGAAGAGGTTCTTATGAAACTTTCTGTTCCAATTTTTGAGTTAAAGCGCCAAGCCAGACTTATGTCGCGTGACCGGGCTATTCCACTTCGTAAAGCCCTAGATCATATTGCACAATCTGAAGGCTTCAAAGGATGGAGCCATCTTGCACAATCCATCAAAATCTCGGGGCCGGCTAAAAGCATTTTGTCAGGAATGAAAGCAGGCCAAATGGGTCTTCTTGGCGCCCGACCCGGTCATGGAAAGACTTCGCGTGGCATGGAACTGGCGGCTTTTGCAAATGACATTAATAGAAAAGCAGTCTTTTTCAGTCTGGAGTATAACGACACAGACATTGCCGATCGCGTAGACGCACTTGGGCTTGGTCGTCAGTTTAAATCTGTTGTGGTCGATACGTCCGACGATATTTGTGCGCAAAGCATCATGGACCGACTTTTGAAGCTGAACGCAAACAGCCTGGCGGTCGTTGATTATCTGCAGTTACTGGATCAGAAACGAACCCATCCATCGGTCAATGATCAGCTTGTTTCATTGCGGCAGTTTTCCAGAAAAACTGGTTCAATCATTCTCATGATTTCACAAATTCATCGATCGTTTGATTTGAACGCAAAACACATGCCGGATGTGTCGGATATACGGATGCCAAATCCCTTCGATATGTCGTTATTCGACAAAAAATGCTTCCTGCATGAAGGTGAAATTCAGATCAACGCCTGATGGTAAAGCCAAGGCAGGGTCGTTCCCCGCCTTGGCGCAGGTTTAGTTCACTGTCACCCACCGCAGGATAAAGAAGTTATCCGGGCGTTGGGTCAGGTCTATGTTGTCTTGCGCGCCCCAGATCAGGGGTTGGACGTAAAGCGGAACATAGGCAGTTTCGGACTGCAGGATTTGAGTGATCTCATCCAGAATCGCCTGGCGTTGTGTGTCGTTCAGCTCGGACTGGACCATGGGCAGCAGCTCATCCACGCGGGCGTTGGAATATCCGCCGAAGTTCCAGCTGCCCAGACGCAGTTCTTCGTTCGGGGTTGAGGCCAGGAAGCGGACCGGGTGTTCGGCGTCAAACGTGCCGGGCGACCATCCCAGAAGGTACATATCGAAATTGTCCGCCCGCAGTTCGGGCCAGTAGTTGCGCACGGGCATACTGTCGAGTTCAACGTTCAGACCGATCTGAGACAACATGGGCACCAGCGACTGGCAGACAGCCTCGTCATTCAGATAGCGGTCGTTGGGGCATTTCAGGCCAAAGGAAAAGCCGTCGGGATACCCGGCCTCGGCCAACAACGCACGTGCGGCTTCTGGATCATAGGCCGGACGGTCGGCCAGCGCGGGGACATAGCCGCGCATCGCAGGGCTGACCAACTGGCTGGCGGGTTCGGCGCTGCCGCGCATGATCGTTTGCAGGATCGCAGGCACGTTGATGGCCTGTGCCACGGCCTGGCGGACACGCGCGTCGGCAAAGGGGTTGGGGTCACCTTCATTCGCACCGAACTTCAGCGCCTCGTGATCATGGGCAAAGCCCAGCATGATGACGCGTGCCTCAATCCCGCGAATGACCTTGACCCCATCGCGCTGATCAACGCGGGTGGCATCCTGAACGGGCACCGGATTGATCATGTCGATTTCACCAGACAGCAGCGCTGCAACAGCCGTCGCAGGGTTCTGAATCGGGCTGAATATGGCGCGGGTGATATTGTGTTCGGGTTCCCCCCACCACGCATCAAAGGGTTCGAGCACGGTTTCCAACCCTGGTTGACGCGATACCAGACGGAAGGCACCGGTGCCGTTGGCGTTCAGCGTGGCAAAGTTTTCGGCATCCTTGGCGGGGCTTTCGGCGCCATTCGTCTCAGACCAGCCGCTGTCCATGATCATCCAGTTGGCGACACTGTCGGGAAAGATCGGATTGGGTGCGCTGGTGATGAAATCGATGGTGTAGTCATTTTTGATCTGCACGTCGGTGACTGGCGCGAACCAACTTGCGGTATCGGCAGCCTCGCTTGAGGCGCGCTGGTAGGAAAACAAGACATCTTCCGCAGTGAACGCGCTGCCATCGTGGAAGGTGACGCCTTCGCGCAGGACAAAGCGCCAGCCGTGTTCGGCCGACTGGCTTTCAACCGGGAAAGGGCGCCATTCGACGGCCAGGGCGGGTTCGATCGTCATATCCTTGCCGCGGCGCACAAGCCCTTCGTAGACGTTGTTCAGAAAACCCAGCACCGGGGCCGAGTTGACGGCATGCGGGTCCATGGTTTGCGGATCAGTGGTTGATGACCAGCGGAAGGTTTCGGCGTAGGCCGTGCTGGTCAGCAGCGCGGCGGCTGTTAACGCAAATCCCAATCCAGGGAAGTGCAGTTTTTTGAGCAGCTTGTTTAGGGCGGCGCCGACCCGAGGGTGGCGCAAACGCGCCGCCCGTGGGGGGCGGGTCGGCGCGGCCCGGTGGTGCCCACCGGGCAAATGCTCTGAACGGTCGAACGGTATGTCGGTTTCAAGTTTGGTGTACATATTCTATCCCCCTTTTATTGAAAATCCCCGACAGTGGACTGCCGGGGATTTCTGTTAGCAGTTGTCCATAGCGTGAGCCTAGATCACGCCATGGTCACATCAATTGGCTGTGAAGTACTTGAACTTCGGCTGATCCTCGGGGTCGACGTCGATGCCAAGGTCGCTTTTGATGCCCCAGTTGATCACCTGGTGATGCACCGGCAGATACAGCGTTTCGTCCTGAACGGTGGCCCAGATGTCGGCGATGGTCGCATTCCGCGCATCCAGGTCGGTGTTCGAGGCCAGGCTGACGATCATCTCGTCCAGTTCGGGGTTCGAATAGCCAGTGCCGTTCCATGACCCCAGATCAGACCCGCGGGTGTGGACCAGGAAGTTGAAGATATATTCACTGTCATAGGTCGGAACACCCCAGCCAAGCATATAGAAATCGGTTTCACCATTGGTGATCAGCGGGAAGTGTTGTGCCTTGGGCTTTGCGTCCAGGTTCACAGTGATGCCGATCTGGCCGATCATGCCGACGATCGCCTGACAAATCGCTTCGTCGTTGACATAGCGGTCGTTCGGGCAGTCCAGCTGGATCGAGAAACCATCGCCATAGCCAGCCTCGGCCAGCAGAGCCTTGGCGCCCTCGATATCCGTTGAGGTGGCCGAATCCAGCTCTTGCGTCCAGCCGTTCACGAAGGGTGGCATGATGACACCGGCGGGCTGGGACTGACCGCGCATGATCACCTGCTGGATCGCATCGCGGTTGATCGCCATGTTCATCGCCTGACGCACACGCACATCGGCAAAAGGGTTGGCCCCATCGACATTGTCATTTTCCAGATCCTCGGCACCCATGTTCATGCCGAAAAAGATCACCCGGTTCTGCGGGGCGGTCCGCACATCCAGACCATCGGCTTGTGACACGCGGCTAAGGTCCTGCACGGGAACGTCCTGAATAAAGTCAACCTCGCCCGACAGCAGCGCCGCAACACGCGTCGCGGGGTTCTGGATCGGGGTATAGATGATTTCAGTCACGTCCATCGGGAACTGATCCATGCCCCAATAGTTTTCGTTCTGGCTGAGAACGGTGCGCACATCGGGTTCACGGCTGGTCAGAACAAAGGGACCGGTGCCGTTGGCGTTGGTCGCAGCAAAGGTGGTTTCGCCACCTTCGACATTCTGCACCTCAACCACATTGTTGGCTTCGGTCCAGTCCTTGTCCATGATGAACAGGTTGGTCAGGTTACTGGGCAGGATCGGGTTTGGCCCGTCTGTGACCATCTCGATCACATATTTCGACGGCGCGCGCACCTCGACGATCGAATTTATCAGCTCTTTCATGTTCGAGTTGTCGGATTTGGCGCGGTTGAAGGAAAACACCACGTCTTCGCTGTCAAACTCGGCCCCGTCGTGATAGGTCACGCCCTCACGCAGGTTAAAGATCCAGACGTTCGGATCATCTGGGCTGGGCGCCCAGTCGGTGGCCAGCGCCGCCTCAAACGCGCCGGTCACATCACGGATCAGAAGCGGTTCATAGATCTGGTGGGCCAGCGTATGCGTCGGACCTTCGTTCTGGGCATGCGGGTCCAGCGTCAGGCTGTCCCCCGCACGGGCCCATCGAACGGTTTCAGAACTTGCAGCAATCGCGGTCGTCATCAGAAGACCGGCCGCAAGCAAACAGGTTGTTTTTCTCATTGTTGTAACTCCCTCTTGGATAGGTCGATAATTGGGAATCTGAGCCAAAACGCAAGATACCATGTGCAATGAATTTGATCACGACGTTGGGTCGGTGCAGGTTTTCGAAGCTTTTGCCGCTTTTTTGATATGTAGAGGAAGATTGTGCAATGTATCTAAGATTTGTTTGCGCAGACAAGGTGGGCGGCTTGGCGCATAGGTCAGGAATACTGACGGCCGCATATGAGTTGCAGCATAGTTCGGATCTTGATCAAGTTACCGCCGAAAGGCTTGAACAACTGCTCGAATATTTTCGCTCTAATGTTTCAGTGCCTGAGCGTTTCAATAGAACAAAATCCAAAGGATACTACCGTCGGAACACAAAAGGTCTTAGCTGGTTCAAACCTGATGCACATGAACCAATTGCCAAAGCATTCGAGTTGAAATCTTTATTGGAAGAAAACGGCCTCATAATTGATATCGTGCGGTCCGATAAAGTTGGATACATCTTATACGAAGACTCAGTGCAAGTGGTGGCAGAGCCATTTTCCGATACGTCCAAGTAAACAAGGCAGTTAATCTGCTAAGCTCGGACCGCAAGTTGTGAAGAATCCAGATTATTCGACAAACGGATCATCCGGATACCCGACCCCCGCCAGATAAAGCCCTTGGGGCGGGCAGACGGGGCCGCAGGCGGCGCGGTTTTGGGCCACTAGCGCTTCTTTCACATCGGCGGGCTGCCAGCTGCCTGCGCCGACGCGTTCCAGGGTGCCGACAAAGCTGCGGACTTGATTGTGCAGGAAACTGCGGGCGCGGACGTGGAAGCGGAACTCGCGCCCGTGGGGGATGTCAAAGGCCTCGATATCAAGGGCATCAAGCGTTTTCACCGGGCTATCGGCCTGACAGATTGACGATCGGAAGGTCGTGAAATCATGCCGCCCTATCAGGTGTTTCGCAGCCTGTTGCATGGGCTCAAGGTCAAGATCATGGGTGACCTGCCAGACCAGCCCCTTGTCATGGGTCACCGGCGCGCGGCGGCTGATCAGGCGGAACAGGTACCGCCGGTCGGTGGCCGAAAACCGGGCGTGCCAGTCATCGGCCACCTTTGCCACCTGCAGGATCGAAACGGGGTCGGGTTTTAGGTGATAATTCAGCGCCTCGGACAGGCGGAAGGGGTCCCAGTCTTTGGTCAGATCCGCATGGGCGACCTGAGCCGTTGCATGTACGCCTGCATCCGTGCGCCCGGCGGCGGCGATGGTGTGGGGACCGGGTTCCAGCCGCGCCAAAGCGGCCTCAACCGCGCCTTGAACCGACGGCACATCATTCTGCCGCTGCCACCCGGCAAACGGCCCGCCGTGGTATTCAATTTTCAGTGCGAAGCGGGGCATCTAACTTGGATAAATAACGGGCCAGATCCGGCCTTTGTGCTGCAGATCATCTTGATGGTCATTTTGGCTGCCCATCTTCAGAAAACACCCCCTCGGGCGGGTCGGCGATGATGCGGCGGGTGGGTAGGTCGACGGTAGGTACGGCCTCTTTGGTGAATGGCAGCAGGACGGTGGTGCGTTGGCCGGGGGCATGGATTTCCAGCAGATCGCCAGCGCCGTGGTTCAGTACTGATTTCACGCGGCCTAGGGATGTGCCGCCGGTGTCCAGAACCTCCATCCCGATCAGGTCGGTGTGATAGTATTCATCATCGTCCAGCGCGGGCAGATCAGCGCGATCCGCATAAAGGCGCAGACCTCGCAGATCATCGGCCTGTTCCTTGGTGCCAACACCGCTAAGCCGTGCGGCAAAACCGTTTTTGATGGGGCGCGACAGTTTTGCGGTAAAGGCACGGTCCCCGGTTTCATCGGTCAGATTATAGTCAAAAATCGCCTGCGGATCGGCGCAGAAGCTTTTCAGGCGCACCTCGCCCTGAACCCCAAAGGCCCCCGCGATTGCCCCAACGCACACACGATCCGTCATCTGTCTTCTCCGACACAAAGCCCGCCCGACACGCGCCCGCCCGCCTGATTGCAATTTTCCCTGTGTTGCATCATCTGATAGATCATCCCAGCCAGAAAGACAGCACCGATAAAGAACACTATGCGGATCAGTCGGAACATGCATCCCTCATCGCTTGGGCAATTGTGTTGAAGTCTTTTTCCGATATCTCGATCTGCCCCGTCGAAAAATCGTCCGGGCTGCTGGCGCAGTCAAGGCGGTCCGCGACGTCCGACAGTGGCACGGCGCCCACGTCTTCGTATGCGCAGTCCCGTACCCAGGCTTCGAATTTCGGATGATCGGGCCAATCGTCTTTCTGATAGCAGTCGTCACCGGTCACTTCGGCCAATGCGGTGAACTGATCCAACCGGTCCCCGCCGTGACTGTCATTGGGGGAATAATAGGTGATGCGATCCCCTGTCGACAGGGCTTCGACAGCTTGCTTGTCCCCACCCGAAAACAGGCAGACATTCTGGTCTTTGACCGTGTCGACATAGGCCGCTTCGGCCAGTCCGATCCAATAGCGCTTTGTCATCACCTTACCTCAATCGTCAAAGTGCCAGAACGCTTTTCCCAACCAGCCTGCTCAAGTTCGGGCGTGTCGTCGTCAGTTTTCGGCCAGCCCACGCACAGATAGGCGATAAATGTCCAGCCGGCGGGGCAGTCAAGGTCGCGCGACAGTTGCAGTGGATCAAGGATCGATACCCAACCCACGCCCAGCCCATATGCGCGGGCCATCAACCAGAACTGCATGACCGCACCCACGACCGAATAGCGGCGGGTTTCCGGCATGGTCTGCGCGCCCAGCCCGTGGCCTTTGTCTGTGCTGTCGTCGCAGAACACAGCCAGATGAACGGGCGCATCCCGCAGGCCGGACAGTTTCAACGTGCTGTAAAGCTGCGCCTGATCGCCGTCGTACCCCGACAGTGCCTTCGCGTTGGTTGCATTGAAGTTGTCCAACACCGCCGCGCGGGATGCAGCGCCGTTGATCCGCAAGATACGCCAAGGCTCGGACAAACCGACCGAGGGCGCAAGGCGTATCGCGTCCAGGCATCTGGTCAGCAATGCCTCATCCACCGGATCGGTGCGAAAGCGGCGGACATCCCGCCGCCAGCGCATCAGATCCAGCAGATCGTCCCGGAATTGATCCGAGAATTCAGGCACTTGCCGATCCAGTGCTTACTCGGTTGCAGCTTCTTCAGCGGCTTCCTCGGCAGGTTCTTCCGCAGGTGCGTTGGCCTCGGCCTCTTTCGCGGCTTTTTCCTCGGCGCGCTCTTTGGCTTTCTTGCCGGGCTCGGCCTTTTTCGGGTTGTTACGCTCTTTCTTGTCCAGAACGCCAGCGGCTTCCAGCATGCGGGCCACACGGTCTGTCGGCTTGGCACCCTGCTCCATCCAGTGCTTCACGCGATCCATGTCCATTTTCACGCGCTCTTCGCTGTCTTTCGGCAGCAGCGGGTTATAGGTGCCCAGCTTTTCGATGTAACGACCATCGCGGGGCATGCGGCTGTCGGCTGCAACGATGCGATAAAATGGGCGCTTTTTTGAGCCGCCACGGGCCAGTCTGATTTTCATTGCCATTTTAGTAGTCTCCTGATTTTGCAATGGGTTGGTGGGACGTGTCCCGCCTTACGTTTGGTGTTTTTCGTGATGTTGGATGACTTCCTGAATGATGAAATTCAGGAACTTTTTGGCGAATTCGGGATCCAGATCGGCCCGACGCGCCAAGTCTTCAAGCCGTTCGATCTGTGCGGCCTCACGGGCCGGGTCGGACGGGGGAAGGTCGTGTTCGGCCTTGAGCTTGCCCACGGCCTGGGTGTGTTTGAAACGTTCACCCAGAGTATAGACAAGGATCGCATCAAGGCGGTCGATGCTGCTGCGATGATCCTTTAGCACCTCGGCGGCGCGGGTGGTGACATCGGTCATGAGAGCTCCTTTGCCGTTGGGTGGACCCAGACGCCCGCGTCAGCGTTGTGGGCTGCGGGTGCAGTTTCGCACACAGCCCCAAGCCGTTCGGCCAGCGCGATGGATCGGGTGTTGTCCATGAGGATATAGCTGACCAGTTTTTCCGGGTTTAGCACCGCATAAGCATATCGGCGTGCCGCCAGGGCGGCTTCATAGGCCAATCCGCGTCCCTCGCCGGAAAACAGGCTCCAGCCCAGTTCCATATGTTCTTTCACAGGCGGATGGTGGATGCCGCAGATACCGACGGGTTTACCCTTTTCTTCGATCATCCACCAACCAAAGCCTTTCAGGTGCCAGTGCCCGGCAAGCGTGGCAAAGCGGCGGAAGGCTTCGGTTTCACCGACTGCGCCCCCAACGCCTGCGGCGCGGTCAGACATAAAGAAGTCACGGCAGGCCGGGAAATCCTCCATCACCGGACCACGCAGGATAAGGCGCTCTGTGTGCAGTACGGGGATCATTGCAACGCCTCCGGCCCCGGATGGCGCCACATTGCCATTTCGCCATATTCCGGGTGGGTGTAGATCTTCTCAAACCTGGCGCCAAGCCGTTCGGCCAGAGCGAAAGAGCGGGTGTTGCCGTCGATGATCAGGCTGATAGCGGTCGTCCAGCCGAGTGTTTCATAGGCATAGGTGCGTGCGACCAAGGCGGCTTCATACGCGATGCCACGCCCTTCTGCATCGGCAAAAACGCTCCATGCGATTTCTGGTTCGGGCCAGTCTTCAGGGTAGTAGAGGCCAACAATGCCAAGGGGGGCGTTCGTATCTTGGTCTGCGATGATCCACCGTCCGAAACCGCGCAGGTGCCAGTGGCCGATCAGGTTTGAAAGCCTGTCGAAAGCCTGGGCGCGATTGAAGGGCCCACCGACATAAGCGGTTCTGGGCGATGCGCCATATTCGGCATATGCATCGAGGTCGCTAAGTTCGGGTCCGCGAAGGGTTAGGCGTTCTGTTTGCAGCACGGGGATCATTGCGCCACCACAGATTTTTTTTTGTGTGGAGAAACTGCCCGCTGGGAACCACCGGGCCGCGCCGACCCACCCCCCAGGGCGGCGCGATTGCGCCACCCTCGGGTCGGCGCGGCCCTCTGAATACAATGACCAAAAATGAGGATACTCACAACACCACCTCCGGCGCGGGGTGGCGGTAGACCAGATCGCCGGGATCAAGCGGCTGGGCGTCTTTATCCAGCGTTGCACCCAGGCGCTCGGCCAGTGTGATAGAACGGGCGTTGGCGGGGTCGATATAGCTGACGGCACTGGGCCAGTTCAGCACTTCATAGACATAGCGGCGCGCCTCGACCGCGGCCTCATAGGCATAGCCCTGACCTTCGTGCGCTTCCCAGATGAACCAGCCGATTTCAGGGGCGGGCCATTCGATAGGCTGCCAGGGGCCGACCATACCGATGGCGTCATCCGTGCCTTTCAGACAAACCGCAAATGACCCAAAGCCGCGCAGCTGCCAGTGACCCAGCTCAAAACCAAAGGCGCGATAGGCCTTGGCTTCGGTCAGATGTCCACCGGCATAGCGGGACCGTTCCGATGTCATGAAATCACGAAAACCATCCCAGTCCTTGGGCTGGGGCATGCGCATGGTCAGGCGTTCGGTCTGCAAAATAGGGTTCATCGCGCAACCCTGCTGTTTTTCCGCAGCACCGGTTTGCGCCGCAACTGTGGCTTGGCCTTACGCACAGCCCGCAAATGACGCGCCGCCTGACCCGCGTAATAGGGCACAGCGTGGCGGGCCGACTGGGCCAGCGTGGGGATGTCGCCGATGGGGATCATTTTTTCTTGCCGAACCCCGACAAACCGGGGGGCAGCTGCATGCCGCCACCGCCCAGACCGGGCAATCCGCCGGGCATCTGGCCCATTTGCTTTTGTGCCGCTGCAATCTCGGCCTCGGAAGGGCCGCCTTTGCCAAACATCCCGGCCATCGCTTTTTTCAGCATCCCGCCTTTGCCCATCTTTTTCATCATGTCGGACATCTGGCGGTGTTGTTTCATCAGCTTGTTCAGCTCGCTCACTTCAAGCCCCGCGCCTTTGGCGATGCGTTTTTTGCGGCTGGCTTGCAAAAGCTGAGGATTGGCACGCTCTTTCTTTGTCATCGAGTTGATCAGAGCGATCTGGCGGCGCAGGATGCTGTCGTCCAGGCCCGCGGCCTCGGCCTGTTTCGCCATCTTGGCGGCTCCGGGCATCATGCCCATCAGCCCTTCCATACCGCCCATCTTGACCATCTGTTCCAGCTGCATCTTCAGGTCGTTCATGTTGAACTGACCCTTCTTGAAGCGGCGCATCATGCGTTCGGCCTGTTCGGCCTCGATCGTTTCCTGGGCCTTTTCCACAAGGCTGACGATGTCGCCCATGCCCAGAATGCGGCCGGCGATACGTTCGGGGTGGAACTCCTCAAGCGCGTCCATCTTTTCGCCAAGGCCCACGAATTTGATCGGCTTGCCCGTTACCGCGCGCATCGACAGCGCCGCACCACCGCGCCCGTCGCCATCCATCCGTGTCAGGACCACGCCGCTGATGCCGATCTTGCCGTCGAACTCCTCGGCCACCTCAACCGCGACCTGACCGGTCAGACCATCAACGACCAACAGCGTTTCACGCGGGTTCACTGCATCGCGGACATCTTCGACCTCTTGCATCAGGGTCTGGTCAATCTGTAGCCGACCCGCAGTGTCCAGCATATAGACGTCATAGCCGCCCAGGGTCGCCTGTTGCTTGGCGCGCTTGGCGATTTGCACGGCGGTCTCACCGGCCACAATCGGCAAGGTGTCCACACCGATCTGCGTGCCCAGAACCGCCAGCTGTTGCATCGCGGCCGGGCGATAGATATCGAGCGAGGCCATCAGAACGCGCTTGCCGTTCTTTTCGGTCAAACGCTTGGCCAGTTTCCCGGTCGTGGTGGTCTTGCCCGACCCTTGCAGACCCACCATCAGAATGGGCGTAGGCGGATTGTCAATTTTCAGCGCGCCAGGGTCTTCTTCGTCGCCCGCCAGAACATGAACCAGTTCGTCATGCACGATCTTGACGACCTGCTGACCGGGCGTCACGGATTTGGTCACCGCCTGACCGGTGGCTTTATCCTGAATGGCTTTGATAAAATCGCGGGCCACGGGCAGCGAAACGTCCGCTTCCAACAAGGCCACGCGCACTTCGCGCAGGGCTGTTTTGACATCTTCGTCAGACAGCGCGCCCTGTTTGGTCAGCTTATCGAAAACGCCAGAGAGACGTTCGGATAGATTTTCAAACATGCCCTCGGCCCTCCTTCGGCCTGATTAACCCATGTGTCGCTTAACGTAGGAAGCGACCGTTCAAAGCACAATTGCACCCGTGGGCGAAACTCGCTGACGGATGGCGATCTCTTTTAGCGCAAGAGACCGGAAGTTCGACACTTCCTATGTGATGCAGCGGCGTTTAGGGGGCCGCGCGGCCTGAGTCAAGAGGAACTGCAGAAACCGATACTATTCAGAGCCATCCAATCAATGCCCAAAGTCCGTACCATTTTTTGACTCCGCAAAAATACTGCTCAGGAACTGGTGTCTGCGATATAATCCCATACTTTTGAGATCACGACCGATCCTTCGCCCACGGCTGAAGCCACGCGTTTGACGGACCCGGCGCGCACGTCGCCTACGGCAAAGATACCGGGATGCGAGGTTTCGTAGGATGACCCTGCCCCCACATCAGCGCCGGTTTTGACAAAGCATTTTTCGTCCAGGTCGACCAGGCCTGACAGCCAGTCGGTGTTCGGGGCGGCGCCCACCATAATGAAGACCGCGCGGCAGGGCAGTGACCAGTCCTGGCCGCTTTCCTTATCACGGATCATGACCTGTTCCAGATGATCATCGCCGGATAGCTCTTTCATTTCCGTGCGATAATGGATGGTGATCTTGGGGTCGGCTTCCAGACGGCTGACCAGATAATCCGACATGGACGCGGCCAGACTGTTGCCGCGCACCAGAACATGCACGTGTTTAGCGGTGCGTGACAAAAACATCGCGGCCTGACCGGCGGAATTGCCACCGCCGATCACGGCGACCTCGGTATCGCGGCAATAGCGGGCCTCGATATCGGTGGCGGCGTAATAGACGCCGATGCCTTCGAACTGTTCCAGATTATCGATGGGCAGACGCCGATATTGCACACCGGTCGCCACAATGACCGCTTTGGCGCAGACGATATCACCGTCGTCCATGGTGATGCAGAAAACGCCATCGCTTTCGCGTTGTTCCAGTTTGACCGCGCGGCGGGGCACTGCAAAGCGCGTGCCGAATTTCATCGCTTGAACTTCGCCCCGCCAGACCAGATCGGCGCCGGAAATGCCGGTGGGAAAGCCCATGTAGTTTTCGATCCGGCTGGATGTGCCCGCTTGCCCGCCGATGGTCAGGTCTTCGATGACCAGCGCCGACAACCCCTCGGCCCCGGCATAGACACCGGCGGCAACGCCAGCGGGGCCGCCCCCCACGACCAGGACGTCGAAAATATGGTCAGGTTCGATGCTGATATCCAGGCCCAGACGGCGCGCGATCTTGGCGGGCGTGGCGTCAGGGATGACTTCGGTTTTACCAAGGATAACAGCGGGTTGAGGATCGCCGATCTTGCATTCATGGGCGATCGCTTCGGCCTCATGTTCACCAAGGGTGAGCGACCGCACGGGGATACGATTGCGGCTGGCAAAAGCGGCGATGCGGCGGATATCGCGGCTGACCTCGGCCCCGATCAGGGTCAGGCCGGCCTCATTGCTTTCCAGCAGACGACGGCGCCGCGCGGCAAAAACGGTGACGATGATATCGCTCATCTCGGGGATTTTCGACATCAGATCCAGCATGTCATGGCGGCTGACACTGATCAGATGGGCATCCTGCACAACCCGTGCGCCCAGCATCGCCTTGCTGCCCGAAAGAAAGCTGATTTCGCCGAAAAACTGGGTCGGCCCAAGCGAGGCATTGCCATAGCGTTCATTGGTCCGGGGGTCGATCGCCTCGACCTCGCCCTCAAGCAGATAGTAAAACGTGTCCGCCGGTTCGCCCAGCTTCTGCAGCATTTCCCCGGCCTTCAGATGCACTTCCTTGCCCACCCTCCGCATTGCGGTCACGTGGTTATCATGAAGCGGGGTGCGCACCATCGTGGCAAGGTCGGCGGCAAGAGATTCCATGGCGATTACTCCTTGTTGTCCGACCCAAATAGTCCGGTCAGGCTGCGTTTCACGATGCCGCTGACGCTGGGGCGTTTGCGGGTGGTGAAGGGCAGGGGGCGGCAGACCTCGATCGCGGCGACGCCGACGCGTGCGGTCAGGGCGCCGTTGACCAGGCCCTCGCCGAAACGTCTTGATATCTTTGATAAAACACCGCCGCCCGCCATGGACCCGATCAGGTCATCGCCCACGGCAACGGCGCCGGTTGCCACCAGATGTGTCAGGACCGACCGCGTCAGGCGCCAACTGCCCAGGGTTCCGGCGCGGCCGCCGTAGACCTCGGCAATCTGGCGGATCATCCGCAGGTTGGCGGTCAGCGCGGCAAAGACATCGGCCAGAGCAAGGGGCACAAGGGCCGTCACCATGGCCACCTGACGCGCGGCGGCCTCGACCTGTTTTATCGCAGCCGCATCAAGGGGCGTCAGCAGCTCATGTTCAGCCAGGGTCAGCAGGCCATCGGCATCCAGAACGTCGCCCTGCCGTTCCTTCAGCTTGTCGCGGCCCCATTTGGTGTCATCGCGGGATTTATAGAGTGTATCCAGCTGCCCGATCACGGCACGGGCTTGCGACAGGTCATCGTTCAGCAGAGCGGTTTCGGCAGCTTTGTGAATACGGTCGATGCGCCCCAGTCGGGAAAACGCAGCCAGTTCCTTGAGCGCGATGATCAGCAGGACAAACAGAAACAAGGCAGTCAGACCAAGCGCGGCATAGCCCAATATGGCGTTCCGTTCGACCAGACCGGTGATGAAATCCCACGCAGCGATGGACAGAACAAAGGTCAGCAGCGCGCCAAGTGACCCCCAGAACCATTTACCCAAGCCCGATCCGCGACGTGATGCCAGGGCCGCGACGGTCTGCATCGCCTGGCCCGAGGGCGTGGGCACCTGAACATCCGGCACGGGCGGGGCGGTGGCGGGCGTCTGTTCCGGCACGCGGTCGTCCAGTTCGATCAGAACGGGGCCTTTGGGTTTGCTGGTCATCGCAGGCGGTCTCCGATCAGGAATTCTGCGGCTTTGTCCAACCGGATATGGGGCGGTCCGTCGCCCGGTTTCAAGGTCAGGGGGGCCGGGGCGAAGCTCATGATCTCATAATCCGCGTCCAGCCATTTTTCGGCCCCCGACCGGGCCGGGTTCAGCAGATGGGTGGGGTCTTCGGGCAGTTCGCCGGGGTAGAAGGCCGCCTGTTTCCCGCTGTCCATTAAGGTGCCACGGACGCAATCCAGGGTCTGGCCCTGATGATCGATCGTTTCCTCGACCGTGGCGCGCAGGGCGGCGATGGACATGGCCTGCGTGTCGGCCCCGGCAAAGCGGGCACGGTCATGGGCATCGCCCACCAGCGCCTCCATGATCGCAGTCAGGCGGGGGTGCTGACGGTGGTGCAGATGGTCGGCCTTGGTCGCGGCAAAGAGGATCCGTTCGACCCGTTTGCCTCGGAACAGCTGCGTTAGCCAGGCATTGCGGCCGGGTTTGAACGCGCCCAGAATATCGGCCAGCGCATGGCGCATATCCTCGACCGCTTGCGGACCTTTGTGAATTGCGCCAAGGGCATCGACCAGAACCACCTGCCGATCGATCCGCGCGAAGTGATCCCGGAAAAAGGGCTTCACGATCCGGGATTTATACGCCTCGAACCGGCGATCCATTTCGCGCCACAGACTTTTGCGCGGGGCGCTGTCCAGCGGGTCAAGGGGGGCGAAAGTTAGCGCGGGCGATCCCTCCATTTCGCCGGGCAGCAGGAAACGTCCGGGGGTGCAGTCATAAAACCCCTCGGCCCGTGCGGTGCGCAGATACTGCGTGAAACTGTGCGCCAGTGATTGCGCGACGGGTTCTTCCAGCGACTGGGTTCCATCGATACCGGACTGCAGTTTCAGATAGCTTTGCGCGGCATCCCGGTTTGCGATGCGGTCTAGAACGTCGGCCGACCATTCGCTATAGGTCTTGTCCAGCAACGCCAGATCCAACAGCCATTCGCCCGGATAATCGACGATATCCAGATGTACGGTACGCGGCCCCGACATCGTACCGATCAACCCGCGCGGCTGGACCTTCAGCGACAAGCGCAGCTGGCTGACGGTGCGGGTGCTGTCGGGCCATTTGGGCGTGGGTGCCGTTAGATCACCAAGATGCGCCTCATAGTCAAAGCGGGGCACGGTGTCGTCGGGCTGCGGCTGCAGATAGGCGGTCTGAATGCTGCCACTGGCCGCGCCGATCAACTGAGGCATCCGCCCGCGATCCAGCAGATTGGCCACAAGCGAGGTGATAAAAACCGTTTTCCCGGAACGCGATAGCCCCGTCACGCCAAGCCTGATCGAGGTGGGCTGAAAGGGCGATGTGACTGTATCAGTGACATTATTGATGCCGCGCAGAACCCCGTCGGCAATATCCGAGATAATCAATGACTGCCCCTTCGTCATGGTTTCAGGGCAAGATAAGGGGTTGCCGGGTGGAATGAAAGATGCCGTCGTATGATGCAGAGCCGAAGCGTGATATCCGGTCAGCTTTGTATCAATTAAGTTCAGCTTCTGCCGCTCTGGCCATCTGGTTCATCGTGTTTTCCATGAACGGCACGATGCGATTTTCCATGAATGTACTTGCGATCGGTCTGGTGAGGATGGATGTCGGTGCGATGCCATAGCTCCAACTGATCCGGGTTTGATCCGGTGTCAGTGCGGTGTATTCGATCCGACCTTCGATGTGATCGACAATGTACCGGGACGCAGCCGTGAAACCAAAAACCTGGTAATGGAACAGATCGGGATCACGATTTTCGATGATACGATCTATGGCGGTATGTCCGTTGTCCAGATTAGCATATCTGGTCGCGCCATTTTCGCCCCATATTCCCGCGATTGGCGTTGTTGAAACGACAGATGGCAAACCTTCGGTGGCGGTCATGAAACTGGTCAGACGACGATTTTCCAACCACTGCTTTGTCATAAGTTGCGGCGCGTTTATGATGCGAGTTGTGGTATGACGAATATACTGATCAGACGGCAGCATTTCAGGCGGGTGGCCGGGATCCGGTGCATCAATGCTGGCGATGAAAGCTGCCAAAGGTGTCGTGACAGCGAAAAGGATGATCATTGTGATGATGAACTTTTTTCTCATGCTAGGCTTTTCCCCGATATTGCTGCATCGTTGCGTTCGACCGATAGGTTTTAGAATTTAGAATGAATATCACGCTATTTAGAACGAATTTCGTTCTACTCAAGAGCCACTGTTGGAATGGAATGACGAAATCAACTGACACATCAGCACTCAGCCCCGAAGAACGTATGGCCGAAGCCGTCAGGGTCTTGTTGCGGGCCATCTATGTAGGCCAACAGGAAAAGGACACAGAAGAAACGCGGCTGAAACTTTCGGTCCTGGAACGGCAGCTTTTGGGCCTACTGCTGATCACGCCGGGTCTTATGTCGAAAGAGCTGGCCGCATATTTCGGGGTTCAAACAACCACCATGAAATCCATCATAGATCGGCTTATCCAGAATGGAATGATCCTAAAGCAGCCACACCCGACTGATAAAAGGGCAATCGCTGTTTTTCTGACGGACCAAGGCAAAGAGGTCATCGAAGGCATTCGCGCAAAAGACGTTGAAAACTGTAAGAATATCCTGAGCGGATTGGATGATGCGCGACAACTTCAGTTTATCGACGATCTTGAAATGATGGCGCAGCGGTTCGGCTGATAAGGGTCTTTTTCGGCATCGGGCAAACATTTCGTGTTGCATCGCCAGAATCACCGAAGCCAAATCCGCAAAAACCAAAGTTTTTCTGTCATAAATTTTGTGCAAAACGGTCGCACCTTGGCGAAAGGTCAGTGTTTCCTATGTTCTGAGGGAAACAAGTTACCAAGATGGGTGGTTGCGGGGTGCGAAAGGCTCTGCTACATGCCTCCTGATTTTGATGCCCCGCTTCAAGATGGGGTGCAGCATGCCTGACTTGTCCGGTCCACGCGGGCGACAGGGCCAAAGATATCGGAAGGGTGGACGTGTCCGAACCAGGTTCGATCTCAACTGGCATCGCAAGCCGCTATGCCACTGCCGTTTTTGAACTGGCGAAAGCCGATAAAGCTGTTGCGTCTTTGGAAAAAGACATAGATGCCCTGTCCGAGACTCTGTCAGACAGCGCAGACTTCCGCGATCTGATCCATTCGCCGATCTATTCGCGCGAAGATCAGGGCGCCGCGATTGCGGAATTGGCCAAGAAGATGGCTCTGTCAGAGCTGGTCAGCAACACGCTGGGCCTGATGGCCGCCAAGCGTCGTTTGTTCGTTCTGCCTCAGCTTTTGCAGCAACTGCGTGATCTGATTGCCGAGGACAAGGGCGAAGTTTCGGCCGAGGTCGCATCGGCCAAGGCCCTGACCAAGGCGCAGTCAGACAAGCTGGCCAAGGTGCTGAAAGCCACCGTTGGCAAAGATGTGAATATCAAAGCGACCGTTGATGAAAGTCTTATCGGCGGTCTTGTCGTTAAAGTGGGCTCGAAAATGATTGATACGTCGATCAAATCCAAGCTCAGTGCACTCCAGAACACCATGAAAGAGGTCGGATAATGGGTATCCAAGCAGCCGAAATCTCTGCGATCCTCAAGGACCAGATTAAGAACTTCGGACAAGAAGCCGAGGTGGCCGAGGTTGGCCGCGTCCTTAGCGTAGGCGACGGGATTGCCCGTGTATATGGTCTGGACAATGTGCAGGCCGGCGAGATGGTCGAATTCCCCGGCAATATCATGGGGATGGCGCTGAACCTGGAAACCGACAACGTCGGTGTGGTTATCTTTGGGTCGGACCGCGACATTAAAGAAGGTGACACGGTCAAGCGGACGAATTCGATTGTGGACGTCCCTGCCGGTGAAGCGCTGCTGGGTCGTGTTGTTGACGCGTTGGGCAACCCGCTGGACGGCAAGGGTGAAATCAAGACGAAAGAACGTCGCGTGGCCGACGTCAAAGCGCCCGGCATCATCCCCCGGAAATCGGTACACGAACCGATGGCGACCGGCCTGAAGTCTGTGGATGCGATGATCCCGATTGGCCGCGGTCAGCGCGAACTGATCATCGGTGACCGTCAGACCGGTAAGACCGCCGTGGCGCTGGACACGATCCTGAACCAGAAGTCCTACAATGACGCCGCGGGCGACGACGAAAGCAAGAAGCTTTATTGCGTTTATGTAGCGGTTGGTCAGAAACGTTCGACCGTTGCGCAGTTGGTGAAAAAGCTGGAAGAAACCGGCGCGATTGACTATTCCATCGTGATCGCCGCCACCGCGTCCGAACCTGCACCGATGCAGTTCCTGGCGCCTTATGCGGCCACCGCGATGGCCGAGTATTTCCGCGACAATGGTAAGCATGCGCTGATCGTCTATGATGATCTGTCGAAACAGGCCGTCGCCTATCGTCAGATGTCGCTGCTGCTGCGCCGCCCACCGGGTCGTGAGGCCTATCCGGGTGACGTTTTCTATCTGCACTCGCGCCTGCTGGAACGTTCGGCCAAGCTGAACGAAGACAACGGCGCAGGATCGCTGACCGCGCTGCCGATCATCGAAACCCAGGGCGGCGACGTGTCGGCCTTTATTCCCACGAACGTGATTTCGATCACCGACGGCCAGATTTTCCTGGAAACCGAACTGTTCTATCAGGGTATCCGCCCCGCTGTGAACACCGGTCTGTCGGTATCCCGTGTGGGATCGGCCGCGCAAACCAACGCGATGAAATCTGTGGCGGGCCCGGTGAAACTGGAACTGGCGCAGTATCGCGAAATGGCGGCTTTTGCGCAGTTCGGATCGGACCTCGATGCAGCCACGCAGCGCCTGCTGAACCGCGGCGCGCGTCTGACGGAACTGATGAAACAGCCCCAGTATTCACCGCTGACCAACGCCGAAATCGTCTGCGTGATCTATGCGGGCACCAACGGATATCTGGACAACATCGCGGTGAAAGATGTGGGCCGCTTCGAAGACGGTCTGCTGAACCACCTGCGCAGCAAGCATCAGGATTTGCTGGACTGGATCACGAACGAAGACCCCAAGGTCAAGGGCGATGCCGCCGACAAGATCAAAGGTGCGCTTGACGAATACGCCGCCGATTTCGCGTAAGGGGTCCCGGCCATGCCAAGTCTTAAGGACCTGAAAAACCGGATCGAGAGTGTCAAAAGCACACGCAAGATCACCAAGGCCATGCAGATGGTCGCGGCCGCAAAGCTGCGCCGCGCCCAGGATGCCGCCGAACAGGCGCGCCCCTATGCCGAACGCTTCAACGCCGTGCTCAGCGGCCTTGCGCAGTCGGTTGGCGGGTCTGACACGGCGCCGCGTCTGCTGGCGGGAACGGGTAAGGATGATGTGCATCTGCTGGTCGTCATGACCGCCGAACGCGGTCTGTGCGGCGGGTTTAATTCGTCGATTGCCCGCCTGGCCAAGACCCGCGCCGATGAATTGCTGGCCGCAGGCAAAACGGTCAAGATCATCACTGTCGGTAAAAAGGGTCGTGAGATCCTGAAAAGAAGCCACAGCGATCATTTCATCGATCATGTTGATCTGACCGAAGTCAAGAAAATCGGCTATGCCAACGCCCAGGACATCGCAAAAGATGTGCTGACCCGCTTTGACGCCGAAGAATTCGATGTGGCCACGATTTTCTTCAATCGCTTCCAGTCGGTGATCAGTCAGGTGCCCACCGAACAGCAGATCATTCCCGCCGTCTTTGAAGAAGGCGAAGGCGTCAGCGCGCTTTATGACTATGAACCCAGTGAGGAGGCCATTCTGGCCGATTTGCTGCCACGTGGTGTTGCGACGCAAATATTCGCGGCATTGCTGGAAAATGCAGCGTCTGAACAGGGCGCGCGGATGTCAGCGATGGACAACGCAACGCGCAACGCGGGCGAAATGATCGACAAGCTGACCATCCAGTTCAACCGCTCGCGCCAAGCCGTGATCACGAACGAACTGATCGAAATTATCTCGGGTGCGGAGGCGCTCTAGGTGCGCAAGCTGCTGTTCATAGCATGTCTGGGCGCACTCGCCTATGCCGCTTTGCCGTATTGGAGCGCTTATACGCTGGCAAATGGCGTGAAAGAGGGCGACCAGGCCGTGCTGGAACGGCAGGTCGACTGGGACCGTGTGCGCGATGCCCTAAGCGACGATCTGACGGCGACGATGGCCGGATCAGACCCCTTGGCCGGTGCCCTGGGCGGCGCGATGGTCGAAGGCATGGTCGACAGTTTCGTCAACCCCGCCAACGCGGTCGAGGTGATCAGACAATCAGACGTGAACGATCCGATCAATCATGTCGCCTGGGCGTTTTTCACCACGCCCAACGAATTCAAAGTGACGCTGTCTGAGTCCGAGACAGGTGGCGAAACGGCGGCCGATCTTTATTTTGAACGACAAGGGCTGCAATGGCAGCTTGTCCGTATAAAACTGCCCGATGATGTGTTATCGGGCCTAAGAAGCTAGAACCGGAGAAACGACAATGGCAAACGCAAAAGGTAAAATCACCCAGGTGATTGGCGCCGTTGTGGACGTGCAGTTCGGAGATCATCTGCCCGAGATCCTGAACGCGCTGACCACCGACAATAACGGCAAGACACTGGTTCTGGAAGTGGCGCAGCACTTGGGCGAAAGCACGGTGCGCGCGATTGCGATGGACGCCACCGAAGGTTTGGTGCGCGGGCAAGAGGTGACAGATACCGAAGGCCCGATCAGCGTGCCGGTGGGTGACGCAACGCTTGGCCGGATCATGAATGTCGTGGGCGAGCCGATTGATGAAAAGGGTCCAATCGGTGCACAGGAAACGCGCCCAATTCACGCCGAAGCCCCTGATTTCGCGGCGCAAGCAACGTCGTCTGACATTCTTGTCACAGGCATCAAGGTCATCGACCTGCTGGCGCCTTATTCCAAGGGTGGTAAAATTGGCCTGTTTGGTGGTGCCGGTGTGGGCAAGACGGTTCTGATTCAGGAACTGATCAACAACATCGCCAAAGTGCACTCGGGCTATTCCGTGTTCGCTGGTGTGGGCGAACGAACCCGTGAAGGCAACGACCTTTACTATGAATTCATCGAATCCGGTGTGATCAATGCCGATGACCTGACCAAGTCCAAAGTGGCGCTGGTCTACGGCCAGATGAACGAACCCCCCGGCGCACGGATGCGGGTTGCCTTGTCTGGTCTGACAATGGCGGAACAGTTCCGCGACCAGTCCGGCACAGATGTTTTGTTCTTTGTTGACAACATCTTCCGCTTTACTCAGGCGGGGTCTGAGGTGTCAGCGCTGTTGGGCCGCATCCCATCGGCGGTGGGCTATCAGCCGACGCTGGCAACTGACATGGGCCAGATGCAGGAACGGATCACATCGACTAAGAACGGCTCGATCACATCGGTTCAGGCGATTTATGTGCCTGCGGATGACTTGACCGACCCGGCACCGGCGACATCCTTTGCGCACCTTGATGCGACCACGGTTCTTAGCCGTGCGATTTCGGAACTTGGCATTTATCCTGCGGTGGACCCGTTGGATTCGACCAGCCGTATCCTGGATCCCGGTGTTGTCGGCGACGAACACTATCAGGTGGCCCGTGATGTTCAGGGCATCTTGCAGCGCTATAAATCACTGCAGGATATCATCGCGATCCTTGGCATGGACGAACTGAGCGAGGAAGACAAACTGACCGTGGCCCGCGCCCGGAAAATCCAGCGCTTCCTGTCGCAGCCGTTTGACGTGGCCGAAGTCTTTACCGGGTCGCCCGGCGTTCAGGTGCCACTGGAAGACACGATCGCGTCGTTCAAGGCAGTTGTCGCCGGTGAATACGACCACCTGCCCGAAGCCGCATTCTATATGGTCGGCGGCATCGAAGACGTGAAAGCCAAAGCCGAAAAAATGGCAGCAGAGGCGGCCTAAGCCATGGCAAACACAATGCAATTTGATCTGGTCAGTCCTGAACGAAGCCTTGCTTCGCTTCAGGCGACCGAGGTGCAGATACCCGCGGCCGAAGGTTATATGACCGCCATGCCCGACCATGCGCCGACCATCACGTCGCTGAAACCCGGTGTGCTGCGTGTGGTCAGCGACAGCGGCAGTCAGGACTACATTGTCACCGGCGGTTTCGCCGAAATCTCGGGCGAGGCGACGTCGGTCCTGGCCGAACGCGCCATTCCCCGGGATGAATTCACCGCAGATGAGCTGACGGCCTTGGTCAACGACGCCCGCAAAGCCCAAGAAAACGCCCCCGACGACGCCGTTGAAGCCGCCACAAAACTGGTCGCCGACCTGGTCGCAGTCGGGGATGAGATCGGGATATCGGTTAGATAAGGTCACGATAGCCTTATAAACTGCCCCGCTTTTGGCGGGGCTTTTTATTTAGCTATAAAACCCCTCGTAAATCGGGGTCAGGGTTTCGGTTTCGAACAGTGAACTGACCGACGTGCCGTTCCAGATGTTCAGGATGGCCTGGGCCAGCATTGGTGCGGTTGGCAGGATGCGAATGTTGGGGGCGGCTTTGACGGATTCGGTGGCTTCGATTGAATCGGTGATCACCAGGCTTTTCATCACAGACTTCGTAATGCGTCCCACTGCGGGGCCTGACAGAACGCCGTGGGTGATATAGCTGTGCACCTCGGTCGCGCCCGCATCTGACAGAACTTCGGCCGCCTTGCACAGCGTGCCGGCCGTATCACAGATGTCATCAACGATGATGCAGGTCTGGCCCTCGACCTCACCAATCACGGTCATTTCGGCCACTTCACCGGGTTTATTGCGGCGCTTGTCGACAATGGCCAGACCGCAGCCGATCCGCTGCGCCAGTTCACGCGCGCGGGCCACGCCGCCCACGTCGGGCGATACCACGGTCACCTTGTCAAGGTCAGAAAACTGCGCCTGAATATCCAACGCAAAGATGGGCGAGGCGTAAAGGTTATCCACCGGAATATCGAAAAAGCCCTGTATCTGCGCCGCGTGTAAATCCATTGTTAGGATACGCTCAATCCCGGCCTCAACCAGCATATTCGCCACCAGCTTGGCAGAAATCGGGGTGCGCGCCTTGGTGCGGCGATCCTGGCGGGCATACCCGAAATAGGGGATCACAGCCGTGATCCGCGCGGCAGACGACCGGCGCAACGCATCCGAGATAATCAGCAGCTCCATCAGATTGTCATTCGCCGGGTTCGACGTGGGCTGGATGATAAACATATCCTCGCCCCGCACATTTTCGAACACTTCAACGAAAATCTCACCATCATTGAACCGTTCAACCCGGGCATCGACCAACCCCACGTTGATGCCGCGATGCATCGACATACGACGTGCGACGGCGTTGGCCAGTGTCCGGTTGGCATTACCGGAAATCAGTTTCGGCTCAAGGATGGTTGGCATTTTCTTCGGTGTCCCCAGGGCTGTTCCGTTTGCAACGGATTCGTGACGTTGACACCGCTTAGCATGCGTCTAACGTGGCGCAAAGATTTTGCCACGTGGGAGGTAAACGATGGCACATATAGACTACTTTTTTGCAACGATCTCACCTTTCACCTATCTGGCGGGCACCAAGCTGGAAGATATGGCGAAAAAGCACGGCGCCACGATCACCTATAAGCCTATGGATATCATGGGGCTTTTTGCCCGCACCGGGGGCATCCCGCCCAAGGATCGGCACCCCAACCGTCAGGAATACCGCAAGCAGGACCTGGTGCGCCGGGCCAAACTGCTGGACATGCCGCTGAACATTCAGCCCGCCCACTGGCCCACGAATCCTGCGCCATCATCCTATGCGATCATTGCGGCCCAGGCTTCTGGCAGCGGCGATGTGGGCGCGCTTGTGCATGCACTGACCCGCGCCTGCTGGTCTGAGGAAAAAGACATCGCGCAAGATGACGTAATCCGCGATTGCCTGACAGCTGCCGGGTTCGACGCAAGCCTGGCCGACAGCGGTATGCTGCAGGGGGCCGAAACCTATGCCGCCAATCTGGAAGAGGCCGTGAACCGCGGTGCCTTCGGCGCCCCCTTCTACATCACTGACGACGATCAGCGCTTCTGGGGGCAGGATCGCCTGATGGATCTTGAGGCCCACCTGGAAGGCCGCATCTAGTGAAAGACATCCGTGCCGGGCATCAGGTCTTCTGGACCCAGGCCGGGCAGGGCGAAACGCCGGCGGTCCTGATCCACTGTTCACTGGCCCATCACGGGGTTTGGGCCGGTGTCATGAAGGCGTTGTCTGACACGCACCAAATGGTGGCCTTTGATATGCCGGGGCACGGGCGGTCGGGGGACTGGACGGGCCCGGGCGATTATCAGACTGAGACGACGCGCATCGCTGCCAGCTTTTGTGACGGTCCGGTGCACCTGATCGGCCATTCCTTTGGGGGCACTGTCGCGCTGCGATTGGCTTGTGAGCAACCCGAACTGGTGCAGCGCCTCAGCCTGATCGAACCTGTGTTCTTTGCCGCCGCACGCGCCGCGGGTGATCCCGCCTATGATCTGCATGTCCAGCGGTTCCAACCGTTCGTGCAGGCGATGGACACCGGCGATCACGACACCGCCGCGCGGGTTTTCATGGACATGTGGGGCGCGCGTATGCCGTGGGACGCGATGCCGGAAAAACAACGCCAATACATCATCGACCGCGTGCCGCTGATCCCGCTGCAAGGCACTGCGATCGAAGACGATACAGCGGGCCTGCTGACCTCAGGCGTCATTGAGGCCCTGCCGATGCCCGTCGACCTGATCGACGGCGGTCAGTCGCAACCGGTCGTGGGCGCCATCCTGCGCGCACTGGCCCAACGCATCCCCCACGCCCGCCGCACCACAATCCGCGACGCTGGCCACATGGCGCCAATCACCCACCCAAAACAGATCGCACAGATTTTGCGAGATTTGTGAAACAAATGCATCGCTCCTAAAAACTGAAACGCTCTGCACAATGAGTTCGCCCAATGGACTCATAAAGCAATCGTAAGCCTTGCAAAAATGACCTAGATTGCCCAGTCTATTGAAGGGATTAGAAACGGGGGGCTCGTTTTGCTATGCAATGGTGGCCTGGTCTGGGTGCATTTGGCCTTTTGGCCTCTGGCGGTTTTGCTAACGGCCATTGTTGCCGATCATAACCGATTTAACCTCAAAGAAACTCTGCTTGCAGCGATCGGTATGAAAAATTTCGATCGGACGCCTGTGATCAACGTTTTGATGGCCTTGACTTTGCTGCTGCCGCTGGCGGTGGCGATTTGGATAATGCGGACTTGCTAGCGTCATGTAGTCTATTTTGGTTTTGTGAGCCCCTCAGCGGCAATAATTTTGGCGCAGGCCAAAACAGACGTGGGCTAAAACAGATACTGCGCCGCTCACTCATATTTTCACCCAGAGTATCACGACGACACAACGTAACACTCGCCGCCCACGCAATAGCATCCTCCAGACGGTCATCGCCTCAGAACACCTCATCATCCTCGGTTGTGAAACTGGATGCACTAAAGATGTTGTGCTTTGGATAAGGGCCATCACTTTCGGCGCGATAGATTGCAACAGTTTGACAAGCGCATTCTGTTGGCGCCGCAAATCGTTAACGCTGGCGATTGGTTAACTAAACCCCGCCAAGACGCGCGCATTGACGCCCCTTGTTGCAACGGAAGAATCGTACAAACGCCATTTTCAGTTCGCACAAAACCTGCGTACAAAACGTACGAATTGTCAGAAACTGTGTATTGAAGCCATCCGAAAACATCAAAAATGTGCAATTTGCACATGCGATTTTGGCACTGAGCGGTGCGTTAACCCAGATGACGTTGCGTTTTGTTTGGAATGCTAAACTTGCGTCTACCTGCGGCGGTCGCGGCGGGTGCTCATGGGTTGAAACGCTACGCCGACATGGGCTTCGCAATAGGGTTTTCCGGCCTGGACCGGTAGCCCGCAGAACCAGAAATCTTCGGTCGCAGGGTCGCCAACCGGCCATTTGCACGTCCGCTCGGTCAGCTCCATCAGACTGATTTTCTTGGCTTTTTTCTCAACCTCATTGACCTTGGCCAGCGCCTCGGGACTGATTTCGTTGGCCGACGGCTGCGGTGGCAATGGTTGGCCCGCAGGAATGATCGCCTTACGCATGGGCACCACGGGTTTCGCATCAGTCTGCGCTGGTTTGGCCTTTTCTGCTGGTTTGCGCGCCGCTGGCTTCGCCTTCGCCTCAGCCTTTGGCGCCGCCTTATCCTTGGCCGCCGTCTTGGCCCCGCCGCCCGATCCGGCACGGTTCGACAACCCAAGGCGATGCACCTTGCCAATCACCGCATTCCGCGTAACCCCGCCTAATTCCTTGGCAATTTGGCTTGCGGACTGTCCTTCGCCCCACATTTTCTTGAGGATTTCGACGCGTTCATCGGTCCAGGACATGGGCTTTCCTTCGTAGCAAATAAAAACAGGCCGCATCGGGGTTGAGTTCTTGGCCAAGACCCTATTCTAGTCACGCAGACCAAAGATACAAGCGACTGGTGGGGGAAAGATGGCAGATTCAACACAGATGGGTGTCAGACGCTTCGGTCGCATCAACTGGATGGGGCTTTACACGCTGTCCGAACGTGAAGTTCGCCGGTTTCTGGCCGTTTGGACGCAAACCCTGGCCGCGCCCCTTGTGACCGCAGGCCTGTTCCTGCTAATCTTTAATCTGGCCATCGGACCCAGACGCGGCGAGGTCATGGGCCAACCCTTTATCGCGTTTCTGGCCCCCGGTATTCTGATGATGACGGTGATACAGAACGCCTTTGCCAACACATCGTCTTCGATCGTGATCGCCAAGGTTCAGGGCAACATCGTCGATACCCTGATGCCGCCCCTTTCACCGCTTGAGCTGGTCCTGGGCTACATCGCCGGTGGTGTCGGGCGTGGGGTTCTGGTGGCACTTGCCATCGGTGTCGGCATGCTGGCCTTTCTGGGGATCGGCATTCAACACCCGCTGTGGGCGCTGATTTTCGTGTTGCTTGGGTCCATTATGCTGGGGGCACTTGGCATCGTTGCGGCTATTTTTGCCAATAAATTCGACCAGATGGCCGCGATCACCAATTTCATTGTTACGCCGCTGGCTTTCCTGTCGGGCACCTTCTATTCGATCGACAGTCTACCACCGATTATGCAGACTCTGACCCATTGGAACCCGATTTTCTATCTGATCGACGGTGTGCGGTATGGTGTTCTGGGCGTGTCGGACAGCTCACCCTGGCTAGGGCTGGTGGTCTGTTCTGCGGCCAGTATCGGCCTTGTGGTGCTGTGTTGGTACTGGTTCAAGCGCGGCTATCGGCTGAAGGCCTGACGCGGCCTTCGCGCCACGCCATAAGGAATGCGCCAGACAGGATCGTTGCGGCCCCCAGTATCGACACCCAGTCGGGGAAAACGTCAAATAAAACAGCGTCATAAAGCGCTGCGAATACCAGTGTCGCATAGCTGAAGACGACGATGAAACTGGCATCTGCCCGGCGCATCGCGTTGACAAAACAGCCCTGCGCACAGGCCATCAACACACCGACCCCCGCCAGCGCAAGCCATTGCTGGGCCGTCGGGGCTTGCCAGACAAACAGCACCGCGACAGTGACCATGCACAACCCGATTGAGTTATTGGTCAGCAAAATCTGATAGGGTGTTTCGCGGCCTGACAGTTTCTTGATGAAAATTAGCTCAAACCCCAGGATCAAGGCTGCCCCAAGAGCCAGCAGCGCCTCGGGCCGAAAGGTATCCGGCCCCGGCCGCAGCAAGATCATCGCACCAAACAGCGCAATCACGGCAGCCGTCCACCGCCATGGCCCGACACGTTCGCGCAAGAAGAAAAACGCAAATATCATCCCGAAGACAGGGTTCAGAAAACTGATCGCCGTCGCATCGGCCAGCGGAATAAAGGCCACAGCGGCAAACATCAATGTCACACCGCCCGCCCCGCAGGTCGTTCTGGCAATATGCAGGCCCATATTGGGCCGTGTATTCAAGTGACTGAAAAGAAAAGGTAAAAAAGCGACCAACACCAACCATGCAAAGGCAAACCGGCCAAATGTAATCTGCAGGGGATGCAGCTTTGGCCCCAGCATATCCGTGCCCAGGGTCTTTGCCATCAGGGTCGTCCCCGCAATAAAAACGGTCGCTACCAGCATAAAAACGATGGCAACTGCGGGGTTGTTTTTTGAATCGACCATAATCGCGCGATGGCACAGGCTGATCGTTGGTGCAAGGCGCGTTTTGAACAGCAAACTGGACAAGCACGGAAAATCCGATATACGGACAATATGAAACACTGCGTATATATCGTTCGCCGACGTCGCTGATCGCGACGCTGTTTCTTTTGTGCTTTTGCACATTTTTTTCCTAAAACTTGACTTGGCTTGATCGCTCCGGCACTCAAAAGCCTCACTTTAAAGGACAATCGCAATGATCCCGTCTGTACTGCCGACATATACACGCGCGCCTTTGACATTCGTCAAAGGCGAAGGCTCTTGGCTGATCGAGGCGGACGGAACCCGATATCTGGACCTTGGCGCGGGTATTGCGGTGAACTGCCTGGGGCATGCGCACCCCGATCTGGTCAAGGCCGTCACCGATCAGGCCGCCGCGCTTTGGCATGTGTCGAACCTGTATCATATCCCGCAACAACAGGCCTTGGCCGATAAACTGGTGGACGCAACATTCGCTGATTCAGTCTTTTTCACCAATTCCGGGACCGAGGCCTGCGAGCTGGCGGTCAAGATGGCGCGTAAATATTTCCATGACAAAGGCCAGCCCGATCGCACCCAGATCATAACATTCGAAGGTGCCTTTCATGGCCGGTCCTCGGCCGCCATCGCGGCTGCCGGGTCGGAAAAGATGACGAAGGGTTTCGGTCCCCTGCTGCCCGGCTTCACCAATCTGCCCTTCGGCGATCACGAAGCGCTGCAGGCCGCTGTCTCGGATCAGACCTGCGCCATCATGATCGAACCCATTCAGGGCGAAGGCGGCATTCGCACCGTGCCCGACCAATGCCTGAAGGGCCTGCGCGATCTGTGCGATGAACACGGCATTCTGCTGATTTTGGATGAGGTGCAATGCGGCGTTGGCCGCACTGGCAAGCTCTTTGCTCACGAATGGGCCGGGATCACCCCCGATATCATGATGGTGGCCAAGGGCATCGGCGGCGGTTTCCCCCTGGGTGCCGTTCTGGCGACCGAAGATGCCGCCAGCGGCATGACCGCCGGCACGCACGGATCGACCTATGGCGGCAACCCCCTGGGCTGTGCCGTCGGATGCGCAGTGATGGATCATGTGGCCGACCCCGCCTTTCTGGATCAGGTCAATCGCACCGCCGGCCTGCTGCGACAAAAGCTGGAGGGCCTGGTCGCCAACCACCCCGATATCTTTGAAAGCGTGCGCGGCAGCGGCCTGATGCTGGGCCTGAAATGCAAGGCGCCAAATGCCGATGTCGTCGCGGCTGGTTATGCAAACCACGTCATCACCGTTCCCGCGGCGGATAATGTCGTGCGCCTGCTGCCCGCGCTGAATATCACCGATAGCGACATAGCGCAGGCCATAGATCGCCTTGATAAAGCCGCCGCCAGCCTGAAGCAGGTGGCCTGATCCTTTATTGTTCCCCAAATACTCCCGGGGGTGCGGGGGCAGGCAGCCCCCGCCGGTCCATAAGAAAAAGCGAAACAAAATGAACCACTTCCTTGATATCCATAAAACCGACCCCACTGATCTGCGGTCGATGATCGATCACGCCAAACAGATGAAAACTGCCCGCAATGGCCGCCCAAGGGGCACACCGGACGATGAATTGCCGCTGACCGGTCATATGGTGGCGCTGATCTTTGAAAAGCCTTCGACCCGCACACGGGTCAGCTTTGATGTGGGTGTCCGTCAGATGGGTGGGCAAACCATGGTTCTGTCAGGCAATGACATGCAGCTTGGGCACGGTGAAACCATTGCCGATACCGCCCGCGTTATGTCACGCTATGTCGATCTGATCATGATCCGCACATTCGACGAAACTGTCCTGACCGAGATGGCAGAATATGCCACCGTGCCTGTGATCAACGGTCTGACCGACCGCACGCACCCCTGTCAGATCATGGCCGATGTCATGACCTTTGAGGAACATCGTGGCCCGATTGCGGGCAAAAAGGTTGTCTGGACGGGCGACGGTAACAATGTCTGTGCCAGCTTCCTGCATGCTGCGGGCCAGTTCGGGTTTGACCTGACTTTTACGGGACCAGAAGTGCTTGACCCAGAACAGGAATTTGTCGATCTGGCCCGATCCAAAGGCGTGGATATCCGGATCGAACGCGATCCCTTCAAAGCCGTCGATGGCGCTGATCTGGTGGTCGCAGACACATGGGTCAGTATGCATGATGCCCAGTCCGCCCGCGAACGCCGCCACAACCTGCTGCGGCCCTATCAGGTGAATGACGACCTGATGGCGCATGCCAAATCTGACGCGCTCTTCATGCACTGCCTGCCCGCCCATCGTGAAGAAGAGGCCACCAGTTCCGTCATGGATGGCCCCAGTTCCGTGATCTTTGACGAGGCTGAAAATCGTCTGCACGCCCAAAAGGCGATCATGCGCTGGTGCCTTGGTGTTTAATCCCGCGGGATAGTGATCCATCATTGCTGCCCGCCTGCCATTGTGGCAAAACGCAGCAAACGTGCCCAGGACAGAGACGACAGATGAGTGATTTTGCCACCCGCCGCCGCATGATGGTTGATACGCAAGTGCGTCCCTCGGACGTGACGAAGTTCCCGATCATCGATGCGATGCTCAGCGTGCCGCGGGAACTCTATGTGCCCGATAGCCAGCGCGAGACCGCCTACATCGGCGAAAATCTGGAACTGTCCGATGACCGTGTCTTGCTTGAGCCACGCACGCTGGCCAAGATACTGGATGGCCTGAATATCGAACCCGATGAACTGGTTTTGGATCTTGGGTGCGGCTTGGGCTATTCAACGGCACTGATCGCGCATATGGCCGAAGCCGTGGTCGCCGTTGAGGAAGACAACGCCATGGCCGAAACCGCGCAAGCAACATTGCTGGACCAGGGCATCGACAACGCTGCTGTGCTGCAAGGCCCACTGGATCAAGGTGCGGTCAAACACGGACCCTTTGATGTGATCACTATTCAGGGCGGCGTCCAAGAGGTGCCTCAGACCATTCTTGATCAACTGAAAAACAACGGCCGCATTGCGGCGATTTTCATGGATGGGGCGCTTGGACAGGTTAAAATCGGCTATAAAAACGACGGTTTGGTCAGTTGGCGTTTCATATTTAACGCAGGTGCGCCCATATTAGGCGGATTTTGGAAGACCCAAAGTTTTCAGCTTTGACATCGTAAAACGCCGCAAGATATTTATATAGCAAAAATCATAAGCGTTTATAGACGTGCTCTTTTGACAGAATTGGTGGGCAGGCAAGTGAACTATATCAAGGTATTCGGCGCCACTGCTACGGCATTATGTATTTCGGTTTCTGCACATGCTGAAACCCTTACAGATGCCCTGATCGGCGCGTATCGGCAGTCGGGTCTTTTGGATCAGCAACAAGCTGTTCTTCGGGCCGCAGATGAAGATGTGGCCCAGGCCTTGGCCGGATTGCGGCCTGCTATCAGTTACTCTGTCAGCGCAGGATACGGCGGGTCATCGACCTTTGACCGTGACACAACAGACAGATGGTCATTGTCGGCCTCGGTCGGTCTTTCGGCTGAAATCACTTTGTTTGATAGTGGCCGAACACGTTTCGCCATTGACGGTGCCAAGGAAAACGTGCTGGCCACACGCGAAGCATTGGTCGCGGTTGAACAGCAGATCCTGCTTCGCGCGGTCATCGCCTTTATGAACGTCCGGCGCGAAGAACAAACGGTGGGTCTGCGCCGCAACAACGTGCGTGTGATCACCGAACAGCTGCGTGCCGCCCGTGACCGTTTTGAAGTAGGTGAGATCACGCGAACCGACGTTGCCCAGGCCGAAGCCCGTCTGGCCGCCGCCCGCAGCAATCTGGCCGCCGCCGAAGGTCAGCTGGCCCGGTCCCGTGAAGAATATCGCAATGCCGTTGGCCGTGCGCCCGGCACTCTTGCAACACCCCCCGGCCTGCCCAGCCTGCCCCGGTCCGAAGATGAGGCCGTGCAGTTTGCACAACGTAACCATCCCGATATCCGTCGCGCGCAACGCCTTGTGTCCGTGTCCGAATTGCAGATTCAACAGGCCGAAGCCGCAATGGGCCCATCGGTTAATCTGTCGGGTAATATCGGGCTGGAACGGGAACGCGGTGGTGTCTACGGGCTGGATTCAACAAATGATGTCGACACCCGCAGTCAGGGCGTCAACATCACCCTAAGCCAACCGATTTATCAGGGTGGGCGGCTGTCATCATTGGTCCGCCAGGCCATGGCCCGCCGTGATCAACAGCGCGCTGGCCTGCATATCGTCGTCAATGATGTGCGTCAGAATGTTGGTAATGCCTATGCCGACCTGCGCGTTGCCCGCGCCAGTATTCAAGCCAGCCAGCAACAGGTGCGGGCGGCGCGCGTTGCTTTCGAAGGCGTTCGTGAAGAAGCCACCTTGGGCGCACGAACCACGCTGGACGTTCTGGATGCCGAACAGGAATTGCTGGACGCGACCAACGATCTGATCGATGCCTCGACTCAGGAATATATCGCCTATTATCAGGTTCTGTCCTCCATGGGTTTGCTGACAGCCGACTATCTGAATCTGGGTATTCAAACCTATGATCCGGCGGCCTATTACAACATGGTCAAGGATGGCCCGACCAACCGCAGCCAGCAGGGACGGCAGCTTGACCGTGTTTTGCGTGCACTAGGTAAGCAATAAGATTCTCTTTACTTGCCGCAAAACGATTCGAAATGTAATATGACCCCTGAAGATTCTTGAGGTCATTTTGAAATGTCTGACGCGCTAAAAAATAATGAAATTGAAAACGTCTTGTCTTCGATAAGACGTCTTGTCGCCGAAGACCCAAAAGTGGCTGCCTCAAAGAACGCGCCAGCGGAACGTTTGCTGCTGTCGGATACGCAACGGATTTCCGAAGTGAAATCTGTTGAAGATGTCGAAGTCACTTCGGACAGTGTGTCCGAACCGGCCCAGGAAAAAACAGTGGAACGGCCAAAACTTGAGGTTGTTGATTTTTCCGATCACAAGCCGGTCGCAGAGGTCAAAACCGATACCCCCAAGATTGCACCTGAACAGCCTTTTTCGGCGAAGAAACCCGAAACGGTTGTTGAAGACGATCTTGATGACGCCATTCTTGAGAATGACGATGACGAAAACATCGACATTTTTGCTTCGGACGATGGCGGGTTTGACGAAGACGCCCTGCGTGATCTGGTTGCCGAATTGGTTCGGCAGGAACTGCAGGGTGAACTGGGCGAACGTATTACGCGGAATGTGCGCAAACTGGTCCGCCGCGAAATTCATCGCGCGCTTGCCAGCCAGGAACTGAACTAAACCTCAGCCGCCAGACTTTCCAGCATGTCCAGATCCAGGTGCTGTTCAAGATGCGCGGCCAGTGTGTCCAGTACCGTTTCGACCTTTGCACCATAGCTGGTTTGACGTCCACTGCCGCCAACAGTTTTCAGGAACGCTGTTCGGAAGGTATCGGATTGAAAAATACCGTGAACATAGCATCCTTTGATCCGTCCATCCTCTGACATGGCACCGGCGCGTTGACCGTCAATCATCAGCCATGGGCGACCACAGTCTGCACCAGTCGTCTGACCGATGTGAATTTCATAGCCGCTGACAGCGTGGTCTGTCGCGATCTCTTTTCCCTGCACCTGCCGTACGGCCTTGTCAGGTTGCATAGTGGTCTCGACACTCAGTAACCCCAGACCCGGCGTGTGGCCCGCCGTGCCCTCAAGCCCATGCGGGTCAGCAACCATGCGCCCCAGCATCTGATAGCCACCGCACAGACCCAAAACATGCCCGCCACGCCGCACATGGGCGCGCAGATCAATATCCCATCCTTGGTCGCGGAAAAATTTCAGCTCGGCCAGTGTGGATTTTGTGCCTGGCAGAATGATCAGCTTTGCATCGCCGGGCAGCGGGTGCCCGGGTTCGATAAACTGCAACTGAACATCCGGCTCTGCGGCAATCGGATCAAGGTCATCAAAATTGGCAATACGGGAAAGCCGTGGGACGGCGATCTTGACCGGACCAGTCCCTGACCCGACAATATCCAAGGCGTCTTCGGCGGGTAACCTGGCCGCATCTGGAAACCACGGCAAAACACCCAAAGACGACCAGCCCGTCTGCGCTTCGATCGCCGTCATGCCATCAGCAAAAAGCGAAACGTCGCCGCGGAATTTGTTGATGCAAAAAGCCTTGATCTGATGGCGATCTGTTTGATCCAGCACCTGATATGTGCCCACCAGCTGTGCGATCACGCCGCCACGATCAATGTCGCCCACCAGGACCACTGGAACATCAGCGGCCAAGGCAAAGCCCATGTTCGCGATGTCGCCCGCGCGCAGGTTGACCTCAGCCGGACTGCCAGCGCCCTCGACCAGGATCAGATCTGCGGTTCCCTTAAGTCGATCAAAACTTTCCAGAACGCGGGGCATCAGTGCCGTCTTCGTTTCGGTGTATCCCCTGGCGCCAAGGTTTCCGACCCATTTGCCCTGAACGATCACTTGGGCGCCGGTTTCACTTTCGGGCTTCAAAAGCACAGGGTTCATGTCAACGGTCGGTTCGATGCGCGCGGCCAGCGCCTGAAGCGCCTGGGCCCGCCCTATTTCACCGCCATCGGCTGTCACGGCTGCGTTATTGGACATATTCTGCGGCTTGAACGGGGCCAAACGCAACCCGCGATTGACAAAGGCACGGGCCAAACCGGCGACAATCAGGGACTTGCCGACGTTTGACCCGGCCCCCTGGATCATGATCGCACGTGTCATCTGTACCTCATCCGCCGATAGTCCGGATCTGCAATCCATGCCGACAAAGCAAAACGACCCCGATTGGGGTCGCTTTACTTAAACAATGGGCGTTGAACCCTAGGCAGCTTTTGCTTCCGCAGCCGCCTGGGCCGCACTTCTGCGTTCGCTTTCTTCACGGCTAAGCGCGACCGAGGTCCGAATACCCTTTGACACGAACTCCATCAGGCCGGCGACCACACGTTCATTGGGGTCAATACCGGCGCAACTTAGGACTTCGCGTCCATCCCGCGACCGGGCCCAACGTGCAATCTGCTCTGGCCCATTACCATATTTCTTGTCATCAGCAATGGCATCATCCAATGCAGCAAGCACAACTGCCGCAAACAGCTTACGCGACCGGTTGCCTTGTTCATTGTTGAATGCTGTGCCGTCAACGAAATCGTTCATCTCGCGTCCTTATTCTTGGTCTTGTTTTTCTGGCTAAAGGTTGTCTATCACCTATTTGCTGCGATTCGGGGGCACTCATTACGAATACCAGATATGCACATATTGCATAACTGATGTAAAGAAACATCCATACCATGCAGCTTGCCAGCGTATAACTCGCAAGATATAGGTGCGGTTAACTGTTCTTCAACCTTTATAAGTGGTCTTCAAATGCCGAAAATCAACGGAAACGAAATCCGGCCCGGTAACGTTCTGGAACATAACGGGGGGCTTTGGGCCGCTGTCAAGGTTGACCACGTCAAGCCTGGAAAGGGCGGTGCCTTTGCCCAGGTTGAACTACGAAATCTGCGCAACGGCTCGAAACTGAACGAAAGATTCCGGTCCGCGGACAAAGTCGAAAAGGTGCGTCTGGAACAGAAAGATCAGCAGTTTCTTTATGAAACAGACGGCATGCTGGTGTTTATGGACACCGAGACTTATGAACAGATTGAATTGCCTGCCGAAATTCTGGGCGACCGCCGTCCATTCCTGCAGGACGGCATGACGGTGCAGATCGAATATTATGAGTCCGAGGCGCTGAACGCCAGCCTGCCGCAGAAAGTCACCTGCAAGGTTGTTGAAACCGAACCCGTCGTCAAAGGTCAGACTGCTGCGAACAGCTTTAAGCCCGCGGTTCTGGACAATGGCGTCAAGGTCATGGTCCCGCCCTTTGTCAGTCAGGATGAAGACATCATCGTGAACACGGAAACCATGGAATACACCGAACGCGCCTAACTCGAAGATAACATTCTGCAAATCCGGGTGACAGCGGGACAGCTTGGGTCGGATTAGCCCGTTTTAGTCGATGATGTTCCTAACTGAACGGCAAGCTCTGGTATAACAGAGTTGAATGCGTATTTTGCAAAACAACAGACCAAAAAGGGGGAAACCATGTCGCTTCGCATAAACGATGTTGTACCGGATTTCACGGCTGAAACGGATCAGGGGATGATCCAGTTCCACGATTGGATCGGCGACAACTGGGCCATCCTGTTTTCGCATCCCAAGGACTTTACCCCGGTGTGCACAACAGAATTCGGTGTCGTCGCGCAGTTGGCGGATGAATGGGGAAAACGTGGCACAAAGGTCATCGGCGTGTCCGTCGACAGCGCCGTTGATCACAAGAAATGGAAAAGTGATATCGAAGGCTATGCCAGTGCGACGGCCGGGTTCCCCATTATCGCGGACGAAGGGCTGAAGGTGTCGAAACTGTTCGACATGCTGCCGGCCGAGGCCTATCTGCCCGACGGTCGCACACCCGCCGACAGCGCTACGGTGCGGTCGGTTTTCATTATCGGGCCCGACAAGAAACTGAAGCTGTCGATGACCTATCCAATGACCGTCGGTCGCAACTTCGGTGAAATCCTGCGGGCGCTGGATGCCCTGCAAGCCACATCCAAACACGGTATCGCAACACCCGCGAACTGGACCGTCGGCGAAGACGTCATCATCCCGCCATCCGTCAACGATGCCGATGCCAGAGAAAAGTTCGGCGACTTCGACGCCGTTCTGCCCTACCTGCGCAAGACGAAAATCCCGTCGTAAAAGATGTTTGGCGGGTCATAGAGGCCCGCCAAAAGATCTATTTTCTGACCTTAACATCCGTTTCCGCTTCCAAGGATGCGGCCAGGGATTGAAAGCGGGCTTCGGCGACCTCTCCGAACAGGGGCGCGGATTGGGGGGTCAAAACCAAATCCAACTGCCTCTTTTTCGGAAACCAGCGCATTTCGCCCATCGGCTGGTCGGCCTGCAGCCACAGCATCGCGCCAAAGCGCATGGCTTTTCCCAGGACCTCGGCATCGCGTTTGGCCGTGTCGTCGATCATTCCTTCGAAATCCTCAAACCAGCTGCCGTCGTGTTTGCTGCGATAGCGGAACAGCAGGGCCAGCCCCAGAAAAACGCGTTCTGAATGTTTCAATCCACCAAGGTTTGATCGGGTGACGCTGTCAAAACAGACCTCGGCGCGATAATCCGGATGGGCCCGCCAGCTGACGTCATGCAGCAGACATGCCGCCTTGATCAGTCGCAGCCGTTCGGGGCGGGCTGACTTGAACAAGGGGATGATAAAATTGAACAAGACGCGGCCAAAGCCCGGGATGCGCGCGTCCTTTGCCTCGGCAAAGCGGCAGGCCTCGATCAGCGGGTCACGGTCGCGCAGCCGCTGCGGCATCTGTTCGTAAAGCATACCTTCGCGGATGCCATAGCTGGAAATCGCGATATCACGCGGTTTGAATTCGCGAACAAGCTGTTTTAGCACCTCACCAGCGATCGGAACCAGTGACATCCGGGCAGACGATATCCCGCAGCGCGACCGCAGCTCATCCAGATCATGCCTGGCGATATAATCCAGCGTTTCGTTCACCGCGCGGCGGCTCATCCGGTATTCATGCAGAACGTGCAGAGGGTAGTTCTGTCGCTCCATATCGATCCGCGCGATGGCGCGCCACGATCCACCCACCAGAAAAAGTCTGTTTGATTGCGGCCCCAGCTTCTCATGCAGCTGTTTCAGCGTGTCTGTGATGTGGGCCTTGCGACCCTTTTTGCCGCCCTTGATGTCCCTTAACTTCAGCGGACCCAGGTTCGATGACACCCGTTTGCCGACGCGGCCATCGGAAATCTCGGCCAGTTCCATCGACGACCCGCCGATGTCACACACCAGCCCATAGGCCCCAGGCCAGCCCAGTAAGACGCCTTGGGCTGACAGTCGCGCCTCTTCCTCGCCATCGATGACCCACAGCTTCAGGCCTGTTTTCAGCAAAACCTCTTCCCGAAAATCAGGGCCGTCTTCGGCTTCGCGCACGGCGGCCGTGGCGACCGCCGTCAGGGGCGTGATGCCCATGCCCTCGGCAAGTCTTTGAAACCTTTGCAAAGCCGCCAATGCCCGGACGCGACCTTCGGGGTTCAGTCGGCCTGTGTCGGACAATCCTGCCCCAAGCGCGCACATGATCTTTTCATTATAGAAATAGGCCGGACTGCGCGCCGCGCCGTCGAACACAACCAACCGCACCGAGTTTGAGCCGACATCCACCACCCCAACCCGACTAAGCGCCCTGGCCGAGGCATCGTCAAACAGGGGTCTGCCAAATGGCCCCCAATCGTCATTCGCGGGCTCTGCAGTGCCGTCCATATGTCCTCACAGTCTTTGTGGGACAATGCTATGACTAACGGGCGCGCGTCAATTGTCAGGATGCAGCTTTACCAAATTTTAAATGCGAAGATCAGTTCAATTACTGATCAAGGCGCGGCACACAGTTCGGGGTTCCGTGCACCGCAGTATTTTAGCGATGTCTAGCCAGCCTGACGGTGGGCCGTATCAGCAACGTCGCTGTTGACGATCGGTTCGACTTCCCATTCGGCCCACTTTGTTTCCAGCAGCCAGGACACCTGATCCGCTGATACCGCCTTTTCAAACAAAAAGCCTTGTCCAAGCGAACAATTCAGCGACCGAAGATAATCAAGATCCTCGGCGGTTTCGATGCCTTCGGCTGTGACATCCAATTCCAGCCCCCGCGCAAGGGTCATTATGCCGGACACGATTTTCTGGTTTTGTGGTTCAGTGGCAATATCGGTCACGAAGCTACGGTCAATTTTGATCCGATCGAATGGCAACTGACGAAGACTGGCCAGACTGGAATACCCGGTGCCGAAATCATCCAATGCCACGGCCACCCCAAGATCCTTGAGCGCCTGCAGTTTTTCGCGTGCGACGTTGAAGTCGTGGATTACGGATCCTTCGGTCACTTCGATTGTCAGACGTCTGGCATCAAAATTGCATTCGGTCAGAATCTGCTGGATGTGTTCGACCAGTTTTGGATCATGAAACTGATAGGCCGAGACGTTGAACGAAATTGAAAGATGGTCCGCCCAGTCCTTTGCCGATGTGCAGGCCTGACGTAGCAAGCAAAGACTAAGTGCACCGATCTGTCCGCTGTCTTCTGCAATCTCAATGAAAACGCCGGGTGGGATCTGACCATGCTGCGGGTGCTTCCATCGGGCCAGAACTTCGAAGCCTGTCAGCTTTTTTGTGTCGATCTGGATAATTGGCTGAAACCAGGGCTCGATGTATTTGTTTTTGATGGCTTCGCGCAGGTCAGCCTCAATTTCGGCCCGCTCATGAGACTGGCGATCCATTTCAGCGTCGTACCAGGCAAATTGGCTTCTGCCCTGACTTTTCGCCATATAGAGCGCCTTGTCAGCCCGACGCATGGCCTCGGTATCTGACATGCCGGGCGTCCAGTTCACCAATCCGATACTACAACTGACAAAAATCTGCCCTGTGCCGAAGTTTATAGCCTTTTCGACGGAATGAAGCAGCCGCCGCATCATGCGTTCTGCCTGCAGAACAGTGGTGCCAGGCGCAAGAATTGCGGCAAACTCATCACCGCCCAAACGTGCGACGGTGCTGTCATTGCCGACCTCAGACTGAACGCGCTTCGCGACCACCCGCAGTGTTACATCACCCGCAGCGTGACCGTGCAGATCATTGATTGGTTTAAAACGGTCCAGGTCCAGCATCACCAGAAAACGGTTTGCTCCCTTTGCAACGGTTTCCTTTGTCTGTTTGACCTCGGTTGAAAAGGCGCGGCGGTTCATCAAGCCCGTCAGCGGATCGTGCCGCGCGTGTCTGTCCGCCAGTTTGCGCTGCTGATCGCGTTCCTTAACCAGCCTTTTAAGGCGCTGCCACTGAAAGACTACTGAAAACATGAGCGCAATTGTCAGATTGATGATCAACAGCGCAATTTCGTCGATATCCGAGTCTTCATGGGCGCGGGTGTAATAGTAAAACCGTTCAAACAATTCCAATTCAGCCATAATCGGCCACGCGATAAACGCGGACACGAAAAAAGACATCGTTACAACAAACTGTTTGGAAACCCTGCGGCGTAGACCTTTAAGAACCGACATCATCACTAACCCCAACTGATCGCCCTGATTTGCCTAAAGCAGTGGCCAAATCACGCTGAGATTCGGTAAATACAGGAACAAAGAGTGAATATTTATTGAGTTAATTTTTATCGAAGCGGGTGCCCGCACTGCTGAGATTATGCCTTATGGCCCCTAACAATCTGAATTCACGACAATATTTGGCATATATTTTTGGAAGGTGAAATTAATCCTCGGTATGGGTCAGTTTGGGCACGTCGCTGGCGCCTGCGGATCCGCGGCCGGACAGGGATGGGTTTTCCATGAAGAACCGGTGGCAGTTGAAGGCGAATTCGCCTTCGGGCATTTCGGGACGGGTGAAGCCGCCGTCGGGGGCCATGATCCAGCTTTGGGCCACATCGGCCAGGTTGGCTGCCATGATCTGGCTGACGATCTGGGCCTTCACCGTAGGGTTCGTGATATCGACCAGCGTTTCGACCCGCCGGTTCAGGTTGCGGCCCATCCAGTCGGCCGAGCTGATGTAGACCTTGGCCTTTTTACCCGGCAGACTATGACCATTGCCAAAACAGACGATGCGCGAATGTTCCAGAAACCGCCCGACAATGGATTTCACCCGAATGTTGTCGGACAACCCTTTTATGCCGGGGCGCAAGCCACAAATCCCGCGGATCACCAGATTGATTTTCACCCCCGCCTGACTGGCCGCATAAAGCGCGTCGATCACATCGCTTTCGACAAGTGAGTTCATTTTGGCCCAGATCTCGGCTGACTTCCCGGCGCGGGCGTGGTCGGCCTCGGCCCCGATCATGTCAATCAGACGTTGTTTCAGGGTAATCGGCGAAATCGCCAGGTTTTCCAACTCGGCCGGTTCGGCATAGCCCGACAGATAATTGAAAACCTTGGTCGCATCGCGGCCCAATGCGGGATCACAGGTGAACAGCGACAGGTCTGTATAAATGCGCGCTGTGATCGGGTGATAGTTGCCGGTGCCATAGTGGGTATAGGTCACTAACTGATCGCCTTCGCGCCGGACAACGGCGCTGATCTTGGCGTGGGTTTTATAGTGCATGAAGCCATAAACCACATGGGCGCCCGCGCGTTCCAGACGGCGGGACTGGCGGATATTGGCGGCCTCGTCAAAGCGGGCTTTCAGTTCGACTAAGGCTGTGACCGACTTGCCGTCTTCGGCGGCTTCGCACAGCGCCTCGACAATGGGCGATTCCTTTGAGGTCCGGTAAAGCGTCTGTTTGATCGCCACGACATTCGGGTCGCGCGCGGCCTGCTGCAGAAAACGGATAACAGTATCAAAGGTTTCATAGGGATGGTGCAGCAGCATATCCTTTTGCCGGATGGCTGCGAACATATCGCCGTCGTGATCGGTCACGCGTTCGGGCACACGGGGCGTGAAGCTGGGCCACAGCAGATCGCGCCGGTCATCAATAACCAGTTCAGACAGGTCGGACATGCCGATCAGGCCGTCGATTTCAACGACCTCCTCGGGGGTGACCTCGGTTTCTTCCATAATCACGGATTTTAATCCATCGGGGGCATTTGCGCTGATCTTCAGGCGCACGACTTCACCCCGGCGGCGGCGCTTCAGGGCAACTTCGAATTCGCGCACCAGGTCTTCGGCTTCGTCTTCAACCTCAAGATCGCTGTCGCGCAGGATGCGGAAATTGCAGTGACCCGTGGTCTTATAGCCTGGGAAAATGCTGTGTGTGTGCAGCAGCAGCAGTTCTTCCATCGGCAGGAACCGATGCTGCCCTTCGTCCGACGGCAGGGCGATAAAGCGGTTGATCTGCTGCGGTACGGGCAAGAGCGCCCGCAGCTTTGTCTTGTCCTTGATCCGTTCCAGTTGCAGCGCCAACGAAAACCCGGTGTTGGGGATAAAGGGAAAGGGATGTGCGGGATCAATCGCCAGGGGGGATAGAACGGGAAAGACGCGGTTCAGGAAGATATCGGCCAGAAAGTCCTTATCCGCTTTCGACACCCCATCGGCGGTCAGGATCTGGATGCCGTTGGTTTCCATTTCGTCTTTCAGCGCCTCATAAACCGCCTGCTGTCGCTCCATCAGGTGGCGGGCATCTTCGTTGATCAGCTTCAGCTGTTCGGCGGGCGACAGACCATCGGCGGCGGGTGTGGTGTTGCCGGCATTGGCCAGTTCGCGCAGGCCCGCCACGCGCACGGTATAAAACTCATCCAGATTGTTGGCCGAGATCGACAGAAACCGCAGGCGTTCCAGCAGGGGCACGCGGGGATTTTCAGCCTCTTCCAACACGCGCCAATTGAAGCCCAGCCAGCTGAGTTCACGGTTATAGAACCGCGCAGGGCCGCTGAAGTCTTCGTCCAAAGCAATGGGGGCGGGAAAGGCGGATTTCAGAAAATCTGTTTGTGTCATGTCTGCCCCATATTGCTGTTTTATGTGAAGGTCTTATGACGATTATGGGTCGGGGTCGCGCAGAATGTCCAGCACGTCGGCGGCCAACCCCCGGTTCAGCTTGCGACGATTGGCCAGCGCGATGCGGTCCATCAGGGCGACAACCTGTCCGGCTATGTCAAAGGACCGTTCCATATTGGACACCAGATATCCGATGACTGTCGGCGCCGGTGACAGCTGGCGGTCGGCAAAAAGTTTCAGCAGCACGGCCGCCAGCAGGGCGTCATCGGGCGGGTCCAGTGTGGCAACCGATGTGCCCTGCAGACGACTGGCCAGATCGGGCAGGCGGGTGGGCCAGCGGGATGGCGCGGCGTCGCCCGTCAGCAACAGCGTTCCGCCATTTGCCAGGATCAGGTTGTGCAGATGAAACAGGGCTTGTTCAGCACTGTTCTGCCCCGCGATATCGGGAATGTCTTCGACGACCAGAAACGGGTTTTGTGCCAGGGCTTCAATGTCACTATCCGCAAGGCCGTTGGCAGCCAGTACGTCGGCGCCCGTATCACCCGCCCAGACATGGGCCAGATGCGTCTTTCCCGACCCGCGCGGGCCGGACAGGATCATCTTGCGATTGGGCCAGTTTTTCCAGTCTTCCAGCGTGGCGACGGCCAGGGCATTGGCGGGCGATACAAAGAAATCTTCACGTCCGCGGGCGGTTTTGCTGGGCAGGTTCAAGCCAAGCTGTTCACTCATCTTCTTCGGGTTCGTCCCCGTTTGAGGCCACTTTGCGTCCGCTGACCCCGGTATAAAGCCTGCTGTCCTTGTATTCACTGATCGCAAATCGCGCCAATACCCCCAGCATCGCCGCCACGGGCACAGCGATCAGCATACCGACAAACCCAAACAGCGTGCCAAAGACCGACAGCGCAAAGATCAGCCAGACGGGGTGCAGGCCCACACTGTCGCCCACCAGTTTGGGGGTCAGAAAGTTACCTTCAACAATCTGGCCGATGACGAAAATACCGGCGACCAAGCTGATCCGCAGCCAATCTGTCTGCATCTCGCCCGTGCCGGTTTCCACCGCGCCCCAGTATTGAAACAGTGCCAGCCCTATGGCCAGCGCTCCGCCCACCAAGGCCCCGACATAGGGAATAAAGGTGATCAGCCCGGCGATGAAGCCGACGATCAGACCGAACTGCAGCCCGACCGTCATCAAGGCAAGCGCATAATACGTGCCCAGGATCAGACAGACCGTGCCCATGCCACGGATAAAGGACGCAAGTGCTTCATCCATTTCACCGGCCAGACGTCGGATCGTGGGTGCGTGATCGCGGGGCAGCAGACCATCCAGACGCGCCATCATACGATCCCAGTCCAGCAGCAGATAAAAAGCGATGACCGGTACCAGAACGATCAGTACGACGATGTTGATCACCCCCAGGGCCGAGGTCAGGACCGTATTGATCAGCTCGCCGCCGCGGGACTGGATCGCCTCGCCAATGGCCAGAAGCTGCTGACGCGCGGGCGAGTCCGAATCCAGCAGCGATGGGAAGCGTTCTGTCAGAAAAGACTGCAGATCACGGAAGGCCTGGGGTGCCACGGATATCAGATCTGTGGCCTGAGCGATCAGGGTCGGGATCAACAGGATCATGGTCAGAATAAAGATCAGAATGGAAAAGACCGTTATGATCACCGTCGCCAAAACACGGCTGGCGCCCCATTCTTCCAGCCGGTCCGCCAAAGGATCAAGGCAATAGGCAATGGCGCCCCCCAGCACAAAAGGCAGCATCACATCGCCCAGAAACCACATAAGCGCGAAGAACAGCGCAATGGCCAGGCCCCAGTATTTCGCTTGTTGTTCGACGGGAAGTGCCATGAATGTCCATAGGTATAGGTTTTTCTTTTCATCGCCGATGACAGGCGGTCATGCAAGGGACAAATCAGGATATGAGGTCCCGGTGCGGGGCCGGGACTGGGCAGATGTCTGGTATTTTGGCCGGTCATCAGCCAATGCGTACCGGCCCGTGAACGCGCCGCAGGCGCCGGGCCATCGTCGACCCGCCCCCACGGGTCGGCGATTTGTCTGCCTTCTGCGAAAAGCTGCGACACCACATGTGACTTGCTGCCATAAAGCACATCAGCGGTCTGATCACATCGCCCACCCGCGGGCCGACGACGCCCCTGCTTAGACCTGAGGTGATGCCTGCTGCTATCCTTCTTCGCAGTCCCGGACTTGATCCGGGACCTCATGAACCCAACCAAACCCGTCAGAACGGTCACCAAGGTTCAAGCTGCCGCTTGCCTGTAGGGCAACCATCGCCTAAACGGCTTGGCAGCTTACTAAAGGAACCGCCATGCGTCTGACCCGCTATTTTCTGCCTGTGCTCAAGGAAACCCCTGCCGAGGCGCAGATCGTCAGTCACCGCCTGATGCTGCGGGCGGGTATGATCCGACAACAGGCTGCGGGGATCTATTCATGGCTGCCCCTTGGGTACAAAGTGCTGCGCCGGATCGAACAGATCGTCCATGAAGAACAGATGCGCACAGGGCATATCCCGATGCTGATGCCCACGATCCAGCCCGCGGACCTGTGGCGTGAAAGCGGGCGCTACGATGCCTACGGCCCCGAAATGCTGCGCATTCGCGACAGGCATGACCGCGACATGCTGTTCGGCCCGACCAATGAAGAGATGATCACCGACATCTTCCGCACCCATGTGAACAGCTACAAGGATCTGCCGCTAACGCTTTATCACATCCAGTGGAAGTTCCGCGACGAGGTCCGCCCAAGGTTTGGCGTGATGCGCGGGCGCGAATTTCTGATGAAGGACGGCTATAACTTTGACCTGACCAAGGAAGATGCGCTGCACGCCTACAACCGCCATCTGGTCAGCTATCTGCGCACTTACGAACGCATGGGGCTGCAGGCCATTCCAATGCGCGCCGACAGCGGCCCGATAGGCGGGGATGACACGCACGAATTTCTGGTGCTGGCTGATACGGGCGAATCCGAGGTCTTTTATGACAGCGCCGTCACCGACATCCGCTTGGGTGAACGCCAGATCGACTATGACAGTGTCGACCAGTGCCGTGCCGTGATGGAAGAATTCACCGCCCTTTATGCCCGCACCGATGAAACCCACGATCAGCAGGCCTTTGACAAAATCCCCGAAGACCGCCGCCGCAGTGCACGCGGGATCGAGGTGGGTCAGATCTTCTATTTCGGCACCAAATATTCCGACCCCATGGGTGCCACCGTTCAGGGCCCCAATGGCAAACCCGTACCGGTGCACATGGGGTCGCACGGCATCGGTGTAAGCCGTCTGTTGGGCGCGATTATCGAGGCCAGCCATGACGACAACGGCATCATCTGGCCCGAGGGCGTGACGCCCTTCCACTGCGGGATCGTCAATCTGAAACAGGGCGATGCCGAGGCTGACACTGCCTGTGAGCAGATCTATGCCGCCTTGGTCGCCAAAGGGCTTGAGCCACTTTATGATGATCGCGACGAACGGGCGGGCGGCAAGTTTGCAACAATGGATTTGATTGGTCTGCCCTGGCGGATTACAGTTGGCCCGCGCGGGTTGAAGAACGGTGTGGTTGAACTGACCAGCCGCCGCACTGGCGAAAGCGAAGAACTGGCACCAGAGCTGGCCGTAAACAGGATTGCCGAGATTTATCAGGCTCCATGAGGATGATATGCGCACAATCGTTTTTGCTGTTGGACTAATGGGCGCTGTGGCCGGGTCACAGTACCCTGCCTATTCGCAGCAGTATCTGCAGCGGTTGGCGGGCGCCGTGGATGAACTGAATACGCTGGTTCTGGCTTTCGATACCAGCGCTGCCGAAGCGGGTCTGACCCGCGAACAGGCGGTGGCCGAACTGTCTGGCACGAACTTTCTTGAACAACGCCAAGGCGACGTGCAGCAGATGTTCGTTCGCTATGAACGGCTTAATGCCGACCTGATGGCGCTGCGTCAGGGCGGCCCGCTGGACCGGTTATCCAACATCTGGCGGCTGCGCGATGCGGATATCGCCCGTGCGGCATGGGATGATTATCAGCCCGGCGTGCAGCTGACCTTTGATGGGCTTATCATTGCCCTGATCGGTTTTCTGACCTTCAGCATTGGCTTTTCCGGTCTGCTGAGATTGCCCAGGCTGATGTTTCGCAGGCGGCGGTCGATCTGATCGACGTTATTGGAAAAGGATTGCACGACCAAATGAGCACAGCTGACGACAACAGCACCATGATTTCCACGCTGGCGGCGGTGTTTTCGCTGATCCTGTTCCCATGTGCGCTTTACTATGGCTTCATGGGGCGCGTGCCGCTGGTCATGGTGCCTCTGGCAGGGGCGTTCATTTTCGCAATGCTTTTCGGCAGTGGCCTGAAGCGGAACAGCAACTATGTGGACATCTGGGATATGCTGCTAGAGATTGTGGTGATCGGTGGGTTCGCCTTTCTGGGCATCGCGGCCTTTTACTTTGTGGGCTATGGCATCAGTGCTGCATTTTATCCCGAATACGAAGCTGCGGGCACCGTTCAGCGTGACATGATCGCCGCCTGTGTGGTGGCGGGGATATCGGTTCTGCTGACGGTGGCGGATTTCATGACGGAACGCCGGGATGCCACTGATGCGAACGGCACACCGCAAACCGGCCCTTATTTCGAGCTGGAACTGAGTGACATGCGCGTGTCGCCCAAGACAATTTTTGCCTATCCCGACCACGAATGGCACCCGCGTACGGCGGATGAGGCGATTGGCAAGGCCGAACGCGCGCTTGGCGTTCGGTTTCCCGATGGTCTGAGGGCGCTTTATTATGAACAAAACGGCGGCGCGCTGCGCGATGTATTGATCCCTGCGGTGCGCAACCCGCGGCCTGATGACAAGCGCGACTGGGTTAACCCTTTTCCGTCGAACCGCGAAATCCTGCCGCTTGAACAATTGGAAACGCTGCAATCAGCTGCCGCGACCAGCCACATGGACCTGCCCGGCGCACATTTTTCCGGGTCGCAGCATCTGGTTGTGATCAGTGAATTTTATGGTGAAACGATGCTGGTCGATTGCAGGCCCAATGCCTCGCATCAGGTGATCTTTGCGCGGTTCTATCATGAAGACTGGCGCAAGACCGCGACGCTGTTTACCGATTTTGACGCGCTTTGGGATGCGCTGCGGATCAGCGCGGACGAGGCCGAACAGGCCCGCCGCCCGCGTTTGGATGTCACCGTCCATCCAGATGTGCTGCATTAGAATATGGGCGATCATCTGAACACTGTCGACTGGTCCCGGCTGCCCGCGCCGGAAGATGACGGCGGGGCCGATCATCTGTCGGGGGCCGCCGTGCCGTCTGTTTCATTGGCCGCGACGGATGGCGGGTTTGTTGATCTGTCAAAGCTGGTGGGTCTGACAGTGGTGTATATCTATCCGCGCACAGGCCAGCCCGACACCCCGCTGCCCGACGGTTGGAATATGATCCCCGGCGCCCGCGGGTGCACGCCACAGTCCTGTGCTTTTCGCGATCATTTTGCGGACCTGAAAGCGGTGGGCGTGGATCATCTGTTCGGCTTATCGACGCAAGATACGGCTTATCAGAGTGATGCCGCCCATCGGCTGCATTTGCCCTTTCCGTTATTGTCGGATGAAGGGTTGAAGCTGGCAGATGCGATGCGTCTGCCACGATTTCAGGTGGACGGTCTGACCTTGCTGAAGCGTTTGACTCTGATCTTGCGCGACGGTGTGGTTGTCAGACACTTCTATCCCGTTTTCCCGCCGGATCGGAATGCGGCTGATGTTATCGATTGGCTGAATAAGCAGGACTAGAGGTCCCGGATCAAGTCCGGGACGGCGCAGTTGATCCGTGAACGACCTTGGCCCCGCATCACCTTTGGGTGGCAGGGTGTCGGGTCTGATCTGATAAGAAAGGTGGCGCCACCGTCTTGAAGGTTGGTTTAGCCAGAAAGGGGTCGCAACGCCCCCACTTTATGTCTCATGCATGATCTTTCAGGCGGCTTGTGTCTTGGGGTTCCAAGCCAAAACACAAGTTCTGGAAAACCATTTCTCTACGATATCGTGGGGTGGGGTTCTACGCCCAAGATGCTAACAGCGGCTTATAGCTGCGTACGGTGGGATTTGAGTATTTTTGCCAAGAAGAAGGGTGAGAGTGCTCTTAGTACCTTCTTCTTGGTTCAAATACTCAAATATCCCGCACCATCAGTTCGCAGACGGAAGTGTGAACACTCGGGACGGAAAAAGCTGGCCGGATTTATAGGTACCAATAGCGATGGGTTGGCCGTTAAATGACGCCCAGGCTTCATCCCCGTAGTCAGTGTCAGCGGTCAGTACCATCCCTGGGTTACCATTGCGCAAACGCGCTGCACCTTCGGCGGTGCATCTGAGTTCCGGCAGGTCGCTTAAGCCCGCTTCGAGCGGGTGCAGATAATCGTCCAGCGCCGGGCTTTTGGCGTGTTCATCCAAAAACGCCATCGACAAGCCGTCTTCGGCATTGAACGGCCCCGACCAGATGCGGCGCAGAGTGCGCACATGACCGTGACAGCCCAGAACCTTGCCCAGATCGCGCGCGATGGACCGGACATAACCGCCCTTGCCGCAGACCATTTCCAGCTCAACGTGGTCGGCATCCGGGCGGTCCGTCATGATCAGCTCTTCGACCCAAAGGGGGCGCGCCTGAATGTCGACGTCTTCCCCGTCGCGCGCCAGTTTATAGGCGCGTTGCCCGTCGATTTTCACGGCCGAGAATTTAGGCGGTACCTGCATGATGTCGCCCACGAACTGACCCAGTGCGGCTTTGATCTGATCGTCGGTGGGTCTGTCCGTACTTTCGGCGATCACTTCGCCTTCGGCATCGTCGGTATTCGTGGCCTGGCCCAACCGTATGGTGAACCGATAGGCCTTAAGTGCGTCGGTGATGTAAGGGACGGTTTTCGTCGCTTCGCCCAAAGCCACCGCAAGAACGCCGGTTGCCTCGGGGTCCAGCGTGCCAGCGTGGCCGGCTTTTTTCGCATCAAAGGCCCATTTGACCTTGTTTACGATGGCTGTTGACGTGACACCTGCCGGTTTATCGACCACCAGCCACCCCGATATATCGCGCCCTTTGCGTTTACGTGCCATCTTACCCCCATTTTGCCGTTGGCGCATAAGCGACGCGGCCGCGTTCGTCAATCAACGACACCAATGATGGGCCCCATTTGTACGCCTAGGTCAGACCGTTCCAGCTGCGGGGCGTGCAGCCGCGATATCCGCCCATCAAAATAAAGCGCGTTGGGGACTTCGAAAAACTCAAGGTACAGATTGGCGAATTCGTAAAACGTGACCGAATTGTCCGAGATCGCAAAAATCGCACGCGTTCCATCGGCGCTGGTGCCGACGCCATTGCGGATATTGCGATAGATGCTGTCGGGCAGAAACCGGTTATGGCGTTTCCCGTCAATCACCAACATGGGACCGGATTGTGTGGCGTAGATGCAATCTGGTTGCTCCTGCACGAACCGCAGGGTTTCGATCACATCGGCCCGCCCGTCGCGGATGCAGAACACCCCATTGGGCAACATCCCGAAATTGCCTGGACCCGCTTGCGGTATGACACGCATCACCTCACGTCCGTCTTCGACAAAATGCCCCACCGGCGCACGATCTTCGTGATACATACCCGCATTCATCGCAAAAGACAGGCTGCTTTCTTCGAGTATCTCTTCCAATCGGTCGAAATGACCGATGATATCCCCCTGATTGTCTTTCAGGAAAAGACGCAGATCGTCTTTCGTCAGGTCAATTTCACAGACGCTATAATCATTGCCGCTATAAGTGACTTCGCGACAGTCAACAGCAAAGGCGGGCAGCGTTATCAGCCATGTCAGAACAGCAAGCCATCGCATCGATCAGTCCTCAAGATCCCGGCGCACGGCGTCCTGGGCGAACATGCGGCGCGTGTCGTCCAGCCGATCAAAGGTTTCATCGACACGAAACCGCAGTTCGGGCGAAAACTTGAGCGTCAGGTTCTTGGACACCATCCGGCGCAGCTCGCCCTTGTTGCGCTTGAGCGCTTCCAGCATTTCATCGGTGCCCTGACCGCCCAAGGGCAGGACATAGGCGGTGGCCACGCGCAGGTCAGGCGACGTCGTCACTTCGCCCACAGTGATGGACATGCGGTTCAGGTCCGGGTCGTGCACATCGCCACGATTCAAGACATCGGACAATGTACGGCGGATCAGTTCGCCCACCCGAAGTTGCCGCTGAGACGGGCCTGATCCTGTATGAAATTTGTTCTTTGCCATTTTTTATCAGATACGCTCTTCCAGGCCACTTGCCAAGCTAGGCTTTGCCAATCCGGCGACGCTTCGCTAAAGATTGCCGCGATTTAAAGGGAGAACGGGATGAACGAACGTCCGGGCATAGTCATCGCAGGCGTATCTGGCCGTATGGGTCAGATGCTGGTTCATACGGTGATGGAAAGCGACAAGGTCCAGCTGATCGGCGTGACGGAACGGCAGGGGCACGATTGGATCGGGCAAGATCTGGGGCGTGTTCTCGGGCAGGCTGATCTGGGGCTGACTGTCACAGATGACCCGCTGACCGTGATGCCCGACGCCCGTGCGGTGATCGATTTTACCGCGCCCGCTGCGACGGTTGAACTGGCCACACTGACCGCTCAGGCCCGGGTGGCGCATGTGATCGGAACCACTGGATTTAATGAGGCTGATCTGGCGCGGATCAAGGCGGCGGCCCGCCACGCGACCATTATCCGGGCCGGAAACATGAGCCTGGGGGTCAACTTGCTGGTGCAGCTGACCCGCAAGGTCGCCGCCGCTTTGGATGAGGATTACGATATCGAGATCACCGAGGCACATCATAACCAGAAGGTTGATGCGCCATCCGGTACTGCGCTGATGCTGGGTGAGGCCGCTGCCGAGGGGCGCGGGGCACGGTTGGACGATATCTGCGACCGGGGGCGTGATGGCCTGACCTGCGCGCGCAAACCGGGTCATATCGGGTTTTCGGTGATCCGCGGTGGCGATATCGTGGGGGAACATGATGTGCTGTTCGCTGGTCCCGGTGAACGGATCACGCTGCGCCATGTCGCCAGTGACAGACGTGTTTTCGCCCGCGGCGCCCTAAAGGCCGCCATCTGGGGCATGGATCAGCCCCCCGGCGAGTACGACATGATGGATGTGCTGGGGTTATAAGCGGTCGCAGTTAACAGATATTTGATCGCGGTGATCCAGAGCCAAGGCCATGCCGTATCACGAATATAAGTTCTGCAAGAGGTACATCATGCTTAAGGCATCACTGATATCCGCAGCCGCCCTGGTGATGACATCGGGTCTGGCTTTGGCCGATCTGGCCCCTGTGAAGGAGAAAGACCAGTTCATCGGGCTGGTCAACGGCAAGACGCTGTCGCGTCCCTTTATCCAGTTGCAAGTGACACCCGATGGCAGAATTTCGGGCACTGGTGGTATGCGACAGGTGACCGGCACCTGGAGCTGGGAGGCAGGCTATTTCTGCCGTGATATGAAATGGGGCAACCGTGACATTGCCTATAATTGTCAGGAAGTCCGCGCGAATGGGTCCGAGATAACATTCACGTCCGATCGCGGCAATGGTGACTCGGCCAACTTCCGCATCCGTTAAGTTTCCTTTTAGAAATAAAAAGCGCTCTACCTGACCACTTCGCCCGGTGGGCACTACCGGGCATCTCCCGTCCGCCCTCCGTCACGCCGAAGGCGTGCTTTCATCACGATGGCGGGCGCTTCACGCCCACCTGCGGACGGTCGCTGCCCTTCTCTGTCCGCTTCTATGGCAGTAATAGATTTCCGGATGATTTTCTAAGGATCAGACTTGCGCCAAGACCCGCGCCAAGCTGTGTTTGATTGAGGGGCGGGCGGTCATGCCGTACCCCTGAACGCCAGCCCGCAGTTGGGGGAACAGGTCAAACAGTTCATTGCGCGCCTTTGTCTCAAGCGCATCCAGGCTATAGAGACCGGGGTTATAGCTTTCGGTCGGTGTGCCGTTCGACATGACGATCTGATGGTCGTCGAACAGGATATGGTGATACGTGACCAGCCGCTTTTTCTGCTGAATGACCGTCTGGCCGTCGATCAGGCTTTTTGCGGGCACCAGAACCTCATCTTCGCCGAAATACAGCTGGGCTTTATATCCCGCAATCAGCATGCGGTGTTGGGGCGACACGACCAAGGGCCGATCGTTGCCCAAAAGACTGCCTGGATTGAACTGAACAGGCGCCAGGTGATCGGGGGCCAGCAAGGTGCGGCTGGACTTCCACCGGATGGGTTGGACGCCGTTATCCATCGTGACCACCGGATCGTCGACGCGCAGGTCTTCGACGGCAACCTCGCCCCGCGGTGTCAGGATTTTAGTGCCCTCGGCAAAGCATATGATCGTTTCGATATTCTCAAAATTGACAACGGTACCATCCAGCAGCGTCGCGGTGCCAGACAGCCCGCCCGAATTATCGTCGGGGTTTGAGATAACAAGCGTACCGGCATCAAGCTGTCCGTTGAAATCCAGTGTGTCGCCGTTGGTTTCACCGCCTTCACCGCCCGAGATAAAGATCGTGCCGCCGCCAAGTTGCGTATCGTCGATCAGGAACGTGTCATCGCCGTTGCCACCGGTGGCGCTGTCACCCGAACCAACGTTCAAGACATCTGCACCGCCGCCGCCGTCCAGTGTGTCGGCACCTGCGCCACCGGTCAGCGTATCCGCACCGGCACCGCCCGATAGAAAATCGTCGCCATCGCCACCATCCAGCGAATCCAGCCCGTTTTCCCCAAGCAGTGAATCCGCGCCCGTTCCGCCGATCAGAACATCACGACCGCCCCCACCAAGCAGAGTGTCATCACCACTGCCGCCGTCCAGCGTATCGCGGCCCGTCCCGCCCAGAACGCTGTCGTCGCCCAAGCCCGCCTCGACCAGGTCATTCCCGGCGCCCGCATCGACGACATCGTCATTGCTGCCCTCGGGAATGGTTTCGAAATGGATGTCCGAGATATTGACGATCTGGCGAACAGTTCCGCCGTTGTCGTATTCAATTATAATCTGAGCGACAGGGCCCGGAATTTCAATTAATGCTGACCCGTCCGCTTCATCCGCATTATCGCGGTTCAAAGCCCCCAGGATCGTATCACCATCTAGCGTGTCATCGCCTGAAAGCGTAATGTTAACAGGTACAGGATTTCCGTCTGCGTCAAAGGCGGTGATTGTGACGATATCCTGAAATCCGGCGTTGCCTAATCCGGTGCCATCGATATCGTTGATGCGAAACTGAACGTTCTGGACTTCATCTTCAAAACCCGAACCTGTTACAGAATCGAAATCCACCGTGACGATTGAATTCTGCTCGCCACCGTTTGATTCAAGAAATGCAGATGAGGTCGTGCTGAAGGGCTCATCAGTTTCAGTATAAAGGGTTGTATCGTCCTCAGCCGTAAATTCGTTCTGAGGCCCGCCGGGTCCATTATAACTGACCGATACGTTAATACCGCCCGTGTCCTGGGTGACGCCACCACTTAGGTCGGCTTCATCACCAAAAGAGGACCAGTTGAGCGAAAGCTCTTGTGGTGGCGGGGTTTCCGGGCTGTCAGTGTTGTCGATCTGGTCGCCGTGCGGGTCGCCGGTGTAATCTGCATCGATGACGTCATTGCCATCGGTCCCTTCGACAATGCCGTCGGTGAAGTCTGTATAGGTAAAGACCGGATCACCATCACTTGCGTTGGCGGCGTTGGTGTATTCCACTGTCGTATATTCACGGCCGGGAACAAGAGGTGTTTCCGAAATCAGGTACCGACCGGCAAAGGGGCCGTCTTCGATATCAAACCGCGCAATCTGAAACTGTTGGCCGGTGACAGGGTCTTGCAACGTCCAGACGGACTCGGCGTCGACGTCGGAGGTGGCTGTTTGCCCGTTCAGCGTGACAACCGCAGTTGCCGTTTCGTTTCCACCGCCGCTATCATCTTCCAGTGACTGGTCTTCGGGGGGCGTCTGGTTGTCAGTGATGATTGCTATGCCATCCGGCGACGTGGGTCCATTGTAGGTGGTCGTACCACCAATGGATGTCGAGAAAACACCAATTGGGTCGAAATCATAAAACCGAACGTCAAAGGTTGGCATTTTCGTACATCACTCACTACAGATTTCTAAACTTAACAATTCCTTAACAACAAAACTGTGCAAATCAATGTTCGAATTATGATATCCTTAACGAAAATGGCCTTATTTTGCTGATATTAAACGTAAATAGACGTGCTGGTCGGGTGGTTTACATCTTTAAAGCAAGTTTTGGGCCAAAACCGGTATTCGCGTGGAAGCGGGTTTTGATCACATTCCGATCGACCTGCCCCCTGATGGTTTCATGGACATCTTTCATGAAAGTCGCGTCCTGAAAATACCATGAATGCCCAGGATATTCCAGATTTTGAAACTGATCACGGTTGGCATCAAAATAGGGGCCGGTGTCGACATTCACCGCTTTTTCAGGGGCATCATCGGGTAATCCGACCCGACCGACCCTTGGGGCCACGCCCAGGCGTTTGATGCCCGACAGCGACAGGATGCCGTCGTAGGGGTTTGAATAATTCGTCAGCCGGTTGCAATGCCGGTAAAGCGATGATGACTTCGGATTGCCCTCGGACATCGAAGCTGCCGAGACATCGGCGGATGCGAACATGATCTGGCTGACCATCCAGTTGGCCGAGGCCAGCGCGCGGCGGTCATCTGCATCATCAAAAGCCTCGCGCACGACATAGGCGCCCATCGAATGGGCCAGGATATGGACATTGATCTGGCAGTCTTCCTCTTGCATCTGGGCAAAGATCGCGATGCCTTCATCCACCAGACGGCGTGCGCTTTCCTTGGCATCGCTTCGATCTTCCAGATAATTAAGCGCCTTATCGGCCGAGGGCCAGTCAAAGCTGACCAAACCGCCCTGATAACCCTGCGCGTGCAGGCCCGATTTGATCAGCCGGTGCCGCGACAGCATCGTTTGTGTCGACACGTTGAAGCCATGGACATAGACCAGCAGATCACCCTGATCTGACGGGCTTTTGGGCTTTGCTTCGCGCAGTACAGCATTCAGCCATTTCTTGGGCATCCGCCCGGGCCGCCCAACAGTTTGCAGTGGGGAAAGATCGTGCGCGTCCTCGGGCACCGCCAAAAAATAAGTGCTGCCCGGTTCATTATCGAAAACATCCTTACGCACACGCCGCACCGTAAAAATGTAATCCATGCCAATCTCCGAAATATAAATTGTTTGATATCATTCAGAAAATCCGAACCGGGATGGATGTGCAAGTCAGGTTTCTCTTACCCGGCAACAGGTTGCGCAGAACGATTGAATTGAAGCCTCATCGCGGGCATAAGGCGGCCACTGGGTTTTGGACAAAAGTGATGCTGGACGATCAAGACGACATACATCCGCTGTTTCACGGCGCGCCTGATACGACCGAATTCAAGAAGCTGCGCAAGCGGATCGTGCGTCAGGTGAACGACGTAATCCAGACCTATGGTTTGATTGAACGCGATGCACGTTGGCTGGTCTGTCTGTCGGGCGGCAAGGACAGCTATACGCTTTTGGCGGTGCTGTATGAGCTGAAGTGGCGCGGCCTACTGCCGGTCGATCTGCTGGCCTGCAATCTGGATCAGGGGCAACCCGGCTTTCCGGCGACCGTTTTGCCCAAGTTCCTGAAAGATATGGGCGTGCCGCACCGGATCGAATATCAGGATACTTATTCCGTCGTTGTCGATAAAATCCCGCAGGGGCGGACCTTTTGTGCGCTGTGTTCGCGGCTGCGGCGCGGACATCTTTATCGTATCGCGCGCGAAGAAGGCTGCAGCGCGGTGGTGCTGGGCCATCACCGGGATGATATCCTTGAGACCTTTTTCATGAACCTTTTTCACGGCGGTCGTCTGTCGACCATGCCGCCGAAGCTGCTGAACGAAGAAGGCGATTTGTTCGTTTATCGCCCGATGGCTTTCGTGGCCGAGGCCGATTGCGACAGGTTCGCCCGGGCCATGCAATACCCGATCATTCCCTGCGATCTATGCGGCAGTCAGGATGGTCTGCAGCGCCAGCAGGTCAAACAGATCTTGGATACGTGGGAAAAAAACAGCCCCGGCCGCCGCAATGTCATGTTTCGCGCTTTGATGAACGCGCGGCCCGGGCGGCTGCTGGATCCAGGGCTATTTGATTTTTCCAGCCTGCAGCGCGGGTCGGTCGAAATTGATAAAAATACGAACTAAATTGCGATGCCGCGTTAACGGATCGATGACCAAAGCCGGATAACCCTTACCCCTGCAATAAACAGGTATCAGGGGTTAGGGACGATGTCGAAACGGCAGGCGAACAATGCCAATTCTGTATTTGAGATGGCCTTGTCGTTCGGGTTCCTGTCCGCGTGCACGGCGGCTTCATATGCTTTTGCGGGCGAAAAGGCGCTGCTGATCGCGGGTTTCGCGCTGCCGATTGTATTTTTTGCCTTTTATGCATTTCGATTGGTCTGGCAGCGGGCGGGTAAGCCCAAGGTCATGCCGGGGGATCCCCGCGACAATCTGATTTCAATGTTGGACAGTGCGCTGGAAACGGGTCACGGCGTCGACCAAAAGACCTTTTGTATGGTTGTCGAACTGGATGACGCGGACGTGGTCGTGCGCAGATATGGCAAAGCCATTCTGCACAAGTGTCTGATCACGATGGCCGATCGGATCAAAGACGCGATGCGGGACGAGGATCTGGTTGTCAAGCTGGATGGAAACTGTTTTGCCATCGGACTGGGGCCCATGCGCCATCTTGATATCGAGATGGCGTTGCAGATCGCCAAGCGCGTTCAGAAATCTGTCGAAGAGCCTATGGTCATTGATACGCATACGCTGCATTTGTCGGTGTCGATCGGTGTTGCACTGCCGGGGCGTATCGAAAGCCCCAATGGCGAACGACTACTGGATGCAGCCGAATGCGCCTTGCTGGATGCCATGCAAAATCAGCCTTCTGGCATTCGGTGTTATGTACCGGAAATGCGCAACAGGATCGAAAACCGAAATGCGTTGATCGACGAAATCTCGGTCGCGCTGGAAAATGGTGAGATCGTGCCATGGTTTCAGCCCCAGGTGTCGGCCAAAACCGGAAAGCTTGCGGGTTTTGAGGCTTTGGCGCGCTGGATGCATCCCAAGCGCGGGTTGTTGCAACCGGCCGATTTTCTGATTGAGCTTGAGCAAGCCGGATTGATGGAACGTCTGGGCGAGGTCGTCATGTATCACGCCTTTGCGGCCTTGCGCGCGTGGGATCGCGCAGGTTTTGAAGTGCCGACAATCGGGATCAATTTTTCCGGAATGGAGCTGCAAAACCCCAAACTGGTCGACAAGTTGAAATGGCAACTGGATCGGTTCGAACTGACGCCTGATCGGCTGTCGGTTGAGGTTCTGGAAACCGTTATGGCGCGGGGCGAGGATGATATCATAACCCGAAATGTGCGCGCCTTATCGGATTTGGGCTGCAATATTGATCTGGATGATTTTGGAACAGGAAATGCCTCGATTTCCAATGTTCGTCGTTTTGCGGTTCAACGTATCAAGATCGACCGGTCTTTCGTCACCAAGCTGGATGAAGACCAGGATCAGCAGCGCCTTGTTTCGGCTATCATCACGATGGCGCAAAGGCTTGGCCTTGATACCGTGGCCGAGGGCGTGGAAACGGTCAGCGAACACGCTGTATTAAGTGAACTGGGTTGTACCTATGTTCAGGGCTTTGGAATTTCGCGAGCGATGCCGGTTGAGGAAACCGTCATGTGGATGCGGGACTATATCAGGCGCACCGATCCCGCGGCCGAGCGGAAATTACGATCCGTCATATAACAGTCGTCCCACGTAAAACATTGTAATTTTCAAGATCGGGTCCAAATTGGGCAGTGACGTAATTGCACGATCTATTGTGGTGACGTGAAAACAGGGAAAATGGCTTGACCTTTTACACTGCAATCTGTTGAACCCTTCTGACTAAGCAAAAGCGGTGGCAAAGCCTGATGGACGATCAAAACAAGAACCTCATTCTTGCATGTGTTTTAAGTTTCGTGGTCATTATAGTCTGGGCTGTTTTCTTTCCACCCCCCGAACAGCCTGTACCATCGGAAACGGATCAAACGGTTGAACAGGGCGTTCAAACACCTGTGGCCGAGGCCCCAACAGGGGCCGATCAGCCTGCATCGGTTGGTGATCAGGCGACCGCGGCTGCGAGTGATGCAAACATCGAACGGATCGAAATTGATACGCCCGAGCTAAGCGGTTCAATTTCCCTTTTGGGTGGCCGGATCGATCAGTTGGCGCTGAAAGGCTATCGCGAAACGATTGACCCCGACAGCGACATCGTTCGACTTCTGTCGCCGGTGAATTCGAATGATCCATACTACGCGCTATACGGTTGGGCGCCGCTGTCTGGTGTCGAACCTGATGCCGTTCCCGGCCCCAACACTGTCTGGACACAGGTTTCAGACAATCCACTGACGATAAGCACGCCGGTCGTTCTGCAATGGGATAATGGTCAGGGCCTGACCTTTCAGCGACAGATTTCGATTGATGACAAGTTCATGTTTTCGATCGATCAGTCGGTTACCAATACCTCGGACAGCGCTGTTTCACTTGCCCCTTACGGGATCATCGCGCGGCACGGCGAACCTGATACGATCGGGTTCTTCATCCTTCACGAAGGTGTCGTGCGGATGACCGATGGCACCTTTGATCGCATCAAATACAACGACATGCCCGACATCGAGTTCAACGCACGCGAACGCGCGCAGGCCGATGTTGCGCAGGTCGAAGAAAACGGATGGATCGCGTTTACTGGTAAAAACTGGATGACGGCGATGATCCCGCCACAGGGCGACCGCTTCAAATCTGTCGCAAAATACGATCCCGTCCGCGAAATCTATCAGCTTGAGACCGTTCTGCCGTCACAAACGATTGAGGCAGGGGCGCAAACCACTGTGACGACCCGGCTGTTCGCGGGCGCGAAGGAGTGGGAGGCGATCCGCAGCTATCAGAACGATGGCGGCATCCCCAGCTTTATCGACAGCATCGACTGGGGTTGGTTCTTTTTCCTGACCAAACCCATCTTCTGGATGCTGCACGAGTTGAATTTGTTGATCGGCAACATGGGCTGGGCGATCATCGGTCTGACGCTTATCATCAAGGCGCTTTTGTTCCCGCTGGCCTATCGGTCCTATGTGTCGATGGCGAAGATGAAAGAGCTTCAGCCGGAAATGGAAAAGCTGAAAGAGTCTGCGGGCGAAGACAGGCAGAAGCTGCAAAAAGGTATGATCGAGCTTTACAAAACGCATAATGTAAACCCGGCAGCGGGATGTTTGCCGATTCTGCTGCAAATTCCGATCTTTTTCTCGCTCTATAAAGTGATTTTTGTAACGATTGAACTTCGGCACGCGCCCTGGTTTGGCTGGATCCGCGATCTTTCGGCGCCTGACCCCTCATCCATTCTGAACCTTTTCGGGCTGTTCCCGTGGGATACACCGGACCCGACCAGCATCTTCTTCATCTTCTCACTGGGTATTCTGCCGATCATCCTGGGTGTTTCGATGTGGTTGCAGCAAAAGCTGAACCCGGCCCCGACGGATGCAACACAGGCTATGATTTTCGCGTGGATGCCGTGGGTCTTTATGTTCATGCTGGGCACGTTTGCCTCGGGTCTGATAATCTACTGGATCGCGAACAACCTGATCACATTCATCCAGCAGTACCTGATCATGCGAAGTCAGGGCGTCAAACCGGATATCTTTGGCAACATCAAATCCAGTTTCAAAAAACGCCCTAAACCGGATGCCAAATAGTGGCACATGTCGCTGAACTTTGGCGTCATCCGATCAAGGCGCATGGGTGTGAGGCGCTGACGACCGTCGACCTGCAGGCTGGTCAGACCGTGCCGTGGGATCGGACCTGGGCCGTGGCGCATGAGGCGTCGAAAGCGGATGGTTCGGATTGGACACATTGTTCGAACTTTTCGCGGGGGGCCAAGGCGCCCAAGCTGATGGCCGTGCAGTCCAGCTTTGACGAAAAGACCAACCGCATCACGCTGTCACATCCCGATTTGGCCCCCATCACTTTTGATCCGGATGGCGATACCGATGCTTTTGTTGCTTGGTCTGCACAGCTGATCCCCGACAATCGGGCCGCGTCCAAATATATCGTGCGGGCACAGAAACACGGCATGACGGACGCCCCGTTTCCGTCGATCAGTATTCTTTCGAAAAACAGTCTTGAGGTTTTGTCGCAAAGGGTGGGTCAGCCGCTGTCAACAAAGCGGTTTCGGGGCAACATCTGGCTGGAAGGCCTGCAGCCCTGGGAAGAGTTTGACTGGATCGACAAGACGCTGCGTATTGGCCGGGCCGAATTGAAGATCATTGATCGCAACACACGGTGTCTGGCGACCCATGCTGATCCCGAAACCGGTGAGCGCGATGCCGATGTGCTGGATGCGCTTGATCGGGGGTGGGGGCACAATGATTTCGGTGTTTATGCCAAGGTCACGCTATCAGGTCGTATCAGTCTGGGCGACACGGTCGAGATCGCGTAATGGACGTGCCCTTCACCCTTGCCCAGGACCCGGACGAACCGGCCAAAGAAAAAGGTCGTTTGCTATTTGCCGGCCCTATCGATTTTCTGAAGGGCGTCGTTGCAATGGATGGTCTGCCTGCGGACGATCGGCTTGAGGTCTGCTTTGCAGGCCGGTCCAATGTGGGTAAATCCAGCCTGATCAATGCGTTGACGGGTCGCAAGGCACTGGCGCGCGCGTCCAACACACCCGGCCGCACGCAAGAGATTAACTTTTTCACGCTTGGCGATCAGCATTACTTGGTCGATCTGCCTGGATATGGTTTTGCCAATGCGCCTTTGCCCGTGGTGGAAAAATGGCAGCGTTTGCTGAAGGCCTATCTGGCCGGGCGTGCGTCGTTGCGCAGGGTTTTTGTTCTGATCGACGCGCGACACGGCATCAAAAAGGTGGATCAGGATATTCTGTCACTGCTGGATCGGTCGGCCGTGACATTTCAGTGCGTGTTGACCAAGGCGGACAAGGTCAAGGCCAAAGACCTTGAAAAAGTGCTGGATCAGGTGCGCAGTGCATTGGCCAAGCACCCCGCAGCTTATCCCGAAATTGTCGTGACCTCATCGGAAAAGGGTGAAGGCATCGCCACTTTGCGCAGCATCATTGCGGCCATTGAATAGCGCTGCAAATAGAAAGGGGCGACGGTTTTTCCGCCGCCCCCTTCCGTGGCGTGGAGAGAAGGAAGGGCGCACCCTCTCTCGCTGCTCGACCTAGTAACGGGAACGGCCGATGCGATATCCTTCGTTGCGAAGGCACCGAGCTTTGTAGTAATGGCGCTTGCCATTGATCGTCCGCGCGCGGCTGAGGCAATTCCGCGGCAAACGGTCGGCATGGTCATAGTGGCGGTTCAGACAGCGGCGGGCGAACCCACGGCGCAGGCCATCGCGCGTTTCATAGGTGCGAAAGCACCGATGCGGCAGAACTTTGCGCCGGTCGTCCCGCCAATCCCGACGATCGTCATCATACCGCCAATAGGCTTCGCGCCGGCGGTCATCATCGTCGTCGCCCCTGATTTCCTTTCCGAAGAATCCGGAAAGCAGTCTGGCGATGTCTTCATCCGACGGTTCGGCGGCTGCCTGTGCGGCACCTGTCAATGCAAAGCCGATTGCAAGACACAGTGTCATTATCATTCTGCTCATGGTTTCCATCCTTTCATCCGGCGCCTTTACGAGGTACGGACATGGTGCCGAGGCATGAGCGATTAGAACAATATCAGCCTGATGTTATCCAATATCGGCGCCCGGGTTGAACAATGCTATTGAATATCAGGCCCAGATCGGGAAGGTGGATACATGCGTATCCTGATCCCCATACTTGTTGCTGTCAGCCTGTCATCTGCGCCGGTCCATGCCGAATGCTATGCAGATTACAAGGCAAAGCAGGACAATCCGCTTCGTCTGCATTATGGAGTTGCAGAATTGCGCGGCGACTGTTCAAAACGCAGTGCTGAGTCGGAACTGACCGGCCGTTTGCGTGACGTTGGCTGGCAGCTGCTGAATGTATTATCCGTGTTCGACGAAAACGGATTGGGTGAAAGGAAAGACAGTGCCGGAGAATTCTTCCTCCGTTACTAGGGCCCGCACGTCGGGAATGCGTCTTGTTGTGGGTGGAATGGCTGCGATTGTCGGCATTCTGCTGCTGGCGTCGATCTTGTTGTTCATCTCGTTGCCGGATGCCAATGCGTTTAATGAACGGGTTGAGCGGATCTTTATCGAAAACGATGACCTGACCAGTCAGGCCGAGGTCAAGCTGCTTGAGATCCTCGCGCAGTCGGGCACCGCCTTTTCGGATACGCTGGCGTCCTATCGCGTTGTGATTTTCGTTTTGCTGGTTTTCGCGACCGCCTTGCTGGTCGCCGCGCTGGTCTTTTTGATCATGTTGCTGTTGTTGAACCGGCGGATCGCGCAGATCGAAAAGTCGGGCATTCAGGTGTCGTCATTGTTGATCAGTCGGGATCAGAATGCGGTCTATCTGAACAATATGGAATTCAAACTGACCGAGGCTGCAATTGAGACGATATCAGTTCTGGCCGAAGCGCGGATGGATGGCGATGTGCTGACCGGTGCCCAGATTGAGGCGATGATTTCGGGCAAGGACGTGACGGATTGCGACGAAGCTGCGGGCGCGACACGCATAAAACGCCTGCGCGATACCCTGGGCAATCAGATGGTCAGCGAGCTATTGGTGCGCAACATAGCCCGCCGCGGCTATATGCTGGCCATTGATAAAGACGTGATTGAAATGGTCTGACAACAAAAAGCGCCCACTTTTGCAGGCGCCTTTTTGTTCAAAAATAGATTTGGATTAGTGGTCGGACGATGAGTCGTTGTCGTCAGACGCAGCTGCAGCAATAGCAAGAAGTGCGACCGCACCCAGTATGACTGCGCCAGTGCCCAGACCACCAAGGCCTTGCGCTTGGGTGTTCGCATTGTTGTTTTGCCCAACGACTGGCTCGCCCTCAACATCGGCACCACCAACGCTACCCGCAAATGAGGGGGCGGATGACATCACAAGGGCTGTTACCATTGCCAATGTGGTTAATTTTTTCATAGTCCGGTTCCTTTGATCCGATTACATTTGAATTTTAGCATAAAACATAAACCGTTTACAGCTTATTCTAAGCGAATAACTCTTTAGATCAACCTACGGTTTCATTAGGTATGTATCAAGGTATCCTACGTCTTCACTAACCCATTGGCGTGTTTTCAGCAACACAGTGTTTCCGTTTGCCGTCCAGAATGTATTCTGGATGGTGCGATTTTCCGCCGCGCAGGTTTCTGAATACCGGTCCGAGCCACGTGTGGTCTGTGCGATTGTAATCCGTTCCTGCCCGACGCGACGCATCGTGCAGTTCAGCTGAACTGTGACGCGTTGCGATGTGCCATCCAGAAAAGTCACCCGTCTGGTATATGTTGACTGGCCCCGATTATTCAGCGCCCGTAGGGTCGGGTTCGGATTAGCAACCAGAACGTCATCGCCTAGCCCGCGTGTTGCGACCAGAACGCCGCGTCTCAGGCTGATTGAAATCGCGTCTTCGGTCAGATAGGTCAAGACATCGCGGTTCTGTCCAAGCAGCGCCAGTGTGCCCCAGGCCTGCCGTTCCTCAAGATGCGCCACCCAGGTTCGGCCCGGATAATTGGCCGCCTGAACCGCGGTGACTGAGGTCGCGGGGTCAAAGCCCGGGTTGGTCGGCCCGGACATGGACTGACGCACGGCCTCGCGCAGGGTCGTCGTCAGACCCAGAAGCGGCGAGGTTTCAACGCCCGTCCCGCCACTGCATCCCGTCGCGAAAACAAGCGCTGCACAGACTAGGTATCGTCGGATTTTCGTGATCATCTGATGAAACGCCCCCATGTCTCGCTGAGTTTGGGTTCGTGATAGTCGCGGACGATGGGATACAGGCGATCCTCGATATTCAATCGCGCGCCGCCGTCGCGTTGGAAGGGGCGGATCAAAAGATCGGCTGTTTGGCGTGATGGTTTACTGGTCACAGCGGAAAGGGGAACGGTGATGGTGATGCCTTTGTCGAATGACCCGTCGCCGAAATCTTCGAAAGACACATCGGTGAACGTGGCAAAGGCACCAACACGCCAGCCGTTTCGGAATTCGCGGGTCAGTGTGAACGTGCCCCCCTTGTCGCCTGCCAGATAGCGCCCGACATCGATCTGTGCCTGATATCCGTTTTCAAAATCGTAATATCCGGACAGGAAAGCCGTGTAGGTGTCGAATTCCAGAAAATCAAAATCCTGATCGTAGTCGCGCTTGCGGGCATAGTTGACTTCAGCGCCCAGGGCCAAGCGGCTGTCGACGGGCTTCCACAGCAGCTCGGCCGATGTGCCGCCATACATCCGTTCCAGATAACCGACGGTGAAGCGGCCATAGAGGTTTGTGCCGGGCCGGAACAGATAATCCGCCGTCAGACGTTCCAGGGCCGGGTCACCTTCGCGGTCATAAAGCGGGCGTTCGGTGCGAACGGGGTCCAGTTCCGAGTCGCTGACTTCGACCCCATCGCTAAGATTGCCGATGACCTTCTTGCGGATCGAGCCGCTGAACGACAGACCCGGTGCGGCGTCATAACGGGCGGCCAGCCGAACGCCGACATCCGCTTGCACCGGGTTTTCAAGACCAAACAGCAGGGTCGAGACATAGGGTCCGATTGTGTAGTTGAACCGCGGATAGATGTCGTCGACCCGTGTGCCGTCCAGCGGCATGCCCGCCGCATCGCGAATGGCGGCCTGCTGAAAGCTGCGCTGTCCGCCATCCTGAGCGAACTCGGCCTGGACAAGATCACGCCGGTCAATTTCGATACGGCTCAGCGGCATGCCGCGATAGGTGGGGATCAGAACAAACCGGCGTACCTGATCAGGCATCGAATAGGTCAGGGCCCGCGCAGCCCGCCCGATGGCCTGTGCTTCGATGTCATAGGTCAGGTTTCGGAACCAGACGGTTGCTGTGCCATCTTCGATCTGGATCGCCTCTAGCTCAAGCCCCTGTTCGCGGAAAACTGCGGCGGTGGCCTGGGTGATGCGTTGTTCCTGTGCCGGGCTAACATCGGGCAAATCCCCCCAACTGTCGCGGGCCTGCAGATCACGTTCGGTCACGCGGACGGGCAGCGGGGCGGTTTCGGTGCCAAGGGCGGACTCTTTGGGATTGAAGGTAAATGAAACCTGCGCGCCGACCTCGGTTCCGTAAAGGTAATATAGTCCAAAGGCCACGCCATTGTCCGCGCGGTATTGCGCACCAAAATTCAACGGCGATGCGCGGTCGATGATATCGCGACTGGTTTCTTCGACATAATCGTCTGATGAATATTCGGCCTGAAGCGTTATGCGGTCGGTGACATCCCATTCAACTCCGCCAAACACGGCCATGGGTCCGCGAAACCACCGGCCTTCGTTCACCGTTCCGCCCGTTGGTTCGAAATCGGTGGGCCGGTCGTCCGATCCCAGCAAACTGTCAAACTCACCATAAGTCGCCAGACGGCCCCAGCCCACACCACCAGTAAAGCGCAGATTGGGCGCAAAGCTTTTGGTGGCCACGATGTATTCTGCGGAATTCAAGCCCGTGCCGATAAAGTCCTGCAGGCCGATGGTGATATCAGGCCAGATCGGGCCTTCGTCCAACAGCTTGAACCTTAGGTCAAAGCTGCGGTCGTAATAGGTTTCAAAATCGTCGTTCGGCCAATCCTGCGTCGCGCTATAGCGAAAACTGCCCGACAGTCGATCGGCCAGCTGGAAGGTCAGGGTGTTGCGCGTGATGCCCCCGAAATGCGACACCGCCAGGCCAAGTTCCCCATCGGGCAGGCTTTGCCCGCTTGGCATATCGATGATGCCGGGAACGCCCTGGAAATTGAGCGTGACAGGCGGTTCGTCAGACTGCTGAGCGAAAGCGACACTTGCCACAGACATGGCCGTGATCACACCGAACATCACACGATGCGCGCCAGAGTTCGAAACCAACACTACTTTCATCCTGTCACACGTCCTGCCCGTATATGTGCAGCCAAACGACGGTCGGTCGGGTGGCCATTGTTATCTTTTATTGCGCGGCGGTTTCTGCCTGGCTGTCGAAATCGTAAATCCATTCAGCCAGGATCAATCGCGCTTCGTCGGCATCGTTGTGCAATACGGCCTCGTTCAGCGATTTCAGGATGCGGGCAACTTCGATCTGTGACAGCTGACCTTCCCGAACGCGGAATATCTTGTCATGGGCGGTGACCAGATCACCCTGGTTGATCATCAGTTCTTCGTGCAGCTTATCGCCGGGACGCAAGCCAGTGATCTTGATTTCGATCTCGCCGTCAGGGGTGTTAACGTCTTTCACACGGTATCCTGCCGCCTTGATCATCTGGCGGGCCAGATCGATCACGCGAACCGGTTTGCCCATATCCAGAACAAAAACATCCCCGCCGCAGGTCAGACTGCCCGCTTTTAGAACCAGCCGGACGGCTTCTTCGACGCTCATGAAAAAGCGGGTGATTTCGGGATGGGTGACCGTAACGGGCCCACCTTTTGAAATCTGGTCTTCGAACAATGGTACAACCGACCCCGACGACCCCAGAACATTACCAAATCTGACAATCGAGAACAGAGTGCGCCCGGCGCGTTCGGCCTGATCCTGCACAATCAATTCACTCAGCCGTTTCGAGGCACCCATGACATTGACTGGCCGCACAGCTTTGTCGGATGAAATCAGTACAAAACGTTCAATATCATAGTCGCTGGCGGCATTAGCCAAAACATGCGTGCCGAACACATTATTGGCCAGGCCCTGGATCGGGTTGCTTTCGACAAGTGGTACATGTTTATAGGCTGCGGCGTGGACAATCACATCTATCTGATGGGCGTGCATAACCTGATCAACAAGCCTTTTGTCCGCCACTGATCCCAGCACGGGCACGATCCTGATGGTCTGATCCGAACTCAGGTCATTCAGTTCCTGATGTATGGAATAGAGCGCCAGTTCGCTGAGTTCGAAAAGAACGATTTTTCGCGGACGCATTTCCAGTATTTGGCGGCATAGCTCTGACCCGATTGAACCGCCAGCACCTGAAATCAGAACCGATCGCGCTTTGTAGTCGTGGGTGACGGAAAAATCTGCCTCGGTATGTACCTTACGTCCGATCAGCTGTGAAATCCGGCGCGGCGACAGCTGGCTGATCGCAATCTCATCACCCATCAACTGTGCGTAACAGGGCAGCGCATAGACCTGCAGATCAAGATTTTCCAGCTGCCGCGTGATCTGCTTGCGGTTGGTTGATGACAGCGATGGCACGGCCAGAATGGCACGGCTGACATTCATTTTTGACACAGTTTGCTGCAAACCTACCGTGCTATAGACCGGAAGGCCGTCGAACCGGCATCCGGGCAGCATAACGTTGTCATCAATAAAGCCCACCGGCCGCATATGCGGATGTTTTTGCAAGGCTGCAGCCAATTGCAGACCCGTTCGACCTGCACCGTATATCAGCACGCGATGCACTGGCGCGTTACGGCGATATATTCCGTGCAGCACCTGCAGCAAAAGAAAACGGCTACCAATCGAAAGCAGGAAATAGTTGATCGCGAAGGATGCAAAAACGGCGGTGGGCAATTCTGTCTGACCAAGCTGGACCAGCAGGAAAGACAAAAATGACAGTCCGACTGCAAATATCGCGGTCCTAAAAATCGTGGTTGGACCATATTCACGCAAGAAAACGCGCGACACTCCAAGTGCATGGGACAGAAATCCGGTTGCCAATATCAATATTGGAACAATTGGCCACAGGTTCGTGTAATTGCTTAAGGGCGATAGCGCACTCAGATGGATAAGAGTAGTTAAAACAATCGAAGGTAGTATTAGAATCACATCAATTAGTATAAATATTATTGTTTTATTATAATTAGTTAAGGAATTGATGTATTGAATCATAATTTGACACATCCACAGGTAGTAATTTTCTACACGCAATGGTGGTTTGGAGTCAAAGATATTAAATTTTTAAGATATAATTAGAGAGGCTTATGCTCATAAGAATGTTCGTTTTATGAAAGCCGGGGCGCAGTATTTCCATGTACATAAAATACTTCTTTTCGAAATTCCCCGCAGAGAAACCCGAAGTCATCGCTATACCGTTTTGGCCCTTCTAAACGGCAAATAAATCGATGAAGTATAGAAGAAAGATACAGAGAAAAATTATATTAAAGACAATTGCACATGGCCAAAATTGACAAGACGATCTAGCGTCGTGGGTGACGTAATTTTGAGGCACCTAAGCGATGTAAATCTTTCTATGTTAGTGATGGCATAAAAATTGAACCAAATGGACAACTCAAAACTAAGCGTCGCGCCCATGATGGATGGGAATGGGCTTTTCTAAAAGCCTATCTTTTCCAGGGCTTTAGCTCTCTGCCAGATGCTTCTGTAGCACTTCTGTAGGACCGAAATTCGAAACCATCGTCGTTGAGACGTTGATCATACCTCCGCTGACCGTACCGTCCACCGACTATTTTTTTCTCATCGCGGAAGTCGAGCCAATATCCCGCTCAGAGCCGCTTAGGCCACAAGATGGATTGAGGATGAACATGACAACGATGATGATGCTGCTCGTCAGCTACAATGGACGGCCTGACCTGGACACAAAGACAGTCGCCGCCAATCACTTCAACTTGAGCGAGGGCAACTTTCTGCGGAAGATTGAGTCCAGAGAGATTGACTTGCCCGCCGTCCGGCTGGAAGACACGTCGCAGAAGGCCCGGCGAGTGGTAATGCTCAGCGACCTCGCCGAATACCTCGACAAGAAAGCTGATGAAGCCCGGCGCGCGATCCGCCACTAGAGTTGCCTCTGCTGGGGTTCGGCAAGATCGATCGAAGGGCGCGCCAACTCACGCGCCCTTAGTTTTTTGTTACATCGCTTACGCAAGCGTTTCAGCCCGCTGGAAGCCATCTGCCGCATCCAAAAGTAGCTTCTGCGCCTCTTCAAACATAACGCCGCGAACAGACGTGGCAGAGTGGAGAGGTGTCTTTTCAACCTGCTCGGCTGGTTGGAGACGGTGCGTTGTGGCCTCGAGTTGATGAAGCGTGGCGTGTTTGGAAACAACTTCGCCCAGTTTGCGGCAGGTGTCGATCAGCTCTTCTATTGGCGTTTCGACGTCTTGCATTCGAAGGTAGCCGATGTATCCCGGCCCGAACGTGGCTTCAGGGCTGAAACGCAACCTCGCCGCACGCAGAAGTCGGACTGCGCGAAACATCGCATCGCGGGCGAGTTCGAGATCACCTTGGCCCATTATGCCGCCTCCTGCTGGATGCTGTTCGGAACAACGGCACGGATGGCGTTGAGAGACGGAACAACAAGGTCGAGCGCCTCGTAAGCAAGGCGTGCGGCGTGGGCTTCGTCTGAGTCGGGATGCAGGGCCTCAAATCGCCTTGCTTCCACTGATCCAAGGTTCTGAACAAAATCGAGACGGAAGAGTCGTCGCAAGGCTTTGAGCTCTGCTGCCCGTAGAAATGGCGGCGTTCCCAGAACGACAATCGCGCGCACGACTCCTTCAGCCATTGACTTCCATTTGGGGCCTCCAAGAGCGTCTGCTGCCTCGATGAATGACGTGCGCTCCGTGTGCAGCCAATCAGCAAATCGTGCCGCTTGTTCCGTGTGAAATTCAAAGTTGGGGGAAATGGACATGTCCATCGGTTTTTCCTCGGTTGGGGTAGGTTTCTGAGGCCGCCGTTGGTTTTGAGCGATCTCATGTGCCGAGAGCTCAGAACCAACGGCGGCCTCACGGCTACCCCAGCCGCACCTTGATCTCAGCCAAAGCTTTTCCGACAGAAACAATCCGAAGGACAAGCTGTTTTGGATCACCGACCGCGTTGGTGTGCCCGCGGCTTTCGGCTTCGATATGTCCGGTTCTCTGGCGTGCTTACCGACAGGCCCTTTGCTTCGAGATCGATTAGCTCCTCATCGTCATTCACGGCCGCCGACCACGTACATTCTGAACGCGCAGCGGCCATGGCTTGAGTGAGCGAATCGTCTGATCTTACGGCGTGAATACTCGATGAATTCTTAAGGGCCTCGGCTACCTCTTGTGCAGTTCTTGCAGTTCGAATTCGCTCTTTTTCAAGCTCGGCCTGACGCCGTCGAGCCGTCTCTCGTTCCACTGCGATACGCGCTGACTGTTGCTCGCGGTCTCTCTCTCGTTGGAGATCGCGGAGGTGCTGCCATGCTTTCATGACGTGACGGTTGAACGCCCGGGCTTGCTTCAAAGCGACCAGCTTTTTTGAGCGATGTGTGGTCGCTTTTGCCGCCGTTTTCTTTCTTAAGACTGCTGTGAGCCGGGGCCCCAAATGAGGTTCTGGGCTCAGGAGCTCCGCGAGCTCGGGTTGCGCGAGCTCTGCGCCCTTTTTCGCAAGGCAGATGTTTTGCTTCGCGCCGACGCACTTCATGGCTGAGTTAGCGCGTTTCTCCCATTCTGCGCGCATTCGCAGCAAAGCGGCAGGGCCAGTTTTTCTGTCATCGAGTTCACGTGTTTTTGCACCAAATGTTCCGCGCTCCACTTTGCGGGTGGTGAACAGGATATGCACATGAAAGTTGCGGTTGGTGAGCTTGGGATCCTTCAGCGCACGCATGTAGTTATCCTGTTCCGCAGAGCTGTGGTTTTTCTTCGTAAACTGCCGCTCATCTGTCTTTCTATGAAAATGAGGCGCGTGAATATTTGTCTGTGACGCAACGCCAAACTCATCGCGTAGCCACAGCGCAAAACCACGCACGAGTTGCTTTTGTTGCTGCAGTGGTAGCTCGGCAGGCAAAGCAATGTGCAGAGAGCGCGCTGTCACAGAGTTCTTGCGCTTCTCGGCGGCTTCCGCGGCGTTCCAGAGCTCTGCGGCTGTGCCGTCCCAGTTTACGACTTCATGCGAGAGGAGGTCGGTCCGCGAACGGTAGTTGAACGACCGACCGACGCGATCATCTTTCATTCGATCGCGCGCATTGTAAGCAGCTTTCGCAATCGCCGATTGCCCCGCGCCGCGTGATACTTTTGCCATTTCAAAATGTGCTGCAGCATGTCTCATGAAAGAGATGTCGTGCTGCGAGCGGTAGCTCGCTCAGAAAAGCCCGCGGCAGGCGCGCATGCAGACGGAGTTTGCGTAATTGCGCCCTCTAGAGCAAGATGAGATCAGGTTGAAGCGTATCCTGAGTTGACAAGGTAATTCGCACATTCCTGCGGGGTGAAGCGGTCGAGCAGCTTACCGATCCTGCGCCATGTTGCCTCTATCGTGCGTTCGGCGGCGTCTCG
>NZ_JACNMP010000011.1 GCF_017592335.1 Pseudaestuariivita rosea | reverse complement strand
TCTCCCGAAGGTCCATCGAAAGTGCCTTACCCACTGCTCGCCCTCCATCTTGTGGTCGGCGACAGTGAATCAGCAAAATAAGCCTATGTGAATCCCCCTTGATTCAGGTCGATTTCATCACGCTCTAGCCCCTTCTTCTTGGAAGTAAGTACTCTGGGGGTGAAGGCCAAAGGCCTGAGGGGGCAAAGCCCCCTAGCCCTACCGTTCTTTCACATAAGGCTCACCACCCGCTCGCGGCGGGATGGCCTTGCCCACAAACCCGGCCAGAATAACAACGGTCAGGATATAGGGCAGCGATTGCATCAACTGCACAGGCAGCACAATCGTTCCGTCCAGGCCAACACCCAGCCAAAGCGCCGTGCCAAGGCCCGCTAGTATCACGCCAAACCCACCCAGAACCGCCATGTCCAAACGGGACTTGCGCGCGGCAAAGATCAGGGCCGCGGCAATCGCGAACAGCGCGAAGATCGCCAGCCAGGAATACATCGTGATGTTCTGGAACCTGTTGTCGATCGCAAAAAAGAAGCCGAATAGTAAACAGGCGCTCAGCGCGTACCATGGTCTCCATTTCGCAAAGATCAGGGCGGCCAGCGCGATGAAACCGCGGTTCGCGGTCATTCCTTCGGTAAAGCCCGCCTGAATAGCCGTGGACAAGTACGTACCTGCAATCCCGCACAGCACCCCGCAGATCGCGACCGCCGCATAGCGCAGGAAGACGACCGAGATACCAGCCGTATCCACCGCCGCCGGATTTTCCCCGACGGCCCGCAGACGTAACCCGAAGCGCGTGCGGTACAGCACCCACCATGTCAGCGGCACCATCGCCAGCGCGATATAGACCAGGATCGAATGGCCCGAGATCAATTCGGCATAAATCGGACCCAGGATCGGTACGCCCGATAGCGTTTCGGCGAAAGGCAGCGTCAGGTTCTGAAAGCGCGCCCCGCCAAGCAGTGTTGGCGTGCGTCCGCCCTGCGAAAACCAGGCCAATGCCATCAGGGCCGTAACCCCAAGCGCCAGCATATTGATCGCCACGCCGGAAATCAGTTGGTTGCCGCGAAAGGTGATCGAGGCCAGCCCGTGGATCAGCGCGAACGCCATCGATGCGCCAATCCCCGCCAGCAGCCCAACCCAGGCCGATCCGCTGACATAGGCCACAGCGGCCGACATAAAGGCTGCGATCAGCATCTTGCCTTCCAGCCCAATGTCGAAAATGCCCGCGCGTTCCGAAAACAGCCCGGCCAGGCAGGCCAGCAAAAGCGGCGTGGCTAGGCGGATGGTGGAATCGAAGACCTGCAGACTGATGTCGAATATCTCGAAAAAACCCATCTTCTACTCCGCAGGGCTTGTCGTTTTACGCTCGGGCTTCGGACCTTCGGGCGGCCGAAAGCTGAGAAACAGCGCCTTGAGCGGTGCGCGCACCATATTGTCCAGCGCGCCTGTGAACAGGATGACCAGGGCCTGAATGACCACGATCAGATCGGCCGGAATTCGCGTGGTCAGGGCCAGTTCGGCGCCGCCCTGATACAGGAAGCCGAACAGAAGTGCTGCCAGAAAGACGCCGATGGGATGCGACCGGCCCATCAGGGCGACGGCGATGCCTATGAACCCCGCGCCTTCGGTCGCGTTCTGGATCAGGCGCTCGGCCTCGCCCATGACGTTGTTGATGGCCATCATACCGGCCAGTCCGCCCGAGATCAGCATGACGATCATGATGATCTTTTCAGGAGAGATCCCTGCATAAATCGCTGCCGATTCAGAGTTTCCATATGCCCGAATCTGATATCCCAGGCGCGTGCGCCAAATCAGAACCCAAACCGCAAAGCAGGCCAGAATAGCCACGAAAAAAGCCACATTCGCGGGGGCTGCACGTGAAAACGAAATATCGAAAACGGCCAGAACATCATGTAATGTAGGAAGGTTGGTCGCTTCTGGAAACCGTGCAGTTGCAGGGTTCATTGATGTTGGCGGGCGCAGCACCTCGACCAGCAGATAGTTCAGGAACGCCGCGCCGATAAAGTTGAACATGATCGTCGTGATCACGATGTGGCTGCCGCGGCGCGCCTGCAGATAGGCCGGGATCGTGGCCCAAAGTGCGCCGAACAAAGCCGCGCCCAAAACGGCGACGGGCAGCGCCATCGCCCAGTGCGGGAAGGGGATATAAAGGCAGACCATCGCGACACCCAGGCCGCCCAGTGTCGCCTGCCCCTCGCCCCCGATATTGAACAACCGCGCCTGAAACGCGACAGCCACCGCAAGGCCCGTAAAGATGAAGTTCGTGGCGTAGTAAAGCGTGTAGCCCCAGCCATAAGTCGACCCAAGCGCGCCCGAGATCATGATCTGCAGCGCGCGCCATGGATTTTCGCCAATGGCAAAAACGATCAGACCGGATACGATGAAAGCCAAAAGCAAACTGATCAATGGGATCAGGATGACGTCGGCCCATTTCGGCATTGCATCCATCAGGCGGCCTTTCCTTGAATGCCGGCCATCAACAGGCCCAGTTCCTTTTCATCGGTCTGATCGGGCAAGCGTTCGCCCATGATCCGACCGTCAAACATTACGATAATCCGATCGCTAAGCGACAGGATTTCATCCAGTTCCACACTGACCAGCAGGATGGCTTTGCCCTGATCACGCAGCGCGATCAGTTGCTTGTGAATGAACTCAATCGCGCCAATATCGACACCGCGTGTGGGCTGTCCGACCAGCAACAGATCGGGGTCACGCTCCATCTCTCGGGCCAGAACGATCTTTTGCTGATTACCGCCGGAAAAGCTTTTGGCCGTCTGCCAACAGTTCGCCGGGCGGATATCAAAGCGTTCGATCTTGCCTTCGGTATCCTCACGCAGGGCATTGTTGTCCATCAGCGGCCCACGGCAGTAGCGCGGGTCATTATGATAGCCGAAGGCGATGTTTTCCCAAGCAGTGAACTCCATCACCAGACCTTCGCGCTGACGATCTTCGGGCACATGGGCGATGCCGCGGGCGCGGCGCGACTGACCATCGGAAAAGCGGCCGGTCAGGTCAATGTCCTGCCCGTTTACCCGGACCATCCCCGTTGCGGTCTGATACCCGCCCAGGACCTCAAGCAATTCAGACTGACCGTTGCCGGACACACCGGCAATGCCGACAATTTCACCGGCGCATACGTCCAGCGAAACACCCCTTAGACGCTCAACCCCCTTTTCATCGACAACGCGCAGGTTTTCGACCTCAAGCACTTTGGCACCGGGCGTGGCCGGTTTTTTATCAACGTGCAGCAGAACCTTGCGACCGACCATCAGTTCGGCCAGTTCTTCGGGGCTGGTTTCAGATGTCTTCACCGTGGCCGTCATTTCGCCGCGGCGCATCACGCTGACAGTGTCGGTAATCTCCATGATCTCACGCAGTTTGTGCGTGATCATGATGATCGTCTTGCCCTCGTCTTTCAGGCCTTTCAGGATACGGAACAGATGGTCGGCCTCGGCCGGGGTCAGAACACCGGTGGGTTCATCCAGTATCAGAATATCGGCCCGACGATAGAGCGCTTTCAGGATTTCGACGCGCTGCTGTATGCCGACGCCGATGTTTTCAATCAGGGCGTCGGGGTCAACGTTCAACTCATACTCTTTGGATAGATCAGTCAGCAGCTTGCGCGCCTTGGCCAGTGACGGGCGCAACAGACCGCCATCTTCGGCCCCCAGCACGACGTTTTCCAGAACGGTGAAATTTTCAACCAGCTTGAAATGCTGAAACACCATCCCGATGCCCGCAGCAATGGCAGCCTGGCTATCGGGGATTTGCGTGGGTTTGCCATTGATCAGGATCTGGCCCTGATCGGCTTTGTAAAAACCATAAAGGATCGACATCAAAGTCGACTTGCCTGCACCGTTTTCGCCAATAATCCCGTGGATCGTGCCCGGCATAACGCGCAGTGAAATATCTTTGTTGGCCTGAACGGGTCCGAAGGCCTTGGAAATTCCGCGTAGCTCAATGGCTGGAACGGCCGCGTCGGGCCGTTCCTGTGTAATTGTATCCCGCATCGGCGCTTAGTTCGCCGGGCAGGAGTTGTCCGACATATAGTCATGCACCGTCAAATCGCCTGAGATGATCTGGGCCTTGGCCTCTTCCACGGCGGCGACCATGTCATCGCTGATCAGTGATGCGTTGTTATCATCCATCGCATAGCCGACGCCATCATTGCCAAGCCCCATCACCTGCAGCCCGGTTTCCAGACCCGGACCTTCGCTGAACGCGTTATAGACGGCATTATCCACACGCTTGACCATCGACGTCAGCACTTGACCGGGATGCAGATGGTTCTGGTTGCTGTCCACACCGATTGAAAGAATGTCTTCATCGGCAGCGGTCTGCAAAACGCCCACACCTGTTCCACCAGCTGCGGCATAGACAACATCCGCGCCCTGGGAAATCTGCGCTTTGGTCAGTTCTGATCCCTTCACCGGATCATTCCAGGCCGCTGGTGTGCTGCCGGTCATGTTCTGTATGACTTTTGCGTCTGGATTGGCGGCCATGACGCCCTGCACGTAGCCACAGGCGAACTTGCGGATCAGGGGAATATCCATACCGCCGATGAAACCGACAGTTCCGCTTTCAGATGCCTTTGCGGCCATCATGCCGACCAGAAACGATCCTTCGTGTTCGTTGAAAACGACGGATCGCACATTAGGCCCATCAACAACCATGTCGATGATAACAAAGGTCGTTTCGGGATAATCGCCCGCGACTTCCGACAAGGCGTCACCAAAAGCAAACCCGGTCATAACAATCGGATTCGATCCGCTTTCGGCAAAACGGCGCAGGGCCTGTTCGCGCTGTGCCTCGGATTGCAGCTCAATCTCGCGGAAGCTTTCGCCCGTCTCTTCGGCCCAACGGGTCGCACCGTTAAAAGCGGCTTCGTTGAAGGATTTATCGAACTTACCGCCAAGATCGAAAATGATCGCAGGCTCGGCCAGTGCAGCCCCGGCTGTCAGCGCTACCGCCACTGCCGCGCCAAGCAGATTTTTCATCAGGCTCATGAAACTCTCCCAGATTCTTATGTTTGTTCGGGTCACTGTCAGGTTAAACAGACCCATCGTTTGAGCAGACCCAGTATAACAAGATCATGCGCAATTTAGGCCGAAGGTCACGACGGGGGTCAACCGCTTTTTCCGCTTTCGGCGGGCTGGGGCGTTGAAATGCTGGTGAGATTGGCGAAAGTGGCGTTACGTCAATCGCTTATGCAGCAGGATGGCGTCAATCCGATCACCGTTGGGGCTGCGATAATAGTGGGTGCGCCGACCGGATTCGCAAAACCCATGGTTGTGGTATAGAGTCAAAGCCGGTTCGTTGGTCGCAGCGACCTCCAGGAAAATGGTATCGGTATCCTGGGATCGCGCCAGCGTTTCAAGCTGGTCCAGTCGGTCACCAGCCAACCCCTTACGGCGAAGATCGGGATGTGTGGCCAGCGTCAGCACCTCAGCCTCACCCACCAAAACGCGCACTACCAGAAAACAGGCCAGATCGCCGATCAAGTGGACACCGGGGCTTTTCAGCATCGCCTCAAATTCCCGCGCGGACCAAGGACGCGGCGTATCAAAACAAAGCGCGTGCACCTCAGAAAACTGATCAGGCGTCACGGCAAAATCACAGGCGCCGGATCACGCGGTGGTGCTGCATCGGCGGCGCGAACATAAAGCGGCTTGGGCCGGTCGGTGGTCGATCGCATGCGACGCATGGCCAAACGCGCAATGCCTTCGGCCAGCGGGAATGCCGGCTTGATCACCTGCAAGCCGTGCATCGCCCCAAGTTCTTCGGCCCGATGCCCCAGAACATAGGGTTCGGCCCTGGTCGGATAGGATGGCAGAGCGTTATCCGCCAAAAGCTTCGGCCCCCGTCCCTGCCCATCCTGTATCAGATCCGCATAATACTGATCCCTTGGTGCCGCACTGACCGAAATCACAGGCGTTTCATCACCACCCAAAAACCCTTGCGCCTCAAGACATGGCACACCCACAGCCGGGATATTCAGCCCCATGGCAAGTCCACGTGCGGCAGAAACTGAGATCCGAAGCCCCGTGAAATTCCCAGGCCCGACACCAACACCAATCGCATCCAGATCCCGCCAGTTCAGTCTGGCGTCGCGCAAGAGTTCTTCCAGCAAAGGCATCAAATGTTCGGCCTGACCTTTTGCCATCGCTTCGCACCGTTCAGAAACAAGCGTCTGATCACAAAGCAAAGCAGCCGCGCAATGCGCGGCGGATGTATCAAAGGCAAGTATATTCGATTTTGCTTGCATGTTTATATTTATGGGCGAAGGCTTTGTATTAAGGTCGTGCGCGCACTTCGTTCTGATTTCTCAAGACTGTCTTCAAGTTGCAACCAAGATAATCGATTTTGCCAGTAGCAGTGTATTTGAGGTGCAAGCGCGTCGGCTTGGTCAATGATGCCCAGTGGCACGTAAATCTGGTCCGGCAGATAATCAAACTGCGCCGCAATAGGCGATCCGCACTTGTGGCAAAACCAGCGTCGCACACCCGGATTATGTGTTGCACCATCACCCAAAACTGGCTTGAGATCGATATCTGACGGCTTGAAAGCCGCAAATGCACCAACGGGCGCGCCTGTCAGCCTGCGACAGTCAGAGCAATGGCAATAAGCAACCGTATCAGGTGCTGCGCCTGCTTTCAGTGTGAAAAAACCACAATAGCAACGACCCGTTAACAGGGGCGCTGCGTTATCCTCAGACGGCAACCGGCCGTACCTCGACCACCTCGGGGATGTAATGACGCAGCAGGTTTTCGATGCCCATTTTCAATGTCAGAGTCGATGATGGACACCCCGCACATGCACCTTGCATGTGCAGGTAAACAATGCCGCGATCAAAGCCGTGGAAGGTGATATCACCACCGTCCTGCGCCACAGCGGGGCGCACGCGGGTATCGAGCAGTTCCTTGATCTGCCCCACGATTTCACTGTCTTCACCGGTATGTTCGGCATGACCCGAGTTTTGCACCTGATCCCCTTCGATCACGGGATCGCCGGACTGATAATGCTCCATGATCGCGCCCAGAAGGGACGGTTTGATGTGATCCCACTCAACCGTATCCGCCTTGGTCACAGTGACAAAATCATTGCCAAAGAACACACCCGTCACACCCTGAACGGCGAACAAACGCTTGGCCAGGGGCGATTTGTCAGCCGTATCGGCCGAGGGAAAATCAGCGGTGCCCATCTCCATCACGCTTTGACCAGGAAGGAATTTCAGCGTGGCGGGGTTTGGCGTGGATTCTGTCTGGATGAACATGGGTGCATCTCCTTTGCATCTGATATGCTCGCAAGCCTGCTGTCTGTCAAGGTTTAGAACAGTTCTAAAACGCTAATGCACGGAAATATTAGCCGCAATCGGACGGGCTTAAGTGATCGCCTGAAGCCGTTCCTTTGACAGATCGCCAGGCACAATCGTGATCGGGATTGGCAACGTCCCGGAATTGCGCGTCAGTTGCGTGACCAGCGGGCCAGGTCCCTTGTTGCCAACACCCGCGCCCAGAACCAGGACGCCGACCTCATCATCCTCTTTGACCTGAGACAGGATTTCCGGCACCGGTTCGCCCTCGCGAATGACCAGTTCCGGATCGACGCCCTGACGGTCCCGCATCCATTTCGCAAAGACCTCAAAATGGGCATGGATGCGTTCGCGCGCCTCTTCCCGCATGATGTCGCCTACGCCAATCCAGTGGTTAAATTCCTCGGGCGGGATGATCGACAGGATTTTGACACCGCCCCCCGTTTTGGCCGCCCGCATGGCGGCAAATCGCATGGCGTTCAGGCATTCCCGGCTGTCGTCAAGAATGACAAGAAATTTGCGCATCACGTGGCCTCCCCTAAGCCGCCCGATCATGACGCACAGAAGACCGGCTTGCAACACCGGCAGCGTCCTTCAGGTGTCGGAAAGCGCCCAATCCCAATAAAGATCGCGCGCCCGTTTTGTGATGGGGCCAACCTGATAATGCGTGTCGTCGAATTGTTTGACGGGCGTGACCTTCATCATGTTGCCGGACAAAAATACCTCGTCCGCCTGTCTGAAATCGTCGAAGGTCAGCACGGCCTCATGCACTTTGATCCCGTCCGCGGCGAAGTTTTTCATGTGGCGTGCGCGGGTAATGCCCGACAGGAAGGTGCCGTTTGGGATGGGCGTAAAGACCTCACCATCCTTAACCATGAACACATTTGCGGTGGCGCTTTCGGCCACATTGCCCATCGCATCGGCAACCAGCGCGTTGCCAAAGCCCTTGGCCCGCGCCTCGGCCAGCATGCGGGCGTTATTGGGGTAAAGACAGCCCGCCTTGGCGTTGACCACGTTGTCTTCCAGAACCGGGCGGCGAAATCGGGTTGTGGTCAGCGTCGTCGCAGCAACGGGCGGTGCCATCGGGATTTCTTCCAAGCAGATCGCAAAGCCCGTCGCACCGGGTTTTGGCACCACGCCCAGATCGCCACCGTCCAGGGCCCAATACATCGGGCGAATATAAACCGCCGATCCCTTTGGATAATTTCCCAGACCGTCCCAAACGATCTGCACCATATCTTCGGGCGCAACCGTGGGTGTGATCATCAAAGCTTCGGCCGAACGATTGACCCGCTGGCAATGCGCCAACAGATCAGGCGCGACGCCTTCGAAGTATCGCGCACCGTCAAAAACCGTGCTGCCCAGCCAGCTGCCGTGGTCCGCAGCCCGCATGATCGGCACGTCGCCTTTATGCCAGTGGCCTTCGAAATAGGTGTAGATATTGCTGCCCGTTGCCATTTGATCACGTCCTTTGAGATCAGCCTAGCGACCGCGCGTCGAAGCGTCCAGAGGCGCTATTGGGTTAATGAAATCCCCTGTTTGCGGAACAGCTCTTTCAAATCAGCCTCGCTTCGGGCGCCAATATGGGTGATCACCTCGGCCGCTGAAATGCAGCCCATGCGACCGCTGGTTTCCAGATCGTAACCGTTTGTAATACCCCACAAAAACGCACCAGCAAACAGATCACCCGCGCCTGTGGCATCCTCAATCTGAATCGGCATAGCAGGCGCATGCCAACGTTGACCCTGGCTGAGAATATAGGCCCCATTTTCGCTGTCGGTGCAGGCCAGAATGTCGATCTCGGACGCGGCCTGGGCCAGCGCATCGTCAAAGCTATCCATCTGATACATCGACATTAATTCGGCGCGGTTGCAGAACAGCAGGTCAACACTATCCTGGATCATGGTCCGAAAGGCATCGCGGTGCCGTTCCACGCAAAACGGATCGCTTAACGTCAACGACACCTTACCGCCCGCGCCCTTGCAGGCACTGATCGCTTTGGCAAAGGCCTCGTGGCTTTCGGGGCCGTCAAAACGGTAGCCTTCCAGATAGATCCATTCGGCGTTCTGCATCTGGGTATCGATAATATCCGAGGGCTGCAAATGTTCGGTCACACCAAGATAGGTGTTCATCGACCGTTCGCCGTCGGGTGTCACCAGAATGATACTACGTCCGGTTTCTTGCGCATCGTCCTTGGGCGCCATTTTCGTTTCATAATCAGCACCTTGCGCGCGCAGGTCATGGGCGAAAATCGCGCCAAGCTGGTCGTCTTTCACCTTGCCCACATAGGCCGTGCGCCCACCCAACTGCGCGATCCCCGCAATGGTATTGGCCGCCGAGCCGCCACTGATTTCGCGCGCCGGACCGATCTTGGAATAAAGATCCACCGCACGGTCCATATCGATCAGTTGCATGATGCCCTTTTCGATACCGGCCTCGGCCAGAAAATCATCCGAGGCATGGGCCAGAATATCGACGATCGCGTTTCCGATGCCGACGACTTGGTACTGTTTCATAGTGTTTTTTCCTCATAAGGACACAGATCGCGGATCAGGCAATTGGCGCACATGGGCTTGCGCGCCTTGCAGACATAGCGACCATGCAGGATCAGCCAGTGATGGGCATGTTGTTGAAAATCAACAGGAATATGGTCTTCGATTGCGCGTTCGACGGCGACGACATCTTTGCCGGCGGCGATGCCAGTGCGGTTGCCGACACGGAAGATATGGGTGTCGACGGCCTGCGCGGGGTGGTGCCACCACATGTTCAAGACGACGTTAGCGGTCTTGCGGCCGACGCCAGGCAAGCCTTCTAACGCAGCGCGGGAATTAGGGACCTGACCGCCATACTGATCAACCAGGATCTGGCTTAACTTCATGACATTCTTGGCTTTATTCCGATAAAGCCCGATGGTTTTGATATGCTCGATCAGCCGCTCTTCCCCCAGATCAAGCATCTTTTGGGGGGTGTCGGCGACCTGAAACAGTGCGCGGGTGGCTTTGTTGACGCCAACATCGGTGGCCTGGGCGGACAGGGCCACAGCAACGACGAGAGTGTAGGCGTTCACATGCTCAAGCTCACCCTTAGGTTCCGGGTCAGCCTTTTGAAAACGCGCGAAAATCTCGTGGATCGTATGATAATCAAGTTGCTTTGCCATCGCACGCGGTATGCCCCGAAGCCCGTGTCAGGGCAAGCCCGCAGATCAAACCTTAATGCTCCGCATTTTATGAAAGGCGCCAAGATATCCATCGGACGACCACAAAGCCAAAATCCATCTCGGTCAGTCCGGCGGCGACACTTCGTACAGAGTTGAATGCAACAGCTGCGGTCGCGCCCCAAAACGCACGACAACGATATCATGATCAGGCAGCAGATATAGAATCTGCCCCCCGTGGCCCATGAAATACGCAAATGGTCCGGACAGTTTTTCGCCGTCACGATCCAAAACGTCATGCCGCAGATGCCATCCATAAGCCCCCTGTCGCCGCTGCGATGCCTCAAGCTGGGGCAAAATCAAGTCGCGCCACAGATCTTCGGGCAGGAAAGGATCAGCAGGCGTTCCATTGTTCAAAAGATAACGCCCCACGCGCAGCCAGTCTTCAGCGCGCGCATAAAGGCAGCAATAGGCCGAAACGCCCTCGGCCTTTGAATAGGCCCGCCAGTCCGCGGTGGCAGCACCAGCAGGTTTCCATATCAGATCCGAAAGAATCTGCGACAATGGCTGATCATATGTTGCCTCAAGGACCGCACCCAAAAGGGCTGTATTGACACTTTGATAAGCAAATTGACCCTTGGCCGCGGGATCGACGGCCAGATCAGGCAGAACGGCATCAATGCCATAGACATGCAGCCGCGCCAAAGGACCCAGAGGCGAAAAGCCGGCGTCATCAACAGATTTCGGCGGCTCGCCATTATATAGCAACCCCGAGGTCATGGTCAGGGCTTCGTTTATCGTAACATCCGGGGCGTCCGGCCCAAGATAGCGCGATAACGGATCATCAAGCGATGCAATGCGATCATCTGCCAGGGCGCGTATAATCAGCGCGCCCACAAGGCTTTTGACCATTGAAAACGAATTCAGCCGATCCTCTGGTCCGAACCCTTGGCCATAGCTTTCGTAAATCACTGTCCCACCCTGATCGACCAGCATTGCCCGACCACCAGCAGCGTCAAAGCGTGTTTGGGCAATTGCGGGCATTTCAGGCACGCGGATTGCATATTCGGTATTGACTCCTTCGACGTGGGCATAGCGCGCGTTATCGGTCCAGACATCGGGCGGAAAGCCTTCGCGCATCAGAATGGGCACCTGTGGGGCGAAGGCAAGAAGACCGCCAGCCGTGGCTATCGCAAGAACAAGACAGATACCTAAAAAGCGTTTCAGATTTCGCATAATGGCCGGTCTGGTCGAGGGGCGTTCTGTACATCTGTCACTGCGAATATCCCTAAGTTCAGTTCAATTTTCAAACTTCATCAATATGAAGCCGATCCTGACCCCTGTCTATAATATCTTTGGTATGGATATTGTTGACAGGGGTGATCAACGGCAGCTTGCAGCCCTATTCCCGGAATGGATTGGGTCGCACTGCACCAGCCTGCAGCGGGGTCAGTTCGTTGTTCAGATCATCCAGGCGGCTTTGCATTATGTTGCGAAGGTCACCCATTTCCGGGCTGCCCGCGTTCGCATCGATCTGCAGTGGGTCCACCAGGCGGATATGGGCGCAGCGGGGGCCGACGGGTTGCGGGATAAAGGCGTGGACCTTGTCGCGGAACCGGCGTTTCAGCCAATCAAGACGCAGTTTTTGGATACGCTCGGCCACCTGTTCCTGGGTCATGACACTGTCGGGGTACATCCAGGGCTGAAGGCCCAGGATCTCTTGCGCATCTTTCGCGATTTGGATCGTATCTTTCGAAAGAGTGTCGTCCTTGGTGCGCCGTGCAGCATTGAAACGCCTCAGGCACATTTCAGCGGCTTTATAGGGATCATCGTCCAGCGCGGTCTCACCGTCGATTGCGGTACTCAGACGCGCCGTCAGTTCGGTCAGCAAAGCCGCGCGCATGCCCCAGAAATCAGCATCGGGAAGAGCGATGTCATGGCGGGCGGCAACGCGGTGTGTCAGATTCAAATAAAGCGTTCTTAGTCTACGGGTTGGGTCACGCTCAGCCCGGCCTGTCGGCAGATCAAGCGCGTTTTCCACATAAGACATGGCACGGTGCAGGTTCGCCGTTTCGTCTTTCAGAAACATATATTTGTAAATCAACGGCGCGATATAAACGGGTCTGTCAGCGCCGCTTTCGGCCAGATTTTCTGCGGCGCGCATGGCCATTTCAACCACGCCGGGGTACAGCGGGCCGATCTGATCGGCGACCCAGTACACCGTGCCTTCGGGGTGCAACAGCACACCGTCGCCCTGTTTGGCCAGTTCGATGGAATGCTGCTTTGCCGCGGCGCCACCTTTGCCGGGGATCTGCGCGATCAGGTTGTTGGCCAGCCAGAATTTCTGCCCGTATTTGCCCATGCCGTTGACCACAGTATGCGTGGCCCAACACCCCGGATTGACCTTCAGCCTGGCCATGATCTCTTTATCGATCATCCAATCGGTAAAGAATTCAGGGTGATTAGGGGCCAGAAAAGCCGCCGTTTCGGGGTTCACAACATCGCGCAGCCTGGCCTGATCCGACGCAGGAAAATCGATCTTTGGCATGTTCGTCAGGCCCCGCACCCCTGGAACACGATTGAGCAGAGGAATATCACGCAACCCCGGAATGCCCCGCAGATTAAACCATCGGTTAACCGGTTCAAGACACCGGATCAGTGTCGCGTTCGGACGTGGTTTGACAAAGGTTGTTAACATTGAGGCCATTCAGATAGCTTTCATTTTTGCACATCTGACAATATCGGGGGTTCTTGCGCATACCGATAGTCAGGATTTCCCTACTTTTTTGAACATTGTTCAATCTAATTTTGACCTTTATAATTATGCTTGGGTTGGGATGTTCGAGTTTGGCTTGTAAATTGTTATGCTATAACATAATGATTCCTTTAAACTTAACCACGCATCACGGCTGGATCTGAAAATACAAAGCCTGCGGATGCCATCAGATTAAGGAACACCGCATGACCGACCGCCGCCTGCCCGTTACTGTCCTGTCCGGCTTTCTGGGGGCCGGAAAAACCACCCTGCTGAACCGCGTTCTGAACAACCGCGAAGGGCGGCGTGTGGCGGTGATTGTGAACGACATGTCCGAGGTGAACATCGACGCCGATCTGGTGCGCGCCGATACAGAACTGTCACGTACCGATGAAACTTTGGTTGAGATGTCGAACGGCTGCATTTGCTGCACCCTGCGCGATGACCTGCTGGATGAGGTGCGGCGTCTGGCGGCCGAGGGCCGGTTTGAGTATCTGCTGATCGAATCCACCGGGATCTCGGAGCCCTTGCCCGTCGCGGCGACCTTTGATTTCCGGGACGAATACGGCGACAGCCTGTCGGATGTGTCACGGCTAGACACCATGGTCACCGTCGTCGATGCGGTGAACCTGCTGAAGGATTATTCCAGCCACGATTTCCTGCGCGATCGCGGCGAAACAATGGGCGAGGAAGACGAACGCACGCTGGTCCATCTGCTGACCGATCAGATCGAGTTCGCCGATGTCGTGATCCTGAACAAGGTTGCAGATGCCGGACCCGAACACACCGATGCCGCCCGCAAGATCATTCGCAGCCTGAACGCGGATGCGAAAATTATCGAAACAAATCATTCAGATGTGGCGGCAGAGGCCATTCTTGACACCGGTCTTTTCGATTTCGAAAAGGCGCATGAACATCCGATGTGGGCGAAAGAACTGTACGGGTTTGCCGACCACGTGCCCGAAACCGAAGAATACGGTGTCGCCAGCTATGTCTACCGTGCGCGGCGACCGTTTGAGCCTGAAAAGATACTCAGCGTTTTGAACGGCGAACTGCCCGGCGTGATCCGGGCCAAGGGGCACTTCTGGATCGCGACGCGCCCGGAATGGGTGGCTGAATTTTCACTGGCGGGCGCCTTGTCCAGCATCCAGCCGCTTGGCACATGGTGGGCCTCGGTCCCCAAAGATCGCTGGCCGGAACATGAAAGCGCGCGCGCCTATATGGCCGCCCATTGGCAGGACCCCTGGGGCGACCGACGGCAGGAAATCGTCTTTATCGGGGCGGGCATCGACTGGCCCGCGCTAAAGGCCCGACTGGACGAATGCCTGTTGCCCGAACATCTGGCGCCCGGACCCGACGCCCTGCCCGATCTGCCCGATCCCTTCCCCATCTGGCGCCGCCAGGCCGCAGCGTAAGGATCAGACCATGAAACAAATACTGACGACCGTGGCCGCGCTCTGTCTGGCCGCCCCGGCATTCGCTGATCCGGATGCCAAATACCGCCTGATCGTCGCCGATAACGAAGCCCCGCGCATCACGGTGATCGATACCGCGGGCGAAGGCATGACGCGCACCTTCGATCTGGCCTCGCCCGCACGGGTTTACATGGGGCCCGACGGACGCCACGCCTGGGCCCTGCAGCGCAGTGCCGGACAGGTGCAGGTGATTGACACTGGGCTGATTGAGGAAGACCACGGCGATCATTCCGCCCTGATCCTGGAAACACCCGCGGTGCTGTCGCCCGTTGCGACGGGTGACACGCCGGTGCATTTCAACATGGGTAGCGACCGCGTGGCTGTCTTTTGGGACGGCACTGGCGCGGCCACACTTCACGGGCCCGCAGGCTCGGGTGATCTGACGCCACTGGCAACGCTGGATACCGGCGGGCCGCATCATGGCGTCGCGGTGCCGGTCGGCGACCTGACGATTGTGACAGTCGCGCCCATGGGTGAGGGCCTGCCCGACGCATTGGCCGTGGTCGATATGAACGGAACGGAACTGTCGCGCATCGATTGTCTGAACCTGCATGGCGAAGGCAAGGCTGGCAGCTTTATCGCCTTTGGCTGCGAAGATGGCGTGGCGATCTTTGATACGAACGCCACACCGCCCACCAGCCGGTTTCTGCCCTATCCCGATGATGCGCCGGATGGCGGGATGGTCCGCACACTGCTTAGCCCGGCAAACACGCTGGCGCTGATCGGCAATTTCGGGGCCGAGCATATTGTGATCTTTGACCCATCCTCTGAAACCGGGGATTTCAGCTTTACCCAGCTTCCCGCACCCCGCATGTCATTTGCGCTGGATGACAGCGGCCAGGTCGGCTTTGCGATGCTGGCCGATGGGCGGATGATACGGTTTTCGGCGCTGACCGGGCGCATCCTGGCCGAGGCTGCTGGCGTGACCGAGGCTTACTCGATGGACCGCGGCGTTGTGCGCCCCATGATGGATGTCGCCATGGATCAGGTGGCGGTCAGTGATCCGGCCGCGGGCCGCGTCGTGCTGCTGGACGCCCAAACGCTGGACCCCGTCGTTCAACTTGATGTGGGCGGCCAACCCCGGTCACTTATCCTGCTGGCGGCGGAGGCTGATCATGACCACTAACACGGCCGAGCTTGTCCGCGATGCCGTAGCGGGTGTCAGCACTGTGGACAGGGCTGAAAACCTGTCCGCGATCCACGGGGCCGATTGCGCAGCCGCCCTTTGGCAGCGGCAGATGTCACCCGACCTGCTGGACTGGATGTACGCGCTGCCCCCCGATCAACTGCCCAAAGCCCGCGTGATCGTGCGCCCCGATGCGGTGCGGAATGTGGCCTTGGACATTTGTGAAATGTCTGGCACCCCGGATGGCACCCAGCGCACGCAGCTTATTGATGATGTCGCGACGCTCGCCGATGTTTTCGCGGGTCTGATGGGCGCAAAATGGCTGCGCCTGCGGTTCGATGTCGTCACAACGAATGCCTGTCGCAGGTTCCACATCGATGCCGTCACCGCCCGACTTGTCTGCACCTATCGCGGCACCGGGACGCAATACGGAATTTCGACCAATGGCGATGATCCCACCCGCATATCCACTGTGCCGACCGGCGTGCCCATCGTGCTGCGTGGCACGCTGTGGCCGACACAGCCCAAGTCCGGTCTTCTGCACCGCTCGCCCCCGATTGAGGGCACGGGCGAAACGCGATCGGTCATGGTCCTGGACCCGGTGGACGACCCGGAAGACGAAATCTGATGACCCGAAATCTTGCGACCGGCCTAAAGATGAAACGGCGGGACAAAGACCCGATGCGCGAATTCGACCGCCTGCCCGAGGAACTGCGCCTTTGGCTGGCCACCGCAATTTTGCCTTGGCGACCAGGGTCCGTGCAACGCACTTTCGACAAAGCGCTTGCACGCACACGGGATAAAACCAGCGCACTGCGGGAACTGGACAGGATCGAAACCCGCCTTGTCGCCAAGGATGCCTTGAAAATCTGGGGAAACAGCCATCCTTCGGGTAAGATTAAATAGTAAATTGTATTTAGTGCTTCGCACACATCTGCTGCCAGTGCGAGGGGCATGACGTCATTTTTGATGCCCTGCGTGTTATACCGCTAAAGTATCAAAATAGAAATTGGGTTTGTTTTTGAAAATATATATTTCATACTTTTAGTTGTTTTTTATTTAATTTTATAAACTTACAAGAGATAATAATGCTCGATTTATTCGAAAACTCTATTGCGGAACACAAACTTAAGCATTTGCATTCGAAAGGGATAAGTGCTGGCCAGTACTGTAGATGAATTATTTGCGTTCTCAAACAATGGTGGATTTTGAGAAGCGGCTCGATTTGTCTGAAGAGCTTGAAGCCGTTTCGAAAGTGGATTTCCCGCTCGGTTATGTCGCCACCGAGATTGGTGACGACGGGTTGAGTTATGCCTGATCGCGCGTCTGCCCGTCCCGCGATGAATGTGGCCGCCTCGCGTTGTAAAATGTCAGGTACCGGGCCGGGCTTTCGCAGGCGGCCGCGACGCTGCCATAGGCGCGCAGATAGACTTCCCCGTATTTGATCGTGCGCCAGAGCCGCTCGACAAAGACATTGCCCCGACACACGCCCTTGCCATGCATGCTGATGCGGATCTTGGCCTCGGCCAGCGGCGTCGAAAGCCGCCAATGCGACTTTTGCCTTGAAAGCAGGGCTGTGGTTCTATCGCGGTCGTCTCGTCATTTTCGCCCCTTCGTACCGCCACGCTGCCGGATCAGGAGCAGAAAATCCACCTAACTCACCTGTTCAGATTTGCCGGGCCAGCTGTCATTTGCTTTGAGACGGTACAGTACAGCGTCGTAAACCGCATGTTCTTTTGACCCCATAACCGGGTATACTGCATGGGCGCTAAGTGGGGCGATGAATCCGGAACAGCTTAGCGAATTAGTTGATGGCACTTACAGAGACGACCCCCATCGTCCTAATGGACGGGCTTACTTAAGTGTTGCGCAGAAGGATTGGCCGCTACTAAACTCCAAGAAATGGGTGGAAATCTGGATAGTGCTCAATCTGCAGCCGTGATAGTAGGCAGGAAAAGTCACGGAAATCCAAAATTCATGCCATTTCCAAGAAACAGCGCGCCACACGCGTCATAAAATCAAGAAATAAACAAAGGGACACCGACATGCGCCATTTTCTTACACTTTCCGTTTCAGCCCTTGCCATGGCAGCGCCTGCTTTGGCCGACGATATCCTGAGCAGCAGCGATGTAACGGCTGCCACACTTTATCCATCCGGCGCAACGGTGGTGCGAACGGCTGAGTTTTCCTCTGACACAGGCAGCCACACCATCATCATCGACGATCTGCCCCTGAATTTCGATGCCTCAAGCCTGCGTGTTTCTGGCGCGGGCGATGCTGCTTTCACCATTTTGTCCGTCGACCACCGGGTCGACCGTCTGCCGCCCACCGACGATGGCACGTCCCCACAGCGGCAAGAAATTGAGGCTCAGATCGAACAGGCCGAGGCACAGATGCGCGAGCTGCAATTTGAACGAAAAGGATTCGAGGCGCAGATCACCGTCGCCGACACACGCCTTCGCTTCATCGAACAACTGATGACACGCGAACCACAGGATATGGTCGATACGCTTGAACATCAGGGCACCGGGCTTGAAACCTGGGCCCAGGCGATCGATGTTCTGGCACAGCAAACCCAGGTGGCTCTGACCGAACGGAACAGGGCCGCACAGGACATCGACGCAAACAACCGCGCGATGACCGCGCTGCAGGACGAACTGAACAAGCTGAGCCAAAGCCTGCAAGCAGCGCAACTCCCCGCACCGCCACGATCCATAGCGACCATCGACATCACCGCAGATACCGCAGTGACCGGAACTTTGTCTCTGGAATACCGCGTGCCTTGGGCGGGATGGGAACCGGTCTATGACCTGCGCCTGACCCAAGGCGAAACATCGACGCTAGAGATTGAACGCCACGTCCGCGTCTATCAACAGACCGACGAAGATTGGGATGACATTGCCCTGACCCTATCCACCGCGCGCCCGTCAAACCGTGTTGGAATGCCGGACATTCGCGCGATACAGGCCAGCATGTATAACGTTGGCACAGTCAAAAGCAATCGCACGCCCCAGATTAGTATGGAGACCGATAAAGGGATCAGCCGCGCCCAGGCCGAAATGCTGATGGAAGATCAAGAAATACAAATGTTTGCCAAACCCATCAACTCGGTGATCCAGATCGAAGGTCAAACAGTATCCTACCAGATCCCTGGTCGCATCGACATCGCTGGTGACAGCACGGTGCGGCAAATCAGTATTGACAAACGCACTTCAAATGTCGGGCTTCTGGCGCGCAGCACGCCGGTTTACGATACAAATGCCTATCTTTATGCAGCCTACACAAATGACTTCGCGGGCCCCATCCTACCGGGCACCGCGTCGCTCTTCCGCGATGGCACCTTCGTAGGTGATTTTCAGATATCGCTGGTGGCCGCAGGGGCAGACACCACACTGCCCTTCGGTACGCTGGATGGCCTTAAGATCGAACGCCGCGTACTGGAAAAGGAACAGGGCGACTTCGGTATCATCGGCACAACCAACCGCCTGAATGAACGACTCGAGATCACCGCCGAAAGCCTGTTGCCATACGCACTGCCGGTAACGATCTTTGACCGCGCGCCCTACTCGGAAAACGAAGACCTCGAAGTCACGATCAACGCCAACCCTCGCCCATCAGAAACCGACGTCGATGGCAAACGCGGCGTGCAATCCTGGACATTTGAGCTGACCCCAGGTCAAACGCGCAAGATTGCGTTCAACTATGAAATCCAGTGGCCTGGTGGCTTCGACATCACAACAAACGAGACCTTTCAATAAGGTCATTATTGTTTCTTGGGCTCTGCCCGTTCGTGTCTGAAATCGTCCACTGGACGATTTCTTTTTCGACCCTCACACTCTCGCCGAAGGCACGCATCATCGAAGATGATGCAAAACAAAAGGTGTGGCGCGCGACAGCGCGCCTCCGCCAGATAACAGCTACCCGATATTGATCACCGTCTTCATGACACCCGCCGCCTGCATCGCCATAGCGGCGATATCAATCGCCGTCAGCCCGGCATCGGCATACATCGCCACCGGACTGGCCTGATCAATGAACCGGTCCGGCAGTGTCATCGTCCGCACCGACACCCCCCGGTCAAAAGCCCCGTGATTGGCCAGATCGTGCAGCACCATCGCGCCAAAGCCACCTTTCGCGCCCTGTTCGACCGTAATCAGCGCTTTGTGATGGCGGGCCAGTTGATGGATCATCGCCGCGTCCAGCGGCTTGGCGAAACGTGCATCAGCAACGGTGCAACTGACCCCCTGCGCCTCCACCTCTTCCGCCGCGATCAGACACTCGGACAGATGCGCACCGAAAGACAACAGAGCAACATCGTCGCCCTCTTTTACGATCCGGCCACGTCCGATCGTCAGCGACACCCCACGGTCAGGCATCTCCGCCCCAATCCCTTCGCCGCGTGGATAACGAAAGGCAATCGGGCCATCATCATAATCGGCGGCCGTAGCAACCATATGCATCAGCTCGGCCTCATCCGCAGCGGCCATGACAACAAAACCGGGCAAATTGCTCAGATAGGCCACATCAAACGCGCCCGCATGTGTCGCGCCATCGGCCCCTACCAGACCAGCCCGGTCAATAGCAAAGCGCACCGGCAGGCGCTGCAAGGCCACATCATGGACGACCTGATCATATCCCCGCTGCAGGAAGGTCGAATAGATCGCGCAGAAGGGTTTCAGGCCCGAGGCCGCCATACCCGCCGCAAAAGTCACCGCGTGCTGTTCCGCAATGCCCACGTCGAAGACACGGTTCGGAAAACGCTCTTGCATGATGTTCACGCCCGTGCCCGAGGGCATCGCCGCCGTGACAGCGACAATCTTGTCGTCGCGGGTCGCCTCATCCGTCAGCGCCTGGCCAAAAACCTTCGTATAACTCGGTGCGTTGGGTTTGGACTTTTTCTGCGTGCCCGAGGCCACATCGAATTTCGCCACACCATGGTACTTGTCGGATGATGTTTCAGCCGGGGCATACCCCTTGCCCTTGACCGTGCAGCAGTGGATCAGCACCGGACCGTTGCTGCGGGCGCGGGCAGCGCGCAGCGTCGGCAGCAGTTGACTTAGATCATGCCCATCGATGGGTCCGATATAGGAAAAGCCCAGTTCTTCGAACAACGTCCCACTGCCGGGTACACCTGTGACCAGCTGCCGGGCGCGCTTGGCGCCTTCGCGGATCGGTCCGGGCAGATGTGCCTCAATCTCGTCCGTCATGTCTTTGAACAGCCCAAGCGGCGTGTTGGCGTAAAGCCCGGACAGATAGCTGGACATGGCGCCCACCGGGGGCGCGATGCTCATCTCGTTATCATTCAGGATCACAAACAGCCGCCGGCCTTCGGCACCTGCATTATTAAGCGCCTCATAAGCCATGCCGGCACTGATCGCACCGTCGCCGATAACCGCAATTGCATCCCCCGTTGGCTGTCCCAGATCACGGCCCACCGCGAACCCAAGCGCTGCACTGATTGAGGTTGAGCTATGCGCGGCACCAAACGGGTCATATTCAGACTCGGCCCGTTTGGTAAAACCGCTCAGGCCCCGTTCCTGCCGCAAGGAGCGGATGCGGTCGCGACGACCTGTCAGGATTTTATGCGGATAGCACTGGTGCCCCACATCCCAGATCAGCTTGTCAAAGGGCGTGTTGAACACCGCATGGATCGCCACCGTCAGCTCAACCACCCCAAGCGACGACCCAAGATGCCCGCCGGTTTCCGACACGGCCGATATGACCTCGGCCCTCAGGTCCCGGCACAGCAATCCCAGTTCGATATCGCTAAGCCCCTTCATGTCTTTGGGGCTGGCCACGCGGTCAAGGGTCGGTGTGTTGGTCATGGCGGTTGTCCTTTTAGAGCATGTTGCGCAAAAGTGGGTACCGGTTTTGCGCATAAAACATGCGACGTCAAAAAGTTAGAGCGAGGTGCGTGAATGCAAATGAACGCAGCACGCTCTAGAAAAAGCGTCGCAAAGGGAAAGCCCCTTGCGACGCCAGTTTCCTGTAGCCAACAGGAAGGGAACCGGGGTGTGGAGGCCCCGAGGATCAGACCTGCCGTGGCAGGCCCGAACCGGCTATCGGGGTATGTAAACCCCGACTATTCATAAACCGGCGCGCCAGTCGTCGCGAGCTCTGGCCAGTCGGCAATCATATTTGTGCCCTGCAGGGGCTGCTGATAGCCCTTGTGGCAGGTACGGCAGGCGGCCTTGGGCGCATCGGCAAAGACAGGACCAAGGCGGTGTTCAGGATAGACATCCTGCAGCGGCACCAGCCAGTCGTTGTTGATTTCCTGCACCATGATGATCCCAAGCGAGGCCGTGGCCCACTGCGGTGTATTCTGCCCGCCATCGTAAAACGCCCGGCTGTTGTGGCAGAAGACACAGTTCACACCCAGGGAGTTGCTGAAATAGTTCATCAGGCTATAGGTGCGCTCGGTATCCTGGATCGTCGGATCGCCCGGCTGCGTATCGACCCGGCTTTCCAGATCATGTACTGCAATCTGATCATAATTCAGCAGGTATCTTTCCAGGGCATCGGATGGCAGGGATGTCGACTGGCTAAGCACCGTGACCCGGTTCTGGATCGCGGCCCAGCCTTCAACGCTTTCATTCACAGGCCCCAGTTGAAACCAGATGTCCGAGGGCACATTCTGACCCCGGTGGCAGGTGTAACAGTTCACGCCCACCTGTTTGTTCGCGTTCACATGGGCGTCCCAGTTTTCATTGATCGCCTGGGTCATCTGGATCATGTTGCGGGCGACAACCTTGGTGTAAAGATTATCCTGGCCATAGTCTTCAAGCGCCAGATCGCCGTGGCAATAGGCGCAGCCCTCTTCCGGACTGACCCACTGGGTGATCGCATTCATCAGGCGGTTGAAGTTATCTTCGGTCAGGCCGCCCAGCACCTGCACGTTTTCATAGACATCGCCGGCCAACGGTTCACCACCCTCGGGCACGAAGACGGCCTCGGTATAGTAATCGACGATGGTCGGATCGGCCTGGGCCAGATCGGTTTCGAATTCCGGCACCGACATGCCCGTGCCGCGCGGCCCGGTCTGCATACTGTCGGTGGCAAAGGGCTGGCCCCATGTCACCACCAGCGCCACCGCAAAGACCACCCCGCCCAGTGTCCCAAGCAGGATCGCCGGGCGGTAGATATCGACAGGGTTCTTCTTGTTCCATTCGTCAAACCACTTGGGCAGCATGACTATTCCTCCTGTCCGATAAAGCCTTCGTAGGTGCCATAGGCCTCATACCCATAGGCGCCGTCGTACATCGGGGCAAAGTTATGTTCCTGCGCCCAGATGAACCAGTTGTCCACAACAGTCCCCGTCAGAAGGATGCCGATGCCGCCGGTGATGGGCGTCAGCACGGCAAACCACCAGGCCCACCTGTGAATGCCCTCCATCGTGGCGTTGAACCCCATGGTCCAGCGCCAGAACAGTGCGGCGCGTTCACTGGCCGTGCCGCGATCATAGATCTGTTCCAGCTCACGATCGCCGCCAAACCGGCTGACCGCCAGGATCGTGCCGCCGTGCATCGCAAACAGCAGAACCGATCCATAAAGGAACACGATCGACAGGCAATGGAACGGGTTATAGTACAGATTGCCGTAGCGGATGCTGAAGGCCGTCGTCCAATCCAGATGCGGGAAGATGCCATAAGGCACCGCCTCGCTCCAGGATCCCATCAGGACCGGGCGGAACAGACCCAGCACCAGAAACAGCCAGATCGCCGCCAGGAACGCCCAGGCGATGTGCTTGCCCATCTTGTGCTGAACGGCCAGCAGATAGGTGCGCAACCACCAGCTCATGACGGACACCAGCAGAAAGAAGCTGCTGATGATGTACCAGCCGCCATCGTTCAGCGGCGGCATGCTTAGACCATATTCCGGGCTGGGCGGTTCAAGTGCCAGCCAGAACAGCTGCCGGATAAACTCAGGGATCGACCAGCCGACCTGCGCCAGCATGTTGAAACCCACGATATTGAACCATAACAATCCGGTGGCCAGGGAAATCACGCCCATATAGCCCAGATAGATGGGCCCAAGCTGTGCGTTCCCGATCCAGCCGATCAGTTTGGAAAAACCGGGGCGCCCGATGCGTTCTTCCATCATGTTGTTTTCGTTGTCCATGCCCCATTCGGGTGCGCCCTGGACCTGAACTTGTGTGAAGATATTCTGATACTCAGGCATAGCGATTACATCCCGATTTGCGAAGGCCAGATGGGCAGCTCAAGCCACCAGTTCCACCATTCCGGCCAGCCCTTGGTCCAGACGGGGCCGGAAATGACGATACAGATCGCCGACCAGAAACCCGCGTTCAGCGCCAGCAACAGGCCAACACGGTGGATGCCCAATGTGCCGACTGAATAGCCGATGAAGTCGCGGAAAAAGGTGTCTTCGTGATCCGGTGTTTTGACCTCTTCGCCCTTTTCGGGGTTACAGGCCGACAGGATCAGACCCCCGTGCAGCGCCAGCGCCAGGGTTGTGGTGAAGAAAAACGTCACCGCCAGCATATGCGCCGGATTGTAGTGGAAGTGCAGATAGGCATAGCCGGTGTTGCTGACCCAGTCGAGGTGGCTGAAGATACCATAGGGGAACCCGTGCCCCCAGGCGCCCATCAGCAAGGGGCGGATAACGACCAGTGTCACATAGGCAAAGATGGCCACGCCAAAGGCAAAGGGCACGTGATAGCCCATACCCAGCTTGCGGCAGATCTCGACCTCACGCAGGGCCCAGCTGCAGAACGCGCCAACGGCACAGATCGTGATGATCTGCCACAGCCCGCCCTCCATCAGCGGCGCCAGTCCCAGACCGTAACTCAGATCCGGCGGCGCGATATTGATCAGCCAGGGGTTAAAGGTGCCCTGCTGCGACGCGCCCCAGAAAATCAGAACGGTCCCCAAAAGGGCGAAAAAGGCGGTCGTGACCCCGAAGAAGCCCACGTAGAACGGCCCAACCCAAAAGTCGAACAGGTCGCCCCCAATCAGCGTCCCGCCCCGGACGCGATATTTTCTTTCGAAGCTGAGCAGTGCCATCTTCTGTCTCCGCAATTGGTGGCTGATCCCCGGTCAAACCGTCAGCCGTCTTTTTCCTGGATGGTTGTCGCGGGCCAATTCCTGAAAACCCGCCCGCGACGTCTGTCTTGGACCGAAGGCGATTATTCCGGCACGCGGTCGTACTTTGCCGCCGCGATTTCAAACCAGTTGAAACCGTCGGTGCTGAGCAGAACCAGATGGATCATCGCCGCCAGCAGAAAGAGGAAGACGCCCTGTGCGACAAACACGCGGCGCGGATCAAAGATCATCCAAATCTTATAGAATTTAGCCATTCTTCAATCCTTCCTCAGAACCACGGGAACCAGATGAACGTGGCGATATGAGCCACGACCGCGATGGCCGTGAACAGCCAAAGGCCGCTCATATACACCGAGTGCAGTTCCTGGGCCTGCTCGTCGGTCAGACCTGTGAAAGACAGGTCAGAGTTATCAGCCATGAAAATTCCTCCAAAGCTGATGCCGCGTATCCCCCGCGGCCGGGCTACGACGGGGGCTCATCCCCCGCCACATTTCGCCACTTCCGGGGGAAAGTGGCGAATTCGGGCTCCGCCATGTCGGGCGGAAAAAATCATCGTCCCAACAGGACGCACCGCCGCTCAGGCGGCGAATATCATCGGCGTGATGATCCGCGCCTGGGTGATGGCGCGCGCCACCGGGCCACGGCTGGACCATTGCCGCTGTTTGATCATCGACAGCATCCAGCTGATCGCCGCCAAAGGCAGCGCCGCCAGAAAGATGATCGTGAAGTAGACATAAAACTCGGTCCGCGGTGTCTTGTGCACCTTGTGGATCGGAGTGTCTGAGGTGAAATCCGTCATGCTTTCTCTCCTCGTTTTGCTGCCAGCCCGTCGGGCTGCAGGCTTTCAACCATTTCGCGCACCACCCGCTCGGCACCCGCCGCCAGTGCGGCCTTTTCGGCCGCATCGCGCAGGTTCTTCGCTGCTGAAATGCGGGTCAGGATCGGGTGGGTCGCAACAATCTTGTCCAGGGCTGCTTGCGCATCTTCGTCCCAGGGAAAATCGCGGCGCAGCGTTGTGGGCGTCGCCTCGGCTGCATCCATGTCACTGCCCAAGGGCAGGATGTGGAACAGCGCGTCAAACAGGCCATTGCAGACCTCTTGCAACAGATACGTCGCGCCCGCGTAGCCCATGAACGGCGTCCCCGTCGCCCGCCGGATCGCGGCACCGGGGAAGCTGGCCGGAATGAACGCCGGGCTGGGCCCGTGCCCGCCCTTCTGTTCGGCCAGATACATCTTTTCGTTGATCGATCCCATCACAACCAAGGGCCGCTTTTGACCCATCAGCGCGCGGACCTCTTCATTATTCGTCTTGGCGCCTGCCACCCGCGCCACCGCAAAGGCGCACGGCAGGCCCAGATCGTTTTCCAGATAGTTCCGGACCCCGCGGGCATAGGTTTCATTCGCGACGATCGCAAAACTGGCCGTCGCAAAGAAATCCTGCGTGACCGACCGCCACAAATCCCAGACAGGTTTAATGGTCGAATGCTTTTCGCGCTCGATGAAAGGTTCTGGGTCCAGATCCAGAAGTTCGCCCAACTTGCGCAGGAATAATGTAGTGCTTTCGATGCCAATAGGCGCTTGCAGGTATGGCTTACCTAGAACTTCGCACAATCCGCGCCCGAATTCGCGATACATACAGACATTCACATCCGCATTCACCAAATTACGCATTTCGGCCACATGGGCACCAAGAGGCATGACCATATTGACCTCGGCCCCGATGCCTTCGACCAGCCGCCGGATTTCAGCCAGATCGGACGGCATATTGAACGTGCCATACATCGGCCCCAGAATATTGACGCGAGGCTTCGCGTCCTCCTCTCGCTTGGCCTCGCGCGGCATCCGACCCTTGGTCATGCCGAATTCGGTGAAAATCCATGTCATCGCGCGATCGGCCGCTTCCCACTGATCCTCGTCAATGGTGCGCGGCAAAAAACGCTGAATGTTGGTACCCTGCGGCGTGACACCCCCGCCGATCATCTCGGCAATCGACCCTGTCACCACAACCGCTGGCAGCGCCGGATCAAGCGTCTTCCACGCCCGCTTCATCGCGCCTTCGGTGCCATCGCGGCCCAGTTCCTCCTCGCCCAACCCCGTCACGACAATCGGCAATTCGTGGGGCGGCAGCGCATCGGTGTAATGCAAGACCGAGGTCACCGGCAGGTTTTCACACCCCACCGGCCCGTCAATCACAACCTGCAGGCCCTTGACGGCACAAAAGGCATAAACTGCCCCCCAATACCCGCCAGCGCGATCATGATCCTGCACTAACATGACACGCCCTTCTTCTTGGCGAAAATACTCCGGGGGTTTGGGGGCAGCGCCCCCAACCTGCGATATGCAACCCACACCGCCATCAGATCATCTCAGCGGCCTTCGCCGCCCGCGCCTGCTTATCCAGCTTTTTCTGATGCAGCGCGCGGAAGTCCGGGCGCAGATTGGGATCACCTTCCCAGACACCCGCCGTATCGCCCTGACCGACGCCTTCGAAAAACGCGGTCATCTGGTCCATCCGGTCTTTGTTCGCCACCGCCGCATTGACGACCTGCGCCAATGACCCCGCGCCTGCGGGACCCATCAAAGGCCGGGCCGAGATCAGATTGGTGAAGTAAAGCGCGGGGATACCCAGCTCTTTGGCTTTCTGCACAACGGGCGTGGTGCCGATGGCCAGGTCGGGCTTCACGCCTTCCATCGCGGCGCAATCGTCTTCCAAAGACGCGCGGAATTTGACCTTGACGCCCTTGGCCTGCAACCATTCAGCATCTGCCGCTGACCACGGCGTTTTCGGACAAGCGGTGCCCACATAGGGCACCCGCGCACCGCTTTCGATCAGCAGGCGGGCGACCAACAGTTCGCTGCCTTCATATCCGCTTAAGGTTATCGTGGCATCTATCTTCGCGCCGGACAGCGCACCTTGGATCCCCGGCAGCACCGCGTTCTGCGCGGCAGCTATTTGATCTGCAGAGACACCAAAGGCTTCGCCGATGCCTGACAACCATGCGGCGGTGCCATCACGCCCCACCGGGGCGGATCCCACTATTGGCCGGCCGGCCATTTCGAATTCGCGGATTGCCGCAGTATAGAACGGATGGATCGCCGCCACGGCGCCACAGTCCAACGCAGCATAAAGCTCTCGCCATTCGCGGCACGGCACGACCGGGCCCGCGGCCAAACCCATGGGCGCCAGCATCTGACCAATGACCATCGGATCGGCTGGAAACATCTCACCCAACAGCGTGACAGTCGGGCGATCGGACTTGCCCGAGGCAGGCGCCTGGACGGGTCCGGCCTCAATCTCGGCCCGGGCATAGTTCAGCATCGCACCGGCCAGCACATCTTTCGCCTCGGCATGGGTGGGGATACCAAAGCCCGGCACATCGATCCCCACAATCCGCACACCGTTTATCTCATCGGGCAACAACCGCAGCGGCACACCACTGGCTGTGGGCACGCACAGATTGGTGACGACCACGGCGTCGTAGCGATCAGGATCGGCCAGTTCGTGCACCGCGTCGCGGATATCTTCGAACAGCTTGCCGGTCACCAGCGTTTCCGAGTTGAACGGCACATAGCCCACCGACCGCCGCGCACCATAGAAATGACTGACGAAGGTCAGGCCATAGACACAGCAGGCCGAACCGCTCAGAACCGTCGCCACGCGGCGCATCCGCAGCCCGACGCGAAGTGAGCCGAAGGCCGGGCACATGCTTTGTGGTTTATCATGCGGACCCTGGGGATAGTCCTTGGCGTATTGATCCAAAATTTCCGACTGCCCTGCGGCGCGCGCGGCGGCCTCCATCTGATCGCCCGCGTGACAGCCCAGATCAGCAGACCCTTGCGGGTCTTTCTCGCCCTGGATCACATCGACATCCGCTGTCGTGTCATATGTGGTCTCAACGCTCATGCGGATTGCAATTCGCGTGCAGGTTGGTGAAACGGGCAGCCCCGGACTTGATCCGGGATCTCTTGGACCTGAGGTTTGAGGTCCCGGATCAAGTCCGGGACATCGCCTGACAGTGTCGCCAGCGCATCGTCCCAACGGCTAAGTTCATCCAGATCAAACATCGTCGTAGACCACTTCCAAAGATTTGACAGGTTTGGCGTTCTTGCCGCGCATATCGGCATCGGTTGCCGGTTCCAAAACCACGCCCGCGCCGGTGTCTGAGCCATCAAAAAGGTCCAGCAAACCATCCTGTGACAGGGGCGCCGGACGCACTGGTGGGGCTTCGGCAACGTTCAGGCCCAATTCGGCAAACAAGCTGCCCCAATGGCTTTCCGAGGTGCCGACAATCTGATAATTCGCGGATTTCTTGCGCAGATCATCGTCCTGCGGGATGCTGGCCAGAACGGGAATGTCCACCGCCTTGGCAAAGGCCTGTGCCTCGCCCGTGCCATCGTCTTTGTTGATCACCAAGCCTGCGACGCCGACATTGCCGCCCAGTTTGCGGAAGTACTCGACCGCGCTGCAAACGTTGTTGGCGACATAAAGGCTTTGCAGATCGTTCGATCCGACCAGGATCACCTTCTGCGCCATGTCGCGCGCGATGGGCAGGCCGAAGCCGCCACACACCACGTCGCCCAGAAAATCCAGTAGGACATAATCAAAATCCCAGTCGTGAAAGCCCAGCTTTTCCAGCAGTTCAAAACCATGGATGATCCCGCGCCCACCGCAGCCACGGCCGACTTCTGGGCCGCCAAGCTCCATCGCGAAGACACCGCCGCGTTTGAAGCAGACATCGCCGATCTTGACCTCTTCGCCCGCCAGTTTCTTCTTGGTCGAGGTCTCAATAATCGTCGGGCACGCCTTGCCGCCGAACAGCAGACTGGTTGTATCAGATTTGGGATCGCAGCCGATCAGCAGGACGCGCTTGCCCTGTTCAGCCATCATGTGCGACAGGTTCGCCAGCGTGAAACTTTTGCCGATACCGCCCTTGCCATAGATCGCGATGATCTGGGTTTTCTTGGTGGGCTCATCCACGATCAGATCGGCCAGATCCTCGCCCGCCTCATCGCGCAGGCGCTGGTCGAAGTCTTTCAGATTTGGGATATCTAACGTCATGCGTGACCTTTCCAATCCAGGATCATTTTCAGGCAGGCGGGGTCGGTAAAGGCCACCTCATAGGCCGCCGCTGCGTCTGACGCGGGGCGTTCGTGAGTGATCAGCCCCGACAGGCTAAGCGCGCCGCTTTCAACCAGGGCGCGGGTCGCGGACAGGTCGTCGTGCGTCCATTCGGCTGCAATGCGAAAGCGGGCCTCTTTCATGAAAGCGGGCGGAAAGGCGAAGCTGAGCGGCGCGTCATAGAACCCCGCCAGAACGATTTCGCCGCCTTTGCGGATATGGCCGATCAGGGTGTTCAGCAGCGCACCGTTTCCGCTGGCATCATAAATCGCGCGATAATCGCGGGTGTCGTCGTCAGCGGGATCAATGACGGGATAATCGAATTCACCTTCGCGCCGGGCTGGGTCGATTTCCCAGACCGTGGGTGCAGGCGCGCCTGCGGCGATGGTCAGGCGGGCCAGCATACGACCCAGAACACCGTGACCCACAATCAGATCAGGCATCGCCTTATCCAGACCGGCCATCGCATGGCGTGCGGTGGCGGCCAGGGCCAGCAGCGCACCTTCGGCCCTAAGACCGCGATCAATGCGGGTCACACGATCTGCTGCGGTGACCACCCGATGCGCCGCGCCGCCAAACAGGCCAAAGGCACCGTCATAGCAGTTGGCACCGGGTACAAACACATGATCGCCGGGTTTGAAATGCGTGTCAGAACCGGCCGCGATCACTTCGCCGGCGGCCTCATACCCTGGAACAAGGGGATAGCCCATGCCGGGAAATGGCGGCATCTGGCCCGACCAGAACAGTTTTTCGGTACCGGTGGATATGCCCGAATGGCTGATTTCAACAATCAGGTCGGTCGGACCGGGATCTGTCAGCGTCAGCCGATCGACCCCAAGCTTTTTCGGTCCATTCAGTATGACGGCGGAAGTTTCCATCGTCATCACCCCCTTTTGCGGTTGCCCTGGGGTCAGGAAAGACTCAGGGCGTTTCTCCACTCATGGGTGTCAGTTTAACTTGACACTTTCTTGTGTCAACTAATTTAGACAGAAATATGTCAGATCGGCTTTACAGCGGTCACAACGCGGGTCACATAGGGGCGGAAGGGCTTGGGTTTGCGGATATTCACAAAGCCCGCCTTTTCGCAAAATTCAGCAATACGATCTGATGAGCGGACCTGGCCGGTCTGCATCGCCATGCAGTACAAGGCAAAGTAGGCATCCGTGGACCGCAGCGGCGTGTCACCCCCAGACATGGGTTCGGAAATGATCAACCGCCCACCCGGTGGCAGTACGGCATAGACATCCGCCAGCAGGCTTTGAACCGTGCTGTCTTCGTGGTCATAAAGCACGCGCACAAGACTGATCGCGTCGGCCCCTTCGGGCAGATCGTTCTGCCGGAAACTGCCGGGGATCACCTCGGTCCGGCCCCAAAGCCCTGCAGGCTCAAGGTGATCGCGCGCGTGGGCGGTCACGGCGGGCAGGTCGAATAAGACCATGTTTAGAGAGGGATAGGCCCGACCGACCGCCGCCAGAAAGGCACCCGACCCGCCGCCGATATCCATCAGACGCTTGACGTTTTTCAGGGATACGAACCGCAGCGTATCTTCGGCAATCAGGGCCTGACTGTCGGCCATCAGATTGGTATAGGTCTCGGCCGTTCCTTCCGGAAGGGCATCGGGTCCCTCAAAGACATAGGGCCAGAATTCAGACAGTTCGGTTTCAACCTTGCCACGCAACAGCGCCACCGGGTCCTGCAGATCTCGATAGAAATAACTGTGGTGGCGGATCAGGGCCTCAAGCCCCGGCACACCCAAAAGCGCCGCGCCACGTTGGCTAAGGCCATAGCCCTTTTTCTTCAGCTTCAGCAGCCCGACAGACACACCCGCATGCAACAGAATCTTCATCCGCTTGGGGTCGATGTCATGCTTATCGCCCAAGGCTTCGGGGGTCATGGGCCGTGCGGCAACATCGGCCAGAATATCCAGTTCGACCAAGGCCAACAGGACCTGACTGTAAACAAAACCTGACACTATATCGAAAATCTGTTCGCCTTCGGTCCGTGTTTTGCGACGCGTTAGCGGAAATTTCGATGCCCATCGTTGAAACCTGCGGGATGCCGCAAGACGGTTTCGCAAACCACTGACCTTCACGCGTCGTGGTGCCACTTCGTTCATACTCGTTACTAACCCTAGCTGTTTTGCCGTGTTGGCGCGACCGGCGTCAAACGTTCTGCCTGCGCGCGCACCATATTTGCAAGGGCAGCTTCCCCAGGGCAAGACGGAATCGAGGCGATGGCCCCGCCAAGGATATCTTTCAATCGTTTTGTGGCCCCCTGGACACCCAATTGAGCCACAGCGTTGGGTCGGCCCAGCAATTCATCCTGTCCGGCGGGCTTGCCAAGGGTTTCTTCATCATAAAGCGCGTCGCGCAGATCGTCGGCCACCTGAAAGGCCTCGCCAATGCGGGCGCCCAGTTCTTCCCAGGGTTCGGGGTCCTGACCCGCGGCGATGGCACCCATCTGGGTGGCAGCGATGAACAACGCGCCGGTCTTGGCCTGATGGTAGGCCGACAGGTCGATCTGCGTTTCACTTTCCCAGCCCTGCCCGGCGCAGATGCCGCCCGGCATGCCGGTGCGCCGCGCCAGCGTCAGCAACAGATGCGGTGCACGGGTCGGATCAGTCAGCGCTGTTTTGGCCAGAACCTCAAAAGCCAGAATAATTAGGCTGTCGCCGGTCAGCAGCGCCAACGGTTCGCCATAGGCACGATGTACCGAAGGTTTGCCACGACGCATATCGGCATCGTCAAAGCAGGGCATATCGTCGTGCACCAGACTGGCGCAATGGATCAATTCCAGCGCAGCGGCGGCGGCATCGGTCAGCGCGGGGCGGTCATCGCCACAGGCCAGCGCGACCGACATCAGGATCGTCGGCCTGATCCGCGCACCGCCCGGCGTGACCGCGTAATTCAACGCATGGGCCAGCTTTTGCGGCGCCCTGGCCCCTTGGGCCGATGCAATGGCCGCCGTGACTGCGGCCTCAATACGCGCTGAAAGTGGCATTTCACTCTCCTTCATGAGTGAAGCGTCATATTAATTGGACACTATATGTCAACTATACTGGACACATCGCAGGAAGTGAGTCAACAATTGGTTGACCCAAGGACAGTGGAAATGAGTAACGCAGCCCAAAAAGCAGTCATCATCGGTGCGGGGATCGGTGGATTGACGACAGCCTTGCGCCTGGCGCATGCGGGGCTGGACGTCACCGTGCTGGAGCGTCACGCAACGCCGGGCGGCAAAATGCGGACGGTCCCATCGCCCGCAGGCCCTGTTGACGCGGGCCCGACCGTGATGACGATGCGGCATGTGTTTGATCAATTGTTCGATGATGTGGGTGAGACATTGTCGGATCATGTGACGCTGGTGGCTGAGGCCGTTTTGGCGCGGCACTGGTGGCAGGATGGGTCGACGCTGGATTTACATGCGGACCCCGAGGCATCGGCCAGTGCGGTCCGCGACTTTGCGGGGGCGCAGGCCGAACGTGAATTCCGCGCCTTTTCGGATCGCATGGCACGGCTGTTTCGCGGGTTTGATGCGCCTATGATGCAGGCCGCGCGTCCTGGTCTGCCTGCGCTGATCCGGCACGTTCTGACGAACCCGTCGCTGATCCCTGCCATGGCGCCGTTGTCGACGTTGGCCGCCAGTTTGCAGCGGCAGTTCAGCGACCCGCGGCTGGCGCAATTGTTCGGGCGGTATGCCACCTATGTCGGCGGCTCGCCCTATCAAAGCCCGGCCATTCTGGGGTTGATCTGGCATGCCGAGGCCAGCGGTGTCTGGCGCGTTCAGGGCGGAATGCACAAGCTGGCTGTCGCCGTTGAGACGCTGGCCAAGGCCAAAGGTGCGCAGTTTCACTATGGCTGCGATGTTGACAGGATTGAGGTTCAGGATGGCCGGGTTTGCGCGGTGCATACCCGCGATGAACGCTTTGCGGCTGACCATATCGTCTTTAACGGCGATCCCCGCGCACTTTATCAAGGGTTGCTTGGGCAATCGGCTGCGAACGCCGTTGCCCGCCAGGCGACTGAGCCGCGCAGCCTGTCGGCCTATGTCTGGACTTTTGCGGCTAAGGCACGCTTTTCCAAAGAAAACTCACCCGCTGGCCGGTCGCTGCCCTCAGAGCAGATACTTACACACCACAACGTCTTTTTCGGCGCAGACCCCGCAGCCGAATTTAACGCTTTAAAAGAAGGTCTTATGCCGGATGACCCAACCCTTTACATCTGCGCGCAAGACGACAACCGGTTCGAGATCATCATGAACGGACCACCGACCGAGACCCACACAGAGGAGTTCGAACAATGTCAGACACTGGTGTTCGGGACACTCGCCCGCTTCGGACTGACCTTCGATCTGGCGCCGCAGGTGCAACATCTGACAACACCGGCGGGGTTCAACGACCTGTTTCCAGCGTCGGCCGGTTCCCTTTACGGGCGCAGCCCGCATGGGATGATCGCAGCGTTCGCACGACCGACGGCGCGGACGAAACTGCCGGGGCTTTATCTGGCGGGGGGCGGGGCGCATCCGGGGGCGGGCATTCCGATGGCCACCCTCTCCGCCCGGCACGCGGCCGAGGCGATCATGAGCGACCGTGCTTTAACATCGACGTCCCGCCCGATGGCTATGCCTGGTGGTATATCGACGGGATCAGCGATTGCGGGGAAAAAGCCGTCTCGGTCATCGGCTTTATAGGGTCGGTCTTTTCGCCCTGGTATCGTTGGTCGGGGCGCAAGAATCCGGCCAATCACTGCTGTATCAATGTGGCGACCTATGGCAAGGGCGGGCGGTTCACGATGACGGATCGCGGCGCAAGCGCGCTGCGGGTCACGGATGATACATTGCAGGTCGGGCCAAGCTGGATGCATTGGACGGGCGACAGCTTAGTCATTGATATTGATGAGATTTCCGGGCCACCTGTGATCAGCCGCGTGCGGGGTCAAATCACCGTGACGCCCGATTATCTGACCGGGACCGAGATGCTTTTGACGCCCGAGGGCACGCATGTCTGGCGGCCTTTTGCGCCGTCGGCGCGGATCACGGTGGATCTTGAGGCGAAGGGGTGGCAGTGGACCGGGCATAGCTATTTCGACGCCAATTTCGGCACCCGCGCGCTGGAGGATGATTTCAGTTACTGGACCTGGGGCCGCTATCCGCTGCGGGACGGCGCGCTTTGTTTTTATGACGCGACGCGGCGGGACGGCAGTGAACTGGCCGTTGGGTTGAAGTTCGATAAATCCGGAAATATCAAGACTTTGAACCCACCTGACAAGACCACGTTCAAACGGTCGCTGTGGCAGGTGCGGCGGGAAACGCGGGCCGATCCGGGATATCAGCCGCGGCAGGTCAAACCCATGCTGGACGCGCCGTTTTATACGCGCGCAGCGGTGCGAACGCGCTTTGAGGGCGAGGAAACCGTCGGCGTGCACGAGGCGCTGGACCTGAACCGCTTTCGCAGCCCATGGCTGAAGCCAATGCTGGCAGTGCGGGTGCCAAGGCGGGCGAACTGGCGGTTTTAACGTCGTAGGCGATTTGGGTAGAAAGATCAGTGGGCTAAGAGGTCCCGGATCAAGTCCGGGACTGCGGGGGGCGATTAACGCGCAACAGGGGGCGTTCCATCGGGTTGCTGGCCGGTTATGAAGCGTTTGTAGGACACAGCGCGGTTGATATAAGATGCTTCGCGCCCGCGGCGAACGTTCTGTTTGACAACTGTCAGACTGTAATAGCCCCATTCATTCCCGCGAAGGCGTGTGAAGAAATGGGCCGAGACCAGATTTTCACGTTCAAACATCGTCGCGACCAGAAACCGGATATTGCTTTGGTTCACGATAGACACTGTCAGTTGATGGTCTGACGGCGCGGTGGCCTGAAGCGAATAGAGGTTGGGCCCAGTGGATCGCGTATCCCTTTGTACCATAAATAGTGGTTGACCGCTGAGGACCTCACGCGCCGAAAAATCGGATCTTGGTTGGCGCGATCCGAGGCTTTGCACAGCATGGGATTGTGAAATCAGGGTGCGCCACGCCCCATCGGTCACAGACCAGTATTTTAGCCCTTCAAGATCGGACACCTGGCCCACACGCGCGGCCAGATCGTTGAGGGTTCCGGTGTGTGTAAAGCGGCTGGACAGCGCCACGACAAGATAGGCACGGCCGTTCAGGATTTCAGGACAGGCGCCACCCAAACTAAGACTGATATCGGTCCAAGAATCGATCCGCGGCGTTGACCCCGGATCAGCATAGGCCGGTTCAACGGCGCCCGCCATACAGGGTGGAACCGGGGCGGAGTCCGCGAACAGAATCGATCCAGCCCCTGTGAAAACCGCAAAAAGACCAACACACATATATCGTAGATATTGCGCCACCGCCGATGCCGTCCCACCCGTTTGATCCGCTATTTGGATAGCACGAAAATTGCGGTCATCACAGTGCTATGGCAAGGCCTGCTCTGTTTCATGCCGACTGATCTTTTTGCGCGAGGCGCGGCGGGTCAGGGCAGTGCGGCGGATGAAGGCGGCGATGAAAAGCACGGTTAGGATCAGCACAATTGTCGGTGCCGGGGCGCTGTCGAGGAAGAAACTGGCGTAGACGCCCGACAGCATCGCGAACAGGCAGATCAGGACGGACACCCACAGCATGGTTTTGAACTGACGCACCAGAAGAAACGCGATGGCCCCCGGTGCGATGATCAGGGCGATGGCCAGGATCAGGCCCGTGGCCGCAAGGGTAGCGACGATGGTCAGGGACAGGGCTGCCAGCAGGCCGTAGTGCAGCAACCCGACCGGCAGGCCCGAGGACTGAGCCTGGGCCGGGTCGAAGCTGTGCAGCAGAAGGTCCCTCCATTTCAGGACGATGGCTAGCGACACAAGGGCGGCGATGGCGGCGGCCTGGATCAGTTCGTGCCATTCGACGCCGAGCATATTGCCGAACAGGATGTGATCCAGATGGGCGTTCGTGTCGATCCAGACATAAAGGACGATGCCCAGCCCGAACATGCCGGAAAAGACAACGCCCATGACGGTATCCTGTTTCACGCGGCTGTTGGCGGACAGATATCCCGTGGCCAGCGCGCAGGTCATACCGGCGGCAAAGGCCCCCAGGATCAGGGGAATGCCGATGATATAGGCGACGATCACACCCGGCAGAATGGCGTGGCTGACGGCGTCGCCCATCAGCGCCCAGCCTTTCAGCACCAGAAAACAGGACAGAAGCGCCGTTGGGATGGCGACGATGGCCGCGATCAGAAAGGCGTTCTGCATAAAGGCGAACTGGAAGGGCGTCAGCAGGGTGTCGATCATTTTGCGCCCCCCGTTTGCAGGGCCGCGCGTGCTTTGCGTTTGGCGGCCAGCAGCCCGTGTTTTGGGGCGAACAGGAAGACAATCAGGAACAGCAGCGTTTGCAGGGTGACAATGATGCCACCCGTCGCACCGTCCAGGAAATAGCTGATGTAGGCGCCCAGAAAGCTGGTGGTGGCCCCGATGGCGACAGATGTCAGGATCAGGCGTGGAAAGCGGTCGCACAGCAGATAGGCGGTGGCGCCGGGCGTGACGACCATGGCGATGACCAGAAAGGCGCCCACGGTTTGCATAGCGGCAACGACGCAGGCCGACAGTAGCACAAAGAAGATGGCTTTCAACAGGCCGGGGCGCAAGCCGATGGACCGCGCGTGATCTTCGTCGAAAAAGGTGACCATCAGGTCTTTCCACTTGGCCAGCAGAACGGCCAGCGACACGCCCGCAATCAGGATCAGTTGCAGGGTGTCCGACGGCGTGATGGCCAGGATGTTGCCCATGGTGATGGTTTGCAGAGAGATTGAGACGGGGTTGAGCGAGGCGATGAACAGCCCCAGACCGAAGAAGGACGTGAAGATCAGGCCGATGATCACGTCGATTTTCAGGCCCGATCGTTCGGACAGAAACAGCATCGACCCCGCGGCCAGCCCGCCTGCAAGGAACGCGCCAAGGGCGAAGGGCAGACCCAGAATATAAGCGCCCGCAACCCCCGGCACGACGGAATGGGCCAGCGCGTCGCCGATCAGGGACCAGCCCTTCAGCGTCAGGTAGGCCGACAGGAATGCGCAGACGCCGCCCACCAGCGCTGACACCCACATGGCGTTGGTCATGTAGCTGTAGGTGAAGGGCTCTAACAGGGTCGTCACGGATCGCCCTCGGACGTTTTGGTGCGTTCGCCGTATTGGACAAAGGGACGTTCGTCGTCGGTCAGGATGGTGAGTTTGCGGCTGTCTTCATCGTCATGCAGATCATCACCGCCCAAGGTGAAGTGGCGCAGCAAACCGCCGAAGGTTTTTTCCAGATTGGCACGGGTATAGGTGGTTTCGGTCGGGCCATAGCCCAGCACCGTGCCCTTGATCAGGATCGTCCGGTCGCAGAATTCGGGAACAGAGCCAAGATTGTGGGTTGAGACCAGCATGACGCGGCCCTCTTCCCGAAGTTCACGCAAAAGCGCGATGATCTGCGTTTCAGTCGTGACGTCGACGCCGGTAAAGGGTTCATCCAGTAGGATAATTTTGCCGTCCTGGGCCAGGGCGCGGGCCAGAAAGACCCGTTTGCGCTGACCGCCGGACAGCTCACCAATCTGGCGATGGCGGTAGTCCTGCATGCTGACGCGGGCGAGCGCCTGATCGACGGCGTCGTGATCAGCCTGCGACGGGCGGCGCAGAAAGCCCATGTGACCATAGCGGCCCATCATGACGACATCTTCGACCAAAACGGGGAAGGCCCAGTCGACGTCTTCGGACTGGGGGACATAGGCCACCAGATTTTCGCGCAGGGCCTGTTTGACGGTTTTATCGAACAGGCGAATGTCGCCCTTGGCCGCGGGCAAAAAGCCCATGATCGCCTTGAACAGCGTGGATTTACCAGCGCCGTTGACACCGACCAAGGCCGTGACAGTGCCGCGCGGGATGTCAAAGCTGGCGTCCCACAGGGCGGTGTGACCGTTGCGATAGGTCACTGTGACGTCGTTCACCAGGATCCCCTGACCCTGGTCTTCAGTGCTGGCGCGGGCTGCGTCGACACGGTGGCTGTCCAGCATATGGTGTCCTAGCGTCTGGTTTGGGTGCGCCGCCCCGCGCGGGTGGGATGGCGCAACGTGATATGTTGGTTAATTCGTCCCGGTGACAAGACCGCTGACAATCGTTTGTGATGTGACGGTCAACAGATCCAGATAGGTCGGAACGGGGCCGTCGGGTTCGCTGAGCGAATCCACATAAAGCACACCGCCATAGCGCGCGCCGGTTTCACGGGCGACCTGTTCAGCGGGGGCGGTGTTGACGGTGCTTTCGCAGAACACGACGGGGATGTTATTGGCCCGCACACCGTCGATCACCGCACGCACCTGTTGAGGCGTGCCGACCTGATCGGCGTTCATGGGCCAAAGGTACAGTTCCTGCATCCCGAAATCGCGGGCCAGATAGCTGAACGCGCCTTCGCAGGTCACCAGCCAGCGTTGGCTTTCGGGAATTTCAGCGATCTGCGCGCGCAGGGGTTCGATGGTGTTACGTAAGACGTACTTATAGTCAGCGGCGTTCCGCATATAGGTTGCAGCGTTTTCAGGATCGTGTTCTGCAAAAGCCAGGGAAATATTATCGATGTAGATCAAGGCGTTATCCAGACCCATCCAGGCGTGGGGGTTTGGCATGCCCTGATAAGACCCGGACCCGATCGAAATGGGCGTGATGCCTTCGCTGACCGTGACCGAGGGGACATCGCCCAGATTGGCCAGAAACTGTTCGAACCACAGTTCCAGGTTCATGCCGTTCCACAGGATCAGGTCCGCATCGCTGGCGTTGACCAGATCGCGGGGGGTGGGTTGATAACCGTGAATTTCAGCGCCGGGTTTCGTGACCGACACGACGTCGGCCGCGTCACCCGCGACGTTCTGGGCGATATCAGCCAGAACGGTGAAGGTCGTGACGACCTTCATCTTTTCCTCGGCCTTGGCCGAAACTGCAAACGTACATAACGCGAGTACAACAAACGAACTGACAAGCCTGTGCATGTGTCTCTCCGTACTGGTTGTTGTTCTGCCGACTGTAAATGCGAATTATTCGCAAGAGTCAATTAGATTGAGAATGATTTGCATTTAGGATTTGTGTTCTGGTTAGCAAGGGTTTGCACTACTGTGATTAAGCAGCGGACTTTTGTTTTGCAGATCAGAGGGCAGCGCCGACCCGAGGGTGGCGCAAACGCGCCGCCCTGGGGGGCGGGTCGGCGCGGCCCGGTGGTGCCCACCGGGCAAGATTCGTAGGTATTGTGTTGTGGCTTTTGGGAACGATGCTCTGGACATCACCAAATACGAAAAAACGAAGGGCATCTTGGCCGCCCTTCGTTTTTTGCTTATTTGTCGCTGGCCAAAGAGGACTTTGGCGCATCGTCATCCTGCAGTTTTTGTTCGGTTCGCCATTTGCTGAGCAAGGCAAACCCGATGACAACGCCCAATGTTCCAACGGCCAGAAGGATAATCAATCCACTGCTTTCCATGTCAGTCATCCTTTCCGTTGGTCACAGGTCAAGAACGCGTGGCCCGGCGGAATGTTCCGCCTATTCTGTTTTGGCGTCTTTGGTCAGCAGGTCTTCTTCGGCCTGTTCCTGACGCTCTTCTTCGATGATCCGGTCCAGTGACGCGTCCTGATTTGCGACAACATCATCGGCTTCGACAGGCGCTTCCGGGGCGACGGTCTGCTGTTGCGGGGCAGGTCGGGTGTCGCTTGTGACAAGGCGATAGGTGGGTTCGGGCAGTTGGATACCGGCCGCATCAAAAGCCGCTATCACCATGCGAATGGCTTCGCCCCTGGCGGCCACGAAACTGCTTTCATGCTGATTGATCCAGGCAGTGGCGCGCAGGGTGATCGTGCTGTCGCCGATGTTCTCGATCCAGACGTTCGCCGCCGGTTCGGACAAGACATAGGAAAGATCGTTTAATGTATCGAACGCCAGCGCCTTGGCTTTGGCCAGATCGGTGTCCGGTGCGACGCCAAGGTCGAACAGAAAGCGGCGTTCGGGGTTGCGGGTGTAGTTCACGATGCGGCTTTTGAAGACGGTCGCGTTGGGAATGCGGATGTGGTTGCCATCGAATGACAGCAGGATCGTCGCGCGGCTGGTCAGGCGGATGACCTTGCCGATGTCGCCCTCGATCTCGATCACGTCGTTGGGGCGAAACGGCTGGCGGATCGATAGCATGATCGACGCAATAAAGTTTTCCACGGTGTCCCGCACAGCAAAACCGATGGCCAAACCGATGATACCCGCGGCACCAAGGATCGTGCCCAGCAAAGCGGTCGCGCCCAGGATATCCAGCGCGATGACAATGGCGGCGATCAGAAAAGCCAGGCGGACGACCTGACGGTAGATATCGGCGATAAAGGCATTGGGCGCCAGACGATCCCAGGGTTGACGCAGCCGCGCAATGAAGATGCCCAGAAACACGATCAGCAGAAATGCCCCCAACGCAACCAGGGCCAGGGGCAAAAACAGTAGGAATTGATCTAACCTGTCTTTGAAGCGATCAATCGTGGGGTCCAACCGTTCAACCAGATCAGAGGTCGTTACAACTTGATTGCGGATCGCAACGACGCCTTCGACCCGGCTGACAAGGGCGCCAAGCTGTTCAATATCCGTTAGTTGCGCTGTTTGGCCGCGCAGCGTGACGATGCCCGCATTTACGGTAACCGTAACATCTTCGTACCCGCCAATTTCGGCCAGGATATCACGGATGCGTACAGCAATGGCTGCGTCGGTGACGTTATCATCTTCGATCGCGATGGGGCCGGACGGCTGACCATTCGTATCCTGTGCCCAAAGCGGGCCGGTCAGGAAAATGGTCAGGGTCAGGAAAAATGCGGCCAGAAATCTCATCTTATCTATCTTCTGCGTTGGAAACTCTGCGCCACCATAGGGGCAGCGCAGACGCAGGGAAAGTCAGATTGTCTGGTCGTAGTCGCCCACGGAAGGTTCCGTCCGGATCACCGCATCAATATCCTTGAAAATCGCCCGCATTTCAGCGTCACTTTCGGGGCTTTCGCAGACGACGACAAGGTTGGGAGTATTGGATGATGCCCGGACCAGACCCCAACCGCCATTATCCAGGATCACGCGCGCGCCGTTGACCGTCACAACATCCTTGATCGCGCGGCCCGCGACGGTTTCGCCGGCCTTATGCTTGGCGACCAGTTTGTCGACCAGCCGGGCCAGCACGTCGTATTTTTCCGTATCGGCGCAGTGGGGCGACATGGTGGGGGTCGAATAGGTCTTTGGCAGCGCCTTGCGCAGGTCTGACATTTTCATATCAGGGTTGCGGTCCATCAGCTTGCAGATCTCAACGGCCACGCGCATCCCGCAGTCATATCCGCGTCCGATGGGTTCGGCCAGAAAGTAGTGACCGGATTTCTCAAATCCCGCCAGCGCGCCGATTTCCTTGACGCGGCGCTTCATGTGGCTGTGGCCGGTTTTCCAGTAGTCGGCCTTGATATCATGCTTTTGCAGCTCAGGATCGCTGGCGAAAAGGCCGGTTGATTTCACATCGGCGACAAAGGTTGAGCCGGGGTAAAGTTTGGCCAGATCGCGCGCCATGATGACGCCGACCTTATCGGCGAAGATCTCTTCGCCCTCATCATCGACGACACCGCAACGGTCGCCATCGCCGTCAAACCCAAGTGCGAAATCCGCGCCCGAGGCTTTGACGCTGGCGGCCATGTCGTGCAGCATCTCCATCGCTTCGGGGTTCGGGTTGTAGTTGGGGAAGGTGTAGTCGAGTTCGTTGTGCGATGGGATCACCTCGACCCCGATCCGTTCGAAAAGTTCAGGCGCAAAGGCGCTGGCCGTGCCGTTGCCGGTGGCGCAGACGACCTTCAGCGGGCGGGACATTTTGAAATCGCCCACAAGGTCGTCCAAATAAGCCTTTTGTACGCCATCGACGAATTCGTATTTGCCGCCGTCGCGCGTCTGCCCCTGACCTTGCAGAACGATATCGCGCAATTCACCCATTTCATCGGGGCCGTGGGTCAGCGGGCGGTCAAAGCCCATCTTCACGCCGGTCCATCCGTTCGGATTGTGGCTGGCGGTGACCATCGCAACGGCGGGAACATCCAGGTGGAACTGGCTGAAATAGGCCATGGGGCTAAGTGCGGGGCCGATATCTTTGACGTGAATACCCGCCTGCATCAGCCCGACGATCAGCGCGTTTTTGATCGACAGGGAATAGTCGCGGTAGTCGTTTCCCACTGCGATCACGGGCGGAATGCCGCGTTTGTGCATCTGCGTGCCCAGACCCAGCCCAAGGGCGGTGATGCCGGGCAGGTTGATTTCATCGGGGTATTTCCACCGGGCGTCATATTCGCGAAAGCCGGTGGGGGCGATCATGGGGTCACGCAGAAAGGCCCAGGTGTTCTGGGAAACGGTCGGTGCTGGTGTGTTCACTGTCAAATCTCGCTTTTGTTCAAAGTCTGATTGGGTCGTCCTTGGCCAAGCGGTCAAACGCCATCAGCGTAGTGACCAAATGTGACATCTGATCTAACGGAACCATATTCGGCCCGTCAGAGGGCGCGGTATCTGGCGCCTGATGGGTTTCGATGAAAACAGCCGCGATGCCCAAAGAAACGGCAGCGCGGGCCAGAACTGGCGCAAATTCACGCTGTCCGCCGCTGGCACCGCCCAAGCCGCCGGGCTGCGCGACGGCGTGCGTCGCGTCCATCACAACGGGGTATCCGGTTTTCGCCATTTCGGGCAGCGACCGCATGTCGGCGACTAACGTGTTATAGCCAAAGGAAACGCCCCGTTCAGTCAACATGATCTTGTCATTGCCGGTGCTGGCGACCTTGTCGGCGATATGGGTCATATCCCAGGGGGCCAGAAACTGACCCTTTTTGATGTTCACCACCGCACCCGTTTCACCCGCGGCCAGGGTCAGGTCGGTCTGGCGACACAGAAAGGCCGGTATCTGCAGAATATCGGCGACTTGGGCCACGGGCGCACATTGATCGGGGGCGTGGACATCGGTCAGAACGGGGCAGCCGATCTGATCTTTGACGGTTTGCAGAATTTTCAGCCCCTCATCCATACCCAGGCCGCGCTTGCCGCCAAGCGAACTGCGGTTGGCCTTGTCATAGCTGGCCTTGAAAACATACTGCGCACCGGTTTGCGCGCAGACCTCGGCCATATGGGTGGCGATCATCAGGGCGTGGTCGGTTGATTCCAACTGGCACGGGCCCGCAATCACAGCCAAAGGCGTGTCATTGCTGACGGTCAGGGAACCAACGGGGACTGTCTTCATCTCTATGACGATACCTGTTCGCGAAGGATAGACGCGGTAAGCGATATCATCAGATAGATACCCAGAAATATCAGAAAGGCCAGCAGGGTATTTTCGAATGCGCGGGGATATGTCGGTTCATCCGGCGGAATCGGGCTGACGCTGACCGACAGATAGCGCACCTGGCGTTCCGCCTCGATCCGCGCCATCTCCATCTGTTGCAGGGATTGCTGCAGCAACAGGGTACGGGTCTGATAATCTTCCTCGGCCGCGCGCAGTTCGGCGTTTTTCCGCGCCTGGTTCGCATTGTCGCCGCCCGTTGACGTCATCAGGCCGCGTACCTCGGCGATCTTGGCTTCGATCCGGCGAACTTCACCGCGCAGGGCGTCGACGCGCGCCTCATTCGGGCGGCGATTGTCCAGCAGGCTGGCCAGCTCAAGCTCTTTTTCCAGCGATAGTTGTTGCAGCGATGTGATCCGTGCCTGCAGTTCACTGGTGGCGGCGGCGGCGTCGATCACGCCCAGTTCTTCCTGCAACTGGGTCATCCGCGTCAAAGCTTCTTCGCGGTTCAGCTCAGCCTCTTCATAGCTGGCGCGGGCGCCTTTCATGCTGTCTTCGCGAACGCGTTGGGTGATCTGATCGACACGCTCTTCCGCAAATTCAACCAGACGGCGGGCGTATTGCGCGCTGATTTCAGGGTTGGCGGCCGAAACCTCCATCCGGACGATACCTTCGGTCGGATCATAGCCGATTTTCACATAACGACGATAAAGCTTATAAGCATCTTCGTTCGATGCGTCGGGCGACAAGCGTTGCAGCAAATCAAGGGACGGGTCGGAAAAATGATCCTTGAAGGCCAGGGATTCATCTAACCGCAGCATGGCTTCGCGCGATTGCAGATAGCCCTGAACCGAAACCGAATCCTGAACCGTCGCCATGGGGGTTGAGCCCAAAAGACTGCTTGCGCCCACGCTGGACGGACTGTCGGACTGTTCGATCCGAAATTCAGACATCGTGGCGTACATCGGGGTGGCCACGGCAAAAAAGTAGTATCCCGCAGCGGCGGTCGGAATCGCGACAAAGAAAAACAACCTGACAAACAACATCGCCAGTTTGCGTTGCCTGCGGCGGGTGATATCCCGCTGAATTTGCTGAATTTCGCGGGCACGTTCGGCAGCAGGCGATAAGGCGGGTGCAGTACGATCGAAGGACGGCACGGTTTGCGGCAGATGTACATCGGCCAGGGCATCGCTTTCGCCAGGTTCCAGATTGACCGAGCTTTCGGGCGCAGCGGTGTTGGATTTCACCAATGCCAACGTGCTGGACCGTTTAAAGGGGTCAATGCCACGATCCCGCAACAGCATCACCGCCTCAAGATCGGACGCGGGCGATAATCCATTTTTCTGCGCAACGCGACGGGCCATGCGCAACTGGCGTGCGGTCAGCCCTTCCTGGCGGATCGCTTCCAGCTTTGGATTAGCCAGCGTCACAGGATCTGCCGTGTCCTCAGTCGCGGTCGGTGCAGCGTCATCGGCTGTTTCAACCTGATCGTCGGGCGCCGTATCGCCGGTCAAGGAATTCAGCTTGTTACGGCGAATTCTATACTTTTTCGCCTTTGGTTTGGTAGTCATAAAGCTGCTTTGCCTCTTCCAGGGTATCGAACATGGTCAACTGGCCATTCATCAGAACACCGGCTGATCGTGCAAATTTTTCAAGCGTTGCGGGTTGGTGCGATACAATTACAATTGTCGTCGTCTCGATCCGCTCTTTCAGGATTTCACCGGCTTTCCGGTTGAATTCCACATCCGTCGATGACGGCATACCTTCGTCGATCAGATAAATATCGAAGTCCAGCGCCAGCAAAAGCGCAAAGGAAAATCGCCCCTTCATACCCGAACTGTAGGTCGCCACCGGCATTTCGAAATATTCTTTCAGATCGCACAGCCACCGGCAGAACGCCTCGACATAGTCAGGGTCAAGCCCGTAAAGACGCGCGATATAGCGGCAGTTTTCCATCGCCGACAGTTTTGAGATGATGCCGCCCATGAACCCAAGCGGGAAGGATATCTTGCACCCGCGTCTGATCTCGCCCTCATCAGGTTTTTCAAGACCGGCGATCATCTTGATCAGCGTCGTCTTGCCGGTGCCATTGGGGGCCAGAATGCCGATGGAATTTCCCAACTCAACACGAAACGACGCGCGATCAAGGATCACCTTGCGCTGCGTTCCTGTCCAAAAGGACTTGCTGACATTCTCAAACTCAAGCATTCCGTCTGCTCCGCCCGTGCGGCAACACCTTTATACCAAAGTGTCTTAACAGCGTCCTTACTGCACTATCTTCTTCATATTATGGCGCTTTTCGGGCTTTTTGGCCAGACGTGTCACAGATTCTGTTTTTCGACCCGCAACATCTGGCCCGCCACAATGGCGATGAGCGCTGCAAAAAAGCTGAACAAGGCCCCCATTTTTGCCGCATCCTGAACTTCACCCGCAGGAAACGCGACCGACGCGACGAACAGCGATACGGTAAAACCGATGGCGGCGACACAACCGATGACGACCAGATCAACCAGACGCATGCCCTGTGGAATACCAAGGCCCAAGGGCTTGGCCGCAATCCATCCAAACAGGAAAATGCCCAGGGGTTTGCCGATGATCAGCCCCGCCAGAACCAGCCATGTCGCATCACCGATCGAGCTGAATTCGACACCGGCGTTCACCAGACCAAAGAAAAACAGAATGATCTCAACGGGATGTTTTAGCGCATGTTCGATCTGGTTCAGCAGGTCGGTCAGATGCGTTTCGGCTTCGCTGAAAATCCCGAAGGCCCGGTCAGCATGGGGCAGCGTCGGCACAATCGGCAAAAGGCCCAGCGCGGGGTGCAAGCCGCTTTCCTGAAACCCGTACCAACTGGCACAACCGGCAACAGCATAGGGCAAGAACCCCAGTTTCTGCCGCACCCAGGTTGAATTCGGGCGCAATTGATTGCCGCGGTCCAGGTAGCGCGGCAGCCAATTGAACAGTACAAAGACCAGAATGGCAGCGGCCAGCGACAGCAGTAGCCAGGCGGGCACAACAGCGTTTTCAGGATAGAAGATCGCCAGGATCACCAGACCGGCCGCATCATCGGCAATCGCCAGCAGCAGCAGGAAGCGGACGGCAGGGTGGCCTGCCCCAAAGACCAGCCGACCCACCAGATAGGAAAATGCGATATCGGTGGCCGTCGGAATAGCCCAACCGTTTGCAACGGCGGTGAATTTTTCCGGTCCCAGCAAAAGCGCGATAACAAGATAGACCGCGATCGGGCCCAGCATTCCACCCGCCGTGGCAAACAGGGGCGTTGCGGCTTTCTTGCCGCGCAGGGACCCGTTTTTCAGGATCACCGCCTCCCACACCTCTTTTGCGGCGATGGCGAAGAAGAACGCCATAAGGACATCGTTAACCAGATAATGCAGTGTCAGCGTACGGTGCCCGTCATGCAGGTGCCCGACCGGCGCGTGATCCCAAATGACAAACTCGACAAAATGGTGATAGCCGTCGGCATCAATATTCGCCCAGATCAAAGCTATGATCGCGCCAGCAATCAGCAAAAGTGAGTAATTCGTAACGAAATTCCAGACGCGATACATTCATGCCCCCAAGGATCTTTTAAGCGTGATTACGCGATACTTTCTGTCAGAGCAACGCCTGAGACTTGCCGCACGACTTTTGTACACTGTGGCGCTTGGTTGTCTACAGATCGCGACTTAGCGCGGGGGGCTTCGGCCCGCCGGTGGCCCAATCCAGCAGTTCGACCGTATGCACCATTGGGATATCCGTGCCCGATCCGATCTGCATCATGCAACCGATGTTACCGGCAGCGATGATATCGGGGGATTTGGCCTGCAGCGTCTGAACCTTGCGGTCCTTCAGCTGTTTAGAAATTTCGGGCTGCATCAGGTTATAGGTCCCGGCCGACCCGCAGCACAGGTGACTGTCGGCGGGCTCAACCACCTTGAAGCCCGCGCGTTTCAGCAGGTCTTTGGGATAGGTCTTGATCTGCTGGCCATGCTGCAGAGAACAGGCCGCGTGATAGGCGACTTTTAGGCCCTGATCAGGCAGTTTGGGCACATCCAGCTTTATCAGCAGTTCCGAGATATCCATCGCGATCTCGGCCACCTTGGCCGCATCATTGGCCAGGTCGGTGGTGCGGAACATATGGCCGTAGTCCTTGACCGTGGTGCCGCAGCCGCTGGTGTTGATCACAACTGCATCCAGCCCCTGTCCGCGAAATTCACGCATCCAGGCGCGGATGTTTTTGGCGGCCGTCCGGTGGCTTTCATCGGTCTTACCCATGTGGTGGGTCAGCGCCCCGCAGCAGCCCGCGCCATCGGCTATCACCACGTCGCAGCCAAGCCGGGTCAGCAGCCGGATGGTTGCGTCATTGATATCAGTGTTCAGCGCCCGCTGCGCGCAGCCGGTCATCAGGGCCACGCGCATCTTGCGTTCGCCTTCGGCCGGGAATACCTGCGGATCGTCGTTGCGGCTGACGGGCGGGATGGTCTTGGGCGCCATTTCCAGCATGGCCCGCAGCCGCGCATCCGGCATCAAAAAGCTGAACGGCCGCCCCAGCTTGGCCGCCGCCAGCGCCGCCCGGAACCGCATCGGATAGGGCAGGATTTTCGACAGAACCCACCGCAGCACGCGATCGGTTAGGGGGCGCTTGTACCGCTGTTCTATATATTCCCGCGCGTGATCGACCAGATGCATGTAATGCACGCCCGAGGGGCAGGTCGTCATACAGGCCAGACAGCTGAGGCAGCGGTCGATATGCTTGACCGTCTTTTCGTCCGGGTCACGGTCATTTTCCAGCATATCCTTGATCAGATAAATCCGCCCCCGGGGGCTGTCCAACTCATCCCCCAGAACCTGATAGGTCGGGCACGTCGCCGTGCAAAACCCACAATGCACACAACTGCGCAGGATCTCATTCGATCGTTGGGTCGCAGGGTCTTTCAGCTGTTCAGGGGTAAAGGTGGTTTGCATTTAGGCCATCAATCCGGTGTTCAGAATGTTGTTGGGGTCAAAGCGATCTCGTAGTCCTTTTGAGATCATAGCGACTGGTGCTGGTTCGGGGTGGAAGACAGCCATCTGGTGGCGTGTCTCTTCGCTGGCGCGGATCAGGGTGGCGTGGCCGTCAAATTCGTTCAGGGCGGCGCGGACATCGGTGCCCTGGGTCACCAAGGCCCAGATCAGGCCGCCGCCCCAGTCGTAGAAAATCTTGGTGTCCGTCAGTTTCGCGGCAATGTCAGGGGCGTCAGTGGGCTTGACCGAAATGCGCCAGACATCACCTTCAGCCTGCTTAAAGCCCATCACATCGCGTGAGGCTTTCCAGATCGCGGCGGACTTGTCCGGATCGTCTTCAACAGTGATATCGCCGAAGGACGCCAAAACATCCTTCAGCTGATCCGTGCGATATTTGACGGATTGCTCAAACCCTTCCAGCCGCAGCATCGTCATGGCCCGATCGCCCATCATCGAAAAGGGTGTGTGGGCGGCGGCTGTGACCTCATAGGGCGACCCCAGCGCGGCGGACATGGCCTGAACGGCATGGCTATCGGACAGGTTATGGATCATCAGCGTGGCTTGCGTGTCGGTTTGGGGCAGAACCTTCAGCGATACCTCGCTGAGTACACCCAAAGTGCCGTAGCTGCCGGCCATCAGCTTTACCAGATCGTAGCCGGTGACATTCTTCATCACGCGCCCGCCGTTTTTCACCACTGTCCCCGTGCCATCCACAAACCGCACGCCCAGCATGTAATCGCGGCAGGCACCGGCCTGGATGCGGCGGGGGCCCGAGACATTTGCGGCCGCAACACCCCCGATCGTGGGGTCGCCTTCGGTCCCAAGCAGGCCGCGGTGGTCCATCGGTTCAAACGGCAGGCGCTGGTTTTCGGCGGCCAGGGCGGATTCGACCTCGGCCACCGGGGTTCCGGCCTTGACCACGATCGTCAGCGCGCCGGGTTCATAAAGTTCGATGCCCGACAAACCGCGGGTCGACAGTACCTGTCCCGCCACCGGTTTGCCGATAGGCCGTGTGCCGCCACCCATAATCCGCAGGGGGCCCTTGGCCGATGCAACCGCCTCGGCCAGTTCTGTTTCAGTTGCAGGGGATATCATCTATTCTGCCGCCACCGGTTGCACGCGCCGGGACTGCGACGCGGAAAGGGGAAAGACCTTGGCCGGGTTCAGCAGCCACTTCGGATCGAAGACGTCTTTCACGGCCATCTGAGCCTCAAGATCATCACCGCTGAACTGGTCAAACATCAGATCACGCTTTTCGATCCCCACACCATGTTCGCCGGTCAGACAGCCGCCCGCCTCAACACACAGACGCAGGATGTCGGCGCCGAGTTTCTCGCACAGTTCCAACTGGCCGGGTTCGTTGGCGTTGAACAGGATCAGCGGGTGCATATTACCGTCGCCTGCATGGAAAACATTCGCAACATCAAGGCCATAGTCCTTGCTCATCTCGCCAATGCGTTTCAGCACATAGGGCAGCGAGGATACCGGGATCGTGCCATCAAGGCACATATAGTCGTTGATCTGCCCCATCGCCCCAAAGGCCGATTTGCGGCCCAGCCAGATGCGCCCGGCCTCATCGGCATCCTTGGCTTCGCGCAGCTCAACCGGGTTGTGCTTGCGCGCGATGTCCATGATGACGGACAGTTGTTCGTCGATTTCGGCGTCTGATCCTTCGACCTCGACAATCAGCAGCGCTTCGCACATCGGATAGCCCGCCCTGGCGAAAGCCTCGCACGCCTCAATACAAGGGCGATCCATGAATTCGATGGCCACGGGCAGAACGCCCGCCTTGATAATATCGGCCACACAGGCGCCTGCGACTTCGTTGTCGTTGAAGCCCATCAACACCGGCCGCGCACCTTCGGGCTTGCGCAGGATGCGCAGTGTGGCTTCGGTCACGACGCCCAACTGGCCTTCGGACCCGCAGATGACGCCCAACAGATCCAGACCCCCGGCATCCAGATGCGCCCCGCCGATATCGACGATGGTGCCATCTATCATGACCATTTTGACACCCAGCAGATTGTTCGTGGTGACCCCGTATTTCAGGCAATGCGCCCCGCCGGAATTCATCGCGATATTGCCTGCAATCGCACAGGCCAGCTGGCTGGAAGGGTCTGGCGCGTAAAAGAAATCTTCTTCCTCAACCGCGCCAGTGACACTAAGATTTGTGCGCCCAGTCTGCACACGGATAAAGCGGTTGTCGTAATCTGTTTCCAGCACCTGGTTCATGCGCGCCGTGCCCAGGATCACGCTGTCGGCGGTGGGCAATGCGCCACCCGCCAGCGATGTTCCGGCACCACGCGGCACGACGGGCACGTTTTCCTGATGGCAGATTTTCAGCACGGCGGCGACTTCTTCGGTCGTGCTGGGCAAAACAGCGGCCAGGGGCGGGCATTTATAAGCGGTCAGAGCGTCGCATTCGTAGGCCTTCGTCTCGGCCTCATCATGAATAACGGCGGTTTTGGGCAGGACCTGAAGCAACCGTTCAACAATGCGGGCCTTTTTCGACAAAATCGTCGTATCGGGTACTGGCATTTCCATTTGCGGCCCTCCAAACGCTGAAATTGGTAAGAAAATATAACCAATTTAGGCGATAAGCAAGACTTTAAGCGCCGCAAGGGTGCGACACGTCAAAGCAGCTATGCCTAAACTGTTGTTTTCATTGCAGAACAAACCGCCTATTCATAGCGGCATGATCCTGACTGACATCATCAACCTATTCACGATCTGGGACGCAGTGGCGGTATCTACCCTGTTTTTCTGCTGGATTGGCATGAGTTTCATGATTGAGCGTGCCTCGGCCAGACGTCCGTCTGTGTCGATTCTGATGAACACCTATCGCCGCAACTGGATGAAAGAATTTGTCACCCGCGAACCGCGAATTTTCGATGCCCAAATCATGGGAAATCTGCGGCAGGGCACGGCGTTTTTTGTGTCAGCTTGCATGATTGCCATCGGTGGCGGCATTGCGGTGATCGGGAATACCGAACAGGTTCTGATGCTGGCCGATGATTTCGCGATTGATCAGACACCGGCGGTGGTGGTCGAGATCAAACTGGTGGTGATGCTTTTGTTTGTCACGAATGCTTTTCTGAAATTTGTTTGGGCGCATCGGTTGTTTGGGTATTGTTCAATTGTTATGGCCTCGGTTCCGAATGATGCAACTAATCCAATTGCTTACAGCCAGGCGGAAAAGGCGGCCGAGATCAACATAACAGCCGCACGCGGGTTCAATCGCGGCATGCGGTCGATCTATTTTTCCTTTGCCGCAGCGACCTGGTTGTTGGGGACGGTTGCCTTGGCAGTTGCCACTGTGATTACAGTGTTGGTGATCTGGAGACGTGAATTTGCATCGCATTCCAGAGCCGTCCTGATGGAGGATTATCATGATTAGAGCCGTTACAATATTGTTTTTATTGGGATGTCCGGCGCTGGCCGATGACCCAACGATTGATAATGTCACGGCAGTTCAAACGGCATCCGGCTGGCGTTTTGACGTGACCATCAGCCACCCCGACACAGGCTGGGATCACTACGCCGACGGGTGGGAAGTGCGCACGACAGACGGCGTTTCCCTTGGCCTGCGCACGCTCTATCACCCGCATGTTGAGGAACAGCCGTTCACGCGATCGCTGTCCGGCGTTGTGATTCCCGAAGGTGTGAACGAAGTGATGGTCTTCGCCCGTTGTAATGTGACCGGATGGTCCGAGACCGGATATCAGGTGAAACTGGACCGATAGGGCAAATTCAACGCAGCGTCATGAAAGTTAACGCGCCGTTTGGATCAGTTTCACACCAAAATCGCATGTGCAATTTGCACATTTTCCACAAAACCGGGCAATTCAGATGTGCAATCTGCACATTTTCCGCTAAACGGGGAAATTCAAATGTGCAATTTACACATTTTTCGCGGGATTTACTGCGATTTCGTGATTCCCACAGATTTTGCCCGAAATCACCCTGTGGATAAGTTTCATGTCAACGCGCGCGGGAGTGATAGGGTCCGGTAACACTCTGCCCGAATTAACCATTTCCGCGGGTCATTAACGTCTCATAAATCGCACCGCACGGTGCCAAACTTTGCAACTTTACAAAAATCGAATCGAAAACTTTGAAAGTTTGCAGCGTTAAGGTTTAGGTAAGAAGCACCGGATGTCGATTGTGAGCCCAATTTAACAGATGCTGCGACGCGTATGGATGTCGGCTTTGGAGACTGCTAAGGTTCGCCTTCGCTAATTGAGAGAATATTCCGATGCGCTATTCGGATTTGTCCGATGAATTCGATGTCGATGGCTCGCTGCGCGACATCTATGTTTTGGATACCTCGGTTTCAGATTGGGACCGCTTGCTCCACTTGACCCCCAGTCTTGGCGGGTTTGCATACTTTCGTGACGGCGAGGAAGCCGCTTCCAACTGATGCCAACTTGGTCTTAGGAGATGTCGAACATTCGCACCTTCTCCGATTCAGCCTTGGCGGGCCTACAATAAACACGCATTTCTTTGTCGAAGATGAAATTGAGTTTGACCTTGATCCCAGTGAGATCACCTCACAGTCCAATCTCGACTTAATTCTTGATTTCTGTGCAAGCGTTGGACGAGGGATCGGACGCGATATCAGGATCACACCTTAGAACGCTTCTGATATCGTCTACCTGCATTACTCCGTAAAGCAAGAAACATGGCAAAGACCTAAGCGTCCATAGGCACTCAGCACATGTGAAAAAGCCGACGTTCGAAAAGACGAGTTCAACGGCAACAAAGTCCGCATTTTGATCCTTCGCCCTGGTTGTAACGGCAAGCGTACTGATAAGTCCCGTCATCTGAGCCGTGTTCGTGACCATCTATGTGAGACGCTAAATCGGCAGTATGCGTGGAAACGCGATGCGGCGAGGGGCTGTCGTGCGTGGCGTTTCTTTGATGTAACAACTCGACCACCTGCTACAGTCAGCCCCAAGATGAGCGAGGAGGTCCCGGATCACGTCGGGGACTGCGGCGGGTTCAACGTGGGGCGGCGGCGCGTCTAAGTCTGTCGTTGATGGCGCGGCCCAGGCCGGTTTCGGGGATCGGTGCGACGGCGATGCGGTCGGCGCCGCGCGCGTCCAGATCATGCAGATGGCGGAACAGGTTGGCGGCGGCCTCGGTCAGGTCACCTGCGGGTGATAGGTTCAGGTCGGCGGGCATCTTGCCAAAGCCCAGAAACAGCTCGCCCGGTTCGGGTGTCGTGGCGTTCAGACGCAAGGTAGCATTGGGTGCGTAGTGGGATGACAGCTGACCGGGGGCATTTGGGGTCTGCGGTGTGCCCGGCAGCAGCAGGGGTTGGCCAAGGGCCTGTTCGATGACCTCAACCGGCAGACCACCCGAGCGCAGCAGGGTCGGTGCTGGATCAAATCCGATGATGGTTGACTCAAGCCCCACATCGCAGGGGCCCGCGTCGATGACGGCGTCGATCTGGCCATCCAGCCCTTGCAGCACGTGATCGGCGGTGGTGGGGCTGATGCGCCCGGAGGGATTGGCCGAGGGCGCGGCAACCGGCCCACCGAATTGCTGCAGCAGCTGTTGCGCGACAGGATGCGCTGGCACGCGGACGGCCACTGTTGAAAGCCCGGCGGTGACCAGCTTGGACAGTCTATCCATCTTCACCGGCAGAACCAGCGTCAGCGGTCCGGGCCAGAAGGCGCCGGCCAGGCGTTCAGCAGCATCCGACATCTGCGCGATTTGCGAGGCCATATCGACGGATGGCACGTGCACGATAAGGGGATTGAAAGACGGGCGCCCTTTGACCTGAAATATGCCCGCCACCGCATGATCGTTGCAGGCGTCGGCCCCCAGACCATAGACCGTTTCCGTCGGAAAGGCGACCAGACCACCGTCTTTCAGGATGGTCGCGGCACGCTGGATCGACTGACTGTGGCTGTTAAGGCGTAGGGTCATTAGCCTATGACGCTGCGTATTGGTTGCGTGAACTGCGCGTCTGACTAACTTTACACGCGAATTGGCATTCTATTATAGGCGTTTACGATAATTGCCAAGATGTCATAACCTGGAGGACAAAGATGTCGTACCGCGCACCGGTAAAAGAGTATCAGTTTATCTTCGACCACATCGTCGATTTCGACAAGGTTCGTGCGACAGACCTGTTTTCCGAAGCGACCTCTGATCTGACCGACGCAATCCTGACCGAAGCGGGCCGCGTTGCCGAAGATGTTCTGGCGCCCCTGAACCGTGTGGGTGATCTGAACCCTGCGCGGCTGGAAAACGGTGTGGTGCGCACCCCGCCCGGCTTTGCCGAGGGGTACAAGGCCTTGGCCGAGGGCGGCTGGATCGGGACGGCGGCTGATCCGGAATATGGTGGCATGGGGCTGCCGATGGCCGTCACGACCGCGATCAATGAAATGATGTCGGGGTCCTGCCTGTCGCTGCAACTGAACCCACTGCTGACGCAGGGCCAGATCGAGGCATTGGAACATCACGCCAGCGATGAAATCAAGGCGACCTATCTGCCCAAGCTGATCAGCGGCGAGTGGAGCGGGACGATGAACCTGACCGAACCGCAGGCCGGGTCGGATGTGGGCGCCCTGCGCAGCAAGGCGGAACCGAACGGTGATGGCACCTATGCGATCACCGGGCAAAAGATTTACATCACCTGGGGCGACGCCGATTTTGTTGATAATGTCTGCCATCTGGTGCTGGCCCGCCTGCCCGACGGCGCGCCCGGGACCAAGGGGATCAGCCTGTTTCTGGTGCCCAAGAAGCTGCCCGATGACAATGGCAATGCGGGTGTGTCAAACAGCCTGAAGGTTGTCAGTCTGGAACATAAGATGGGCATTCATGGATCGCCAACCGCGGTCATGCAGTATGATGGCGCCACCGGCTGGCTGGTGGGCCAGGAACATGACGGGATGGCCGCGATGTTCACGATGATGAACAACGCCCGGCTTGGTGTGGCCGCCCAGGGTGTTGGCGTTGGCGATGGTGCTTATCAGCATGCGCTGGCCTATTCGATGGATCGCCAGCAGGGCAGATCGATGATCCAGAACGGAACAGGGGCCATTATTGACCATGCGGACGTGCGTCGGATGCTGACCACGATGAAGGCCGATGTCTTTGCCGCACGCGCGATTTCGGCGGCCTGTGCGGTTGCGATTGATATGGGTCGTGCGACGGGCGATCAGGCCTGGCAATCCCGCGCGGCTTTCCTGACGCCGATTGCCAAGGCATTCAGCACCGACACTGGCATTCAGATCACCCAGACGGGCGTTCTGGTACACGGCGGGATGGGCTTTATCGAAGAAACGGGTGCGGCCCAGTATTATCGCGATGTCATGATCACCTCGATCTACGAAGGAACGAATGGCATTCAGGCCATGGACCTGGTGGCGCGCAAGTTAATGGATGGCGGCGAAACGGCCTTTACCCTGATTTCGGAAATCGAAGATCACGCCGAAGCAGCCCGTGGCCGGTTCCCCGAACTGGCCGAAGCCGTCTGGCAGGCCGCCGAAACCCTGCGTGAGACGACCGAATGGATGGTCGAGCAGAAGGATTACAATGACCGCTTTGCCGGTGCCGTGCCGTACCTGCGGGCTTTCGGACGTGTCCTGGGCGCGCATTACCACCTGAAGGCCGCCATGGCCGGGGATGCATCGCGTGCGAAGTGGGCCGCTTTCTATATCAAGCGCCTGCTGCCTGAACACGCCGCTTGTCTGGCCCATGCGCGCGAAGGGGCGGATGCGCTTTACGCTCTGTCGCCTGATGATCTGGCTGCCTGATGACAGATATGGCGCCCTTGCGGTATCCGTGGGAAACACCGCCGGCCGAGGGAACCACAATCGAAGTCGCCAATGGTATTTTCTGGGTCAGGTTGCCCCTGCCCATGGCACTGGATCACGTAAATTGCTATATTCTGGATGACGGTGACAGCTGGACGGTGATCGACACCGGCTTCAACAGCAAGCGCACCAAAGATATCTGGAATGGCCTGCTGACCGGTCCTTTCAAGGCCAAGCCCGTCCACCGTGTGATCGTAACCCATCATCACCCTGACCACATCGGCTTGGCCGGGTGGTTTCAGACCGAACACAGCGCGCCACTTTGGACAACACGCACGGCGTGGCTGTTCGCGCGCATGCTGACGCTGGATGAACAGGACCGCCCGACGGCCGAGACGCTGACATTCTGGCGTGATGCGGGGATGGACCGGGATATTTTCGAACAACGGGCCAGGGAACGCCCCTTTAACTTTGCCGATATCGTCGCGCCCATGCCCCTTGGGTTTGAACGGCTGTCTCAAGGGGATATCGTCGATATGGGCGGTCGGCGCTGGACCGTTCACATCGGCCACGGCCATGCCCCCGACCACGCAACGTTCTGGAGCCTGGATGACGATCTGGTTATCTCGGGCGATCAGATCATTCCGTCGATCAGTTCGAACATCGGTGTTTATGCGACCGAACCAAATGCCGACCCGCTGAGCGAATGGTTGGAATCCTGTGAAAGACTGGGCGCACTGGCCAAAGACAGTCATCTGGTGCTGGGGGGTCATAAGCTGCCCTTTACGGGGCTGCCCACGCGGATGCGTCAGCTGATCGATAACCACCACGGCGCGCTTAGGCGGCTGGAAGATTTTCTGAGCACCCCCAAAACAGCCGCCGAATGCTTTCCCGCCCTTTTCAAACGCCAGATCAGCGGGCCGGAATATGGCCTGGCACTGGTTGAGGCCGTTGCGCACCTTAACCATCTTTTGCGACTTGATAGGGTATCGCGCAAAAGGTCAGACGATGGGGCGTGGCTTTGGGTGCGAAGGTGCTAACCGGTTTTCAATTGTGAGAAATCACGCAGTTCGAATTTGATAAACGTATTTCTCTGAGTTAGCAGCACTGCAGTTAGTGTAGTACTTGCCTAAAGCGTAATTCTAGAATTTCGGGCACTATATCCACTTATCCCGCCCGGTGGGCACCACCGGGCAGCGCCCGACCCGCCCCCCAGGGCGGGCGCTTCTCGCCCACCCTCGGGCCGGTCGCTGCCCTCGGCTATAATCAAAGACATTTATGTGCGGAAGAGCTGAAATCTAAGCGACCCTTCTTCAGTTGAAATACATAAGCAACATACAAATAAAGATACCAAAGTCCTGAAGGAGTAAAATACATGAAGATTGTGGCGCAGGGCCCTTTTCCGGGATGGCGCGATGGTAGTGGGAGGCGAATGGCTTGCATGAACATGACTGCGTACCAACTTGGGACTTTGCTTGGCTTAGAAACGCACACCGATAATGAAGATCAATATCTATGGTTTGACAGGACTAGCATAGGCAGAATGACAGTCATCACAGATGCGAGGAATGATTTTGATTTTGCCGAGGTGTATGTTGAACGTCACGCCAATCGTTTGGAAGCGTTTAAAGAGATAATCGCGATGTTCATTGAAGTTCTACCGGATGATGTTCCGTGTCAGCTTGAGGATGAAATCGACTATGACCGCTCGTACCGGCTTATTCACGGTTATCCACTTGAAGGGCCTTTGCAAAAGTAGATGAGGCCTTTTACCGACGTTTTCTTCGGTAGCAAAATAAGTCGTCAGATTAGATTATGACATGAAAGCCAAAATCCATCCGTCATTCCAAATCAATCCTGCCCCGTTGCCCCACGGTTTTCGATGCGCGCGTGAAGGCGGCGGATGATTTGGCTGGCGGTGGTTTCGCATAGGGCGGGGATGACGGCGTGTACCAACGCTGCCAGCCCCGCGACGATCAGCCAAAAGGCAAAACTGGCCGCGAACCACATATGCTGGAAATATGTTTCACCCACGCTGCGGGGATGCTTGAGGAACAGGTTCAAAACAGCGGGATTGGATTGGTCTGACATGGCGGCGCCTCCTTACATCTGAAGATAAAACAAAGACTGGAAATGTTATCTCAAATAACCTTGCAAATTGGCGCGAAATTCGAATATTTTCCACATGATGGCTGATTTGGACAAATATGATCAACAGATATTGAAGATTCTGCAAGACGATTGTTCAGTCAGTATCGACGAAATCGCCGAACATGTGCACCTGTCGCGCAACGCCTGTTGGCGCCGGATCAAACAGCTTGAGAACACAGGGGTCATCCGCAAACGTGTAGCACTTTTGGATGCCGATGCTTTGGATCGGGGGCAGATGGTTTTTGTCCTGATCAAAACCAACCAGCATGACGCGGACTGGATGACAAAGTTTGATCAGACTGTCAGACATCTGCCCGAGGTCGTCGGCGCCTATCGACTGACCGGTGATCTGGATTATGTGCTGACCGTACGGGTGGCCGATGTCGCCGCCTATGACCGGTTTTACAAGAAGCTGATCGCGCGGGTTCCCGTGTCTGAGATTTCGGCCAGTTTCGTGATGGAACACATGAAGGATACAACCGCCATACCGATTGGAACATGAAGGGATAACAGATGGACAGTCAGATCAAGACTTCGGCCGAAGCCTATGAAAGCGATGCCCTGCCACGTGCCCGCGAAGTGCACGCCGACCCAAATCACGAAGGCTGCACCGATGTCGCGCTGCCGGTGCAGATGAAAAAGCCGGTGAAAACGAAAAGCCCGGCACAATGGGCCTATGAACGCATTATCTTGTATATCAAGAACTTCGAGGAACAGCTAGACAATCAGCACGAAATCGCGATGGGCTTTGCCGGCAGCAACACCGGTATCCTGAAAATCGAAGGCATGGGCTATTTCGACCCCGATATTGTGACATTTTTCGGCAGCGATGAGACCGGAGCGAAGACACAATTGGTGCAACATGTCAGCCAGTTGAACGTCATGCTGCGCGCGCTGCCCAAGGAAACCGACCAGCCTGAACCCGTCCGCATCGGTTTCCGGCTGGCGCAGGAATTGAATGGGGACGCGTGATGTTTTGAAAATGCGCCGTCATGTCCCACGTGACATCTTTGACGGAATCAATTACGTCACCGAAAACGCAATACAGGAAATATCTGATGTCTGACTATGAGCCCGGGAAAATGGACACGACCGAACAGGAAAAGACCTTTGCGGGGTTTGTCAAATTTTCCACTTATTCTGTTGTCGCTATTCTGATTGCGCTGATCTTTCTGGCGCTGATCGGTGCGTGATTTCGGCTATTTATCTGAAATAGCAGTAGAAAATCGTTCAAACAGATAGTAACTGTCCTGTGGCCCCGGGCTGGCCTCGGGGTGGTATTGCACCGAAAAGACCGGGCGGTCTTTCATTCGAATACCGCAGTTTGACCCGTCAAACAACGACACGTGCGTCTCAATAACACCGTCGGGCAGGGTCTGACTGTCGACGGTAAATCCGTGATTCATGGACGTGATTTCGACCTTGCCAGTTTCAAGATCCTTCACGGGGTGATTTGCGCCGTGATGGCCGTGGTTCATTTTGATGGTCTTTGCACCAAGCGCCAGGGCCAGCATCTGATGACCCAGGCAGATGCCAAAGACGGGGATATCCGTTTTATCGATCACATCGCGGATCATCGGCACCGCATATTCGCCGGTCGCCGCAGGATCGCCGGGACCATTTGACAGAAACAGACCGTCCGGCTGATAGGCTATCACATCATCATAGGTCGCGGTGGCAGGCAAAACAGTTACATCGCAACCAGCGCTGGACAGGCAGCGCAGAATATTGCGCTTGGCACCGTAGTCGATCGCCACGACCTTGTGACCTGGGCCAGTGCGCTTGGTATAGCCTTCGGGCCACTGCCAGCGTAGTTCGTCCCACCGATAGGATTGCGCGCAGGTGACTTCACGGGCCAAGTCCACACCCTCTAGTCCTTTGAACGCACGCGCTTTTTCTACCAGAGCCTCGATATCAAAAACGCCATCGGGCGCATGCATCAGCGCCACGTGGGGTGCGCCCTGCTGGCGGATGGCGCGTGTCAGACGGCGCGTGTCGATGCCGCCAATGCCGATCCGGCCCCGCTTGGTCAGCCAGTCGGTCAGCCGTTCCGCCGCGCGCCAATTCGATGGCTCGGACGGGTCCCATTTGACGACCATACCAGCGGCAACGGGATCAGCGGTTTCATCATCTTCGGGATTCACACCGACATTTCCGATATGGGGAAAGGTGAATGTCACCACCTGCCCCGCATAGGATGGATCGGTCATGATTTCCTGATACCCGGTCATGGCGGTGTTGAAACAAAGCTCGGCCTGGGTTTCGCCGACGGCGCCAAATCCGCGACCGTAGAACAGGGTTCCATCCGCAAGCGCCAGACAGGCCGTGGGTTTTTCAGCGGCAGATGCGATCATATTCATTCTCCCCACGGCATAAATCTGCGTGACCCTAAGGGGGTGCACCGATTGCGTCAAGGCCGAAAGAAAGGTCATAAAAACAAGATGTCTTTGCGGCAGATGGCTTGTCATTGGGGCCGACTGAAATTACAGTAGGCCTTTGTTCAAACCCGCGGGGATAGGGCCAAACATGGATATGCGAAGCCGGGTGAATACAGCCCTGAAAGACGCTATGAAAAGCAAGGACAGCGAACGACTGTCGACATTGCGGCTGATCAATGCCGCGATCAAGGATCGCGATATTGCGGCACGTGGCAACGGATCGGGTGATGGCGTGTCCGAGGCTGAAATCCTTGGGATCCTAGGCAAAATGGTCAAACAACGGCAGGAAAGCACGCGCGCCTATGAAGAAGGCGGTCGTCTGGAACTGGCCGAAAAGGAACAATCCGAAATTCGGATCATCGAAGAATTCCTGCCGAAACAGCTTAGCGATGCCGAAGCAGCCCAGGCCGTCGATGCCGCGATATCCGAGGTCGGCGCCGAAAGCATTCGCGATATGGGTCGTGTGATTGGCGTGCTGAAAGGCAAATATACCGGCCAGATGGATTTTGGTCGCGTCGGGCCGATGGTGAAGGAAAAGCTGGGCTAACGTCCCAAGCTGCCTGCGCGATGGTGTGAAACGCAAAATCCACCGCGCAGACATAGGGGGTTAATACTCTGGTCATTACAAATCGACTTGCCAGTTCAATATCCCAGAGCGTCTGAGTGAGTATCTGTGCACCAGACTGGCATCTTGAACTGTCGTGTTCCGACGGCAGATCGAAAACCTGCCTGCCCAAGGGTATATCCCGTGCAGATTGTGCGTTCCGTGTCCTGGCGCACAAAGTTCGAATTTAAGTGACGCCTTTGGGCTTTCTGAACTCGGGTTTATCCCATTCGCGATTATCCAGAACGTCGGCCAGGTGACCCACAGCGTCACAAATATCATCCTCGTCCAGATAAAGGGGCGTGATACCAAACCGCATGATATCCGGCGCGCGGAAATCGCCGATGACGTTCCGGGCGATTAGGGCCTGAATGACCGCATAGCCATGGTCGAAATGGAACGACACCTGGCTGCCGCGCTGGCCCCCATTTCGCGGGCTGGCCAACGTCAGTTGCGGGCAGCGCTGTTGCACCTGTTCAATGAACAAGTCCGACAGCCGCAGACTGGCGGCGCGCAGGTCGTTCATGTCGACGTCCTCCCACACTGACAGAGCTGCATCAAGGGCGGCCAGTTGCAGCACGGACGGCGTGCCCACGCGCATGCGTTCGATGTCAGGCGCCGGGCGATAGGTGGGTTCAAACGCGAAGGGGGCGTCATGACCCAGCCAACCACTCAGGACCGGCGACAGATCTGAGACAACATCCGGGCGCACATAGATAAACGCAGGCGCGCCGGGACCGCCGTTGAGATATTTATACGTGCAGCCAACCGCAAATTCGCAGCCAGAGCTTTGCAGATCGACCGGCACGGCACCCGCACTATGGGCCAGATCCCAGATCATGACGGCGCCAGCATCACGGGCCTGCTGCGTTATATGGTGCAGATCATGCATGCGGCCCGTGCGGTAATCGACCTGGGTCAGCATAACGGCGGCTGTGTCATAGGTGATGGCGGATGCGACGTCTTCTGGTTCAACGATACGCAGTTCATGGCCCTGATCCATATGGCTGATCAGACCCTGTGCCATATACAGATCTGACGGGAAATTCCCGCTGTCCGACAGGATAACCTTGCGATCAGGTCGCATTTTCAGGGCCGAGGCCAGCGCCTGAAACACCTTGATAGACAGGGTATCGCCCATCGTCACCGACCCTTCGGGCGCGCCGATCAGGCGGGCGACCTTATTGCCAACCGACATGGGCAGCCCCATCCAGTCATCAACGTTCCACCCCTTGATCAGGTGCTGCCCCCATTGATCTGTCACGACGTCAGACAGGCGCTGCTGCACACCCTTGGGTAATGGCCCAAGAGAGTTTCCGTCCAGATAGATCATGCCATCGGGCAGGATGAACTTGTCTTTGATGGGCAAACTGAGGGGCATCCGCGTCACCCGCCAACAAATGCTGTCGTGATGGGGCTGTCAGGGTCGGTCAGTCCTTCGATGATCGAAAAGTGATCATGCTGATCTTCGACAACACACTTTGTGACGGCATCCAGACCATCCCACATCTGCGCCATGATCCGGGCCTGACGGATGAACTCAGGCCGTTCGTCACTGCCAACCCAACAGGTCAGATGCGGGTTACCGTTAGGCAGATTCAGCGCCGCGCTTTCAGTGGTGGCCTCGGCCAAATCAAGCTGCAGCGCTTCGTTCATCTTGGTCTTCAGCAACAGCCGCAGATCGTGCAAACCACTGATCGATAGCGTGTGTTCAATGCGCGAGGCGATACCATCGGACAGGGGCGTGTCCGCGCAAATCATCCGCGATACCAGATGACCGCCCGCCGAATGACCCGCCAGCCTGATCGGTCCGGCAACGTGATCCGCTGCCGCTGCAATCGCCTGCCCAATCTGTTGGGTGATCTGGCTGATCCGCACCTCGGGCGTCAGGGTGTAGCTGGGCAGGCAGACGGCCCAGCCTTTCGCCCGTGCGCCCTGTGCCAGATGGGTCCAATAGGATTTATCGAACCGCATCCAATACCCACCATGCACAAAAACCGCCAAGCCCCGTGCCATGCCATCAGGCCAAACCAGATCAAACCGTTCCCGCGGCTGATCCCCATAGGCGATATCCTGATCGATCCGTACCCCACTTGCCCGATAAGCGGCGGCCTGTTCCGACCAGAGCTGCGGCAGTTTTTCAGCCCCCGGAGTGTATGCCATATTCGCATAAGCATCGTCCCAGTCGCGTAAATGTTCGGTTTTTATCATTTTCATCGCCCGATATTACCGGATTGGAACGCCACTAAACTGTGAATATTACAAATTCGGCATTTCCAATTCCTGACATAGCGGTAAAACTCGTGCAACCAAGATGGCAATCACAGGGATAGCAGCCATGATCTGTGCCTTCATATTCTTCCGCTGCAAACCGGGGTCGGCCTATCGCGTCGCGTCCGAGTTGGCCGAGAAAGAACTGCATTCCGAACTTTATTCGATCAGCGGTGACTTTGATCTGTTGATGAAGGTATATGTGCCAAAAGACGAAGATCTGGGATTATTCGTGAACGAAAAGATACTGGGGTCCGAGGATATCGTACGGTCACAGACCGTTATGGCGTTCAAGGCATTCCACTAAAAAACGACAGGGAGATATAATATGAAAATCACAACGCTTCTGGCGTCGGTGGCTGCGGCTGGTCTGATTGGCACCGCAGCACTGGCCGAGGGTCACGAGAAGGTCAAGGTCGGCATGATCTCAACGCTGTCGGGCGGTGGGGCCGGGTTGGGCATCGATGTGCGGGATGGGTTCTTGCTGGCCATCGAACAATCGGGGCGGCAGGATATCGAAGTGATTGTCGAGGACGATCAGCGCAAACCCGATGTGGCCGTGCGCATCGCGGACCGGATGATCCAGTCGGAAGATGTCGATGTGCTGACCGGTTTGATTTTTTCGAACCTGGCGATGGCCGTCGTTCCATCGGCAGTGGCGCAAGGCAAGTTCTATCTGTCACCCAACGCAGGCCCATCGGCTTTGGCCGGGCGCGGGTGTCATCCGAATTATTTCAACGTATCCTGGCAGAATGATGTGATCCACGAAGCCGCAGGCGCACAGGCCAATACGCTTGGGTATCAGAACACCTTCATGCTGGCCCCGAACTACCCCGCCGGCATCGACGCGATGAACGGTTTCAAACGTACGTTCAGCGGCACGCCGTCGAATGAAATTCTGACCAAACTGGGCCAGACGGATTATGCCAGCGAAATCGCCCAGATCCGTGCATCAGGCGCCGACAGCGTCTTTTTCTTTCTACCGGGCGGCATGGGGATTTCGTTCCTGAAGCAATATGCGGACAGTGGTGTTGATATCCCGCTGATCGGACCTGCCTTCAGTTTCGATCAGACCATCCTGCCTGCGGTGGGTGATGCCGCCCTGGGCGTCAATAATACCGCCCAGTGGAGCCCTGATCTGGACAACCCAACCAACGTCGCGTTTGTCCAAAGTTTTCAGGAAAAATACGGTCGTCTGCCATCGATGTACGCCAGCCAGGGGTTCGACACCGCCAATCTGCTGATCAGCGCCCTTGAAAAAGCACCGGTTTCCGACACCGACGCGTTCCGCGCGGCATTGCGGGAAGCTGACTTTAGCTCAACCCGTGGTGCGTTCCGCTTTAACACGAACCAGCACCCTATTCAGGACGTGTATGTGCGCGAGGTGATCAAGGACGGCGATGTCTTCACGAACCGGTTGATCGGCACGGCATTGACCGATCATGCGGATGCCTATGCCGCTGAGTGTAATATGTAAATTGTTTGGGCGGGGCATCTGCGGATGCCTTGCCCGCGTTGGAATATCTGAATGTCGCTATTGATCGCAGAGCAGTTTTTGAACGGTATCCAACTGGGTGTCATGCTGTTTCTGATGGCCGCTGGGCTGACCCTGGTTTTCGGGGTCATGGGGCTGATCAATCTGGCGCATGGGTCGCTTTATATGGTCGGTGCCTTTGCTGCGGCGTTCGTTGCCGCCAATACCGGTTCGTACCTGTTGGGTATCGTGGCCAGCGTTGTGGCCGCCGCAGTCGCAGGGGTGCTGATCGAAACACTTGTGATCCGGCGGCTTTATAAACGCGATCACCTTGATCAGGTTTTGGCCACCTTTGCGCTGATCCTGATTTTTTCCGAAGGCACGCGGATGATCTTTGGGTCCTTTCCACTGTATCTGTCGATCCCGGATGCGTTGGGGGGACCGATTACACTGCCGGGCGGCATCGAATACCCGCTGTTTCGCCTGACCCTGATCGCTATGGGGCTGTTGGTGGCAGTGGGGCTGTATCTGCTGATCACCAAGACCCGCGTGGGTATGCAGATACAAGCGGGTGAGGCGGACCGAGAGATGATCTCCGCCCTTGGTGTCGATATCTCAAAACTTTATACGTTCGTTTTCGCGCTTGGGGCCGCGCTGGCGGGTCTGTCTGGCGCTTTGGTCGGTACGTTGCAGTCGGTCGAGGTCGGCATGGGCGAACCCGTTCTGATCATGGCCTTCGTCGTCATCGTGATCGGCGGGATCGGATCCATCCAGGGGGCACTGGTGGGCGCGGTGCTGGTGGGTGTTGTCCAGACACTTGGTGCGTTCTTATTGCCGATCTGGTCAAAAATGCTGTTCGGCAGCCCAGATGCAGGCGCGGTTTTATCATCGATGCTGATCTATATTCTGATGGCCGGTGTCCTGCTGATCCGACCACAAGGATTGATGGGACAAGCCGCGTGATTTCTGAACGATACCTCAACATCGCCATCTGGGTGGGTGTGCTGGGTTTTGCGCTTTATGCAAATTTCAGTGGTGAAACCTATTGGGTCACGCTTGCCACCCGCGCCACGATCTTTGCGATTGCGGGTATCGGGCTGAATTTTGCGCTGGGTTACGGTGGCTTGATCAGCTTTGGCCATGCCGCGTTTTTCGGGATAGGCGGATATGCCGTCGGCATTCTGGCCAGCCATGCGCAGAGCTTTACGCCGATTTACGATGGGTTCGTCACCATCGATGGCACGCAGTCGATGGTGATCGCTTGGGGCGCCGCTGTGGTGGCCGGGGCGCTGACGGCCCTGCTGATCGGGGCGCTGTCCCTGCGGACCTCGGGCGCTTATTTTATCATGATCACCTTGGCCTTTGGTCAGATGTTCTATTACTTCGCAATCAGCTGGCCCGCTTATGGTGGTGAAGATGGCATTTCAATCTATGTCCGCAACAGCTTTCCGGGGCTGAACACTTTGGTGCCGTTTCAGTTTTTCTGTCTGGTTTTTACTGTTCTGACCATTGTTATTCTGCTGGTCAGGACCATGAACAAATCGCCCTTTGGTCTGGCGTTGAATGCAGTGCGGCAGATGCCTCAACGTGTTGAAACCGTAGGCATTGCACCCTTTAAATTGCGACTGATTGCCTTTGTCATTTCAGGCATGATCACCGCGCTGGCAGGGGCCATGTTTGCCGATCTGAACCGCTATGTCAGCCCTGCAATGTTTTCCTGGCACGTCAGCGGCGAGATCATGGTCTTTGTCATTCTGGGCGGCGTCGCGCGACTGATGGGCCCCGTAATCGGCGCTGCGACGTTCGTTGCGTTTGAGGAGGTTCTGGGCCGGCAAAGCGAACACTGGCTGATCTATCTGGGCTTGGCTTTGCTGATTATCGTGTTGTTCGCCAAGGGTGGCATCGTCGGATCACTGGCGCGGCGGGGGACAGCGCGCCATGGATAAGGCCGTTTTGTCGATCCGTAATCTGTCGAAATCCTTCGGTGCGATTGAGGCCAGCAAGGATATCTCGCTTGATGTTCGGGCGGGTGAAATTCATGCACTGATCGGGCCGAATGGGGCGGGAAAATCGACGCTGATCCAACAGATCGCGGGGGGTCTTCGGCCAGATGCAGGCCAGATTGTTTTTCAGGGCGAACCGGTCACACATCTGACAACGGTGCAGCGTGCGCGGCTTGGTCTGGGGCGCAGTTTTCAGGTGTCCGCCGTGGTGCCGGACTATACGGTTCTGGAAAATATTATGCTGGCGCTGCATGGGCGCAACCGAACGGCTTTTCGTTTGTTTTCAAATGCTTTTCGGGATACCGCGCTGCTGGCCGAGGCCCGCCGCCACGCCGAACGCGCTGAATTGGGGGACCGGTTATCGATACCAGCTGCGGCGCTGGCCCATGGCGAAAGACGGCTGTTGGAACTGGCGATGGCACTGTCGTTGAAGCCCAAGATTTTTCTGCTGGATGAGCCGATGGCGGGCCTTGGAAATGACGGCACACAGCGGGTCACGACCTTGCTGGCGCAGCTGAAAACCGAGGCGCCAATCCTGCTGGTGGAACATGACATGGATGCGGTGTTTGCGCTGGCGGATCGGATCTCGGTTCTGGTGTATGGACGGGTGATTGCGACGGGGACCAGGGATGAAATTCGAGCGAATGCGGATGTCAGGCGGGCCTATCTGGGCGATGATGAGGACGCGCTGTGATGCTGTTGGAGGTCCGCAATCTGACGGCCAGCTATGGGCCGACGCAGGCGCTTTTTGATGTGAATTTGACCGTGCCCAAGGGTCGTGTCGTGGCGTTGCTGGGGCGAAACGGGGTTGGGAAATCAACGACGATCAAGGCGATTTGCCGGATGTTACCTCATAAATCCGGGCAGATTATCTTTTCAGATCAATCCATTACGCATCTACCGTCGCATAAGGCCGCGCGGCTTGGGCTGGGGCTGGTGCCCGAAGGTCGCCGCTGTTTTACCAATCTGACTGTGCTGCAGAACCTGACTGTCGCGGCGCGGGACGGGTATTGGACTTTTGACCGCGTGGCCGAGCTGTTTCCGCGTCTGGCCGAGCGGCAAAATCAGATTTGCGCGACGCTGTCGGGTGGGGAACAACAGATGGTGGCGATCGGGCGGGCGTTGATGACGAACCCGCGACTTTTGATCCTGGATGAGGCGACCGAAGGACTGGCACCGATTGTCCGCAAAGAGATCTGGCAGGCGGTTCGGGTTTTGAAGGAAAGCCAGGGGTTGTCGATTTTACTGGTTGATAAGTCTTTGAAAGAGCTGCGAAATATCGCAGACGAAGCAGTTGTTTTGCATCGCGGATCAACCGTGTGGCAGGGCGAGATATCATCTTTGACGGATGAGATGACGGATCGTTATATCGGTGTCTGAGCGCCCGACGCAACGTCACGAAAGTAAACGCGCCGTGCGGTGGGAAATTTGGGCGAAATTACGTGTGCAAATTGCACATTTTCGAAGTTTTGCGATGATAGCCGCCCGCCGTTTGTGACAAATCGTACGTTTCGTACCTAGGTTTCATACGATTCCTGGACGTACAAAACACGCCGTCAATGCGCACGGTTGGGTTTGGATTGGGTAACATTCTGGCGGGATTAACTATTTTTGGCGGGATTTAAGATTTTGTTAGGGCATGGTCCTAAAAACATACTTTGTATTTGATAAGAGCTGCGGGCAGCGACCGGCCCGAGGGTGAGCGAGAAGCGCCCGCCCTGGGGGGCGGGTCGGGCGCTGCCCGGTGGTTCCCACCGGGCGGGATGGGCGGATATAGCACTGTAGGTTTTTTAGAACGATGCTCTAGCAAGAGGTCCCGGATCGAGTCCGGGACTGCGGTGGAAGGTGACGCCTAAGCCTGTGGGAAATCCTGTTCGATCTGGGCCAGCGTTTCGGTGTCTTTGACCTGATAGCGTTCGACAAACCGGGGCTTGAACCCCACGCGGCCGCGGCGGGTGCCGAAATTTTCGCCGTGGTTCAGCATGTATAGCGCTGCGGGAAATGGGAAAGGTGTCAGAGGACGCGCCGCCAGCCGGGACAGATAGGGGAACATGCGGTGTTCATGCTGGGTCAGGGTCGCCAGAAAGTCAGCCTCAAGCGGGGTATCGCTATAGCGGAAGGCGGCGGTGCTGCCGCAAAGTTTCCAGAAGGGTTTGCGGATGGGTTTCGACCAGGTGCGCGGCCCGGCCAGCCCAACGCGGTCCGCCGCGACATCCTTGATATAGCCCGAGGTGATCAGATACCCGCCAGGTTCGGCCATGCCGATCATATGTGCCACGGCGCGCGGATGCAGCAGGTCATCGGCGTCGAAGGGCATTACATAACCGTCCCACATGCCTTCGGTCGGCAGGTGGCGCACCAGCGCCGACAGCTTGGCCCATTTATCGTTGCCCTCGACAGGATCGGTGAACGGCAGAAAGACGATCTTATCATCAAAATCGATCTGATCGGGGCGGTCCTGACCACAGATAACGCAGGACCAATAGGGCGAGGTCTGGCGGCGAAACGAGGCCAGCGTCGCGGCCAGACGGGCCTGAACAGCGGACCAATCGGACACCTGATGCTTGCCTACCAGCGGGATCAGGAACATGACCTTGGGGATTTTTGGCAACGGCGGCTGCCCCGTACGGGCCAGGGTCAGGGCGGTGATTTCAGAATCCTGCAGGTCGTCATTGTCCAGCGCGGCTTCAGGTCCGAACAAACGGGCCTGCATCAGCAGTTTGAACCGTCGCGATTTGGGCGTTGCGGGGACTTGCGCCATCAATGGGTCCGAACGCGGCGCAGACAGTCAGATAACTTGGCGAACAGTTCCTTGCGTTCGTCTTCGCTTAGGAACGACCCGACCTCGACCTCTCGCCCGCCGCCGCTGAGCGTCACATAGTGGGGCACCGGCCCGCTTTTTTCGTGCATGTTCACTGTCACCCAATAGGTATTCGCTGTCCATTCCTGCCGCGGTCCGCGCGGGTTGTGCCGGATCAGTTCGGCGCGATCGGACCAGATTGTCAACTGCTCAAGCACTGATCCGTCCTTATAACTGCGTTCCAGTGCCCACCATACCGCACCCAGGGTGATCAGGAAAAACGGCAGCAGGCCCCAAACGACGGGTGATCCAAGGATGGTGACGATGGGCAGAAAGATCAGCGCCGCCGTGATGCCCATGAACAGAACAAAGCCGCGGCGCGGTAATGATCGATAGGGCCAAAGCGAAAACTGGCAATATGGTCGCCCTGTACCATCCGCATACGAAAAAGCCCCGGAATTTTCCGGGGCCTCTTGCGGTTTTATGGAATGCTCAAGAGGCATTTAATGCGAATGCTGCTTGTCCCAATCTTCACGCTTGGGCAGTTGTTCGAACGTATGCTCGGGCGGCGGGGATGGCAGTGTCCATTCCAGCGTGTCGGCATGTTCATTCCAGTAGTTCTTTTCAGTCACGCGACGCCCTGCCATCAGGGTGTAGGCAATGATACCGATGAAGAACAGGAACGAAGCGAATGACAGGAACGCACCGATACTTGAGATATAATTCCAATAGGCGAACGCCTCGGGGTAGTCGATGTAGCGGCGTGGCATCCCCTGACGGCCCAGGAAGTGCTGGGGGAAGAAGGTCAGGTTAGACCCGATGAACATCATCCAGAAGTGCAGTTTACCCGCCCATTCGGGATACTGACGGCCCGACATCTTGCCGATATAGAAGTATATCCCGGCAAAGATACAGAAGACCGCACCCAGTGACATCACATAGTGGAAGTGCGCCACGACATAGTAAGTGTCGTGATAGGCCCGGTCGACGCCCGCCTGTGACAGGACAACGCCGGTCACACCGCCCACGGTGAACAGGAACAGAAAGCCGAAGGCCCAGAGCATGGGTGTTTTGAATTCGACCGACCCGCCCCACATGGTGGCAATCCAGCTGAAGATCTTCACACCCGTCGGCACCGCGATGACCATAGTGGCCAGCATGAAGTAGGACTGTTGCGTCAGTGACATACCTACGGTGTACATGTGGTGTGCCCAGACGACGAAGCCCAGAACACCGATGGCAACCATCGCGTAGACCATTGGCAGGTAGCCAAAGATCGGCTTCCGGGCAAAGGTTGCGATGATGTGGCTGATCAAACCAAATCCGGGCAGGATAATGATATAGACCTCGGGGTGGCCAAAGAACCACAGGATGTGCTGGTACAGCACAGGGTCACCGCCACCGGCCGGGTCAAAGAAGGTGAAGCCGAAGTTGCGGTCCATCAGCAGCATGGTGATCGCACCGGCCAGCACTGGCAGGGCCAGAAGGATCAGCCAGGATGTGACAAAGATCGACCAGGCGAACAGCGGCACTTTGTGCAGGGTCATACCCGGCGCACGCATGTTCAGGAATGTAGTGATCATGTTGATCGCGCCCAGAATCGACGACAAGCCCGACACGTGCACCGCGAAAATGGCCAGATCCATCGACATGCCCGGCGCGCCCGAGGTCGAAAGCGGCGGGTAAAGCACCCAGCCCACGCCCGCACCGGCCTGCCCATCGGGACTACCCGGCGCAAACATTGATGCCACACCCAGGGCCGTACCGGCCACGAACAACCAATAAGACAGGTTGTTCATCCGCGGGAAGGCCATATCGGGTGCACCGATCTGCAGCGGCATGAAATAGTTGCCGAAACCGCCGAACAGGGCGGGGATCACCACAAAGAACATCATCAGGACGCCGTGATAGGTGATCAGCACGTTCCAAAGGTGTCCGTTGGGGGTACAGGTGGCCTCGGACACAAAGAACCGTGCGCCTTCCATACACATGTACTGGACACCGGGGTTCATCAGCTCCATCCGCATGTAGACGGTGAAGGCAACCGAGATAAAGCCGACAATGCCAGCGGTGAAAAGATAAAGAATACCAATGTCTTTGTGGTTCGTAGACATGAACCAGCGGGTAAAGAACCCGCGGTCGTCTTCGTGGTCGTGCCCGTGAATGGCGGCGTCTGCCATGCGGTTTCTCCCAATTCATTCGGATGTCAGATGCAAGGACGAAGAGTGACTCGCCCACGCGAATTTTGTGCTGTTCTAAATTGCCTTTTGCCAAAGGGCAATCACTGTGATGCGATAACGCTGGGGTAAAATGCCTCACCCCTTGTGTTGCAGCGGTTTGATTTTACGGAAAATTGTTGGTTTTTAGGGACGCAGAGTTCCGATCTTTATCTATTTGGTAGATGATGAAGTGTGAACGCCGACCACTTCGCCCTTGTCGTTAAGGCTTACACTTATACTGAAACCGTACGCTATTGTCATACCAGTCAAACGCCAGAGCAGAGGCTTAGTAAGTTCATTTATCCCCTCGGCACTCATAGTGCCTGCAATATATGCAATTGGATCATCTTCGTGCCTTGGTTCGTAGTTTAATGACTTAACCCGCCTTGGCCCATATGCCGAAAATCCATGATGGCTGAGCCAGCTCTTTATTTGCTCATGCGTCTGCAGACTGGTAAATATACGAAAAAAACAAACTCGCTTTGCTGCAGCAGGTCGCAGTTTCAACCAATCAATATTAAGTAGATTTGGCTCCATTTTGTCTTGTTCGTCCTTTATCAAGCATGATCGCGCATCTGGATAAAGAGCTATATAGTGATCGAATTCATGCCATCTTGGGTGATTACGGTCGACAAGATTACCTAAGAACATAAACGGTCTAGTCTCTTGTGTTGTTAACCGTTCAACGGGCACGCTGCAATTGTCCCAAGTGAAGGAATTCGCGGCAACATCGCGGCTGCCATCCTTTTCCGCAACGGCTGGCATTGATGCCAAAATCGTCGCAAAAATACCGAGTAGAATAACGATTGTTTTATTCATTGTCTTAATTGCTTCTGGTTAATGGAGCTTTGGCAATGATAACTTTATATACTTCTTATATGTTAATCGCAGGCTGCCAATTCCAGTGGGCATAAAGCATTGGCTGATATCGGTACTTATATTGCATTGGAAAGCAGCGCCAGACCCACACAGAACCCCAGCGTCAGAAGTGACAGAAATAGAGGGCGGCTTTGGCGGATGGGGGTTGCGTTGGTCATGACGATGATTGCGGCGCCCAGGATGAAACCGAGGATCAATAACATCTGCAGTTCGGGGTGGCCAAAAATCCACAGCAGATGCTGATATAGTACCGGGTCAACGCCGCCTGCGGGGTCAAAGACAGATACGCCAAAGGCGCGGTCGGTCAGACTTAGGTGTATCAGCAGCGTCAGAACGGGGATCAGACACAAAAGCGCAGCAGCCCCACCAGCGATCACGCCTGCGGTCAAGGTTTGCTCACCCATGTCGGGTGATAGTTTGGGTTTTGTGAGATATGTGATCATCAGGTTCAGCGCCATCAGCATCTGTGCGGCAGAACAGGCATAAAGGGCGATAAAAACAAAGTTGGAAAACCCCAGCACGGTAAGGCCGCCAGTAATAAATGTCAGGGCAAAGCCTGCGCAGCACACAGCATTGGCCCATGGCACCGCCAAATCCTTGGTTTGCGTCTGGAGTGGTAGGAAATAGCAGCCCAGACCTCCCAGGAACGCTGGGGCCAGCATGAACAACAGCACAAGGAAACTGTAGTTCACGGAAGCCATCAGCAGAATGTTCGAACGAGCCACATATTGCACCCCGGGCAGCATCAGTTCGGCCCGTGTGTAAAAGCTGATGACCAACAGCATCAGACCCACAATCGCAGCCATCCACAGGTGGAAAAGGCCCGCAGTTTTATGGCTGATCCGCATCAGATCAGGACCGCTGGATCGGGGCCTGAGTTATCACACCGCATTTGGGTCAGTTTGCGGATGCGTCGCCGCCATCATCGGCATCCGGGGCGCCATCCGCAGCATCGGCTGAAGCGGCCTCGGGCTGGGCAGTGTTATCGACCAGAGAACCGTTTTCCCAAATGCCCGAGATCTCAACCCCGGATGTAAAGCGCATGGTGCCCTGACCGCTGCGCGCACCGTTTTCGAACATGCCGATATAAACGTCGCCCGTGTCATAGACCGCAGTTCCTTGGCCGGTCATTTCCCCCTGACGCCATTCACCCTGATAAACAAAACCATCGGTCATGGTGAATTTGCCCTGACCGTGTCGGCGACCGTTCTGCCATTCGCCTTCATAGACATAGCCATTTGGAAAGGTCATCGTGCCTGTGCCGTGGTTTTGCGCATTCTGAAAGCCACCTTCGTAGATCAGGCCGTTGGGATAAGTGACAGTGCCCTGGCCTTCGATCACACCTGCGGACCATTCGCCTTCGTAGGTGCTGCCATCGGCATAGACGATCCTGCCCTGGCCATCAGGCAGTTCGTTGACAAAGCTGCCGGTATAGACCGACCCGTCGGGATAAGTGATTTCGCCCTGCCCTTCGATCAGGCCATTCTGCCATTCGCCGGTATAAACATAGCCATCGGTGCTGGTGAATGTTCCGGTTCCGTGGCGTTGATCATCGGCGAACTGGCCTTCGTAGACATCACCGTTGGCCAATGTGACCTTGCCCTGACCGTCACGCCGGCCGGCTTTGAAATCGCCTTCGTAGACATCACCATTGGCCTGAACCAGACGACCCTGCCCCTGCAGCTGATCATCGACCCATGTGCCCTCAAAAACTGTGCCGTCTGAAACCGTCAGGGTTCCCTGACCCTGACGCTGGCCATCCGCTACGGTTCCGTCATAAACAGACCCATCGGCATAGGTGATGCGCGCTTCGCCGGTGCGGAGACCATCAACCCAGGCACCTTCGTAGACATAACCGGACGGATCTTGCAGCTTGCCAAAGCCATTATGTTCGGCATTTTCAACGCTGCCTTCATAGACCACGCCGCTGGCATAGATCACGATACCCACACCCGTGATCTGGCCGTTTGCCCAGTCACCTTCATAGCTGCCGCCATCGGCAAAGGTCATCTTACCAAAACCGTTTGGCTGGCCTTGGGCAAATTCGCCGACATAGACGGACCCGTTCGGGAACTTGGCTGTCCCTTCGCCCGAGATTTCGCCATCGACCCATTCGCCGGTGTATTCATAGCCATTCGGCAGGGTATAAGTACCAAAACCGTGCTGCTTGCCATCCTGAAAGGTGCCTTCGTAGATGCCACCGTTTTCATACTGCTTGATCTGAACATCCTGCGCCCAGACACCGAAACTCGTAAGAAGCAACCCCGCCGCTGCGGTCGTCATACGTAAAAGACGCACCCTTATCCCCCTGTAATCGACGCGCCCCAGCGCCATTGATAGATTTGTGGCGAAGCCTAATTGACCCTTACGTCAGGGGCAACGGTTTTCAGCGCCGCACTCTTTCGTTCGTCCCTATATCTGGTAAACGGGTCGCAGTTACTAGGGCCTGTTCACACTATTGAGTTAGCTCTGGCGCGAGACCCATTTTGCGGCTGACAAGCCGATTTGACCGCAGCGATGTGGTTCATCGTCAGGGCAAAGCGGCTTGTCAGCCGCAAAATGGGCCGCGTCCCGCGGGGATTTCGCCAAAATTGCCCATTTCGTCGTTATTTGAGCTTGAAATAGCCCGCTATTCCTGCGCTCAAATGCTGAGAGATGAGCAATTTTGGTCTGAAACCAGCGCTAACTTAATAGTGTGAACAGGCCCTAAGAAAGGTCTTCATTTATGTCCCGAACATTCCGCGTGACGCTGGCCCAACTGAACCCGACAGTTGGCGATTTTCAGGGCAACATGGAAAAGGCCAAGCAGGCCTGGCAGGCGGGCAAAGAGGCTGGCGCCGATTATGTCATGCTGCCCGAGATGTTTCTAAGCGGCTATCAGGCGCAGGATCTTGTGATGAAGCGCGCCTTTACGATTGAGGCGATGCAGACGGTTGACCAGCTGGCAGCCGATTGTGCCGATGGTCCCGCCTTGGGCATCGGTGGCCCGTGTTATGAAGGCACCGAGCTATTCAACACCTATCACGTCTTGCATGGCGGGCAGGTCAAGGCGCGGATCTTCAAGCACAACCTGCCGAATTTCACAGTCTTTGACGAAGAACGCTATTTCATAAGCGGTCAGATCAGCGGCCCCGTGACAATCGGCCCGATGCGCGTGGGTATCCCGATTTGCGAAGATGCCTGGCACGAAGACGTGCCCGAGTCACTAGCCGAGACCGGGGCCGAGGTTCTGATGGTGCCCAACGGGTCGCCGTACTTTCGCGATAAATTCGACATCCGTTTGAACAAGATGGTGGCGCGTGTTGTCGAAACGGGGTTGCCTCTGGTCTATCTGAACCTGGTTGGTGGGCAGGATGATCAGATTTTCGATGGCGGGTCCTTCGTGCTGAACCCCGGTGGCAAGTTGGCCGTGAAGATGCCCGTCTTCGACGAATGCATCACCCATGTCGATTTTGAGCTGACCGATCAGGGCTGGCGCGCGGTGCCGGGCGAAAAGGTGGTGCATCCCGACAGCTATGAACAGGATTACCGCGTGATGGTCGAAGGCCTGCGCGATTATCTGGGCAAGACGGGGTTTGGAAAGGTCGTGCTGGGTCTGTCCGGTGGGATTGACAGCGCGATTGTGGCGACGATTGCGGTGGATGCGCTTGGGCCTGACAATGTGCGCTGTGTGATGCTGCCGTCGGAATATACCTCGCAAGGTTCACTGGACGATGCCGCGGCAGTGGCGGCAAACCTGGGCGTGCATCTGGACAGCGTGCCCATTACCGGCCCGCGCCAAGCCGTGACCGAGGCGCTGCAGCCGCTTTTTAACGGTATGGCCGCGGATATCACCGAGGAAAATATCCAGTCGCGTCTGCGGGGCCTTCTGCTGATGGCGCAGTCGAACAAGTTTGGTGAGATGCTGCTGACCACCGGCAATAAATCCGAGGTCGCGGTCGGCTATGCCACGATCTATGGCGATATGTCGGGGGGTTACAATCCGATCAAGGATATGTACAAAACCCGCGTGTTCGACACCTGCCGCTGGCGCAATGCCAATCATCGGCCGTGGATGAAGGGACCGGGGGGTGAGGTGATTCCAGTTCAGATTATCGAAAAGCCGCCCACGGCGGAACTGCGTGATGATCAGAAAGACGAAGACAGCCTGCCCCCCTATGAGGTGCTGGACGGTATCCTTGAAATGCTGATCGACCGCGATGCGTCAGTCGCTGACTGTGTTGAGGCGGGATTTGATGCGCAGACGGTGAAGAAGGTCGAACATCTGATCTATATCTCGGAATACAAACGGTTCCAATCCGCCCCCGGCCCCCGCCTATCCGGCCGCGCCTTCTGGCTGGACCGCCGCTATCCCATCGTGAACCGCTGGCGGGATGGGTCATGATTATACTGCGCAGTCCGTCGTTAATGCCGCCAAAAGGAAGCAAAACTTGGAAAAGAACCACGAAAGATGACAATTTCGGAACGCATTTACGAACAAGCCGCACGTTCCGTAATAGTGCGAAAGAAGATCAGCAGAAAGCTATCCTTGACGCCCTGCCTGCCTTCCAGGGGCTCATCCGAAGACCACAGGCATTTGGTTTTCAAGTGCGAGAACCTGCAACATACCGGTTCCTTTAAGTTTCGTGGGGCCATGGCGAAGCTGACTGCCACCTCACTTGAAGTTCCGCTGATCACTGCGTCGTCCGGCAACCACGGCTTGGCCGTCGCGAACGCCGCCCGTATCACGGGCCACTCGCTGACTGTGGTGTTGCCGGAAACCGTCGCAGAGGAGAAACTGAGCCGTATCCAGGCGCTCGGTGTGAAGACGATCCTTCACTCGAACGATTCCGGCCTTGCTGAACAACACGCACGAGAAATCGCGGACACCGAAGGGATCACCTACGTGTCACCATATAACGACGCCCAGGTCGTCGCCGGGCAAGGTACGATTGGCTTGGAACTGATTGAGCAGGTGCCCGATCTTGATACCGTTTACGTTGCCATGGGTGGCGGCGGCCTGATCTCTGGCATTGGCAGCGTTCTGAAAGCCTTTGCCCCTAATGCACGGGTTGTAGGCGTCAGCGCCGTCAACTCCCGCGCCTTCGCTTCTAGCCTGCGTGCCGAAAAGCATGTCGAAGTCGATCACCATCCGACCCTGGCCGATGGCGTTGCCGGGGGGTTCGATAGCGACTCGATCACGCTGCCGCTGGCATCTGAAGTTGTCGATGATCTCATCGACTGCTCCGAAACCGAAATAGCAGACGGCGTGCGACAGGTCGCCTGGACAGAAAAAATGCTTGTTGAAGGGTCCGCAGGTATGACGCTGGCGGCGTGGGAAAAGGACAAAGGGCGACAAGGAATAGGGACGAGCGTTGTCCTGTTGTGTGGCGCGAACTTCGACCGGAAGACAATCGCACCGATCCTTGGTGGTTCAGCATGATCCAACTTCATTATTCGCCTGGCTCATCTTGATAAAATGTTCGAACTCCGTGTCGGTCACAACATTGATCAGCTGATAACGAAGGAAGTCAGTGGCAATCAGACGTCTTATGATCTGAAGATCATGCACCCGTAATTGCGGCGTGGGTATAAGAGTTTGAGGCCGAAGTGCTGTTGTTATTCACGCCCAATAACAGGCAATTATTGAAACTGAGTTAGTCTGCACCTTCCCCAAGTGGCGGTTTTCGACTACGCCGGTCGGGCTGTTGACGGAACGCCGGGGGCAACCATGGACATTCGCGCCCTTTTGATGGGGCTGACATTTGCGGTGATCTGGTCGTCGGCCTTTACCTCGGCGCGGGTTATTGTGGCCTATGCACCGCCACTGACGGCGCTTTGCCTGCGGTTTCTGATATCAGGGCTGATTGCGGTCATTGTCGCGCGGATGTTGGGGCAAAGCTGGCGATTGACGCGGGCGCAGTGGGTGGCCACGGCGATTTACGGGGTTTGCCAGAATACGCTGTACCTGGGGCTGAATTTCATGGCGATGCAAACGATCGAGGCATCGCTGGCCGCGATTATATCGTCGACGATGCCCTTGCTGGTGGCTTTTGCCGGTTGGGTCGTCTTTCGTGAAAACGTGCGGCCCCTGGGGATTGCGGGTCTGATCGTCGGGGTGGTTGGTGTAGTCGTGATCATGGCGTCGCGGCTGCAGGGGAACGTCGATATCTATGGCGTGCTACTGTGCATTGGCGGGGTGATGTCGCTGACCTTTGCGACGATGGCGGTGCGCACGGCATCGTCCGGCGGCAATGTTTTGATGATCGTCGGGCTACAGATGCTGATCGGCAGTCTGACCCTTAGCCTGCCCGCGGCCGTTTTCGAGACGATTGAGGTTGAGCTGACCTGGCAGCTGGTCGTAGCCTTTACCTATACCACGATCTTTCCGGGGCTGGTCGGGTCAGCGGTCTGGTTCATGCTGGTGCGTCGGATTGGGGCGGTCAAGGCCTCAACCTATCATTTTCTGACGCCTTTTCTGGGGGTTGCGATAGCGGCTCTTATGTTGGGCGAACGGCTTGGCGTTCTTGACATGGCGGGGGTCGCTATCATTGCTGCCGGTATCTTTGCCGTGCAGATTTCGAAACAAAACCCCACGCGGATGTGACCCAGATAACGCGTCGGTGAAGTGACAAAGCGCCCCGCATAACGCAAGCCTGCGCCTATGGAATTGCTATTTGGATATGGTGCGGGTCTGCTGACCCTGATCAACCCTTGCGTTTTGCCGGTGCTGCCGATTGTGCTAGCGACCGCCCTGCAAGCCGACCGGCGCGGGCCGATTGCGTTGGCCGCGGGGATGAGCGTTGCCTTTGTTATTCTTGGCGTCACGGTCGCGGCTTTTGGGCGGGTTCTGGGCATTGATGATACTACTATCTCAAGCGTCGGGGCGGCGCTGATGATCGGATTTGGTCTGATCCTGCTGGTGCCCCGCTTTGCGACCGGGTTTGCGACGGCGACCGCGGGCTTTGCGGATAAGGCCGATGCGGGCATGGATCAGATTGATCGGTCGGGTCTGAAGGGCCAGTTTCTGGCCGGCATGTTGCTGGGCGCTGTCTGGAGCCCTTGTATCGGCCCCACATTGGGCGGCGCCATTTCGATGGCCAGCAAGGGCGAAAGCCTGGGCTGGGCCACGGCGATCATGGTCAGCTTTGCCATGGGCGTGTCGACCATTATTTTGGCTTTGGGCTATGGCGCGCGGTCTGCTCTTCAGAAACGTCAGGCCACGATGCGGGCGATTGCCGCGAAATCCCGTCCGATCATGGGGATCATCTTTATCGTCGTGGGCGTCGTGATGCTGTCGGGCGCTTTCAAGATCGTCGAGATCTGGTTGCTGGATACGATGCCGATCTGGCTGCAGGATTTATCTGTTGCCCTGTAAAAAAGGAGAGTTCCGTTGAAAAGAAGAGAGTTTATCGCCCTGACCACCGCCGCCGTTGTGGCCCCGATGATGGCCCAGGCCGCTTTTGTCAGCTATACGCCCGGGCTGATCGATGAACGGCTTGCCGCCGGTGACACTGTATTTGTTGATTTCAAGGCCAGCTGGTGCAGCACCTGCCGCGCGCAGGAACGTGCGATCAATGCTCTGAAATCCTCGAACCCGGCGTATCAGGAAAACATCACCTTTATCGCGGTTGATTGGGACACCTATAAAAACGATCCGATTGTGCAGCGCTATAACGTGCCCCGCAGGTCGACACTTATCATGCTGCGCGGGGATCAGGAGCTGGGGCGCATTGTGGCCGATACCCGCAAGGACACCATCAAGGCGCTACTGGATTCAGGTTTGCCGGAAAACGCCTGATCCGGTCAGCCCAACAGCAACGGTGGGATCGTAAAAATTGTAACCGGCCCCACCCGTGCGACGCCATCAACGACCAGAATAGGAACCGTAACACTGGACTGAGCAGTGTCGCCCAGGGCGTCTGACACGCTTGCGCGGCTGACTGTGCCATTCACTGGCAGAAGCGCCAGCGTGCGTTGTAGATCAGGCAATGTCATCTGCAGGGTTCCGCTGGCCAGTCCCTGCTGATCGACACGAAGCCCGCCTGTCATCTGAAGTCGTAATGCGCCCCAGTCAATTGCTGCATCGGTGATATCGATGGTTTGTATCTGCGGCGCTTCGTTCGAGAAACCAGAACGCGCCCATGGTTTATCAAGGATCACATCGGCCTGCAGTTCGGCACGGTCGACGACCGCCGGCAGACGTCTTCCTTGAACATCCTGCACAATGTCAGGGGGCAGGCGAAACCCCCGTGTTGAAAGCGAAACCCCATAGGTGTTTGATCCGCTCTGCCCAACACGCAGCCCGGCGCGCTGCAGAATCTGACGCACATCGTCGTCCTCGATCAGGGATAAGGTCTGCGCGGTCAGGCGTATCCGGTCTGTTGATGTGGTGGACGGCTGCCGCGTGGTATCTGTTGCAGATTGGAAAAGGCTGCGCTTGTCGACACCATTGCTGGCCACGGTAGCGGAAACTGAATGATCATCCGCTGTGCCTGTGCTGGACCCCGATTGCGATATGGCTGGTGCAGCCACCACCAAACCGGACAATACAAAAATAATGCGCAGTATAATTTTCATAACATTCACCATGATTATGCCACCTTCGGGCCGCAAATAACCTGCTTTACGTCTGCTGCTGATTCTAGCAAGAACAGCTCGAACCAGCCAGCGATATCGTTAACAATGACATGATTCTTGTCACGAAAAGAATCGCTTACCGTGATGAAACCTGTGGTTTTTCTGCTTTGAGTTGTCAGAATCGGCTTTTTGTTTACCTTTAGGGGCAAAACCCGTTACAAAAGTGGCACGGTTGTCCAAAGAGTGCCTAATTTTAGCCTAAGCGACCGCATAGGACTTAAAATTAGGGGCTGAAGAGCATCTTTCGATGTTACTTTAAATTGTTCTGAGAATCGCTCGGGGCACCTGATATGTATATGGGTCACTTTGTGTGTTAGGACTTACAGATGTTAAATGCGGATGACACCGGAAAAGACGCGGTATTATCGCATCAGGCCAAGCAGCAGGAAATCTTTCGCAAACTGGGTATGCTGGAAAAGGTTGCGGAGGGTGCTGGCGTTTGCATTTCGATCAAGAAAAAAGATGCGGATGCCGAACTGCTTGCCAATGCGGCTTGGCAACATTCGAAAACAGCGACACATGACCTACTTGTAGAAAAAGCGCTGGTGCGGTTTGCTGACAGTGACGACTATGATCATATCGCAGTCGCCGTTGATCCGACCGCAGGGGCGTCTTTATCCGACGAAACGATGACAGACCTGACCTACAGGGCCATTGAAATCGTTGGGCTGATACAGGCACCTAGTGAGGCAAATGATCTGGATCGGGTATCCGGGTCATGACATGTCTGATCAAGGCCATTGGGTAGGTTTTGTTATGGGGGAACAAGAAAAATGACCGTCAATCCTCAGATAGACGCAGCGCAGGGTGAATGCATTCCGGCAAACCGCCGTCTACTTCCATTGGGTTTGAACAGTCTTGGACCGTTGAATTACGCGTTCGAGGAAACAGGCAATGCCGTTCAGAAACTGGCCGAGGTCTGTGATAAACGCACATCCGCGCGCGCGATGGCGCTGAAAAAGAAACTGGATGATTTTGAGCCCAGCGTGACGCTGGTGGGCCAGGTTAAAGCTGGTAAAACTGCACTGACCAATGTTCTGGTCGGATCGCCGGGGTTATTGCCGTCCGATGTGAACCCTTGGACATCGGTTGTGACCACACTGCACATCAATCCCAAGCATGAAGGTGCGCAGACCAAGGCGCTGTTCGAATTCTTCGACAAGGATGAATGGGACAAACTGGTTCTGACCGGTGGTCGTCTGGGTGAACTGGCCGAACGGGCCGGTGCCGATGACGAAATGCAGGAAATTCAACGCCAGATCGCCGAGATGCAGGAAAAGACCCGGTCGCGTCTGGGGAATGATTTTGAGACCCTGATGGGTCAGCAGCATCGCTACGATTACTATGACTCTGAGTTGGTCGAACGTTATGTCTGTCTGGGCGAAGATCCTGTTACCGGCGCACCTGTCGAAGGAACGCGGGGCCACTATGCAGATGTCACCAAATCGGCCGAGCTGTTTGTGGATCTGCCCGAATTTCCCGGCACACTTTGCCTGCGCGACACGCCCGGTGTGAATGATACATTTATGGTGCGCGAACAGATCACAATCCGCAGTGTCCGTGATTCCGAGATTTGTGTGGTTGTCCTGTCAGCGCATCAGGCACTGACGACCATGGATATGGCGCTGATCCGGCTGATTTCGAACCTGGAAAAACGTCAGGTGATCCTGTTCGTGAATCGCATTGACGAACTGCCCGACCCGGCAACCCAGGTGCCCGAGATCGAAAACAGCATCCGCGCCACACTGAAGGGCTATAATGCCCCGCATGACTGTTCGATCATCTTTGGCAGCGCGAAGTGGGCCGAGGCCGCGTTGACCGACAGTATCGGTAGTCTATCCGATGAAAGCCGTAATTCGCTGATCGAATGGGCCCAGGCCGCCGAAGATTTTGCGGTTGACGATGTCGAAGCCCACACATGGTATCTGTCCGGCATTCCGGCGCTAATGGATTCTGTTTATGCCCGCGTCCGCGAAGGCAGCGGCCAACGGACGCTTGAAAAGGTTCGTAAGCGCGCACTGAACCTGGCCAACCAGGCCCGTGCAGCAACCAGCACCGGCAGTCGGATGCGGCTGAATCTGTCAGGCGACATCAATGTTGACGTCAAACTGTTGAAAGGATCTTTGAAAGCCTTGATCCAGACCTATGACAGCAAGATGGCAGCTGTTTTGAAGGATTTGCAGGATGGGCTGAGTTCCCGTCTGGAAAAGGCCGAGGCCAGCTTTGTGAAACGGGCCACAGATGCGCTGATCAGTCATCTGCAAAAGAATGGTGAACACGGATCGTGGCAATACAAGCCAGATGGTCTGCGTCTGCTGTTGCGGGCGGGATACCTGAATTTCTCAAACGCGGCGAGCAAGAATGCCGCCGCCCTTTATGCACAATCCGCCAAGGATATTGAGCGGATTTATATGGAAGTATTCGGGGTCGACCTGGATGGCTTCCATATTGAACCACCAATCCCGCCACGCGTGCCGCCCCCTGTCGTGTTGGGAAAAACCATCGCGCTGGACCTGCAAAGCACGTGGTGGCGCAAATGGTGGCAGAAACGTAAGGGTTTCGAAGCATTTGCAACGGATTATGCGCGTTTGATTCATTCAGAGTCAGGGGCAATCATTCAGGAACTGCAGGAAACGCAGGTCAAAGAGGTGTTGCAGAAAATCAGCTCTACTTTGGACGAGTTTCTGCAAGAGCAAAGCGAAATGCTGTTGAAACTGGCTGAAAACCCCGAATTGGGGTCTGAGCATTTCCAATCCGGCAGTGATGCTGAGTTGGAACAAACGCAAGGCGCATTGGGCGATGTGTTGACCCGACTGGAACGGGTCGCCGCCTGATCAGGCCGGAAGGAGAGACGTGATGACGGGACAAGCCCCCAACAAACGCCAACTTAGCCCTGCACAGCTTGAGCGGCTGACAAAATGGGCCAAGCGCAAGCCTGCCATTGCGTTGATGGGTGAATTCAGTGCGGGGAAATCCACTCTGCTGAACCTGTTGCTGGGCACGTCGATTCTGCCGACGCAGGTAACGGCGACGCAGCTGCCCCCCGTCTGGATGCGTTATGGCGAAGGCGAACCGTTCCGTATGGATGTTTACGGCAATCGCCGTTCGGTTGACCTGAACGACATAGGGTCGATCAATGTACGCAAAACACGGTTTATCCGGGTTTACAGCAAGGCAGAGTTCTTGAAACGCTGCGATCTGATCGATACGCCCGGCATTTCGGACCCGAACATTCCCGCACAGGTTTGGATGCATGCCGTTGGTTATGCAAATGCGATTTTGTGGTGTACACACGCCACCCAGGCCTGGCGCGAAAGTGAACGCAGCGCCTGGGTTTCTCTGCCTGACCGGCTGAAAGACAAAAGTCTGCTGCTGGTGACACGGGCCGACAAACTGGCAACCCCGGAAGATCGCCAGCGGGTTGACGCACGTCTGGAACGCGAAGCCGCACCCCTTTTCCGCAGTCGTCATTTCATGGCGTTGTTGGAAGCTATTGAGGCACGTGAAGCCGGTGATACGGGTCCAATGTGGGAACAAAGCGGTGGTAAGGGCTTTACCGAAGCGTTTGACCGCGTGCTTGATGACATTATGACCGAACGCGGCAAGATGCTGATGCGCCATAATGGCGACACCTCAAGCAATGTGGAAAGCTTCCCAGGCGTTGTGCGGCCCAACCGGCCAGGCCGGGACAATCCGTTGGTTCAGTCATTTTCACCAGTGCGGCCTTCGCGCCCGGCACGCAATCCGGAAGAACGCCGCGAACGCCTGCCTACGTCCGAGGCAAACGATCTGCGCTCGAAACTGGGGGGGGACGACACTCTGCAGGCTGCTGCACCAGCATCAGAAAACACTGAGGCGCAACAACCGACGCCACCAGCAGCACCAGAGCCGCCTGCGGAAAACAAGATCAGCGCATTGCGTGCAGCTTTTGACGGCAATTTGCGACCCGAAAACAGCTCTGATGCGGATCAACACATCGAAGAGACTGTGGAAGAACCTGTTGCCGAAACACCAACAGCGTCTTCCGCCGCCGGCTTCGGGCATAGTTTTGCACCGATGACAGACGAAGACCGCGCCCAACAGGATCAGGTGGCGCAGGCTAAAGACGATACAGATGTTGACGTACCGCATGACGATTTCGAATATCGCCCTGTAGAAACGCCAGCCGAGCCTGTTTCGACCTTCGCGCCTGTTTTCACGGAAGAAACGACTGAAGACGCCGACCACTCCGAAGAACCAGTCATCGATGCAGTTTCAGAAACCGCAGACGAACCGGCACAGTTCGACGAAAGTGAGGTTTTTGCCGAAGTCGAAGAATATGCCGACATGACCGAGCCGCTTTCCAAACAAGTGGAAGAGGTTGAGGAAGATGACATTATTAAAGATGTCGCGACAAATGTTGTGGGCGTACTTGGCTCTGCCCAGTCAGAACCCGACGCAAAGGCGTCCGCTTTGCAGGAAACAGCCAGTGTTGATTTACCCGAGACCGATGATGCCCTTGAAGACGCTCCAACGGATGTCTTGCCATCACAAATCTGGGCTGAAATCGCGCAACGTGGCGACATAAACTCGATACCCGATGTTCTTGCCGCCGTTCAGGAACTGCTGGAACGGATCGAAGCGCAGGATGAGGCGATGATGCAGGCCGAACAGCAGGCCGCCGAAACGGACGACGACCCGGCGCCCGGCGGTTGGAGCAAGCTGGCCTGACCTTTCGGAATACTTGCCTAATGGATCAAGCCATGTGATAAGCCATGGCTTGTCTATTTATGTTGTGATCCGGAGTGACCATGTCACTTGAACAGGCTTTAGAAAAATCCATGACGAACGTGCCCGAATGCCTGGCGGTCGGGTATCTGGACGTTGAAACGGGCATGTTGCTGGCTGAAACCATGATGCCCGGTTTTTCATCTGACGTCTTTGATACTCTGGCGGGCGCCATGACCGATATGTTGCTTGGTGACGAATTTGCCAGATTGGATAATCACATGGCGCAAGGCGACCCCAATGAACCATCTGAAAGCTATTTTCAGGAGTTTCTGGTTTTTAATCAGCAATATCTGAATGTGTTCATGCGGACGAAACAATATCCTAACCATGTTGTATGTTATATCTGCAATAAACTGGCCAATCCGGGTATGGTTCTGACCAAATCGCGCATGGATCTGGATACTATAACTGCAGCCGTATAGCGTCTGCGCAGCCACGTCGGGACTTTTAGTCATGTCGCTTAGTGCCTCACTTGCCAATATCCTAAAACAGGTACGAAAAACTGCTAAAGAGCGTGAACAACAGGTGCGCCACCTGCCCTCTGAGACAGCGCAGGAACGTCTTAAAGCGATTACAGGTGAAATTGGTCAAACACTTCTGCCGCGTGTTTTGACTTTTGAAAACGGCAACAATGCACATCTGACCATCGACGCCGGCAGCAGACGCGTGTTGAAGGTGCTGGATGTTCAACCGTCTGGTCTTCTGAGGGAAGGCGATACGCTTTTCACCGGCCGCGATGACAGCCAGCGTGATGAGCAACTGACATCGTTGTCACATATGCTGACGTTGTTCGCCAGTATTGACGGTAATTTGCGGGTTCTGTCCGCACCGCCACAAGAACTCTATGGCGCGGACGAGGTCGGCTATACCTCGGACGAACTCGAGAGCGCTTGCAAAAAACTGAATCTACCGAATGAAACGATAATCGACCTTTTGGAAGCAGCCCTGACAAACGTAGACGCTGCGGATCCTTCGGTTCAAGGCGATACAGACCCACCGCCTTCTGTGCCGATCCTAGATGGTGTGCCTGAAAAGATCTCGGTCTTTTTTCAATCGATCCAGCGCAGAAGCAACGTTGCCTTTCTGGTCGCCCCATCAGGCGATGTTTTGCAGTCAGTCCCGGACCCGTTTGACGGTGATCTTTTGGATATAAAGGACGAAATACTGGGGATGCTGGACCGCTGGTCAACGGAAACATCATCGGTGCTATCGGGCCAAAAGCTGATCGTGATGCGATCACAGGCCGCCGATGGCAATTCAGTCGCGTTTTTTATGCACGAAGGACATTGCATTATTTCCTCATTCAAAAATAAAGACTTAGGTCGAGTATTTTCAAGTTGGGCCCAAGTGTCATCCACCTAAGAGACGTCCGAAATACAAACAATTTGAATTGGTAAGGCGGTTTTCACTTCTTCATCTTATTGCTGCTTGCGGGTGAAGAAAAGGTGGTGGATATGTCCGGGCAGTCAAAGGCGCCGATTATTATCAAGCGCAAAAAAGTCGTGGCGGGTGGCGGGCACCATGGTGGTGCTTGGAAAGTCGCATATGCTGACTTCGTAACCGCGATGATGGCGTTTTTCATGTTGATGTGGTTGTTGAATGCGACCACTGAAAATCAGCGCAAGGGCCTGGCGGACTATTTTTCGCCATCCATTGCGGTCACGCGGACCTCGGGCGGCGGTGATGGTGCATTTGGGGGGGAAAACATATTCTCAACCGAAATGTCAGCCCGCACCGGTGTAGGTGCAACACGGCCCGAATCTGAACAGGATCTACTTGTTATCGGTGCAGACGGTCAGACGAATACCGACGCCGAAACTGATGGCGCGAATGAAAAACTCTTTAAAATTGAAGAGGAATTGCTGGGCCTGGGCGGCGAAAGCGATGTCGCAAATGAACTGATGAAGCATATCACGACCCGAGTGACAGACGAGGGGCTAGTGGTCGAAATATTTGCAACACCGGATGACCCTATCTTTGATGCAACTTCCGGCGAACCAACCCGCTTGACTGTCGCCTTGGTTGATATGATTGCGGATGTCTTTCAACTCGTCGAAAATAATGTTGCAATTGAAGGACATAGCAGATCAAAGCCAATTGTTGTGCGTGATAATCCCGTATGGCAGATATCGACAGATCGCGCGGCTACCATCAGGACACTGTTCGAAAACAGCAACTTTGATCCAATGCGGTTGAACCGAACGACAGGACATGCAGACCGCGAACCGATCGTCGAGAATACCATGTCCGTGCGCAATGATCGGATCGAGATTATTCTGCTGAGGGACTGAAATCAGAATTGCGCAAATTTTATCTGTTAGCACACTGTTAAGTCACCGTGCGGTAGCAACGGGAAGATAAATGTCGATGCAGCAGAAAGGCGCAAAATGACGATTTCTTCCTCGCTCAATGCCGGTGTGGCGGGTCTGACCGCGAACGCAAGCCGTTTGGCCACGATATCGGACAACATCGCGAACTCCTCGACCTTTGGGTATAAACGGGCAACTGCAGATTTTCATTCGATGGTCATTTCATCGGGTTCGGGAACTTATTCCGCAGGCGGGGTGCGCGTCACGACACAACGCTTGATCGATGAACGTGGTCCACTTGTGTCCACCAGCAACCCAACAGACCTGTCAGTGCGCGGTCGCGGCATGCTGCCTGTAACGACAACATCAGCCGTCAATGTCGACAATGGTGAACAGGAAATGATGCTGACAACCACGGGATCTTTCCGCACAGACCAGGATGGTATCCTACGTACAGAATCCGGCCTGGTTCTGATGGGATGGCCCGCTAATGCTGACGGAACGATCCCAAGCTATCCTCGGGATACTTCTGCTGGCCTTGAACCCATTCAGATCAACGTGAACCAGTTTGGCGGCGAACCAACAACCCGCATGTCACTTGGTGTAAATCTGCCGGCGACTGATACCGAGGTCGGGTCAGCAGGTGCCTCACAACAATTGTCGATTGAGTATTTCGACAATCTTGGCACATCCCAAAGTCTTTCTGTTGAATTTACACCAACTGTTCCGGCTGCGGGTGCGTCAAATGAATGGACAATGCTTGTGCGCGATTCGGCATCCGCGAATGCTGTTGTCGGGGAATATACTTTGAACTTCAACGACAACCGGACCGATGGCGGCACGATTGCTTCGGTTACAACAACAAGCGGTGGCGCATATGACCCTGTCACTGGAACATTTCAGGTGAATGTTCTGGGCGGGCCTATTGATATCTCAATCGGAACACCTGGCGATAGCAGTGGTATCACACAACTGTCCGACAACTTTGCGCCTGTCTCGATTCTGAAAGACGGATCGCCCGTGGGTAACATGACATCAGTTGAAGTGGACGAAAACGGCTATGTTCGCGCCTTCTTCGACACTGGGATTTCACGGACGATTTATCAGATTCCACTTGTTGATATGCCGAACCCAAATGGCCTGGTGGCTATGGATCAGCAGACCTATTCAATCTCACCGGAAAGTGGTTCCTATTTTCTGTGGGATGCAGGGGATGGCCCAACCGGCGACATCCTAAGTTTTGCTCGTGAAGAATCGACCACCGATGTCGCTGGCGAGTTGACCAATCTGATCCAGACGCAGCGCGCATATTCGTCCAATGCAAAAGTGATCCAGACAGTGGACGAGATGCTGCAGGAAACAACCAACATTAAACGATAACGTGCAAAGGGGCTGACCCATGTCAATCACAAGCGCACTCTCTAACGCGGTTTCAGGCCTAGGCGCCATGTCTCGGGCTGCGGAAACAGTATCGACAAACGTCTCCAACGCCTTAACAGATGGATACGGAAGGCGAGAAATAACGCTGTCTTCCCGCACGTCGGGAAATATGGGCGGCGTTCAGGTCACATCCGAGAGGCGTATTATCGACGCGGGTCTGGTTTCAGATCGACGGTTGGCCGAAGCTGATTTGAGTTTTTCACAAACAAAATCGAACTTTCTAAACCAGCTCGAAAGAACAATCGGCGTTCCCGGGGAACCGGGATCGCTGTCCAGCCGCTATGCAGATTTCGAAGCCAGCCTACTGGCCGCATCCAGTCAGCCTGATAGCGATGCCAGACTTACGGATGTTTTGGAAAGTGCATCAAGACTCACGGATTCGATCAACATTCTGAATGACGACATTCAGATCGCACGCATGAATGCGGATGCGGCTATCAAGCGGGACGTTGATGCCCTAAATGCTGCAATGCAACGCGTTGCGGAACTGAACTCAACCATTAAACGTCATAATGCGACAGGTCTTCCAACGGCCTCGCTTCAGGATGAAAGACAACGGCAGATTGATCTGATCTCGGAAATTGTTCCGATTAAAGAACTGCAACGCGATCATGGCCAAGTGGCACTTATCACCACGGGCGGCGCACAGCTTGTTGATGGTGTTCCGGCCGAGCTGACTTTCCCACCGACCCCCACAATCGCCGCCGGTATGACTGTCGAAGCCGGTTCTCTGGGCCGCCTCACGCTGAACGGCCGCGAGATTGACGGCATGGCCGGATCCCTTCGTGGTGGGCGGCTTGCTGCAAATTTTGAAATCCGCGATGATCTTTCCGTGACCGCTCAGCAACAAGTAGACGCACTGGCGCGCGATCTTGTTGAACGGTTCCAAGACCCGGCTGCGGACGCCAGCCTGAGTGCTGGCGATGCGGGACTATTCACCGATGGAGCATCAGCCTTTGATCCTGCCAATGAAAGCGGATTGGCAGAAAGACTATCGATCAACCCCACAGTCGATCCCGCCAATGGCGGAGAGCTTTGGCGTCTACGTGATGGTGTTGGCGCTATCGCACCAGGGCCAAGTGGCGATGGAACACAGCTATTGTCATTCCAAGAAGCTTTTACCAGTTCGCGTGCGCCCTTGCCCGGTTTGGGCAATTCATCACGGTCGGCCGCTGGATTTGCATCTGACCTATTGTCAGGCATTTCGACGTCACGGCAAAATCTGGAAGCTGATCAAAGCTTTGCCGCCACCCGCGCAAACACACTGCGCGACCTTGAGGCGGCCAATGGCGTCAACACAGATGATGAGATGCAAAAACTGCTTCTTATTGAACAAAACTACGCCGCAAATGCACGTGTTATTCAAACCATCGACGAATTGATGGACCAAATCATCAGGATCTGAATATGAATTTTAACCCTGTCAGCGATCTCTCCCAAAGCCTGCAAAGCAGGCGATATAATGCAGAGGTCAAATCGGATCTTGTCCGCTTGTCACAGGAATTGGCAAGTGGACAGAAATCCGACATTGCCAAAGCTGTAGGCGGTGACTTTCGAGCCCTGGCGGGAATCGAAAATTCACTTCGCGCGCTGGATAGTTTCAAACTGATAACAACCGAAGCTGAACAATATGCAGGAACGATGCAGCGTACTTTGGGGCTGGTTCAGACCATGTCCGAAGACATGTGGGCAACTCTATCAACATCCGACGATTTGAATTCCGATGCTGCAACCCAGGCCGTGTCACAAGACGCAAAAGGCAAATTGCAAAGCGTTATTTCAGCAATCAACACACCATCTAGTGTCGGAACGGTTTTCAGCGGTGCGACGACAAATGGGCCAGCTTTGGCCAGCGCAGATGTTATCTTGGATGAATTGCGAGCGGTTGTCGCGTCTGAAACCACGGCTGCAGGTGTCAAAGCGGCAATAGATAACTGGTTCGATGCATCAGGCGGTGGATTTGAAACGCAGGGTTACCTGGGCTCAACAACGTCTAAGTCCGGTTTCAAGGTCGGGTCGTCCGAGGTCATTAACCTTGATATAAAAGCAGATGAGCCAGAAATCAGGGATGTTTTGAAAGGGCTTTCGCTTGCAGCCCTTGCGGGTGATGGACTGACGCTAACGCCACCTGACAACAGCCGCGATCTGTTTGATATGGCCCGAGGCGAACTGGGCGCGGCCAATAACGGCTTGGTCAAACTTCGTTCAGACGTAGGGCGCGTTGAGGCAGGGATCGAAAACGCCTCGGTCAGAAATGAGGCTGAAAAAACTGCACTGGAAATGAGCTTGAACCACCTGACATCGATTGATCCGTTTGAAACGGCGACAAGATTGCAAGAAACACAGACACAGCTTGAAACGCTTTACACTGTGACAGCAAGATTATCGCAGCTAACGCTGGTGGATTTCCTAAGATGATGCGTCTTGTTTTATGCCTGCTGTTGGCTGTGGTTGGTGCAACCAACGCCTTTGCAGGGCCTATTCGAATCAAGGATCTGGTCGAATTTGACGGCGTACGCGGCAACGACCTGGTTGGATACGGATTGGTTGTGGGACTCAACGGAACTGGTGATGGGATCAGGAACGCGCCATTCACCGAAGAAATCATGGCCAATATCCTTGAAAGGTTGGGCGTGAATGTGTCTGGCGAACAGTTTCGGCCGAAAAACGTGGCCGCCGTTTTAGTCACCGCCGAACTACCACCTTTCTCAAGGGCCGGGTCACAGATTGACGTGACGGTTTCAGCGATTGGCGATGCCAAAAGCCTTCTGGGTGGCACGCTGATCATGACGCCTTTGAATGCCGCTGACGGCCAGATTTACGCCGTGGCGCAAGGTACCATCATCGCCGGTGGCGTTTCCGCCGGCGGGGACGGCGCCAACGTTGTGCAAGGCGTTCCAACGGCCGGGGTTATTCCGTCGGGTGCGCGCGTCGAACGTGAGGTTGATTTCGACTTCACCGGCCTGACAAGTCTGCGAATGGCCCTTCGCACACCCGATTTCACGACAGCCGGACGCATTGAGCAAGCGGTGAATACCGCCTTTGGGCGACCGGTCGCCCGTATGTTGGATGCAGGGACTGTTGAGCTGGATATCGTTGCCACCCGATTGCCTTCGGCGGCCCATGCCTTGGGGCAGATCGAAAATATTTTCGTTGAACCAGAACGCAAAGCCAAGGTGGTGGTTGATCAACGCTCTGGCACGATTGTGATGGGCGAAGATGTCCGCATTTCGCGGGTTGCCGTTTCGCAAGGGAACTTGACGCTGCGCATAGAAGAGGCCCCGATCGTTGTGCAGCCCAGCCCGTTTTCTGATGGCGAAACAGTTGTCGTGCCCCGAACGACTGCCGAAATCGAAGAAGAACCAGGGATTGGGTTGGCCGAGGTGCGCGAAGGAACATCTTTGTCAGAAGTCATTGCCGGGCTGAATGCACTTGGCGTTTCACCACGTGACATGATCGACATCCTGAAAAGCATCAAGGCCGCGGGTGCGCTACATGCCGAATTTATAGTACGATAGATTTGGGTGCACCAAAGTACAAAGTGATAATTTACCCTGTCTGTTGTCTCGGTTAAGTATCTGCCGAACAACAGACGAGGTAACAATGTCCGGTCACGGCACACCAATCCCGATGACATCCAGAAAATCGGGGCCTTTGCGGGGCACAGCCAATGTGCCGGGGGACAAATCGATTTCACACCGCGCGCTGATCTTTGGCGCGCTTGTGATCGGAGAAACTAAAATCAGCGGATTGTTGGAAGGCGAAGATGTGCTGGACACAGCGGCGGCAATGCGCGCCTTTGGGGCAACGGTCGATCATATGGGCCCCGGCGAATGGTGTGTTCAGGGCGTCGGCGTTGGCGGATTTTCTGAACCGGATGATGTTATTGACAGCGGAAATTCCGGCACCGGTGTCAGACTGATTATGGGTGCCATGTCAACGTCACCCATCACGGCCACTTTTACCGGCGATGCCAGCCTTAGGTCACGACCGATGGCGCGCATCACCGATCCGATTGGCCTGTTTGGCGCCACGTCCTACGGTCGGAAAGGTGGGCGCTTGCCCATGACAATCGTGGGCGCGCGCGACCCTATACCCGTCAATTATAAGGTGCCCATGCCGTCCGCTCAGGTCAAATCTGCGGTTTTACTGGCGGGATTGAATGCGCCCGGCCAGACGACGGTGATCGAAAAAGAGGCCACGCGCGACCACACCGAACGGATGCTGCAGGGTTTTGGTGCAGATGTTGAGGTTACAGAAAGTGCCGAAGGCCGCGTCATCGTTCTGACCGGCCAGCCCGAGTTGAAGCCACAAAAAATAACAGTGCCCCGCGACCCAAGCTCGGCCGCGTTTCCGGTGTGTGCGGCGCTGATCGTCGAAGGCTCGGACGTTTTGGTGCCGAATATCGGCCTGAATCCCACCCGCGCCGGTCTGTTTACCACGTTACGCGAAATGGGCGCGGACCTGACGTTTGAGAATGAACGTGAAGAAGCCGGCGAACCCGTCGCAGACCTGCGCGCGCGCTTTTCGCCCGAGTTGAAAGGCGTCGAAGTGCCCCCGGAGCGCGCAGCCAATATGATCGACGAATATCCGATCCTGTCGGTTGTGGCATCATTCGCCGAAGGCGCAACGACCATGCGGGGTGTCAAGGAATTGCGCGTGAAGGAAAGCGACCGGATCGATGCAATGGCCCGCGGGCTTGAGGCTTGTGGTGTGACGATCGAGGAGGACGAAGACACCATGATCGTTCACGGACGCGGCGCGGATGGAGTACCCGGCGGAGCGACTTGCGAAAGCCGTCTGGATCACCGCATCGCGATGAGCTTCATGTGTCTTGGAATGGCCACGCAAAAAGCAGTCAGTATTGATGATGGCGGCCCCATTGCGACCTCTTTCCCGATCTTTGAGCCCCTAATGAAAGAGCTTGGCGCGCAGATTGTAAGAGCGAATAGATGACAAAAGGAAGCTGTCTTTGCGGTGCAATTGAGTATCACGTCAGTGGTCCCATGAGGCCGGTTATCGCGTGCCACTGCAACCAGTGTAGAAAATCGAGCGGCCATCACGTGGCTGCGACCTCGGCCAAACGCGAGCTGATCTCAATCAAGGGGAACGTGACCTGGTACCAATCGTCGGATACCGCGCGGCGCGGGTTTTGTGGCGTCTGTGGCTCACAATTGTTTTGGGACGGCCCCGGATCGCATATGTCAATTTTTGCGGGTACGCTGGATGAACCAACCGGTCTGAAGCTATCGGGTCACATATTTTGTGCAGATAAGGGTGACTATTACGACATCGAAGATGGTCTGCCGAAGGCGGATCAGGATCATCCAGACATGACCACTCAGGTCGCCCCATGAAGTTCACAGTCGCAATTGATGGCCCGGCTGCGGCGGGCAAGGGAACGATAAGCACGGCCGTCGCAGCACATTTTGGTTTTGCGCATCTGGACACCGGGCTTTTGTACAGGGCGGTTGGGCGAAAGACTCTGCTTGGTCATGATGCCGTTATGGCTGCGAAAACATTGGCGGCGACGGATTTGCAGGAAACCGACCTTCGAACACCCGAGGTCGCGCAGGCGGCTTCGAAGATTGCCGTTCTGGCCGAGGTGCGGACAGCGCTTGTTGATTTTCAGCGCAATTTTGCGGCGCGGGATGGTGGGGCTGTTCTGGATGGCCGCGATATTGGCACCGTGATCTGCTCGGATGCGAACGTAAAACTGTTTGTAACCGCAAGCGCTGAGGTACGTGCTGAAAGGCGGTACCTTGAACTGCGAGAAAAGGGCCACGACGTCAGCCGCGAAACGGTTCTGGCCGATGTCAAGGCACGGGATGAACGCGACAGCCAACGCGAAGCGGCACCATTAAAGCCTGCAGAAGATGCTATCATGATCGATACCTCGGATATGTCGATTGATGACGCTGTAAAAACTGCGATCGAGATGGTGCAGACCAGACTAAAGCCGTCGAACAGGACATAATTTTTGTCGCGGTACGCATGGCGCGGCGGCGATGCGCAGAAAACCTTAGGAAAACCTTGTATTCCTGAAAAACCCGAGTTATACGCAGCGCGTCAAAGCGGCGATAACAGCCGTTCAGAACAAATATGGGCAGGGTCGGTCATCACCGGCCCTTACTGTTTTGGCAAATCCGTTTTGACCAAAGGAACCCTCAAGACCGGCGGAGACAACCGCTCGGCCCGAAAAATGTAAACGTAAGGAAACTGTGAACTACATGGCGAATGCATCAATGGAGGAATTCGAAGCCCTCTTGCAAGAAAGCTTCGAGATTGACACACCCGAGGAAGGGTCAGTTGTCAAAGGTAAAGTCATCGCAATCGAAGCGGGACAAGCCATCATCGACGTCGGCTACAAAATGGAAGGCCGCGTTGAACTGAAAGAATTCGCAAATCCTGGGGAGGCGCCCGAAATCGCAGTTGGCGATGAGGTTGAAGTGTTCCTTCGTCAGGTCGAAAACGCCAAGGGCGAAGCGGTCATCAGCCGCGAAATGGCCCGCCGCGAAGAAGCCTGGGATCGTCTGGAAAAAGCATATGCCAACGAAGAACGTGTCGAAGGCGCGATCTTTGGCCGGGTCAAAGGTGGCTTTACCGTTGATCTGGGTGGCGCTGTGGCGTTCCTGCCCGGCTCGCAAGTCGATGTGCGCCCCGTGCGTGACGCAGGCCCGCTGATGAACATGAAGCAGCCGTTCCAAATTCTGAAAATGGACCGCCGTCGCGGCAACATTGTTGTGTCCCGCCGTGCCATTCTGGAAGAAAGCCGCGCAGAACAGCGCGCTGAGGTTATTGGCAAGCTGGCTGAAGGCGACGAAGTTGACGGCGTGGTCAAGAACATCACCGAATACGGCGCCTTTGTTGACCTGGGCGGTGTTGATGGTTTGTTGCACGTCACCGACATGGCGTGGCGCCGCGTGAACCATCCATCGGAAATCCTGAATATCGGTGAAACGATCAAGGTTCAGGTCATCAAGATTAACAAGGAAACCCACCGAATCAGTCTGGGCATGAAACAACTGCAAGAAGATCCCTGGGATCTGGTTGCAGCTAAATATCCGCTTGAATCAGTCCACATTGGTCGTGTCACCAACATCACCGATTACGGTGCGTTTGTTGAGCTGGAAGCCGGTGTTGAAGGTCTGGTGCATGTGTCCGAGATGTCTTGGACCAAAAAGAACGTCCATCCCGGCAAGATCGTTTCGACCAGCCAGGAAGTGGAAGTCATGGTTCTGGAAATCGATGGTGCAAAGCGCCGCGTGTCCCTTGGCCTGAAACAGACCATGCGCAACCCATGGGAAGTCTTTGCTGAAACCCACCCTGTTGGCACCGAAGTTGAAGGTGAGGTCAAAAACATCACTGAATTCGGTCTGTTCATCGGTCTGGAAGGCGACATCGACGGCATGGTTCACCTGTCTGACCTGACATGGGAAGGCCGCGGCGAAGACGTGATCAACGACTATCGCAAAGGTGACGTGGTCAAGGCCGCTGTCACCGAAGTTGATGTCGAAAAAGAGCGTATCTCGCTTTCGATCAAAGCTCTGGGTGGCGATCCGTTTGTCGATGCCGTTGACGGCGTCAAGCGTGGATCGGTCATCACTGTTGAGGTCACCGCGATCGAAGATGGCGGGATTGAAGTTGAGTATGAAGGCGCGAAATCCTTCATCCGCCGTTCGGACCTGTCCCGTGATCGTGCCGAACAACGCCCTGAGCGGTTCCAGGTTGGTGACAAGGTCGATGTGCGCGTGACGAACATTGATCAGAAAACCCGTAAACTGGGTCTATCGATTAAGGCACGCGAGATTGCGGAAGAAAAAGAAGCTGTTGCACAATATGGCTCGTCCGACTCGGGCGCATCACTGGGCGATATCCTGGGTGCAGCTTTGAAAACCGACGACTAAGTTCGATAGAAATTCAAATGTCAAAGCGGCCTCATCCACGGATGGGGCCGCTTTTTATTTCGAATCAGAAGTAGCGCGGCGTGGTCGACAGCGACCAAGACCGGCGAAAGCATGCCAAATAGATTGGAAATTGTGGAAAACTCGCTGAAATTGATCAGTTTATGAACAAAAATTTTCCCAGAAAGATCAATGACATGCTTTCTTGAAGCGTTTTTTTTGCATATAGTCGGACCATTCATCGGTCCGCAAAACGGGCGCATTGGCATTTCGTGTAGGGAGATGAGGGAGATGATCAGATCTGAACTGATCCAGAAGATTGCAGATGAAAATCCGCATCTTTATCAACGTGATGTGGAAAAGATAGTTAATACCATTTTTGAAGAAATCATTGACGCCATGTCGAACGGGGATCGTGTCGAACTGCGTGGATTTGGTGCATTTTCGGTGAAGAAGCGTGACGCGCGCACGGGGCGGAACCCAAGAACGGGTGAATCCGTTGAGGTTGACGAAAAGCATGTACCGTTCTTTAAAACCGGTAAACTGCTAAGGGATCGCCTGAACGGAGGATAACGGCAAATGCGTTATATTCGCTATCTGATCATCGCAGCAATTGCGATCGGTTTGATTATCGTTGCTCTTGCAAATCGCGATATCGTAACGCTGAGCCTTCTTCCGGCTGAATTGGCCGCGCTGACCGGATTTTCGTTTCAGATACAACTGCCTTTGTTTTTGATTATCTTTGCCGGAATTGCCGTTGGTATTCTTTTGGGTTTTGTCTGGGAATGGATGCGCGAGCATAAGCATCGGTCAGAAGCCTATCACAAAGGCCGTGAGGTCAATAAGCTTGAGCGCGAGGTCAAGCGTCTGAAGGGTGAAAAGCACAAAGGCAAAGACGAGGTTCTGGCTTTGCTTGAGGAAAGCAGCTAACCCGCGTATCTACGCGGGCATGAGCGTAAAGATCAAAATATGCGGACTGAAGCGGTCTGAGGAAATCAGGGCCGCTGCTGATGCCGGTGCCCAGTATGTCGGGCTGGTTTTCTTTCCCAAATCCCCACGCAATATCACGGTAGAACAGGCAAAGGCACTTGCCACAACTGCACCCGTTGGCCTGGCCAAGGTCGGGCTGTTTGTCGACACGCCAGACGATTTTCTGGATCGCGTTCTTACATCGGTGCCACTTGATATCCTGCAACTGCATGGACACGAGACACCGGATCAGGTTGCACATATTCGGCAACGATACGGGCTGCCGGTTATGAAAGCCATTGGGATTGCTGACGAAGCAGACCTGCCGCAGATTAATGACTATGCAGCCGTTGCAGATCAGATTCTGGTCGACGCAAAGCCACCCAAGACGGCTGACCTGCCAGGCGGCAACGGCCTTAGCTTTGATTGGAGATTAATCGCCGGACGCAGATGGCCCGTGCCCTGGATGCTGGCTGGCGGCCTGACCCCACTGAATGTAGCCGAAGCTGTCAGATTGACCGGTGCCAGTCAGGTCGATGTGTCCTCGGGTGTCGAAAGCGCACCGGGGGTAAAGGACATTGATCTGATAACCGATTTCATCAGTGCCGCGCAAAAGGTATGACCATCGTTTTCCGCCATGCTATTGCCGCCGATGTGCCAGCTATCATCGGACTACTGCGTGACGACACCTTGGGTAAAACCCGTGAAATGGATGAACTGGCTATCTATCACCGTGCATTCGCTCAGATGCAATCTGAGGCAACGAATCAGATTATTGTCGGGGATCAGAACGACCGTGTGATAGCAACCTATCAGATCACCTTTATCCTGGGTCTTTCCCTAAAAGCCAGTCGTCGGGCACTGATCGAAAGCGTCCGTGTTGCAAGGGATCTGCGTCGCCAAGGGATCGGAAAGCTGATGATGCAGGATGCAGAACGCCGGGCGCGCGAAGCCGGCTGCAGCCTGATCCAGCTGACAACCAACCAAAGCCGCGACAATGCGCACAGATTCTACGCTGGCCTTGGCTTTACGCCATCGCATATAGGGTTTAAACGCGTTCTGTCTGACCCAGAGGATAGCTGAATGGCCAATGATCTTTTCAACAGCTTCATGAACGGCCCCGATGACAAGGGCCGCTTTGGTGATTTTGGCGGACGCTTTGTCAGCGAAACCCTGATGCCGCTAATCCTTGAATTGGAAGCAGAATACGAAAAGGCGAAGACCGACGATAGCTTCTGGGCCGAGATGGATGATCTTTGGAAGCATTACGTTGGCCGCCCCAGCCCGCTTTATTTTGCAGAACGCCTGACCGATCATTGTGGTGGCGCAAAGATTTATATGAAGCGGGATGAACTGAACCATACCGGCGCGCATAAGATTAACAATGTTTTGGGGCAAATTCTGTTGGCCCGTCGGATGGGCAAAACGCGGATTATTGCTGAAACAGGTGCGGGCCAGCATGGCGTGGCAACTGCAACTGTCTGTGCGCGCTTTGGGTTGAAATGCATCGTCTATATGGGTGCCCATGATGTGGAACGTCAGGCGCCGAATGTCTTCAGGATGAAGCTTTTAGGGGCCGAGGTCATACCCGTGACCAGCGGTCGTGGCACACTCAAAGACGCCATGAATGACGCGCTGCGCGACTGGGTCACAAATGTGCGAGATACGTTTTACTGCATCGGCACTGTTGCAGGACCACATCCTTATCCAGCCATGGTACGCGATTTTCAGTCAATCATCGGAAAGGAAGCCAAAGAACAACTGATGGAACGTGAAGGCCGCCTGCCTGATACGATCATTGCCGCCATTGGCGGTGGGTCCAATGCGATGGGTCTGTTTTATCCGTTTCTGGACGACAAGGATGTTAGGATTATCGGGGTTGAGGCCGGTGGTAAAGGTGTGAACGAAAAGATGGAACACTGCGCCAGCCTGACCGGTGGCCGCCCGGGTGTGTTACATGGCAACAGAACATATCTTTTGCAGGATGACGACGGTCAGATCCTGGAAGGCTTTTCCATCAGCGCCGGTCTTGATTACCCCGGCATTGGCCCCGAACATTCCTGGCTGCATGACATCGGTCGGGCAGAATACGTCGCGATTACCGACAACGAGGCGCTTGAGGCATTCCAGCTTTGCTGCCAGACCGAAGGCATCATTCCTGCGCTGGAACCCAGCCATGCCTTGGCGCACGTGACCAAAATCGCACCTGATCTGCCGAAAGATCACATCATCATCATGAATATGTGCGGCCGCGGCGACAAAGATATTTTTACGGTCGCACGTGCTTTGAATGTTGATATCTAAAAAATACCTATAAAATCAAAGAATTATAAAAAATTTTCATTTTTAGGGAATAAAGCTGAATTCGGTCCGTTCTTCAATGTGAACCGCTTGGATGCGGTTTTGCAAAAAGGAGAATGGCGATGAAAACCTTAACAGCTTTGACAACCGTTGCATTTCTGATGACCAGCACGGCGCAGGCCAGTGTCATGCATAGCGAAATCAAATTTGGTCGGGCCGGATCTGATATATTCGGTGCAGAAACCGTTTCCTATACCTGGGAAGATTTCCGCGATGACCTGGATGACGCTTTCAGTGGTCGTGATGACGACGATGACGACGATGACGACGATGACGACGATGACGACGATGACGACGATGACGACGATGACGACGATGACGACGATGACGACGATGACGACGATGACGACGATGACGACGATGACGACGATGACTGATATCGTCTACCGAATAATAAGCAAGCTTCCACTCACAACTGGCACCGATTTTTCGGTGCCTTTTTTCCATTCCACATCGCAAAACCGGCGAAAAAGCCCGCATGTCGAGATAATTTGGCAATAGTTCCGATTTGTCGCACTCGGGGGGCTACACCATACCTGCGACATTTTGTAATCGGGAAGGGATTGTGAGACTCTGCATATGCAAATCTACCTTCCAATTGCCGAAGTTTCGGTAAACGCGTTTCTGCTGCTTGGCTTGGGTGGCCTTGTTGGCATCTTGTCGGGAATGTTCGGTGTGGGTGGCGGGTTTTTGATGACGCCCTTGCTGTTTTTCATCGGAATTCCACCCGCCGTGGCCGTTGCGACCGAAGCCAATCAGATCGTTGCATCTTCATTTTCCGGGGTTCTGGCGCATCTAAAGCGTAAAACCGTAGATCTTAGGATGGGCACCGTATTGCTGATCGGCGGTTTGATCGGCGCGGCATTGGGTGTGGTAATTTTCAACTATCTTAAAAGCCTGGGGCAAGTCGATTTGCTGGTACGACTGTGTTACGTCGTTTTCCTGGGGATTATCGGCAGCCTGATGTTTGTCGAATCGCTGCGGGCGATCCGACGCGCTAAAAATCCTGGTACGGCCCCGAAGCGGCGCAAGCACAACTGGATTCATGCCCTGCCATTCAAGATGAAGTTCCGTGTGTCGGGTCTTTATATCTCGGTCATCCCGCCGGTGTTGGTCGGGATTTCGGTGGGCGTTCTGGCCGCGATTATGGGGGTCGGCGGCGGCTTTATCATGGTGCCGGCAATGATCTATCTGCTTGGAATGCCAACAAAGGTCGTCGTTGGAACATCACTGTTTCAGATCATATTTGTCACGGCCTTTACCACGTTGCTGCACGCAACGACCAACTTTACTGTTGATATCGTTCTAGCAGTCTTGCTGTTGGTCGGCGGTGTGATCGGTGCACAGATCGGCACCCGCATCGGCACCCGAATGAAGGCCGAACAGCTAAGGATACTGTTGGCCATCATGGTTTTGGCAGTTTGCGGCAAACTCGCCTTTGATCTTTTGGTCCAGCCGACAGAACTTTATTCGGTTGGTGTGGGGGGGCACTCATGATCCGGCTCAGCATCCTCTTCATTCTTTTCATGACCTGCCAGGCCATCGCGCAGGACATCGTTGGCGGCCTGTCACAAAAAAGGGTGGCGATCACTGCCCGCTTCGAGGGGTCCGAAATTCTGATTTTCGGTGCCGTCAAACGCGACGCCCCGACCGAAGACAATGTCGAGGTGATCATTACAGTCGCCGGCCCATCTGAGCCGATAACCGTGCGCCGCAAATCGCGAGAGTTTGGGATATGGATTAACACTGCCGCGGTTGAGGTCGATGCCGCCCCCAGTTTTTATTCGATTGCGACGACAGCGCCACTTGGCGAAATCCTGACAAATACTGAAGATCTGAGGCATAAAATCTCGATCCCGCGCGCGATCCGGTCGGTCGGCGCACCACAGACCATTGCAGACGCGAACACGTTCACGGATGCACTGGTCAGAATTCGCAAACAGGAAGATCTTTATCAGTTGAACGAAGGCAGCGTATCGCTGGCCGATCAAACGCTGTTTCAGACGTTCATAACGCTGCCCGCCAATCTGGTCGAAGGCAGCTATGAGACCCGCATTTTCCTGACCCGCGATGGTGAGGTAATCAGCACCTACACAACGGCTATCGATGTGCAAAAAGTGGGTCTGGAACGGTGGCTGTATACCCTAGCCCACGATCAGCCGCTGATTTATGGATTTCTGTCGTTGTTTATTGCGATTGCTGCGGGGTGGGGCGCGGCGGCGACATTTCGATTGCTTAATCTATAGCCGTCTCGCCGATCAGTTCCAGTGGAACCTGTTTGGCGCGAAGATCGTCGATGCGAAGCGTGTGCGACGGTTTGGCCAACCTGTTTCGGACGACCCAGTAAAGCCGCTCTTCCGCACGTGTGATCGCGACATAGGCCAGACGTTTCCACAAAGGCACCCCGGCTTCGCTGCGCCCGGCCCGCGCCGCCGCGTATAAATCCGGTGCGAAAACCTGAACATTTTCCCACTGTGATCCTTGCGCCTTGTGAATTGTCACCGCAGCGCCATGCAGAAATGTCGCGCCCATGTTGGCAGCAAAGGGGATAAAGGGCTCTTCCTCGTCCGGTTTTTCGATTTTGACGATCGAGGCCGCGCTGACTTGTGGATCCTCGGCGCCCATGACGTGCAGGCGGGAAAAGCCAGGCTTGCGACCAGCGCCTAGATAGATGACCTGCGCCCCCTTGATCAGACCGCGCGCCTCAAGATCCAGCCGTTTCTTGCGATGCTTCAATGGTAATTCAATACCATCACAGATCAGCGGTTCCCCTTCCAACAATTCGTGTTCGGGCGCGTCATAGGCCCCACGAAAAGCCTGGATCAGACGAACACGGGTGACGTTGCGCCAAACCAGAACAGGGGACCGCGCCATCAGGTCAGCCTCGACCCGCTGCGCCCAGATAACACGCCCGTCGCGTTCTGCCGCGGCCTGAACCAGCTTTTCAAATCCTTCAAACGTCAGCGTATCATCCGACAAGGCATGCGCTAAATCCAGAATGGGGTTGTCGGTATCTTGGCGGTGAATGCGGCTTAGGGTCAGTTTGCGCGGCCCTTTGATACTATCAAAAACCATGGATCCGGATTGATTGACCGGTGCAAGCTGCGCCGGGTCACCAAACAGGATCAGGGTCGGAAAAATTTCCTGCAGATCTTCGAATTGCTTGGCATCCAACATCGAGCTTTCATCGATGAATCCGATATCCAGCGGGTCTTCACGCCTTTTCCAGCCTGTGATGAAATCGGACCCCTTCAGTCCGGCCGCCGCCAGCGCTCCGGGAATAGATTTATTGTTCTGGTAAAATGCAAACGCCCGATCAAGTGCTGCTTCGGTCAGGTCTTCGATTTCAGGTTTTTCGCCATCGCCCGCCAGCCATTCGGCGATCTTTTCGTATTCCGGGTCATAGACCGGGGTGTAGAGAATGCGGTGGATCGTCGTTGCCGGAACACCCCGGTTGCGCAACACGCTGGCGGCTTTGTTTGTGGGCGCCAGAATGGCAAGGGTGCGGCGATCTTTGCGTCGCTTGCCTTCGTAATCGCCGGAAATCACGTCGACCCCGGCCTCTTGCAGCGCTTTGTAGAGGCGAGCCAGCAGCATGGTTTTGCCCGATCCCGCCTTGCCAACCACGGCCATGACGCTCGATTTGCCGGTCGCAACCGGGGTCAACAACGCGTCATCGATATCAACGCCAACACCGCGCAGCATTTCTGCCACGCGGTCAAAGGCATCGGCCTGATCTTCGGAAAACTGAAAAGCGGGAACGACCATGGCGCGACACTATCCGCCAAGGCCGCACGGGGCCAGAGCCTATGCCGTGGCGGACGTCAGTTTTTCAAGCCCGATCGACTGATCAATCCAGCCTTCGATCAAGGATGGCGAAATACCTGCGGCGGCACAGAGCCGGTCGCGCGTTTCTTCGTTGAATTCCCAGATACCCACGCTGATCGCGTCTTTGCCTTCGCCCTGGGTGCCCAGGACCTCGGGCGGCCATTTCAGGCGGCGGTAAATCAGTTTCATGCGTTCATCGAAAACACCGACGGTATGTGTCGCACCAAATCGCAGACCCAGTTGTAAACCACCCAGGATCAGCATCGTCGCCGTGTTGCGGTCACTGTCCGGCGATAGGCAAAAGCGCGTGCATTCCCAGATGGTTGGGCTGGAAATCTGGGTTCCGGTGATATGGTCGAAGTGTTCATTAACCATCGTGCGCCCGGTTGTCGGCAGGCTGCGCATAGATCCGCCGTGCGATCCATCGGCCTTTTGCCAGATGACGTAGATGGGGTTCAGATGGTCATATTGATCGCGTTCGGCACCATCACGTCCGACTTTGACATCCCATCCCAGTCTTTCACGAAACTGCCAAGCGCGATCCTGAAACATGGTTCGTCGTAACTTCGGGTAGTGGTGCAGATCATCACCAAAGATAAACTTAAGCATTGTGGGCCTCTTATGCTCGATTTGTTGGCCCCAATCGCTACACCGGTCTTGGTTAACGAATTCTTACCATTTCGTTAACGAAACTTTTTGATTTTAGATTTTATCAAATAAACCCAACGTCATTGCACGCTGATATGCATGCTCAACATCGGCCGCATCCAGCTTGAAGCATGCAGACGCAGATATGACATCCACTGCGATAGGCCCAAGCCCACAAACATCTGATATGCTTTGCAGGCTGTGTCCGTCGGCCAAAAGCTTTAACAGGCGCAATTCCTGTGCACTGATAGCGTGATCGACCTTCGCGCTGATTTTCTGCGCCAAGTGACTGTCAGTGGCATAGGCTGCTTTGCGCAGGTCACGCTTCAATAAGCTAACCTGATCGGCCCAAATTTGATCACGACAGTCTTTGCCGACAAGCATAATGGCCAATAGGCGCTGCTGTCGAAAAACCGCGACAGACAGACCGTGGCATGGCAAAAGATGCCTTGGCACACCCAATAAATACGCGGCGTTTTTTGATATCATGCCATCCAGATCACGCCATTCAACCGTGTCTGAAACCCAAGGCACAGTATCGACCGCAAGATCCGTTGTAGGCACAGCGATCCGCGCCAGGCTGCTGACCCAAAAAACCGGGACAACTGGCCTGAACGACAGGAACAGAACATGATCCATTTCAAACAGATCAGAGGCACGGCCGATGGAAGCCTTCAGATCTTCAAGCGTTTCCGCCTGCTCCAGGCCCTTGATATATGCGCGAAGTCTGTTGACCATTCACCTCGCTACCTTCGTTCGAAGCCATTTCAGTCGCTGCAAGCAGACTTGCTTCTTCAAGATGTTCAGCCAGATTGGGCAGGTCATTTTGCAATGCATAGGCCCGCAAATCCAGCAGTACATCCATTATCCATTTATTTTTCATCAGGCACTGTCTTTCGAAGTTGTTACAGAAGGATTGACACAACCCTGACATGAATTTCGCGGCAACAATACGCGCCACTTCACAAACACCAGAAATCCTGAGGACATTAAGACGAGGTTAAAAAAGGGCGGCCAAACGCTGGCCGCCCTAAAAAAAAATTAAATATCGACAAATTCGACGAAAATCGCCGGCTACTTTGCCGCCAGTGTGTCTTCGAAGGTGCGCAGACCAGTTGTCGGGGCCTGAACAAGAACTGCCATATTCCCCGGCTTATGTTCGTTCCGCAGCATCTTGATGTGGGCATCGGGTATTTGATCCCAGGGGAAGACCTCGGACATACAGGGATCAATGCGGCGTTCAATCATCAGTTTATTAGCAGCTGACGCCTGCTTCAGATGCGCAAAATGGCTGCCTTGGACGCGCTTCTGGTGCATCCATAGATATCTGGCGTCCATCGTCAGGTTAAATCCGGTCGTACCCGCACAAATCACGACGATACCACCCTTTTTGCAGACAAATGTCGACACGGGGAACGTCGCCTCGCCGGGATGTTCAAAAACCATGTCGACATTCACGCCTTTGCCGGTGATATCCCAGATCGCCTTACCGAACTTGCGGACCTCACCGAACCAGTCCTTGTATTCGGGCGTATTGACTGTAGGCAGCTGCCCCCAGCAGTTGAAATCCTTGCGGTTGATGACGCCCTTTGCCCCAAGCCCCATCACAAAATCGCGCTTGTCCTCTTCGCTGATCACACCGATCGCGTTGGCACCCGCCGTCGCGGCCAGTTGGATCGCGAATGATCCCAAACCACCCGAAGCGCCCCAGACCAGAACATTCTGCCCAGGTTTCAGTTCATGGGGATGGTGGCCGAACATCATGCGATAGGCCGTCGCCAAAGTCAGCGTGTAACAGGCACTTTCTTCCCAGCTAAGATGCTTGGGCCGCGGCATAAGCTGTTGCGCCTGAACGTTCGTGAACTGAGCAAAAGATCCATCCGGCGTTTCATAGCCCCAGATGCGCTGACTGGGCGAATACATCGGATCACCGCCGTTGCATTCTTCGTCGTCGCCGTCGTCCTGATTGCAGTGGATGACGACCTCATCCCCGACTTTCCAGCTTTTCACCTTGTCACCGACCGCCCAGATAATGCCCGACGCATCAGAACCAGCGATATGAAAATCGGCCTTGTGGACATCAAACGGGCTGATCGGCACCCCAAGGCCCGCCCAGACACCGTTATAATTCACCCCGGCCGCCATAACCAGAACAAGCACTTCGTGGCTGTCCAGTGTCGGCACATCGACAACCTCAACTTGGAAACTTTTGTCCGGCTCACCATGGCGTTCGCGCCGGATGGTCCAAGCATACATCTGTTTTGGCACATAGCCCATGGGTGGCATTTCACCCACTTCGTACAGATCCTTTTCGGGCGCATCATAGGATATGGTGCTGATATTGTTGTCCAAGGCCATCCATGCCTCCTCTGGTTTGGCGACTGCACAGGTGCTGCAACGCAGAATCGCGAAAGTCTCTGACCGTGAAATAGAGTTGTTAAGGTAATATTGCAATCTATTTTGATTATATTTTGTAATTTTATAACCTACAGAAATAGATTTATCTGCAAAGTACCGCTGCAGAGGTCCATGTACTAGCACCTTTCCGCCGCGTCGCAGCGAATTGACAGAGGCATATTATTTCGAATAATTATCAAAACCAGAAATAAAATTACCCATCGTGAGTCGCGAGGTCAGATATGTCGCAACCCCAAAAAGATCGTCCCTGGCTGTTCAGAACATATGCCGGGCATTCGACGGCCAAGGCATCGAACGCGCTTTATCGCGGGAACCTTGCAAAGGGTCAGACGGGTCTGTCGGTGGCGTTCGACCTGCCCACGCAAACCGGATACGACAGCGATCATGAGCTTTCGCGCGGCGAGGTTGGCAAGGTCGGTGTGCCTGTCGCGCATCTGGGCGACATGCGGACGTTGTTCAATGATATCCCGCTGGAACAGATGAATACCTCGATGACGATCAACGCCACCGCACCATGGCTGCTGGCGCTTTATATCGCGGTGGCCGAGGAACAGGGCGTCGATGTCAGCAAACTGCAGGGCACCGTGCAGAACGATATCATCAAAGAGTATCTGTCGCGCGGCACTTATATATGCCCCCCCAAGCCCAGCCTGCGTATGATCACGGATGTCGCGGCCTTTACCCGCGAACACCTACCGAAATGGAACCCGATGAACGTCTGTTCCTATCATCTGCAAGAAGCGGGCGCGACGCCGGAACAAGAACTGGCCTTTGCGCTAGCCACGGCAACGGCTGTGCTGGACGATCTGAAAGAAAAGGTCCCGGCTGAGCATTTCCCGGCAATGGTTGGCCGCATCAGTTTCTTCGTGAACGCAGGCATTCGTTTCGTGACCGAGATGTGTAAGATGCGTGCTTTCGTAGATCTGTGGGATGAGATTTGCCGTGAACGATATGGCGTCGAAGATCCCAAGTTTCGCCGTTTCCGCTATGGTGTGCAGGTCAACAGCCTTGGATTGACTGAACAACAGCCTGAAAACAATGTCTATCGCATCCTGATTGAAATGCTGGCGGTGACGCTGTCGAAAAAGGCCCGCGCGCGGGCTGTGCAGTTGCCTGCCTGGAACGAAGCACTTGGCCTGCCGCGCCCCTGGGACCAGCAATGGTCACTGCGGATGCAACAGATTATGGCGTTTGAGACGGATTTGTTGGAATACGACGATCTGTTTGATGGCAACCCCGCCGTTGATCGCAAGGTAGAAGAGCTGAAAGAGGGCGCGCGGGCCGAGCTGGCCCAGATCGACGCCATGGGCGGCGCGGTTGAGGCGATCGAGTATATGAAATCGCGACTGGTTGAATCGAACGCCGAACGGATCACGGGCATTGAAGGCGGCGAGACTACGGTTGTGGGCGTAAACCGCTATACCGAGGCCGAAGAAAGCCCCCTGACCGCCGGGGATGAAGCGATCATGGTCGCCGACAAAGATGCCGAAGAAGATCAGGTCGCGCGTCTGAATGCTTGGCGCGAGGCCCGCGACGCGCAGGCCGTCAAAGCCGCACTGGACGAAGTGCGTCAGGCCGCGCGGACCGGCGCAAACATCATGCAACCCTCGATCAAAGCCGCTAAGGCGGGTGCGACGACGGGCGAATGGGGCGACGTCGTGCGTAGCGCCTTTGGTAAGTACCGCGGGCCGACTGGCGTATCGAAGAACCCCTCGAACCGGACCGAGGGTCTTGAAGAAATCCGCGAACAGGTGAATGCGGTATCAGACAAACTGGGCCGTCGCCTGAAGTTTCTGGTGGGCAAACCCGGTCTTGACGGCCATTCAAACGGTGCCGAACAGATCGCTGCCCGTGCGCGCGATTGCGGGATGGACATCAGTTATGAAGGCATCCGCCTGACACCCGAGGAAATCGTGACCGCGGCGCGGGAGGAAGACGTGCACGTGGTGGGGCTGTCGATTCTGTCGGGGTCGCACATTCCGCTGATCGGCGAATTGATGGACCGGATGCGCGCGGAAAATCTGGGGCATATCCCCGTGGTTGTCGGCGGTATTATTCCGGATGACGACGCCAAAAAGCTAATGGCGATGGGCGTGGCCAAGGTCTATACGCCTAAGGATTTTGAACTGAACCGGATCATGTTCGATATCGTTGGTTTGGTGGATGCCGCGCCGATTGCAGCTGAATAATTCGCTTTTCAATGCAATGGCTTCGCGGTACTTCGTTGCGCCATGGCAAAACAAAAACTTGATACACAGGCGATTGGTCTGGATGCGGGCTTGGCCTTTACCAAATGGCTGACAGGCGCGGAAAATCTGCATTATGGCCTGTGGGACGGGCTTGAGGTCACAGCGGGAAACCTGCGCACCGCACAGGATGCTTACACTGAAAAGCTGTTCAAGCTGCTGCCTAACCAGCCCGTTCGAATTTTGGATATCGGTGGCGGGGCGGGTGAGACTGCAAAAAAGCTGCTGGCCCTCGGCCATAGTGTCGATATTGTCGTGCCTTCCCCGTTTCTGGCGACACGCTGTCGTGACAACGCACCCGGTGCCACGGTGCATGAGTGTAAGTTTGAGGATTTTCAAACCGACCAGCGCTTTGATCTGTGTCTTTTTTCTGAATCCTATCAATATATTCCGCTGGACCAGGGCTTGGCGAAATGCCTCGATCTGTTGACGCCTGATGGTGAGATCATCATCTCGGACTGTTTTCGGACGAAAGACTATTCAGTCGACAAAACACAAGCCAAGGTCGGGGGCGGCCACCGGGAATGGCGTTTTCGCGAGATGCTGGAAAACACAGCCGTAGATGTCATTTCTGAGGAAGACATTACCCAATCCGTCGCCCCATCAGTCCACTTGGAACAAGAGCTGTTTAACGTTTTTGGCTATGCCCTGACCCGCATAGATCAGGAACTGACGGCCAAACGCCCCAAAATCCGCTGGACCATCAACCGCGTCCTTCGACTATTGATAAAAGATCGCGCGCGGGCACGTTTGGATCAACGTCTGAACCAGAAAACGCGCACTGCCGAGAATTTCATCAAGTATAACCGCTATCTGATGATAAAACTGCGCCCAAAAGGTAACGCCGCCCCGTCCTGACCGCCGTCTTCGCTGCGTCATGGCGAAATGGGCTGGTCTTTGTGCACGAACCTGTTAGGACGCGCACGCAATCCAAAGACATGAGGCGCACCAGTGCTTGCGTATTACATCACCAATTTCCGCCAGGACTGGTTTGGAAATATTCGAAATGATTTGCTGGCCGGTCTGGTCGTCGCCCTTGCGCTGATCCCCGAGGCGATCGCCTTTTCGATTATCGCGGGCGTTGATCCCAAAGTGGGTCTTTATGCGTCGTTTTCGATTGCAGTGATAACAGCCATCTTCGGCGGGCGGCCCGGTATGATTTCTGCGGCCACTGCTGCAACTGCCGTACTTATGAAACCATTGGTGGATGAACATGGTGCCGTTCTGGGCCTGCAATACATCCTGGCGGCAACGGTTCTGGCAGGCATCCTACAAATCATCGCAGGTGTTTTGAAACTGGACCGTGTGATGCGCTTTGTCTCGCGGTCCGTCATGACCGGCTTCGTGAACGCGCTGGCAATCCTTATTTTCATGGCGCAATGGCCCGAGCTGGACATCACCGACGAAGCCGTCACCTGGCTGACCTTTGTGCTGGTGGGCGCGGGGCTGGCGATCATCTATTTGTTTCCATATCTGACCAAGGCGGTACCGTCCCCACTAATCACAATCGTTGTCCTGACGGGTTTGTCGATGTTTTTCGGGTTCGAGGTACGACAGGTCGAGGATATGGGTGATCTGCCCAGCACCCTGCCGTTTTTCCTTTTACCCGATGTCCCGCTGACCTTCGAAACGCTTCAGATCATCTTTCCCGTGGCAGCCGCTATTGCCATTGTGGGCCTTCTGGAAAGCCTGATGACGGCCAGTCTGATCGATGATCTGACCGATACAGAAAGCGACAAGACACGCGAATGCGTGGGCCAGGGGCTGGCAAATACGGCGACTGGGTTTATCGGCGGTATGGCCGGATGTGCGATGATCGGTCAGTCGATGATCAACGTCAAATCCGGTGGGCGCGGGCGACTGTCCTGCTTTGTAGCCGGTGTATTCCTATTGTTCCTGATTGTTGTCTTGGGCGATTGGGTCCGGCAAATTCCGATGCCCGCGCTGGTGGCGATCATGATCATGGTGTCGATCGGAACGTTCAGCTGGTCGTCGATCCGCGATTTGCGGGATCATCCAAAATCATCCTCGATCGTTATGCTGGCGACTGTCGCGGTCACGGTCTACACACACAATCTGGCCTTGGGTGTTTTGACGGGCGTACTGCTGTCGGGTGTCTTTTTCGCAGGCAAGATCGCACAGATCTTTCGGGTCAGATCAGAGCTGTCAGCCGACGGGCGCACGCGCACCTATGTCGTCGAAGGGCAGCTTTTCTTTGCCTCGGCCGAACAGTTCAGTGGGTCGTTCGATTTCCACGAAACGCTTGAAACCGTCATTATCGACGTGTCAAAGGCGCATATTTGGGATATCTCGTCTGTTGCAGCCCTTGATATGGTTGTGTTGAAGTTTCGCCGGGATGGTGCGCAGGTCGATGTGATCGGCATGAACAAGGCCAGCGAAACCATCGTAGATAAGCTGGGGGTCGCCGACAAACCCGGCGCGCTGGACGATCTGATGGGACACTAGGACATGAGCAAAATCGTAGCCTTCGTTGACGGGTCGATCTATTCGGAAAGTGTTTGCGATCATGCGGCCTGGGCGGCAAAACAGTTGTCTGCAGAGGTCGAGGTGATCCATATCATCGGCCGTCGTGAAAGCGGGCCGCAGGATTTGTCAGGCAATATTGGTTTGGGGGCCCGCAGCAAACTGATCGAAGATCTGGCCAAGCTGGATGAAGAGCGCGCTAAACTGGCCCAGAAACGCGGGCGTGCGATTTTGGAAGACGCCGAGGCGCGCATTGCAGCACATGACGTGACGGTGGCGACCCGTCTGCGCAATGGCGACCTGCTTGAGGAACTGACCACCCTGACCGCCGACGCCGATCTGGTCATCATTGGCAAACGGGGCGAGGCCGCCGATTTCGCCAAACTGCACCTTGGATCAAACCTGGAACGTGTGGTGCGCGCCTGTCAGAAACCCATCATGGTGGCCAGCCGCGGCTTCAACCCGATCAAAAAACTCCTTGTCGCCTTTGACGGGGGGGCATCGGCCGTTAAGGCCGTTGATCATGTGGCGCAGTCGGGGCTTTTTCAGGGGCTCAGCGCCAATATAGTGGCTGCAAGTGCTGAAAATCAGGACTTGAGGCGCCAGATCGAAGGGGCCGCGGCCATGCTGCAAGACGCGGGTCTGGCCGTGGAAAGCAACATGATCGAGGGCCAGCCCGAAACCGTGATCGCTGACAGCATCAAGGAAACAGGTGCCGACATGCTTGTCATGGGCGCCTATGGCCATTCGCGCATCCGCAGCATGATCATCGGATCAACCACCACCCAGATGATCCAATCATGCCACGTGCCGATACTGCTGTTTCGATAATATTGTCATCGGACTTGTTTGAACTGCGGCCCTTTGAACCGGCGTATCGGGTTACCCCGCTCTAACTGATAATGCTTGCTAGCTAGAGCAAGATGAGATCAGGTTGAAGCGTATCCTGAGTTGACAAGGTAATTCGCACATTCCTGCGGGGTGAAGCGGTCGAGCAGCTTACCGATCCTGCGCCATGTTGCCTCTATCGTGCGTTCGGCGGCGTCTCG
>NZ_JACNMP010000010.1 GCF_017592335.1 Pseudaestuariivita rosea | reverse complement strand
TCTCCCGAAGGTCCATCGAAAGTGCCTTACCCACTGCTCGCCCTCCATCTTGTGGTCGGCGACAGTGAATCAGCAAAATAAGCCTATGTGAATCCCCCTTGATTCAGGTCGATTTCATCACGCTCTAGCACGCACTGCCGCCGAATGATCGAGTTAAGCCTCTGACTTCGATGTTTTTAGCTAATGATCGTCTTAGTGTTATAAACTCTTGTGAGCGGACAGATTTTTTTCACACATCTGGCCTGTTCTAAAGCTGGCCCGAACAATCAGCTTCCGGCCTGAGTCAATTCAGTGGCAGGGGTGACGGGGCTGTCGTCGATGGTGATATCGAAGGCCGCGTGGATCAAGGTTCGGGTGTAATCGGTCTGCGGATTGTCAAAGATCTGGTCTGCAGTACCGGCCTCGACCACATCGCCTTGTTTCATCACCATAACCTTGTGCGACAGGGCGCGGACGACCTTCAGGTCGTGGCTGATAAACAAATAGGCCAGTTGATACTTTTGTTGCAGATCACGCAGCAGATCGACGATCTGAACCTGCACTGTCATGTCCAGCGCGCTGGTCGGTTCGTCCAGCACCACCAGACGCGGGCGCAGGATCATGGCGCGTGCAATGGCAATGCGCTGGCGCTGACCGCCGGAAAATTCATGCGGATATCGATCCATTGTCATAGGATCGAGGCCTACCTCTTGCATGATTTCAGCCACCATTTCACGGTCGTCGCGGGTCTTGTCGATTTTGTGGATCGACAGCCCTTCGGCAATGATCTGGTGCACCGTCATGCGCGGCGAAAGTGATCCATAGGGGTCCTGGAACACAATCTGCATGTCGCGACGCAGGCTGCGCAGTTTTTGCCCGGACCAGGCGCGGATATCTTGACCATCATAGAGTATCTGACCCTGGGACTGGATCAGCCTCAGAATGGCCAGTGCAAGAGTCGTCTTGCCCGATCCGCTTTCACCCACCACCCCAAGGGTTTCGCCCGCGCGGACAGACAGACTGGCCTGATTCACGGCTTTCACATGACCGACAGTACGTTTCAGTAAGCCCGCTTGGATCGGAAACCAGATGCGCAGGTCTTCGGTTTTAAGCACCTCGGGCGCATTGTCGGGCGTCGGGATCGGGTGGCCTTTGGCCTCGGCCGATAGCAACAGCTTGGTGTAGGGGTGGTGGGGTGTGTTGAATATCTGCTCGACGGGACCCGTTTCGACGATTTCACCATCTTTCATCACACAGACCCGGTCGGCAATCTTGCGAACGATACCCAGGTCGTGGGTGATGAAAAGCATCGACATCTGCTCGGCCCGTTTCAGATCGGCCAGCAGATCCAGGATTTGCGCTTGAATGGTGACATCAAGGGCTGTCGTGGGTTCGTCCGCGATCAGCAGGTCCGGGCCGTTGGCAAGGGCCATGGCGATCATCACCCGCTGACGCTGGCCACCGGACAGCTGGTGCGGATAGGCGCCCAAACGGCTTTCGGCGTCGCGGATACCGACCTTTTGCAGCAGGTCCAGAATGCGGACGCGGGCGGCAGCGCCGGTCAGCCCCTGGTGCAACTCCAGGCTTTCGGCCAGTTGCCGTTCCAGCTTGTGCAGCGGGTTGAGCGACGTCATCGGTTCCTGAAAAATGAAACTGATGTCATTGCCGCGAACACGGCGCAGGGTACTTTCGGGCGCACCGATCATCTGTTCGTTGTTGTACTGTACCGATCCTTCGACATTGGCATTGTCGCCCAGAAGCTGGACGGTCGACAAAGCGGTCACAGATTTGCCCGACCCACTTTCGCCGACCAGCGCTACGGTTTCGCCCTTGCCGACAGTAAAGCTGACGCCCTTGACGGCCTGAACCGTCTTGCCGTCCTGGCGGAAGGATACGCGCAGATCGCGGATATCAAGAACGGCGGTCATCTGAAGATCTTTCTAGGGTCAAAGGCATCGCGCACCCCTTCAAAAATGAAGACCAGAAGCGACAGCATGATTGCAAAGGTGAAAAAGGCTGTCAGACCCAGCCATGGCGCTTGCAGATTGCGTTGGCCTTGCAGGATCATTTCCCCCAGTGATGGCGCCGCAGCCGGCAGACCAAAGCCCAGATAATCAAGAATGGCCAGGCTTGAGATAACGCCCGTGACGATAAAGGGCAGCATGGTCAGTGTCGCGACCATGGCATTTGGCAGCATATGGCGGAACATGATCGTCCAGTTGCTGACACCCAGGGCCTGTGCTGCGCGAACATATTCAAAGTTGCGCGCCCGCAGAAATTCAGCGCGCACTAATCCCGTTAAGGCGGGCCAGCCAAGGATGACCATGATAAAGACCAACAGCCAGAAACTTCGCCCAAGAATAGCGAACAGGATAATGATGATATATAGCGACGGGGTGGAAACCCAGATTTCGATCAGGCGCTGGAACGTCAGATCCAGAACGCCGCCGAAATACCCCTGAACGGCCCCCGCGATAATGCCAAGAATACTGGCGCAGGTGGTGACAATCAGTGCGAACAGCACCGACAGACGGAACCCATGAATGACGCGGGCCAAGACATCGCGTGTTGTGTCATCGGTGCCCAGCCAGTGATTGGCGTCCGGGGCGGTGGGTGCGGCGCGACCAAGATTATTGGGTGTATCATAGCTGTAGGGGATCAGCGGCCAAAGGATCCAGCCTGGCGTGATATCGCGCCCAGCGATGGTGCCTGTTCGCGCCTCTTCGATCACACCTTCGGGGTCGTCCCAGCATTCTTCGGCTCCCTGTGACAGGATCAGGCACTGAACCTCGATATCGCGATAGATCGCCTCGGTGCGAAGGTCACCGCCGAATTGCGTTTCGGGATAAAAGCGCAAGATCGGCATATAATACTGACCTTCATACCGAACAAGGATCGGTTTGTCGTTGGCAATGAACTCGGCAAAAAGCGAAGTGAAAAACAATACGCTGAAGATGATCAGTGACCAAAAGGCACGTCGGTTCTGTTTGAAATTACGCCACCGCCGTTTCGCGATGGGCGACATAGTAAAAAAGCCTTTTTTCGGCTTTGGCGCAACGGGGGGTACAGATGTCAGAGGGGTATCGGTCATGCCTGCCTCCGCTCGAAATCGATGCGCGGGTCAACGATCACATACATCAGATCACTGATGATGTTGATGACTAGCGCCATCAGGCCAAAGATGAACAGCGTGCCAAAGACGATGGGATAATCGCGTGCAACGGCAGCCTCGAACCCCAATCGGCCCAAACCATCAAGCGAAAAAATGATCTCGATCGGCAGGACGCCCGTGAAAAACGAACCGATGAAAACCGATGGAAAACCCGCGATTATGATCAGCATCGCATTGCGGAAGACGTGGCCGTAAAGCACACGACGTTCGGTCAGCCCCTTGGCTTTGGCGGTGATGACATATTGCTTGTTGATTTCATCGATGAAGGAATTCTTGGTCAGAAGTGTAAGTGTCGCAAAAGCCGCGATGGTCACAGATATAACTGGCAGTATGATGTGCCAAAGATAATCGGTCACTTTTCCAACCAGCGACAGCTGATCCCAATTGTCGGACGTCAGACCGCGCAGGGGAAACAACTGACGGCACGTGGGATTGAAGGCCTCGCCCCCCGGCCAGATATCCTGGATGTAGGGCAGCCTGAAACAGTTGCCGCCCACAAACAACACCAGCAGAAGAACGGCAAACAGAATGCCCGGAATGGCATAGCCAATGATAACAACGCCCGAGGTCCACGTATCAAAGCGCGACCCGTCGCGCACGGCCTTGCGAATGCCCAAGGGGATCGAGATCAGATAGGCAATAAATGTCGACCATAACCCAAGCGTGATGGATACGGGCAACTTTTCGACAACCAGATCGACCACGGAACGCGACTGGAAATAACTATCGCCGAAATCAAAGCGGATATAATTCCACATCATGTTCAGGAACCGCTCAAGTGGCGGTTTGTCAAAGCCGAATTCGCGTTCCAGCTGTTCGATGAATTCGGGCGGCAAACCGCGGGCGCCGATATAGGTTTCTTCGCCCGCCGCTTGCTGATCGAAACCGCCGCTTGGGCCGCCGGTGATCCCTTCCAGCACGTCACCGCCACCGGTCGCCCGGGCGATGGCCTGATCAACCGGCCCACCGGGGACGAATTGTGCAAGCGCGAAGTTGATGACCATGATCCCGAATAATGTGGGGATGATCAAAAGTAATCTGCGAAGGATATAGGCGCCCATGGGCTTAACGGCTCAGCTTGTTATTATCTAAGGGCACCGGCTGCCCTTATTTCTTGTGCTTCGCTTTCGTCATACCACCAGAAATCCAGATAGCCCAGAGCGTAAGGAGGCATGTTTTCAGGATATTCATATTGATCGTAATAGGCGACCCAGTGGTTGGCCTTGTACCAAGTCGGTATGACAAAGCGCTCGGCACGCATCAGACGATCAAGCGCCTTGGTCGTCACTGCGAATTCTTCGGGCGTTTCCGCGGCAACCAGCTTTTCTATGATAGCGTCACCGGCGGGCGTGCCGAAGCCTGCCGGGTTGAAGACACTGTACCCTGCGTCAGCGGATCCGAAGCGCTGCGAATATCCAAGCCCTGGGACCAGCGATGTCAAATACCGCGTGCTGTAGATCATATCATAATCGCGATCACGCTCACGATTGGTATACTGGGCGGGATCAACACGGTTAAAGCTGGCATTCACCCCAAGCGCCTGCAGGTTCTGGATAAAGCCGGACGCGATGCGTTCAATTTCGACATTGTCGCTTAGAAACTCCAGATCCAGCGTCTGACCCTCAGCATTCCGGCGTGTCCCGTCGCTGCCGACCTCCCATCCTGCTTCGTCCAGCAACTGCGACGCACGGCGCAGGTTACGGCGGTCTAGCTGACGCTGTCCTGATGTATGGGCCATCACGACCTCATCCGTCAAAAGGCTGGGGTCGATCATGTCACCAAGCGATCGCAGAAAGGCCAGTTCGGCGCCTTCGGGCACACCCGATGCCGCCAGTTCCGAGTTTTCCCAGAACGAATGGCGCTGATTGAACAGGCCAAACTGCAGGCTTTCGTTCGTCCATTCGAAATTATACATCAACCCGATGGCTTCGCGCACGCGGACGTCTTGAAATTGCGGACGGGCCAGGTTGAAGACGAAACCTTCCGCAAAAGGCAAGTTTCCATCGGGAATTTCTTCCATCTTGACAATGCCGTTTCGCACTGCGGGAAAGTCATATTTTGTGGCCCAGGTCAGCGCGTCGTCTTCCAGACGGAAAGTGTATGCGCCGCCCTTAAAGCCTTCGAGTGCCGCATTATTGTCGCCAAAATACTCGATACGAATGGCATCAAAATTATGGCGCCCGCGGTTTACGGGCAGGTCTTTGCCCCAGTAATCGGGGTTCCGGCGATAAGTTACGCTGCGGTTGATGGTGTAGTCATCCAGCACATAAGGTCCCGTTCCCAAAAACTGGGTCAGTGTGCTTTCATCAAGGCGTTCGCCTGTTTCTTCGAACCACTTTCGTGACATCACGGCCGACGCGGTCGTCTGGCTGATCAGACCATCGCGGGGCACATCCGGCATGAACGTGAATTTGACGCGATGGGTATCCAGTGCCTCAACCTTCTGAACAAGCTGCGAAATCGCCTCGCGATAAGACGGAAGGGCCTGTTCCATCAGCAATTCATGGGTGAAGACAACATCGTCGGCAGTGACAGGCGTGCCGTCGGAAAAGCGTGCCTCGGGTCGCAGGTTGTAAATGACCCAGTCTTCACTTTCCGGATATTCTAGGGATTCAGCGATCAGACCATAACGCGTGCCGGGTTCGTCAGCGGACGAAATCATCAGGCGTTCGATCGAACTGCTGGATAGGGCCGCCGCGCGACCCTGCAGGCTGAAGGGGTTCATGCTGTCAAAGGTGCCCCGCGCCCATGTCGAAATTTCGCCACCCTTCGGCGCATCGGGGTTCACATAGTCAAAATGTTCAAAATCCGCAGGGTACTTCGGTTCCCCCAGAATCGCGTAGGCATGTGATTTGATGATCCGTTCTTCGTCGGCAAAGGCAGTGAGAGCCATCCAAATCAACGCAACGATAAAAACCGAAAACCCGATTGCGATCTGTGAAACCGATAATTTCCGGGCAATAACACGGGCCTTTGCGCGGGATGTTGTCTGGCGGGATGGCTGCATTCTTGTACTCCTGCGACGCATAATTATATGTTCTATGTAGGTAATGTAATTTTCCAGAAGTCGAACTGTCCAGTTGAGAATATGTGATCAACTCTTGATGATCAGTTCAAATGCCCGCGATTTGGGCAGAATATCCGATGTGCAACACTCAAGACGGGTTATTCCCGCAGCTCTTGTCATAAAACAGCACGTCATTTAAGGCACTCGCACATTCCAACCTCTGGACCCATGGCAGACCAATGTAAGTCTTCGCACTTTTGATGAACGCTTTGCCCGTCAGTTTCTGCCGGGTTGTTTTTCATGTGTGGGCCAAGCCCCGAATAAGCGAGACTTACGATGACTATCTTGAAATATCCGCGGACGCGGCACGTTGAAGGATCGCGCCTTCAGCATGGGGATCTGGGCGATGATATGCCCATTGCCGACCTAAACGGGCGATTCCTGACGATTGAGGAAAAGCTGGATGGCGCCAATTCGGCCATTTCGTTCGATGCGCAGGGCGAATTGCTGTTGCAAAGCCGGGGCCACTACCTGACCGGTGGCGCGCGTGAACGGCATTTCGATCTGTTTAAAACCTGGGCCAACGTGCATCACGCTGCGTTTCATCAGGTGCTGGGTGACCGGTACGTGATGTATGGCGAATGGATGTACGCCAAGCACACAGTGTTTTACGATCGCCTGCCGCATTACTTTATGGAGTTCGACGTTCTGGATCGGCAAACGGGGCAGTTTCTGTCGACCGCGGCCCGACGGGATGTGCTGTTCGGCTTGCCGGTGATGCCCGTGCCCGTCGTCTTTCAGGGCCACGTCAATTCGGTTGCGCAGCTCGAGCGCCTTGTTCAGCCATCGCTTTACAAATCCACAGACTGGCGTGCGGCGCTGGACCGTGCCGCGCAGACCTCGGGCAGTCGGGCGGATTTCGTCGAAAAGCAGACCGAAGACAGCGATCTGGCCGAGGGGTTATATATCAAGGTCGAAACGGACCATCTGGTTGAAGAACGGCTGAAATACGTCCGTGACGATTTCATACAGGCCATTCAGGCGGCCGAAGGGCACTGGCTGGATCGACCCATTCTGCCGAATGCATTGGCGGATGGCGTCGATATTTTTGCCCCGGTTCTTGGCGTGAAGGGGGCCTATGATGACCCCGACATTTAAGGACCTGATCGCCCTTGTTCCGCAGGTGCCCGAGTGGCGGGTCGATTGGCCCGCCCTTTGGTCGCTGTGGCCTGAGTTTACCGCTCTGGACACCTGTCCGCAGGATCCGGTTCACCATGGCGAAGGGGACGTGGGCACGCACACCCGCATGGTGGTTAAGGCCCTGGTCTCCGATGCAAAATGGCGCGCATTGCCTGACAACGACCGGTCGATGCTGTTCTGGGCCGCGTGCCTGCACGACATCGGCAAGCCTACAACGACGCAGCACGAGGACGACGGGCGCATTACTTCACGCGGGCACTCACGCATCGGCGCAAATATCGCGCGATTTCTGTTGTGGCAGGTGGGTGCGCCCTTTGTCTGGCGTGAAGCGTTATGTGGGATCATCCTGCATCATCAACTGCCGTTTTGGCTGATCGAACGACCCGATCCGCGCAGGCTGGCCATTCAGACCAGTTGGACCTGTCGGCCCGATTTGCTGTGTCTGCATGCCCACGCCGATGCACTGGGTCGGATTTGCGACGACCAGCAGGCGATCATCGAAAATGTCGACCTAGCCCGGCTGGTGTTTGAGGAAGCGGGCTGTCTATCTGCGCCATTCACCTTTGCCAATGACGAAAGCCGGGTTGCGTATTTCGAACGCGACGACCGCGATCCGCATTTTGCGGCCTTTGAGGATTTCAGGTGCCATGTCACAGTCATGTCCGGGCTGCCCGGTGCGGGCAAGGATACATGGCTGGCACATCACCACCCCGATCTGCCGGTGGTCAGCCTGGATGCCATCCGGGCCGAACTGAACGCATCTGCGACTGGCAATCAGGGGTATGTCGTTCACGCCGCCTATGATCGCGCAAAGGATCATTTAAGAGCCCGGCGCGACTTTGCGTGGAATGCAACGAATATCACTGCTCAGGTCCGATCCAAGGTGCTGCGGCTGCTGCGCGATTATGGGGCAAATATCCGCATCGTTTACCTTGAACCGGCCCCGAACACACTGCTGCGCCAAAATGCTGATCGGGCGGCAGTGGTGCCGCAAAAGGTGATCCTGAAAATGGCGGAGCGGCTGGAACCGCCAACATTGAGCGAGGCACATAAGGTGGACTATGTGATTAATGGAAATCGTTTTGTATAAATTATTTGGTACCCGCGGCCGGACTCGAACCGGCACGGCATTCCTGCCTGGGGATTTTAAGTCCCCTGTGTCTACCATTCCACCACGCGGGCCTGGGGGCGCACAATACGGATTGCGAAAACAAGGTAAAGGGGCCGTGACGTTGTCGCTGCGGTTTTTTGTCCGTTGGCGGCTTTGCCGTTCGGCTTGACACCTTGCTTGGGCTGGGCCAGCGTCGGGCCATGTTTCCGTTTCGCGATCACAATCCATCTGAAAAAACGCCGTTTGTGACCTATGCGTTGATCGCGCTGAATATTGTCGTCTTTGTCAGCTATTGGTCGCTGTTTTCCGACCCCGCAGCGCTGAATGCGTTTTGGTTTGATTGGGCCATGATCCCACTGCTAGTGAGTGAGGGAGAGCGATCTTACACCGTTCTAACCTCAACCTTCCTGCATGGCGGCATCATGCATCTGGCCGGTAACATGCTGTTTTTATACATTTTTGGCGACAATATGGAGGAAGAGCTGGGCCACATCGGCTTTCTGCTGTTCTACCTGTTTTGCGGGGCGACGGCGGGGTTGGCGCATGTCTGGTCTGACCCGCTGTCGCGTTTGCCGACGGTGGGGGCGTCGGGTGCAATTGCGGGGGTGATGGGGGCCTATCTGCTGCTGTTCCCCAAAGCGCGGATCGATATTCTGCTGATCCTTGTGATCATCGTCAAAGTCATTCCGATCCCGGCGTGGCTGATGTTGGGGCTGTGGTTTGCCCTGCAACTGGCCAACGGGGTGGCGGCTAATGCGATTGGTGACGAAGGCGGTGTCGCCTATTGGGCGCATGCAGGCGGCTTTATCATCGGGTTTGTCTGCATCATTCCCCTATGGCTCTATCGCGGTGGATTTGCCTATTGGCGCAAAACCGACGGGCATCCACCCCACCCCGAGGCCGAATATCGCTACATCAAAAGCTCGATTCCGACCGTGCGAAAGAAATAACCGGTTTTGTTATACTTCCGTTGTCATCTGCGCCAGATGATCGATCCCCTGCATCTTGCAGGAGTGCAGAAGGTCGATGAAGATCCAGTTTTCGGCCAGTTTGCCCGCTTCACGCCGGTAGATGTCGATCACGCGAAATTCGCAAGCGATGTCACTGGGGGGCAAGCCCATAAATCCACCCGTCGGGCGGGCGGTGAAGTTTGGCCAGCCGAAAAAGCCGCCATAGTGGCCCTCGGCCAGGCGGGCAATATGGCCGGTAGCGGATCGGTCGGTGAAGGCGCTGCGAAACGGGCGGGAATGCTGCTTGGCATAGCGTTCGATTGTATAGGTGGCCCCGATCCCCTCGGGGCCCCACCACAACATGTCGTCTGCCCATGTGCGCGCCAGTTCCTCTTCCAACGGCAGGCCCGATTGCCACTGGCCTAGGTCGGTGATCATCGCGTTGATCAGGTCAAGCGTCACTTGCCCGGTCTTAGCCGGTTGAACGTCATAAAGCAGCCCGTCATGGGTGCGCGGCCCGGGCTGCACCAGATGCTGCGCGGTCTGATTTGGGAAAATCCGATGACCGGTCTGGGCCATCAGGTGCGGGATGTCGAAATACATCGCGGTCTCGGTGATGCGGTTGCCCTCGACCCGGTGAAACGTGCAGTATCGCAATAAGGCCAGTTTACCCGTCGGCTGAATACCCAGCCAAGGCTGATCGAACAGCCCCATCAGATGGCCCATCGACACCACCCAGATACTTTCAAATCCGTCGATCTGATTACGACCCGCAAAGAAGATGTCATCGCGCCGCTGCAGTCGGCTCAAGGCGGTTTTTAATGGTTGCCAAAACCGGGTGGCGACGGCTTCATGACCCGGTAGCTCACCGAACGGATAATACCCGCGCCATAAGTAATCGGGCGATGTGTCCCGGGCCAATATCTGACCCGTTGCATCAGGATCGGCTGCGTCCAGTCCGGCGTGATGGGCCAGAACCAGCTGTTTTGCGGATTGAAATTCTGCCATGATTTCGGGCGTTTCCATGTGGTCATGCGGGGTGTCGCGAAAAAGAGCTTGCCCAATTCGGGTCTGGCTGTCTACCGTTATTGCAAACGTATGCAAAATACGAATCCAACCAACCGAGGGGGCCGCTTTGGCGGAAATCGTTTTATCCGGTGTGTCCAAACGCTGGGGATCATTCGTCGGTGTCGATAAATTCGACCTGACCATTCCAGATCGCGAATTTCTGGTGCTGCTTGGACCGTCTGGTTGTGGCAAGACGACCACCATGCGCATGATCGCAGGGCTTGAGGACCCGACCGAGGGCGACATTCTGATCGACGGCAAGGTGGTCAATAACCTTGAGCCCAAAGACCGCGACGTGGCCATGGTTTTCCAAAGCTACGCGCTTTACCCGAACATGAATGTCTACGAAAACATCCGCTTCCCGCTAAAGGTGCGTGGGGCCGATCCGGCGACGCATAAGGACAAGGTGATGCGCGCCAGTGCGATGGTTGAGCTGGATGATTTTCTGGATCGCAAACCGGCGGAATTGTCGGGCGGGCAGCGTCAGCGCGTTGCCTTGGCGCGGGCCATTGTGCGGGAACCGAATGTGTTTCTGATGGACGAACCGCTGAGCAACCTTGATGCCAAGTTGCGGGTATCGACCCGGGCGCAGATCAAGAACCTTAGCCATGAACTTGCCGTTACGACGATCTACGTGACCCACGACCAGATTGAGGCGATGACACTGGCCGACCGTGTTGTGGTGATGGAAAAAGGCGTTGTGCAGCAAGTCGGAAGCCCGACCGAGATTTATAATTATCCGGCCAATACCTTTGTTGCAGGGTTTATCGGTAACCCCGCGATGAACCTGCTGGATGGCATGATCAGCGGTGGAGTTTTCACAGCGGCCAAAACCGAAATCACCGGCCTTCAGGCGCCTGATGGACCGGTAACGCTGGGCTTTCGGGCTGAAGACGCCGAAGTCACAGATCAGGGCGGACAGATCACCGCGCCGATCTACACGCTTGAGCTTTTGGGGGACGCGACCATGGTCAGCGTGCGCATCGGCGGCGTGCTGGTCAGCGCCAAAGCCGACAAATCATTCCGGGCTGAAATCGACGATATGGTCTCGATCCGCATTCCCCACGATCACTGCCATCTATTCGATGCGACGACTGGATTAAGGATCGGTGACAAACCCGGCTAAAGCGACCACCGCCGACAGGCGGGGCATAAAGAGGGGGCGTAGTTGCCTACGTATCCCAAAGAACGAAAACAGGGAGAAGACAATGTTTCTCAGAACCATCACAACCGCCAGTGCGATCGCCCTTTTGACGGCTGCTGCGGCGTCTGCCTGCGAAATCGGGGCGCGCGTCAGTATTGTTGGCAACGAATTCCCGGCCATTCAGACCGTCGGCGCGGGGGCGCAGGAATGTTCTGGGGCAGATGTCACAACCAACCTGACCGCTGATCACCAACAGATCAACCTGCCGGGTATGCAGGGCAACCCGGCGGAATATACCAGCGCAATTGTTGCCAACTCTTCAATAGTGGCACTGATGAACGAAGATGTTATTCGCCCTTTGAATGATCTGGTTGAACAGCATGGGCAATCGCTACAACGTAACCAGTTGATAACCATTGATGGCAATGTCATGGCCGTTGCGTTTATGGCCAATGCGCAGCATCTGGTCTATCGGCAGGATGTTCTGGATCAGATCGGGGTCGAACCGCCCACCACCTATGAAGAGATTCTGGAAGCGGCCCGGATGATCCGTGAACAGGGGATTATGGAAAACCCGATTGGCGGTCCCTATAAGGCGGGCTGGAATCTGGCCCAGGAATTCAACAATATGCTTCTGGGCTATGGTGGCACGCATTTCAAGGATGGCGGTGCCGAGCCGAACGTGAATTCACCCGAAGGTATCCGTGCGCTTGAGATGATGAAGGCGCTTAGTGAATACATGAACCCCGATTTCCTGACCCATGACTCAAATGCCGCCAATGCCGAGTTTCGTGCAGGTAACGTGGCACTGATGCATATGTGGGGGTCACGCGCGGCCACGATGACCGATGCCGAAGGTGTGCCGCAAGAGGTCATCGACGGTTTTGCGATTGCAGGTCCGCTGACGGTGGGCGGTGGATCGACACCGGCCTCGACCCTGTGGTGGGATGGTTGGACCGTTGCCCGAAACATCAGTGATGCGGAAGCCGAAGCAACATTTATCGCGATGATGAACGGCATCAGACCGGATATCCTGCAAGATGGTGACGTGGCCAGACAGGCGGTCTGGTTGATTGAGGGCTATCAGCCCACCGATGCCGCCGTTGGCGTCTTTGCTGCGGCCAATGCCAATACCGTCCCCTATCCGATGCTGCCCTATATGGGCCTGATGCACACCGCACTGGGCAGTGAGCTGTCGGATTTCATGCAGGGCCGCGAAAGCGCGGAACAGGCATTGGCCGATGTTGAAGCAGCGTATCGCGCCGCCGCCCGCGAAAAGGGTTTCTTGCAATAAGTCATGACAACCCACGACGGGGCCCCGCCGCCCCGCCGCGGCAGTCATTACGCAGTCAGAGACAGGGTTCATGAAGCACCGCACGTTTTTCTGGTTCTTTTTGCCGACGGGGCTGGCGATGCTGCTTTTCATCGCTGCCCCCATCGTGTCGGTCGTGATCCAGTCGCTGTTCACCCCGCACGAAGCGGTGTTCAGAACCGTGGAAAGCTGCACGCCCTTTACCTGTGTTCAAGAAACCATCATCGATCAAGAGGCAACTCGTGCCCTGCGCGAAGAGGCCCCCTTGGGCCGGTTTGCGGGTCTTGATATCTATTTTGACCGCGGCCACCTGGCGGTAAACGAAGTGGCCCTGATCTGGCGCGCCTCGAACACCTGGGCTGAATTTTTCAACAGACTTGGCAATCTGCCGTTCTATCGGGCGATGGCCTTCACACTGACCTATACCTTTACAGTCACGCCGCTGCTGATCGTGCTTGGCCTGATGATCGCACTTGCCGTGAATTCGCTGCACCGGCACCTTAAGGGGCTGGTGATCTTTTTCTCTTTGCTGCCGATGATCGTGACACCGCTGATCGGATCGCTGATCCTGTTCTGGATGATCGACAGCCGCGGGATTATCGGATCGGCCATTCAATGGATGGCGAATGATCCGGGGCTGTCACTAAAGGCGTCGACCGGCCTGACCTGGATCATGCTGATCGTCTATGGCGTCTGGCATTCGGCACCTTTTGCCTTCGTCGTCTTTTATGCAGGACTTCAGACCCTGCCAAAAGATCAGCTTGAGGCCGCGCAAATCGACGGCGCCACACGCTGGCAACAGGTACGCTATGTGGTCATCCCGCATATTATGCCGCTGGTCACATTCGTCGCACTGATCCAATTGATGGATAACTTCAGGGTGTTCGAACCCATTGTCGGCTTCAATGCCGAGGCGCATGCGACCTCGCTCAGTTGGATCATCTTCAACGATCTGGGCGGCGAAACCCGTCAGTTGTCAGCCGCTGCAGCAACATCGGTCATGACGATTATCGGTGTGGCGATCCTGCTGTCGCCGGTTCTGGTGCGCACCTGGCGCGATTTCAAGGGAAAGCACTGATGGCCTCAAAAGCACAACGCGTCCCGCTTGGTCTGCGCCTGACCACAAGCCTGTTTATCATTGTCTGGCTGATACTGGCGGCTTTTCCGTTTTTCTGGACGCTATGGGGATCGTTCAAGGTCGAACTTGACTTCTTTTCCATCGCCGACTGGACGAATGCCCTGTTCGGCCCCAGAACCCAGGAAACCTACGGCAGCCCCTTTACCGGCGCAGGCTATTATGGTGCCTGGGTGCAAGAGGACTTCTGGCGCGCCGCCATCAACACCTTTATCGTTTGTTTTTTCGTCGTCTGCACCTCGCTGACGATCGGAACATTGGGGGGGTATGCCCTTAGCCGGTCCGGCTTTCGCTATACCTTCTGGCTTTTGATCATCGCGCTGATCTTTCGGGCCATGCCGCCCATCACACTGGTCGCGGGCTATATGCTGCCGTTTTTTGAATGGAATGTGTGGGGCATTCTGCCGACCACCATCATCGTTCTGGTCGCCATAAACCAGCCTTTTACACTGTGGATGCTGCATTCGTTTTTCCAGAACATCCCAAAAGAACTGGATGAAAGCGCCAAGGTCGATGGCTGCACGCAATTTCAAGCCTTCCGCCATGTGATCGTGCCCGTCATGTGGCCCGGAGTGATCACGACGGGTCTGTTCAGCTTCTTGCTGGCCTATAACGATTTCGCGGTCACATCGATGCTGCTGAGTGAATCGAACCGCACCATGATTCCCGAAATCGCGGCTTTTCTGGGCACCACCTATACCGAAGGCAACGTGATGTTCGCGGTCGCTGCGGTGGTATCGGCCACGGCACCCCTGTTTATTCTGGTGATGTTCTTCCAACGCCAGATCGTATCGGGGCTAACAGCCGGGGCGGTGAAGGGATGAGTGGCCAGCGCCCTGAACAGGCGGTTCTAAGCCGCGATACCGATCTGTCCAAAACAGATGCCACGCGCGCGGTGATTGAAGCGATGGTGGATGGGCTGAACGATCATAGGATTGACGATATCGGTGAATTCTTCGCCGAAAGCTTTCGCTGGATGGGTAATCAGGGCTGCGGCACCAAGAACGGCTTGCGCGAATTTCAGGATAACTGGCAGCGGCCATTTCAGGCGGCCTTTTCCGACAAGGTCGCGATGGACGACGCGCGGCTTTATATGGGCGAATGGGCGGCTTGTTTCGGACGTCAGCTGGCCACGCATTCGGGTGAATTCATGGGCGTCGCCCCCACCGGTAAGCGGGTGGAAATCCGATACATGGATTTCTGGAAAGTTGTCGATGGCAAGATCGTGGACAACTGGGTGATGGTCGATTTTCCCCATGTTTTGGCGCAACTGGGTGTCGATGTTTTCAATGGCGAAGGCTGGGAGGCATACGACCGGGGGCAAAAGACCCCGCCGCGGCCCAAACCCAAGGGATAGGATGACATGGCGATAGAATATCTCAAACAATCCAAATCTCAGGCCGAGAAAGCCGATGACGACGCGCAGGTACGCGCGGTCGTTGAGGCGACCCTGAAAGATATTGAGGCCCGCGGGGATGCCGCTGTGCACGATCTGGCCGTCAAGTTCGACAAATTTTGCCGCCCCAGCTATCGGCTAAGCGAGGCCGAGGTTCAGTCGATCATTGCCAAGGTCAGTCCGCGCGACATGGACGACATCCGCTTTGCCCACGATCAGGTCGTTAATTTTGCACGGGCGCAACGCGCCAGCATGACGGATATTGAGGTCGAAACGCTGCCCGGAGTGATCTTGGGGCACAAGAATATCCCCGTTCAGTCGGTGGGATGTTATGTGCCCGGTGGCAAGTTTCCGATGGTCGCCAGTGCGCATATGTCAGTTGCCACCGCAAAGGTTGCCGGTGTGCCGCGTATCATCGCCTGCACGCCGCCTTTCAACGGTGAACCGAACCCCGCCGTGATCGCCGCGATGCACATGGGCGGCGCGGATGAGATCTATGTTCTGGGCGGTATTCAGGCCGTTGGTGCCATGGCGATTGGAACCGAAAGCATTGATCCCGTTCATCTGCTGGTCGGTCCCGGCAACGCCTATGTGGCCGAGGCCAAGCGGCAGCTTTACGGCCGGGTGGGCATTGATCTGTTTGCAGGCCCCACGGAAACCATGGTGATTGCGGACGAAACGGTGGATGCCGAAATCTGTGCAACGGATTTGCTGGGTCAGGCCGAGCACGGCTATAACTCGCCCGCCTGCCTGATCACAAACAGCCGCAAACTGGCTCAGGACACGATGGCCGAGGTTGATCGCATTCTGAAGATCCTGCCCACCGCTGATACAGCTGCCATTAGCTGGCGGGATTTCGGGGATGTCATCTTATGCGACAGCCATGACGAAATGCTGCTGGTGGCCAATGATATGACCTATGAACACGTGCAGGTCATGACCGACCGTGATGACTGGTATCTGGACAACATGCACTCATACGGTGCGCTGTTTCTGGGACCACGCACGAATGTCGCCAACGGGGATAAGGTGATCGGCACCAACCATACGCTGCCCACAAAACGTGCCGGGCGCTATACCGGCGGGCTTTGGGTCGGTAAATATCTGAAAACTCACAGCTACCAACGCATCACTTCTGATGAGGCCGCAGTGCAGATAGGCGAATACGGATCACGTCTGTGTCTACTGGAAGGCTTCGTTGGCCACGCGGAACAATGCAACCTGCGCGTCCGGCGGTATGGCGGTCTTAATGTCCCCTATGGCGCGCCCGCTGAAAAACGAGAGGTCGCAGAATGAGTCAGCCAACGATTGTTCCATACTTCAGCTTTGCAGATGGTGCTGCTGCAATTGAATTCCTCGAAAAGGCATTCGGTTTTGAGATAATCCAAAGACAAGACGCTGAGGATGGCACATTGATCCATTGTGAAATGCGCTACGGGGATGGTGTGGTTATGATGGGTACCGATGCCGGACGCGCCAAAGGATCACCCGGAGTTTATGTCGTAGTTGAAGACGTACAAGCCCATCATGATCGTGCCATGAAACACGGGGCACGAATAGTCTACGGGCCGGAACAGACAGAATGGGGTACATGGCGCTATCGTGCTTTAGGGCCGGAGGGGCATGAGTTTACTTTTGGCACCTATAGTCCCTCAACCGAACCACCATCATGGGCATGAAGCAGTTTTTCGACTATACTGACGCGACAAAACGGCACCGGGATGCCTATCTGAAAGATGGGCAGATTTGTCGAATTGTCCCATCTGGTTCGCTTGATCTTTGTTATCCATCAAACTCCACGAAAATCGACGGTTCGATATGATATTGCCCAAGACCCCCTCTTTTCGTCTTGATGGTAAGCGTGCGTTGGTTGCCGGGGCGTCTTCGGGGATCGGGCTGGCTTGCGCTGTTGCCCTGGGCGAAGCCGGGGCCGATGTAACGGTAGCTGCCCGGCGCCGCGATGCGCTGGACGACTTGGTCAAGGCTATGCAGGCGCAAGGGATGACAGCACGTGCGATGACGCTGGATATTGCTGATGTGGCTGCAACTCAGGCCGCTGTAGGATCACATGGCCCCTTTGATGTGTTGGTCAACAGTGCCGGATTGGCGCGGCACTCACCCGCAGCAGAAACGACCGGGGCTGATTTTGATGCGGTTGCTGACCTGAACATCAAGGGCGCTTACTTCTTGACCCAGGCGGTGGCCAAAGGGTTGATCGCGGCGGGCAGGCCGGGATCGTTGATCAATATCTCAAGCCAGATGGCCAAGGTCGGCGGCATCGACCGGGCGGTTTATTCCGCCACGAAACATGCGGTCGAAGGCTTTACCAAATCGATGGCTATTGATTGGGGCAAACACGGCATTCGCGTCAACACGATCTGTCCGACGTTCATCCTGACGCAACTGACGCAAAGCACCTTTGATCAACCCGATAAACGCGCCTGGATCGAAGATAAGATCAAGCTGGGCCGTGTCGGTCGGGTCGAGGATATCATGGGTGCTGTACAGTATCTGGCCTCGGATGCCAGCGCGATGGTCACCGGATCGGCTTTGATGATTGATGGTGGGTGGACGGCTGAGTGATGGGTCAGACCCGGATTACCTCAGCCCAGGTGGCGGCCCGTGCCGGCGTCAGCCAGTCCGCGGTCAGCCGTGTCTTTACGCCCGGCGCATCCGCGTCGCCCAAAACCGTGGAAAAGGTCCGGCAGGCGGCGCAGGAACTGGGCTATCGCCCCAACGTTCTGGCCCGTGCGATGGTGTCCGGCAAAAGCCGCATCATCGGGCTGGTGGTGACCTATCTGGACAACCAATTCTACCCCATCGCGCTTGAGCTTTTGTCGAATGCGCTGCAGGCGCGTGGCTATCACATTCTGATTTTCACAGCCCCCAATTCGACCGATGGGGTCGAGGCGGTGATGCAGGACCTGATGGATTATCAGGTGGACGGGATCATCGCGGCCTCGGTTTCGATGACATCCAATCTGGCGGACCGTGCCCGCGCCATGGGGATTCCCGTGGTTTTGTTCAACCGCAGTCAGAATGGACCGGGGCTGTCGAATGTGACATCAGCCAACGTGCTGGGCGGTCGCAAGGTGGCGGCGTTTCTACTTGCTGGCGGTCATCGCCGCATAGCCCATATCGCGGGTTGGCAAGGCAGTTCCACCGGGCGTGACAGGCAGGCGGGGTTTTTGCAGGCACTTGAAAAAGCTGGCATGACCCCATCGGCTGTCGTTGATGGGATGTATAAACGGGACGTCGCCATAGATTGTGCCCGCGAATTGCTACAGGCTGATACGCCCCCCGATGCAATTTTCGTGGGCAATGATCATATGGCCTTTGCAGTCATTGATGAATTGCGCGCAGCGGGGATGGTGCCTGGTCAGGATATCTCGGTCGTGGGTTATGACGATGTGCCCCTGGCCAGTTGGGGCGCCTATCAGTTGACAACCATTCGCCAGCCCGTCAATCGCATGGTCGACAGCACTGTTGATCTGCTACTGCGTCAGATTGAAACCGGCGTTGCCGATCCCAAAACGATCAAGATCGAGGGGGATCTGATCCTGCGTCAATCGGCCCATATCCCTAAAGGATGGAGATCATGAAAGGCTTTGATACGAAATTTTCCAGCTTTCCCGATTACATCATCGGCATCACGAAAGAAATCTGGGAAGATCGCGGCATTGCGACCCTGCACGACTACTATGCACCCGACATCATCGTGCGGTCGCCTGCATCGGTGGTGGTCGGAAATGCTGGCGTGATTGCCGCGACCATGGCGACCCTGGCCGAATTTCCCGACCGCCAGCTTTTGGGCGAAGACGTGATTTGGAGCGGAACACCCGAAACTGGCATGCTGAGTTCGCACCGCATTATATCGACCGCGACCCATGCGGCGGATGGCGTTTACGGCACGGCCACGGGTGTGCAGTTGCGGTATCGCATTCTGGCGGATTGCCATGCAATCAATAATCAGATCAACGACGAATGGCTAATCCGCGACCAGACGGCGATTGTTCGGCAGTTGGGTCACAGCCCCAAGGATTACGCCCGTAACCTGATTGCGCGTGAGGGTGGCCCAGAGGCCTGCGTGAAACCTTGTACGCCGGAAACCGACATCGATGGCCCCTATCGGGGGCGCGGCAACGATAATGAATGGGGTGCACGTCTGGGTCATATTCTGACCCGGATTATGGACGCGGATATAGCGGTTATTGGCATCGAATACGACCGCGGAGCACAGGTGGAATACCCCGGCGGGCAAACCGGCCATGGCTGGAACGCGGCTGACCGGTTCTGGATGGGTCTGCGCGCGGCTTTCCCAAACGCCCGGTTCGAAATCCACCATCAGATCGGCCGCGACGATCCGCATATGCCGCCCCGCGCCGCCCTCCGTTGGAGTTTAACAGGCAAACACGATGGGTGGGGTATGTTCGGGCGTCCCACAGGCGCCCCGGTCCATGTGATGGGCATCACCCATGCCGAGTTCGGCGAAATGATCCCCGGCCAGATCAAGCTGCGCCGGGAATGGACACTTTTTGATGAAACCGCGATCTGGAAGCAAATACTGCTGCAAACGGGGGAATTATAGATGACGATAGAGGATCGTATTGTCCGATACGGCGCGCTGATGCCTTGCAAGACAGCCTTTATCGATGCCCACACCCCCGGCAGTGATCAAAAAGAAAACTTCACGATCATCGGCGGCGGCGTCAGTGAAAGCCCCGACCAGCACGTGCATCTGACCGATAAGATCGGTTTCAACATCGGTGCGGCCGGTCAGCCGCCAAAATGCCGGAACTCACTGCATTCACACAGAACGGCCGAGGTATTTTTCGTGCTGAAAGGCCGCTGGCGTTTTTTCTGGGGACGTTGGGGAACGGCGGGTGAGGTCGTACTGGAGGAAGGCGACATCTTTAACATCCCCACCGGCATTTTTCGCGGGTTCGAAAACATCGGCATCGACTATGGGATGATCATAGCGATCCTGGGCGGTGACGATGCGGGCGGCGGCGTAATCTGGGCGCCTCAGGTCATCGAAGACGCCCGCCAGCATGGGCTGATGCTGGGTGAAAACGGTGTGCTGTACGACAGCAAGAAGGGCGAAGACTTGCCAGCGGGGATCAACCTGATGCCAGCATTGGATGACACAGCGCTGAAAACATTCCCCGAGGTGCCCGTTGATCAGGTGGTCCGTGACTATGTGGGACGTTACTGGGACTTGATGGCGCTGGCCCGCGATGAACCGGCACGCGTCATTGGCCCTGACGCCCTGATCAAGGACCGTCCCGGCTTTGAGGTCGAATTCCTGACACGCGGATCAGTCCCGGCAAACCTTATCACCCGCGACCGGCCTACGGTGCTGATGCCCGTTCGAGGCCACTGGACCCTGCGGTATCAAGACGGCCAGACCGTGTTGAGTCCCGGCGATACCGCGCTGTTGCTGGCGGGTGAGGCATATGGGATCGAACCGTCGATGACGGGCGAGGCCAGCCTGTACCGGATTACCTCAACCGACGATGCCGCAGGACCGACATGGACCGGATAAAGCCCGGACCCGACGATATCCATGCGGTCTACGAACGTCAGGCTGCAATTTATGATGCGCGGCGTTCGCGTGCATTGTTTGAGGCACGCTGGCTGGCACGTTTTGCCAAATGCTTGCGCACCAACGCGCATATTCTTGATCTGGGCTGCGGTGCAGGTGAACCGATTGCTCGGTGGTTCATGGCCGAAGGGTTTCATGTGACCGGCGCGGACTTCTCGGAAGCGATGCTGAACATCGCACGCAAGCGCTGGCCCGATGGCGATTGGCGTCTGGCCGACATGCGTACGCTTGATCTGGGTCAGCATTTTGACGGCATTGTTGCCTGGAACAGCTTTTTTCATCTGGACCCTAAGGCACAGCGCGACACCATCGCCCGCATGGCGGCCCATCTGCGCCCGGGTGGTTCGATACTGGTGACGGTGGGTCCCAAAGCAGGCGAGGTATCAGGCATCGTGGGCGACGAACCTGTCTATCATGCCTCGCTTTCGCCAGCGGAATATGCAGCCTGCCTTGAAGATAACGGGCTGCGCATGACAGGTTTTCTGGCCGATGATCCCGAAACCGAGCGGCACAGCGTGCTGATGGCGCGCAAAGAAAAGGAGTGAACCATGCCCATTCTGACAACCCACGTAGGGTCCCTGCCCCGCACGCAAGAAGTGGTCGATTTCATCTTTGCCCGCGAACATGGCAAGGACTATGACAGCACCGCCTTTGATGCCTGCATGACCTCTGCGGTGTCTGAAACGGTTCGCAAACAAAGGGACGCAGGGATCGATATCGTCAGCGATGGGGAAACCTCGAAAATCAGCTATGCCACCTATGTCAAGGATCGCTATACTGGATTTGACGGGGACAGCCCGCGCAATGCCCCTGCTGATCTGAAGCAGTTTCCCAGTTTTCTGAAACGTCTGGCCGACGATGGTGGAACGCCCAAATACGCGCGTCCGATGTGCGTCGGCGAAGTGAAGTCCAAAGGTCAGGGCGAGCTGGAAAAAGACATTGCCAATCTGCAGGCGGCGATGTCGGAGCATGGTATTCAGCGCGGGTTCATGAATGCGGCGTCGCCTGGGGTGATTTCGCTTTTCCTGCAAAATGACTATTATCCGACGCGTGACGCCTACCTGGCCGCACTGGCCGATGCGATGAAAGCGGAATATGAAACCATCGTGGCAAGCGGACTGGACCTGCAGCTTGATTGCCCCGATCTGGCCTTGTCGCGACACATGCTGTTCAATGATCTAAGCGATGAGGAGTTCATCAAGATCGCCGCGTCCCATATCGAGGCACTGAACCACGCGCTGACCGATATTCCGGAAGACCGCGTGCGCATCCATATTTGCTGGGGTAACTACGAAGGCCCGCATGTTTGCGACATCCCGATGGAAAAGATGTTCGACACATTAATGTCGGCCAAGGCCCGTTATCTGTTGTTTGAAACGTCAAATCCCCGCCATGGCCATGAATGGACGGTGTTCCGCGATCGCAAGGCCGATATTCCAGATGACAAGGTTCTGGTACCCGGCGTGGTCGATACAACGACGAATTTTGTCGAACACCCTGATCTGGTTGCGCAGCGGATTGAACGGTTTGTTGATATCGTGGGTGCCGACCGGGTGATCGCAGGCAGTGACTGCGGGTTTGGTACATTTGCCGGGTTTGGCGCGGTTGATCCGGATATTGCCTACGCTAAACTTGGTGCCTTGGCTGATGGCGCGGCGCGGGTGCAGTGACGCTGCCACTGATCCTGCTACCGGGCATGATGTGCGACGCGCGGCTATTTGCCCCGCAAATCGCTGCTTTGTCCGTTGATCGGGATATCCTGGTGCCCGGCATCTCGGGCCATGACACGATGTCAGCTTTGGCTGAACAGGTTCTGACTGATGCACCGGACCGCTTTGCTTTGGGTGGGCTGTCGATGGGCGGTATCGTCGTGATGGAGGTTCTGCGACAGGCGCCCGAGCGCATCGCGGGTCTGGCGCTGATGGACACAAACCCGCTGGCAGAAGCGCCCGAGGTCAAAGCGCGCCGCGGACCTCAGATTGAGGCGATCCAAAGGGGTGAATTGGCCAGTGTTATGCGCGATGAGATGAAGCCAAATTACCTGACCGATGGTCCGGGGCGTCAGGCCATTCTGGATCTTTGCATGCAAATGGCACTGGATCTTGGCCCCGATGCTTTTGTGCGGCAATCGCTGGCCCTGCGCGACCGTCCTGATCAAACGGCTACCTTGCGCGGCTTTCGCGATCCGGCGCTGATCCTGTGCGGGCGCGATGATCTGCTGTGCCCCGTAGAACGGCATGAATTGATGCATGACCTGATACCAGGCTCGACACTGCAAATCATCGATGGGGCCGGACATTTGCCAACGCTTGAGCGCGCCGAACAGACAACAGATGCACTGCGCCGCTGGCTGAAGGAGATTGACGATGGATAATGCCACCCTGGCCTTGTTGCAGCGGGTCGACACGCCCACGGTCTGCAACGCGATTGAGGTGGTTGAGGGCAAGCGCGGTTTCGACAGGTTCACGCGTGGCACTGTTTTGTGCAGTGATCCAGATGCGGGTGCAATCGTCGGCTATGCACATACGGCCAAAATTGCCGCATTGACCCCACCCACCGACCCACCCGAGGTGATCCAGACGCGCCGCATGGAGTATTATCGCCACATGGCAACCGGTCCGCGCCCCGGCATTGCAGTGGTCGAAGATATCGACGGCGATGCTGCAATCGGTGCGTATTGGGGTGAAATCAACACGACCGTGCACAAGGGCTTTGGTCTGTCTGGCGCCCTGACCAATGGAGTCATGCGGGATTTAGGCGATCTGCCACCGGGCTTTCCGGTTATCGCCGGATCGATTGGGCCCAGTCACGGATTCGTCCATGTCCGCGAAATCGGAACGCCTGTGAATATCTTTGGCCTGAACATTCAGAACAGTGATCTGATCCACGCCGACCGCCACGGCGCATTGATCATTGCCCACGACTACGTTGATCAGATCAAAGTCGCGATCGAGAAGTTGCTGCAAACCGAACAGATCATCCTGACTGCAGCCCGCGCACCAGATTTCAGCTTTGAAGATTTTGAGAGCGCCTGGACCCGGTTCGAAAAAGCGCGGACATAAATTTTAGAACGCCAAGCCGATGCGAAGCATATTTCTATTTTATCTCAAAACGGCACGCGCCATTCGCGCTTTGGGGTAACCTCATTCAGACCAGCCGTCGTCAGTAACCGTTCAGCTTCTTCGGCCAAAAGACGTTCCTCGGCCAGACCCTTGACGGGCACGCGGCCCGGTTCCAGGAACAGGGGTGCGGCCAGCGGTGTAATACGATCCAATGTCACCAAATCGATCCGACCTTCGACGCGGGCGGCCATTTCCTCGATCCGGCCGAAATCGACCAGCCCGCGCAGGGCCTCTTCGCGGGTGATCTGCATCATCAGATGGTCGGGGTCGTACTTCAGCAACGTGTCATAGAGGATGTCCGAACTGAACGTCGCCTGCCGCCCGGTCTTACGCTGGCCCTGATGCGTACGTTCGATCAGCCCGGCGATCACGGCGCTGGCCTTGAAGGTGCGTTTCATCACGGCGTTGCCGGCCAGCCAGGTCTCTAACCCCTCGCGTAGGTTTTCGCGGGCGAACAGCGGGGCGGGATCGGTCAGCGGGTCAAGGCCCCAGATTAGCGTGGCGTAATCGGTTGAGACGAAGCCCATGGGCGCCAGACCCATCTGCTCCATCCGTTGTGTCAACAGCAGCCCCAGCGTCTGCTGCGCGTTGCGACCGGCGAAACCATAGACCACGGTCTGCGCGCGCCCGTCGTGGGGGAAGCTTTCGATCAGCAGCCGGTCTGGTTTGGGCAGTTGCGACACCTTCCGTTGCAACGCCAGCCAGTCGGCGGTGTGTTGGGGCAGTTCGGGCCAACTATCTTGCTGGAACATCCGCAGGATGCGCTGGCTGAGTTGGGTTGAGGTCGCGAATTTGGTACCCATAAAGGTGGCGATCTTGGGCTTGTCAGTTGCCTGCCGCGTGACCTCGACCGTCATTTCGCGCAGGCCCTCATAACGCACGATCTGCCCGCCGATCAGGAAGGTGTCGCCGGGGGTCAGGGTGGCGGCAAAGCCTTCTTCGATCTCGCCCAGGGGTTTGCCGCGGCCGCGAATGCGGACTTTCAGCGTGTCGGTGTCTTGAATGGTGCCGATGTTCATGCGAATGGCGCGGGTCGCACGGGGGTCACGCAACTGCCACTGACCGTCGGCGCGCCGCAGAAGCCGCTGCCAGCGGTCATAGGCGCGTAGAGCATAGCCGCCGGTGGCGCAGAAATCGAGACAGGCGTCGAACTCAGCCCGCGTCAGATCGTGATAGGCCCCTGCAGTCGTAACTTCCCGATAAAGGGCATCCGCGTCGAACGGCCCTGCGCAGGCAGTGATCAGGATATGCTGGCAGAGCACATCGCGGGGTCCACGCCCACGCGGATCGCCATCAAGGTCGCGGTCTTTGACGGCCTGCAGGGCGGCGCGGCATTCGACGATTTCGAACCGGTTGGCGGGCACCAGCAGCGCCTTTGAGGGCGCATTATAGCGGTGGTTGGCCCGCCCGATGCGTTGGACCAGCCGCTTGACGTTCTTGGGCGCACCGATCTGGATGACCAGATCCACATCCCCCCAGTCGATCCCCAGATCAAGCGAGCCGGTGCAAACCACGGCTTTCAGGCTGCCATCTACCATCGCCTGTTCGACGCGTTCGCGCTGTGCTCGGTCAAGCGATCCGTGGTGGATGCCGATGGGCAGATCATCTTCATTCTGCAGCCACAGGTTATGAAAAAACAGCTCGGCCTGAGCGCGGGTGTTGTGAAAGATCAGCGTGGTGTTGTGCTGTTTGACCTGTTCGATCACGGCAGGGATCGCGTATTTTGCGCCGCCACCGGCCCAGGGCGGGGCTTCTTCGGTCTTCAGCATCCGGATGTCGGGATCTGGCCCCGGATCAGCGTTCAGGATTTCGCACGGGTCTGGATGACGCGCCAGAAAACGGGCAATGGCGGCGGGATCTTCGACCGTGGCCGAAAGCCCCACGCGGCGCATATCGGGGCAAAGCGTTTGCAGGCGCGCAATAGCCAGCATCAGTTGATCGCCACGTTTGGATTCCGACAGGGCATGAATTTCATCGACAATCACGCGTTTCAGACCCCTGAAGATGCGCGGGGCGTCTTCGTAGCTGGTCAGTAGCGCCAGACTTTCGGGGGTGGTTAGCAGGATGTGGGGTGGATCAGCGCGTTGGCGTTTTTTCTGGGTCTGGCTTGTGTCGCCTGTGCGATCCTCGATCCTGATGGGCAGGCCGATTTCATCCACGGGGGTGCGCAGGTTGCGCTTGATGTCGGCGGCCAGTGCTTTCAGCGGAGAGACATAAAGCGTATGCAGCCCCGCATGATCACCCGCGCCAAGCTCGGCCAGAGTAGGCAGAAATCCTGCCAGTGTCTTACCGCCACCGGTCGGCGCGATCAGCAACAGCGCAGGGGCGTTCGCCCGGTCCAGCATGTCCTGCTGATGGGGGTGGATCGACCAACCACGATGGGTAAACCAGTTTGTGATGCTGTCAGGCAATTTTGTCATGGAAGGCAATCTAGAGGCTGCCCCGCAATTGTCTGCAAAAAAGCGCGCGCGGGCTTGCGCCGCCGGGCAGAATAGAGTGTTGATTTGAAAACGATAGTCGGGACACGGGGGAATTATGACACATATTCTGGCAATCGATCAGGGCACCACATCCAGTCGCGCGATTGTATTTGATGGCGAAATGCAGGTCAAAGCGATCGCGCAAGAAGAATTCAAACAGCATTTCCCGCAGTCTGGCTGGGTGGAACACGATGTGTCAGATATCTGGTCGACGACGGCTGGCACCTGTCGCGCCGCGATCGAAAAAGCGAACCTTGGTGTCGGCGATATCGCCGCAATCGGCATCACCAATCAGCGTGAAACGACCGTGGTGTGGGATCGCGAAACAGGCAAGCCGCTTTATAACGCGATTGTCTGGCAAGACAGACGCACTGCTGAAATATGTCAGGCGCTGAAGGCTGATGGGCACGAGGCTATGGTGACGGAAAAAACAGGTCTGCTGCTGGATCCTTATTTTTCGGGCACCAAACTGAAATGGATTTTGGACAATCACGAGGGCGCCCGTGCCCGTGCCGCAGATGGCAAGCTGTTGTTCGGGACCGTCGACAGCTATCTGATCTGGCGACTGACCGGTGGCGCCCAGCATGTGACCGATGCCACCAACGCGGCCCGCACGATGCTGTATAATATTCGTGAGGGGAAATGGGATAGCGATATCTGTACGCTTTTCGACATTCCAATGCAGATGCTGCCTGAAGTGCGCGACTGTGCCGCCGATTTCGGAATGACGCGTGCCGATCTGTTTGGTAGCCCTCTGCCCATTCTTGGGGTCGCGGGGGATCAGCAGGCAGCGACCATCGGTCAGGCCTGTTTCCAGCCCGGCATGCTGAAATCAACCTATGGCACCGGATGCTTTGCCCTGCTGAATACAGGCGACGCGCTGGTGTCCAGCCAGAACCGGCTATTGGGCACGATTGCCTATCAGCTTGACGGGCGCACCACCTATGCCCTGGAGGGATCGATTTTTATCGCTGGAGCCGTGGTGCAATGGCTGCGCGACGGTCTGAAGATTATCCGCGAGGCGGCAGAAACGCAGCCCTTGGCGGAACGCGCCGATGAAACACAACAGCTTTATCTGGTGCCTGCCTTTACCGGTCTGGGCGCGCCTTATTGGGATGCTGAGTGTCGCGGTGCGATTTATGGACTGACCCGGGGGTCCGGTCCCGCTGAATTTGCCCGTGCCGCCTTGGAAAGCGTGGGCTATCAGACCCGCGATCTGCTTGAAGCAATGACGGCCGACTGGCATGGTGCGGCGGCAACCCTGCGTGTCGATGGGGGCATGAGTGCCAGTGATTGGACGATGCAGTTTCTGGCTGATATCATCGGTGCGCCTGTGGATCGTCCCAAGGTGCTTGAGACGACGGCTCTTGGAGCCGCTTGGCTGGCTGGCATGCGGGCCGGTATCTATCCCGATCAGGATGGTTTTGCCCGCACTTGGGCTTTGGAACAAACCTTTACGCCGACTATGCCACAAGCACTGCGTGATCAAAAATATGCCGGTTGGAAGGACGCTGTGCGCAGAACTTTGACTACAAGTTAGGCAGGTTGTGTTTTTCCGGTCGCGGTCTGTCGTGATCGTCCGCTAACCATGTTGCACTTTCCGAACGAAAGGTTAGTCCGATCCTGAGGTGGCAACCAGAGGTGGCAGATGCTGCTTGGGCGATTTCTGGTTGTGCGGGCTAACGCAAATATGGGGATAAATACTTGTTTGGAAAGAATTCAGTTGGCCGCCTGACTGCGGCTGTTTTCGGTGTGCTTGCAACCGCTGCATCGGCTGTTCATGCAGATCAGGACGTTTTGAATCGCCTGGACGTCGCTGAGCGCCAAGGTATGCTGACGCAGCGTATGGTAAAATCTGCCTGTTTTGCCGCACGCGGTATTGGGGCTGATCTGCACTTGGATTACCTGGCCGAAGCGCACGATCAGTTTGAAACATCGCTTTTGGCCCTTCGCGAAGGCAGCGGCATGCTGCAACTTCTGCCCGAGACAAAGCCATCGCTGCTTATGGCGCAAAGACGTGTCATGGATGCCTGGCCGGAAATGGACCGGCCCATCAAAGCCATTATCAGGGATCGTACGACATCGACAGAGACGATACTTGAGCTACAGCCGATCAGCCTGGCGATCAAAGCCATCGCCGAAGATGCGGCACAAAGAACGGCCATGGCATATTCGGACGATGCGTCGGGCGCAAGCTTCACACAAAACATGACCGTCGATATTGCCGCCCGCCAACGGACCTTGACACAAAACATGGTCAAGCAGGCCTGTTTGATGGGGATAAGCGATGATTTGTCGACACTGACAGCTGATCTGGCCGAGGCGATCAATCTGTTCGATCTATCGCTGAACGCCCTGCAAAACGGCCTGCCTGATGCCGGTGTAATGGCGCCACCCACGGATGAAATCGCAAAAGGTCTGTCATTGGTCAAAACGGAATGGACCGCATTAAAGCCCGCGTTTCAGGCTGCTGTGGAAGGTGATGTGCCAGAGGCTGAACGGCTGATTGTCATGGATCATGCCGCCGAAAAGATGCTTGAAATAATGGATGAAGTTGTGTCGCTTTACAGCGGAATATGACCCATCACTCATAGCGTCGACAGCAAAGCGGTCTGTATGAGGACCGCTTTTTGCGAAGAAAGTTATATACAAACCCGACCAAACGCAATTTTATACATATAAACCACATAGTTCAGCCGATATCGGACGATCACCGAGATTTTCCTTGAAAAACACCCTGCGGCGGCTCATATCGAGCCGCACCTGCACACTGGCAGGTCATTAATAATGGAGTAAACATGGCCAAGGAAGAACTGCTCGAATTTCCCGGCGTCGTGAAGGAACTCCTGCCAAACGCGACATTTCGGGTCGAGCTGGAAAACGGCCATGAAATCATCGCTCATACGGCAGGAAAGATGCGCAAAAACCGCATTCGTGTTCTGGCTGGCGACAAAGTTCAGGTGGAAATGACACCTTATGATCTGACGAAAGGTCGGATCAACTATCGCTTCAAATAGGATGAAGCTGATACTGGGCTCTGGCAGCCCGCGACGAAAAGAACTTCTGGCACAATTGGGTCTTGTGCCGGATGAAATCCGATCCCCCGATGTCGACGAAGATCCCCGTTCTGGCGAACTGCCGCGGGATTATTGTGCCCGCATTGCGCGGGATAAAGCCGCAGCGCTTGATGTAGCCGATGACGAAGTCATCATATGCGCAGATACGACTGTTGCATTGGGACGCCGGATATTGGGAAAGCCTGAAGATGCCAGTGAAGCTGTGTGTTTTCTAGGGCTGATGTCTGGACGTCGGCACCGTGTGATCACCGCGGTTGCCGTCAAGACGCCGCAGCGAATCTGGGAAAAAGACGTTGTGACGTCTGTTCGCATGAAACGGCTGTCTGACCCGGAAATCAACAGCTATATTGCCAGTGGCGACTGGCAGGGTAAGGCTGGTGGATATGCCATTCAGGGTCCGGCCGGTGCGTTCATCCCGTGGATTAGCGGCAGTTATTCGGCCGTGATGGGATTGCCCGTTTCTGAAACGGCCCAGCTTTTGGTGGCAGCAGGCTATCCGCTGTATCAAAGCCAATGAAGGGTCGCCTGATCGCACTGGATCATTGGCGGGGCCGCGCCGCAGCAGCACTTATGGTCGACGGCAGGCTTGAAGACCTTCTGGTCGACAGTACCAGCCAGCCTGCGCCAGGTACGATTTACCGATCTATCATCGACCGCCCCATCAAGGGCCAAGGTGGCGTAATCGTACGCTTGCCCGATTACAGTGGATTTCTGCGACAGGCCAAAGGCCTGAGCGAAGGTCAGCGCCTGCTTGTACAGGTCACGGGATTTGCCGAACCAGGTAAGGCCGTTCCGGTCACGTCGAAAATCCTGTTCAAAAGCCGCTATGCGATCGTGACCCCGAACGCGCCGGGCCTGAATATCTCTCGTACGATCAAAGATGATGGGATGCGCGATCAGTTGTTAGAGCTGGCCCACGACACGATGCAGGGCTCGGATTTCGGTCTGATCCTGCGATCCAGTTGTGCCGATGCCGAAACAGATGAGATCGCCGGCGACGTGCAATCGATGCGCGCGATAGCCGATCGTGTGATGGCAGATACCTCGGACGAGGCACCGCTTTGTCTGGTCGAAGGTGACAGCGCGCATACACTCGCATGGCGCGAATGGACCCAGCCGGCGCAGATCGAAACGCACGATGGATCATTTGAACAAACAGGCGCGTTGGATCAGATTGATGAACTAGGCAATCCAAATTGTAGGCTGCCTGGCGGCGGCCACATGTATGTTGAACCGACACACGCCCTTGTGGCTGTGGATGTGAATACGGCTGGCGACACCTCGCCCGCTGCAGGCCTGCGCGCCAATCTGGCTGCAGTGCGCGATTTGCCGCGACAGCTGCGGTTGCGCGGTCTTGGGGGCCAGATCACGATCGACTTCGCACCTTTACCGAAAAAAGACCGCCGTCAGCTTGAAACTGCACTACGGGCGGCGTTTCGTGCGGATCCAGTTGAAACAGCCCTTGTTGGCTGGACGCCCCTTGGCCATTTTGAGTTGCAACGCAAACGTGAACGCCTGCCACTAAAGGATTTTTGACCCATGTGCCCGATCTGTTCCAAGGATACAAACCCCAGGTACCGCCCCTTCTGCTCAAGGCGCTGCGCGGATGTGGATCTTTCAAAATGGTTAACAGGGGGTTACGCGATCCCCGGCGAAACAGCAGATCCAGATGACACCGACACCAATGAACCAACAGACCGTTTAAATTGAGCTCGAATGGAAAAAGCCTCTGGACACCCTCCCCTCGCTCGCCTAAAACGCTTCGACCCTGCAGGGCTCAGCCCTCCCATGCCCGGGTAGCTCAGGGGTAGAGCAGTGGATTGAAAATCCTCGTGTCGGTGGTTCGATTCCGCCCCCGGGCACCATTCATTTCTTATGTCCTTTGTTATCAGCGGCTTAGGTGGCGAATTTGTCCCACCTTATGCTACCACTCTAAAAAGTGGGACACTTTTGTCCTACTTCCGTTCTCCCGTCATGCGCTTAAGAGCGCTTTCCGCGCGGGTCTTCTGGCTGGCGGCGCGAGTGTATCTGGTGACTTCCTTGGAAGTCCGATGACCCGTGATCGCCATGATTTCAAACTCAGTGCAGCCCATTTCAGCCAAGCGCGCGGCTGCGGACTTGCGTAGCCCGTGGACTGAGCATTGAGGCAAGCCCGCTTCATTACACCATTTGCGGAAGCGATTACCGAAACCGTTCGACGTGAAAGGTCGATTGAAAGCTGTGACAAGAAACGCCAGGTCGCCCGTGGGGGTGGCGTCGATGATCCGTTGAAGGTCAGGGACAATCGGGATTTCCAGTCTGACGGAGTGCCGGTTGCGGTTCTTATGTTGGGTGAACACCAACCAGCCATCGCGGACATGCTGTTTACCAAATTGCACAATGTCCGAGCGCCGTTGCCCGGTATATAGGGCCAAGGCCAAGGCAAGTCGCGCCATGCTGCCCACCGGATGCTTTTCTTCGAATTGCTCAATCTCGCCCAAGCTCCAAGAATGGAATCCCTCCGACCCGCTGGTCAGGTACTCGATTTCCGTCGCTGGATTGCGGTCATGAAGATCATATCGGACGGCGAATTTGTAGAGTTGGCGAAGCGCCTTCACCATGCCATTAGCAGATTCGGGGCGGTCCATCATTTCGTCGCGGCGCGCTCGGATATGCTTTGGCTGGAGCAGCGCGAAAGGTTTGTCGCCGTCATTCTTATGCTGGCAAAACCGTTCGAGAATGCCTTTGCGAACCTTCTGCGTCCAGGGGGCCAGTTCGCGGAACATGGCTGATTTGTAGTAGTCGACACATAGGGCGCGCATTGATCCAGGGACTATCTGTCCCACTTTGGGCGCTTCCTTTGGCGTCGATTCGCCTGCGAAGGCGACCTTGTAGGCAGCGAGAAATTCGGGTGATCCGACAGGCGGCGGCAATCGGATTTTGCGGCCATTGCGCCTGAAATAAGGGCGGACATTGCCGTGTCGGTCTACGTCTTCAATTACGTATTTCAGTTTTATCTTCATTGAATCCTCGGTCATCTTCAATCGTCCCAAGGATTGTCGTCTATGTCCCCGTCGCTCGGCAAGGCTTCAAAGAACTGATCCAAAGCCCGAACATCCCAGACTTTGCGTCCGTCGATCCTCTTCGGCTTAGGCATCCTTCCGTCCGAAACCATTTCGTCAAACTTGGTAGGACCAATACCGACATAGCCCGCCGCCAGGACTCGCGACAGCCCCCGCCGCGTGGGCGGTTGGACTGCCGGAGTCTGGCTTTGGGTATGTTCGACACGACCCAACGGACACGCCTCAGAAGGTGCCGTTCAGGCGAACGCGGACGGCGCTGGACGGGTTACCAGCGGCCATGATCGCCACACTTACTTTGGTATTGCCGGACGCCGTAGTTGTGACTAGCCCGTCACTGGATCGCCAGTAGACGGCGGCTCCGACGGCCATGTCATCGGTCGCGACCTTGGGCATTTCGAAGACGCCTTCGGTCACCAGCACCAGCGAGTCGCCGATTTCGGCGACACCCGAGGCAATGCCAAACAAGGTTCCGACTCGCACGCCGTCGCCAGAGGTCGCGGCGGCTTCTGCGGTCACGGTGATATTCTCACCAGCTTGCACGTAGTTCTTCATTTCAGGTTCCTTTCGAAGTCTTGAATCTTAGGGTTGTCGGGGCAGCCCGTCCCGTCGCCTGGGCGATCTCGCGGTCGAGGGCGGCCAACGCGGTAGCCATCTCGCGGTCGCCTTTGTAGGTGATGGTCTCGCCGTTCTGGTCACGCACTTCCCGTACACCCGAAGCTCGGGCATCCAGGAGCGCGTCACGCGCCGCGACAAGCTGGTCGACGGTCAGGGCCATGGGTTACGCTCCCGGCACCTGGTGGGCCGCCCGCCAGTCGAGCCAGCCCGCGCCGAAGTCGAGGAAGGCACGGAACTTCATCCCAAGCGTGTCCCAGGCTTCCGTGCGCTGGATTTGGACACCCTGGGCGCTGGACAGGTAGGCGTATTGCATCGCCGCCAGACGGGCGGTGTCTGCGAACACGTACCAGGTGCTGGACGGAAGCCGGGGCTCGACCAGGAGCGTGAGCTTGCCGCCGAACGGGTTCACATCATCGCTCTTGTTTGGCTGGATACTGGCGAGAACCTGTTCAGCCTCGGTCTCCAGATTGGCGGGCACCAGGACATAGCGCGGGGTCGCGCTGATGATGGTGGCACCGTCTAACCAGGTACGGGTTCGCATCGCTTGCCGTGCCGAGGTCAATGCGGTGATCGTCGGCATGGCCGATGCACCGACATTTTCCCGACTGGCATCGAAGACCGGCGTGCCATCCGACAGGTTCGGGTTGCTGACGATAAGGTCGACCAGGATGTCGGCCTCGGTCTGGGCAGCGGTCGTGTCGCCGAGCATCCCCAGGTCATCGTCAATCAGGAGATTCCGAGAGACAGTGACGCCACGCGCGAAGGTCTTGAGGCGCATTGTTTCGCCGTTCTCGGCCCGCGACGTGTGGGTGATCTCGCCATTCTCGGCGATCTCTTCCAGCCGTCCCATTTCGCCCAGGCGGATTGCCGTGGACTCCTTGAAGTTCGGCAACGTGCGCTGACGGCAGAGGGTCTTGAGCGGCGACTCGGCGGCCCGGTAGCTGTCCAATGCGACCTTACCCATGGCGTTCGACACCAAGAGCGGGAAGTCGGACGTGGTATGTGCGGCGGCGCGCGTGAACACATCGTCGGCGCTCATGCCACGGGTCGATACACCGGCCCGCTGGAGGCTTTCCGTCGCCATGTCCCACAGGGACAGGTTCAGGTATTGCCGTGCATCCTCGGGGCACTCACCGCCCGCCATGCGGGTTGCCAGAGCATCCGATTGACGGCGAGTGATGACCGCCGGATCATCGTTCTGCGCCGTATGGGTGCGGATGATCGGAGCCGAGCGGCGGCGCTCCTGCACCGCATCAAAGACCTCGGCCTTGGCACGGGTCAGGTCCGCGCCAGCGTCGATCAGATCGTCCGCGATCTCAGGCGCTAGCCCCGCTTCGCGCACCAGCGTGCGAATGTCGCTCCGCCGGGTTTGCTCCGCCGCTTCCGGCGAAACCGTTTCGAGAATATCTTCGGGCATGTCGTTTCCTTTCTGCCGGAGTCGTGCCGAGGGATCGGCGGGGTTAGAGGTCAAGGTGACCTCGGTGATGTGCCAACGGGTCGGCGTCTTAACGCGCCCCTCTGGCCCGGATTTCTCGGTCCATCCGGTCACGCGGTATCCAATGGACACCCCGGTGACAGTTCCGTCCGCGATCCGCTGCACCACGGGTGCGGCATCTTCGGCGGAGGTCATCTCCAGAAGAGCGAGAACCGAGTCCCCTTCCAAAGAGATGGACCGAACCCGTCCCACCTGGTCTCGAACGGACGCGGTTCGATGTGAGTCCAGGACGGGCAAACCATCGACGGCGGACTGGTCCAGAGTGTCAGCCGTCAGAACTTCGAAGAATGGCCCCCGCGCGTCCCGTCGCTGCACAGGTGTGGGGGTCGCGATGACCGCCGAAACCGTTCGAGTCTCGGGGTCGTATGAATTGGGGCGCGTGCTGGCCGCGCGGCTCATATCAAGCGGCATTGTCGTCTCCTGTTGTCGTGAAGCTCAGGCCAAGCGCACGTTCGCGTTCACCGTCCGCTGCGATCTCGGCGTCGAGTCGATCCACATTTCAGCCAAGAGAGGCGACGGCCTGACGGCGGCTGGTGAGCCCCATGGCCAGGAGTTCGCGCACGGCCTGGGCGTCCTTGGCGGGGTCGACCTGCATTGGGCGCGGGGCAAGCCATTCGGCACGCAAGGCGGGCGTGAGGTCGGGAAGCTCCAGGCGTCCGGCCAGGTATTCGTCGGTGACGACGCGGCGGAACACGGGGTCGAGGAATTGCGGGACCAGGGTGTGGTAGACGAACTGTTCGATCTTGGCCCGGAACGGCAGGAGGCCCGCGCGAAGGCTCGAATAGTTCGCCCCCGTCAGATCGCCGTCGACCAAGTGTTGGGGCACGCCCAGGCCAGCGGCAATCTGGCCAAGGGTGAGCTTGGCGAAGGAAATTCCGTCCTTGGCTTGTTCGGGGGTGTTGAACTTCACGTCCAGACCGCCGGGCAGAACCCGCATGGTGCCAGGCTCCAGGCTGATGTCGCCGAGCGCGTCGGCATCGGAGAAACCTTCACCCGCACCGCCCAGGTTGTTCACGTCGGTGACAAACCCGGTGTGCATCGCGGCCACCTTGGCACCGACCAGGAGCGCGTCTTGAAGCTGGTCAAACTCATTGACCGTCAGGAGGATGCTCGCCAGTTGCGACACGCCCCGGACCTGCCCAGGCCCAAGCGGGCGGAAGATGTGCAACACGTCTTCGGCGGGAACCCGGATTGGCTCGCGTGCGGTCGGAAATAGATCGGTCGGGCGTGCGGGCCGGATGTGGTAGGCCACGCGCTCGCCCAGGGCGGAAAACTCGATACCGGCGACGATGTATCCGCCGCCCGAAAGCTCGGTCGTCATCGACTCGTCAACGAACTCGGCGGGAAGCTGGCGCAGCACGGCCCGCCCGTCGCGGTCTTCCATGATGAAGAACGCTTCGCCGTCGACAATCTCGGCCTGCACCGCCGCCGCCATGAGGCCCCGCAGATCGGTGCGGCCCTCGGCGTCAATCCGCGCCGCCGCGTCCAGGAAGGCCGAGTCGATCTCGGCCCGGATCGTCAGGTCGGGGTGCGCCGAGGTCGCTTCGATTCCAGCCCCCACAGCCTCGGCCACAATGGCGTTCACGCCGTTGCGGATATAGCCATTGTTCGCATAGGCGTGCCGGGCTCGGGCTCGGATGGTCGGGCCTGCCGCCAACGTCTCCGGCCCGTGACTGGCATAGTTGGCACGCGCGCCGAACCGCCGCCCGCTCTGGGCGTCGAAGCTCCGAGTTTGGGCAGGCGGTTCGGCAATTCGCCGAACCCATTTCGGGAGAAACGCGAACGCCATCAGTTCATGGCCTTCCGATCAGCCGTGATGACCGGCAGGATGCGGTCGAAGGTCACCATTATCTCGGCATGGGGAAGCGGCTCGGGGTCCGGCATGAAGGACGGCATATGGCCTTGCGGGACATTCCACAGTCGAGCGGCGACCCGTTTCTGGCCGTTGTCGTCAATCAACCAACGTACATGCAGGGACCATCCTTCGATCCCGTCGCGGTAGTCCACGAGAATGCGAGAAGCTGGGTTCCGGGCACGCTTGCCGTCACTGGCGATGCCGGGGAGTTTCAGGGCATTTGAGACGGCACCTCCGATACAAGCCGGGCCGTCGTCACCCGCGTAGATGTCCAGCGAAGAGAACGCCAGTGTGGAGAGAGCCTTAGCTATAAGGGCTGAATCGAGGGCGTAGAGATAGGGGTTCCGTCCGTCATTGGCGTCCACGCCCAGGGGAGCAAGGTAGTCTCGCTTAGCGAACTGACGCATCTGATTGGCCATGAGGCCGGAGTCGAGTCCGGGCTCCATGCAGCGCGAAACGATGTCATAGGCCCGCAGAGTCCGGCTGGTCTCAGCGTCGACGGGAGTCGAGGCCAGAACGATCCGCCGATTGCCGAAAGTCATCGTCCGCCGGATCGCCAGTTCGACGGGATCGCCCTCCACCCCGGCGCTGAGTTCGTAGGCGTCGATTTCGTCGGCGAAGAGAACCCGCGCCGTGCGGGCGCGAAGGTTGCGGGGCGCGCGGGCCGACACGATGGATAGCGACCCGCCCGCGAAATGCCGGTGCAAGAGCACGTCGCGGCCAGACGCATCCGTCGTCAGGGCGGCCCGCAGCGACGGCGACTCGTTGAAGGTCGGTTCGACCATGCTCACCATAAGGTGCCGCGCGTCCGCCTCTGCCGGGACCGTGCAAAGGACCGGCGACGGGTCGTTATGGACGAAATGCCCGAGCGCGCCGACCATGAGTTGGGTCGCGCCGACGCGGGCCGATTTCAGGATGGTCACGCGCTCGACCGTATCGTCGCCGATGGAGTCGGCGATCTCGATTTGAGGCTTCCACAGACGCATCCGCCCAGGCTGCGCGGCCAAGCTGGAAGGCAGGAAAATGCTGGCCTCGATCCACTCGGAAAGACGCAGTTTCGCGGGCGGGCGGAACGCTACCAGCGCCTCGCGGCGCAGATCGGCGAAACGGGGATCAACGGTCATCGGCGATCATCTCCATGGCGTCTCTGATTTCGGTGTCGAGGGCTTGTGTCGCCTTGCGGTCGAGCCCCAGGCGCGCGGTCACGCGGCTCGGGATCGCCAGAACGGCGGCGCGCAGGTCGACCACCACGGCCCGCCATTCATGCGCGACCTGCCGGGCGTCCAGGAGTTCACCCCGCGCCTTCGCGTTGGCGATCTCGACTTTCTCGGCGTTGGCCTTGGCCAGCCGGAGCTTCTGTTCGGCGAGGTCCGGGTTGCTGGTCAGGCGGCCTTTCTGCCCGGCCCGCAGATGCTCGACATAAGCGAGGATCGCGGGGCGCAGTTCGAACCGCCCGTCATGTCTCGGGATCACGCCTTCGCGGGCCAGGGCGTGGATGCGCGCGGGCGACAGGTTCAACCATTGGGATAGATCGGCGGCGCTCGCGGTTTCGGAGGTCTAGGGCGCTGGCCAATCGAAGCCCAGCAGGTCTTCATCGTCTGCCATGGGCTGCCCCCTTCCTGGAGTTTCTGGAAATCCCAGAGTTGAATTGTCGATTCCAAAATTTCTGGAGTGAGTGAAATGTCGGGGCTCCGCGCCCCCCGCAACACGCCAACTCTAGGAAGGACCCGAGCCCGCTCACCCCAACTCCAGCGGTTCTAGGGATTTCCAGAAACTCCAGAGAATGCAGAGCACGGGGCAGCGATGCGATACGACGATACCACCCTAAAGGGTGTGGTATCGGTCGGTATCGGCATTCGCAGGCATGTCCAAGCGATGCCGTCGATACTGGTATCGGCTTGGTATCGGTCGGTATCGGCCTCATTGTTCCGCCCCTTCGTCTTCCAGGTCTTCGAAATCGTCGTCAGAAATTGCCCCTGAGACGACTAGGCCGACTTGATCCGTGCCCACTTCCAGCACGCGCTTTTGCGCCAGAGACTTGAGCGCCCTGTTGAACGTATCCTTCCGGTTGGCCAGTTTCTCCGCCGATGAAACCGCAGCGTCGGACAGGCACTTGTCACGAAGGGCCGATCTCTCGACCTCATCCGCACCGCTGGCCAGGTCTGCGAAGTTGGCCATGACCGCGTTTTCGGTCGGTGAGAGTCGAACCGTTCGGGTCAGGGCTTCGGACGAAATCTCTTCGGCGAATGCCGACGTGATCGGGTCGCCGTCATCGTCGTGGCCGAACTGGTGGACGCCGATGGTGAACGCGATGTCGAGGTCAATCGAACCGTTTCTGTTCTTGGTCAGGTGCCCCCGCACAATCCCGTTCTGATCCTTGGCCTTGAGATGCAACGCCATGTCTAGCGCCCCGTTGAAGAGGCTATGGCCGCGTGGCGTGTTCAGGCGTTGCTGATGGCAATCTGGCGACGAAAGCCCGAATCAGGCCTGTTGATCCACTCAGATCAAGGGGCCCAGTTCACCAGCCGTGAATGGGCTGCCTTCCTCCGCGAACACAATTTGGAACACTCCATGAGCCGCCGGGGCAATTGCCATGACAACGCTGTCGCCGAGAGCTTCTTTCAGCTCCTCAAGCGGGAGAAGGTCAGACGCCGGAAATACCGGACGCGCGAGGAAGCCCGACGAGATGTCTTTGAATACATCGAGCTGTTCTACAACCCAAAGCGCAAGCACACGAAAAACGGCATGCTGTCGCCCGTTGACTTCGAGATCAGACCGCAGAAACTGAACCAGGCAGGTGTCTAGGAAACTAGGGGTACCTCACCCCGTAGGCCTGCCAAAACGACCCTGATCTTCTCTTCAGCAGAGTAGTGCTTGCGGGTCTTGCGTTTGATGCCCCTGACCAGCTTATCAGCGGCGTCCTTCGATGTTCCGGATTTCTTGTTCATCTTCACTCCTTAATGGCTTCGATGAACCAGAAATCCTCCGTTGCTCAAACCCCTAAACCTGTCCGGTAGGCGCTGACCGCAGACACTACTTAACACAATTTTCTGATTTCTTCTTGAAAGCAGTTTCCTTGGGGTTTTCTCAGCTTTCTTTCTTTGTTCTTTTTTCGCGCATCCGAACGACCTTGTTAGCGCCTTCTGACCGACCACGTGCATAGATATCGGCTGTAGTGATCTGGGTATGCTGAGCAGCGTTGCCCAGTGTCATGGGATCTACAGCCAACTTGTAATTCAGGTGTTAAGGGACTACCTACAATATACAACGTTGTAGTTCTATGAGGCATAGGCGTATCGCCTGCAATTATGGACTACAATTATCTATCATGAAAATTCAACTGTTGTATACCGTAGTAGGGTTTCGATGCTTGGAACAGTTGCCGATGTTGGCGCGCACGACCACACTGCCCATGCGTTAGGTTCACCTGTTATGGCGGCCTGATACGAAAATGAATTTCGACCAGATATGAACAACGCCCTGTCGATCAATACGACTTGGAAACGGCCCTGACACAATATCGTGTCAGTGCCAAAAAACAGTGAGGCGGCGCTTTCTCCGTCGAAGGATCAAAAAATGACTTTCCCAGAATGGACGAAACCCAGCATCTACGGTGCTTTGGGTGGCGCGATTGCGGTTTCTATCTTTGGCTTTACCTGGGGTGGTTGGACAACCAGCAGCAACGCCCAGACCATGGCACAGGACTTTGCAACTGACGAAGTGACTTTGGCGATGGTGCCGGTATGCCTGAACATATCCGAAGCCGACCCACAGCGAACAGAGAAACTTGCAATTCTTCAGGATCTAACCGGCTTTAGCCGCCGCAATGCGATGATGGAAACAGGTTGGGCAACCCGCCCGGGTTCGGACAACTCAGATCGTGACCTTGCAGATGCCTGCCTTGCGAGGCTTGCGTTAGATGGATCATAAGTCAAAAACATCGCTGCAGCTGTCGCAAACTGCTTGCGGGACACGTACGCTGACGGACACCCGAATGATTTGGGCTGTTTTCATGGCGCCCATTTTCGCTCTGATTCTCTTTGCAATGCCCGTGCTTGCCCGGAACATGCCGGAAAACGCCAGCGCAAAAAGCTATGGTGACGGTTGGGAATGCAACATCGGGTATCGGCTTATTGGCGATAACTGTGCAGCCGTTGTGGCACCGGAAAATGCATATGAGACGAACCGTACATATGGTCTTGGATGGGAATGTCTTCATGGCTTTCGCAAGGTCGATGAAACGGCCTGTATTGCTGTGGTTGTCCCCGATGGTGGCTTCCTGGACCCTTCTGGCGAACGCTGGCACTGCCTGCGCGGATTTCTCAAAGTAGATGATACTTGCCTCAAGGTCGTGCTGCCCGAAAACGCTTATCTGGTGGATGCGTCCTATGGGTCCGCGTGGGAATGTGAACGCGGGTTTGAAAAGGTGGGTGACCGTTGTAACGCCATTGCGGTCCCGATCAACGGATATCTGAACGGATCTCGCTATGGTCAACCCTGGACATGCGAACGCGGGTTTTTCGAACAGGACGGTCGGTGCGAGGCCGTCTTAATCCCTGAATTTGCATATTTTGACGACGCTGCTTACGGCAACGGATGGAAATGCCAGAGAGGATATGCAGCCAATGATACCGGCTGCGAAGCGATAGATATCCCCGAAAACGCCCATCTTGACAGGTCTGGAAACCGTTGGGAATGCAACAGGAACTTCCAAAAATCAAAGGGGCTGTGCGTTCTGAAAAACTAAGCGTATGGCACTAACACTTCGGCTTCAACAGACGGTTGCGACGACAGTGTTGTCATTAAAAGGAGGATACTATGAAAATAAAAACCCAAACGGTAGATACCATTCGTCGTCACGTCAGAGGCGCACAAGCGCCTCCCTTGACCCGTCGGGACACGCCGACACAATCATCTTCCCTCACTCAGATCAACGTGCAGCCAACAGCGATTGTCTATTGCGAGGGTAACTTTGCCAGAGTTGACGGCAAGACGGCCAACGGCCTTGTGCGTTATTCAGAAGCCTACCGGATTGTCTCGGTCATCGACAGCAACCACAGAGGCGACAACAGTGGGCTGGTTCTTGATGACGCGATCAACAACATACCAATCTTCGAAAGCCTAGATGCCGCTGTCGCCCATGAAACCATCATGCCTGATACTTTCATTTATGGAATGGCCCCCTCAACTGGGCGGCTTTCCGCGGCTGATCGTGAAGTCGTGATGGATGCAATCGCACGCGGCATGAACATCGTCAGTGGCTTGCATGAATATCTGAGCGACGACATCGAAATTGCGCAAGCCGCATCGGAAAGACGGGTCACCATCCGCGACATCCGCAAACCCAAGCCCAGCAAAGACATGCGTTTGTTCGATGGCAGTGTCACGAATGTCCATGCGCTGCGCATCGCAGTTCTTGGGACCGATTGCGCCATCGGAAAGCGGACCACTGCGACGATCTTGGCTCATGCCTTGAACGCAAAGGGCATCAAGACTGTGCTGGTTGGGACAGGTCAGACGGGTCTGATGCAGGGCGCGAAATATGGTGTGGCTATGGACGCCGTACCCCCCCAGTTTTGCTGTGGCGAACTTGAGGGCGCGATTGTCGCGGCCTCAGAGGTAGAACAACCTGATGTCATCCTGATCGAAGGCCAAGGCGCGCTTAGCCATCCGGCGTTCTGCACATCCGCCTTTATCCTGCGGGGCAGCCAACCGGACGCCGTTATCCTTCAGCATGCACCCAAACGCGCCCATCGCTGCGATTTTCCCAACATGCCAATGCCCACTCTGGCAAGTGAGATTGCTTTGATCGAGGCGTTTTCTGATACCAAGGTCATCGGTGTCACGCTCAATCACGAAGGCATGTCCGAAGCCGAAGTCACAAACACGATTGCTGCGCAAACTGAGAAGCTCGGGCTGCCTGTGACCGACGCGCTCAGCCGACCAGCGATACATTTGTTGGCGATGGTTGTTGCTGCCTATCCCGGCCTGCGGCAAGAAACACCCATGGCCGCGATTTGAGCTGCCCGCGCATAGATGTTGATCTGCACAAGATACGCCAAAACACGCGTAGTATTGTTGAGCGGTTGAACGTAAGTGGCATCCATGTGACCGCAGTGACCAAAGCCGTTTGTGGGCATCCAGACATCGCCAAGGCTATGTGCGACAGCGGCGCCGCAGGTCTGGCTGAGTCGCGTTTGAGCAATGTGAAGCGGTTACGCCAAGGTGGAATGACATGTCCGATCACCTTGATCCGGACGCCGATGCTGAGCCAGGTCGATGACATCGTGCAAGTTTGCGAGGCGAGCTACAACACAGAGATAAAAGTGATTGCGGCCCTAGCTGCTGCTGCGCTTCGGCATAATAAGGTTCACGCCATTATCCTGATGGTCGAAATGGGTGATCTGCGCGAAGGGATCATGCCGCAAGATCTCGGCGAAATAGCACAGCAAGTGGTGGACATGCACGGAGTGGCCCTGACAGGTATCGGTGCCAACTTCGCTTGTCTCAGCGGCATTGCACCAACGGCTGAAAAGATGCGGGAACTGTCTGTTCTTGCGAATAGTATCGAGCAGTATTCTGGCCCGTTCCTTCAGACAGTATCTGGTGGCAGTTCTGCAAACCTGCCTTGGGCGCTTGGGGGATATGCCACTGGTCGGATCAACGATCTACGCCTTGGGGAAGCAATCCTTTTGGGCGTCGATCCGGTCACAGGGGATAAGATAGGCGGAATGTTCGGGGATGCGTTTACACTGGTCGCCGAAGTTATAGAGACAGACGCCAAGTCTGTAGACGCATTCGTCAGCTATACTGACCCCACCATGGCAAAAACTCGCCTTGCCCCAAACAACTCAGCAACCACGCGTTTGCTTCTTGCGATTGGGCATCAGGACACGGACGCGGCTGGGCTTTCGATGCCTGCAGGCACTACACTTATCGGCGCAACAAGCGATCACAGTGTTATTGGAACGAACGATGCGACGCTGGGCGTTGGATCGGAAATGCGGTTTCAGATGAATTATGGCGCTTTGATGCGCGCCATGGCCGCCCCGGATGTTCAGATAAGTCTACGTAATGACCGACCCGCGCCAAACTCACGCGATGTCCAAGGCCCATTCAAACACCTGGCATTGATTTGAACGACCTTGTTCAGACCCGCCTGGGTGAAACCAAAGAGGAGATTGCCACTTGGCAAAGCTGACAAAAACTAATGTATTCAAAACACAAACTCCCAAAGCGGAAACACCGATGGATAAGACAACCCGCATCGTACGAAAGATGGTCGAGGAAGAGGCTGAACAGCGGCAAATCAAGATAGACCGTCTTCGCAACGCGCGCCTCGAACGAGAAGCAAACACGCCAAGAAAGCCATCGCGGTAGAATGGATCAGGTTCATCCAAGGTCGCCACAAAGCGATAACACATACGTTGCCCGCTCCTTTCAGGCTTCAGTGGTGCCACGACAAGTACGAAGGATCTAGCCCATGGCGCACGCAGACGAGAAGACAACCAAAGTTCATTATATCTGTCAGACATATGTGGAACAGAAGCCCGGGCGTGACGGGCAAACAAGCCTGAAAATTGGCAAGCAATTTCAATATTCAACGGCGTCAGAAGCCCAGAACAGAGCCGAGCGGGAAGCCCAGTCCGAGGATTGCGCCGGTGCTGATGCCTATATGATTAGTGAAGACCCAAACAGTGGCGAGGTCGGATCACCAAGCTTTCTTGTCAGACTTGGGAATGTCCCGGAGTTTGATGATTTCTAGGGTTAGGACTTATAATCAATAGATAACGTTTGCTGCGAGGGTGATGACCGACAGGAAGATCTTTGGGCGTCTGTCGTATCTGATTGCAAGGCGTCGCCAATCCTTGAGCCTGCCGAACATGATTTCGATCCGGGTGCGGCGCTTGTCGTGTTTGGCGGGATTCTTTTGCTGTTTTCGGCCGGGGATGCTGGCGCGTAAGCAGAATGTTATCTTGCGAGCGTTCGATACTGCAAACGCGATGTCCGCATTGCGTCGGTCGATCCTGCGACCGTTTAGGTCAGGCCGTTTGCCCATAAAATCATCAACGTGGCGTTTTCCAGCTTGGCAAAATTGGGATACTTGCATCTGCGTCGCTATTGAGAAATCTGTAAGTCACTAGTTTGTCTGAGTAGTCATTATTTCAGGCTGGGATAGCTAAAGACTGTCGCATTAAAGGGCAGATACAAAGGATTGCTTGATGAACAACAAGAGTGACGTCATCAATACGCAAGGGCCGGATGCGCTTCGCTTCAAAGAAGATGATGCAGGCGCTCGACGTTCGACCTGGGTTGCGGTCGCCATTATTGTGGTGATCATAGTCTGGATGGTCAGCGGGTTTCTGCTGCCAAGCGAAGGTATGTCTGCTGATAACAACGACACCGAACGTGACCCAATTACAGTTGCATTCCGCACCTCTGAGATACAGCCGGTCATTCTGACATTTCAGGCTGAAGGTCAGGCACAACCTGACCGCGACACGATGATCCGTGCTGAATCATCGGGTGATGTGGCTGAAGTTCTTGTTGAAAAAGGCGACATTGTTCAGGCCGATACCGTCATAGCCCGTCTTTCCACTGACCGAGAAGGCGCCGATGTCGAGCGCGCACGTGAGGAAATCGCGCGTGCGCGTCGCGAATTTGAAAATGCGCAAAATCTGCGCGACCGCGGGATCGCCACAGAAGATCGCGTTGTGGAAGCGCGCGCTACACTTGCGGCCGCCGAAGCGCAACTGGCCTCGGCCGAAACAGCGTTGGAGAGCACCGATATTGTCGCACCTTTTGCGGGGCGGCTTGAGACGATGACACTAGATGAGGGTGAGTTCATTCAGGCCGGGGCAGATGTCGCGCGTCTTGTCGACAATCAACCGCTGACCGTTGCTGTTCAGGTCCCACAACAGGCGCTTAGCCGGATCAGGGATGGTCAGCAAGCCGTTGTTACGTTCATCACCGGCGAACGCCGCGAAGGTCGTGTGACTTTTGTCGGATCGGCCGCTTCGACCGACACACGGACCTTTTTAACCGAGATTGAGGTACCGAACGATGGTGGCGTTATTGCCGCAGGAATTTCAGCTGAGGTTTCGATCCCGACAGGTCAGGCGCAGGCGCATTTCATTTCGCCGTCTATCGTATCGCTTGATCCATCGGGCGAAACCGGTGTCAAAACTGTCGAAGACGGGCGTGTCGTTTTCTATCCGGTTGATGTTGTACGCGCCGAGATTGACGGGATCTGGGTAACAGGACTGCCAGATCGTGCCGATATTATTACAATTGGACAGGGTTTTGTACGCGACGGCGAAGCTGTGCAGCCTGAACCGGAAATTGACATGAACAATGCCTCGGTCCAGCAGAGGACAGGGCAATGAACACTATCATAGATGCTGCATTTTCGCGCGCGCGTGTCGTTGTGATGTCGTTTGTTATGCTTCTTGCCGTAGGGATATTCGCCTATATTACTATCCCGAAAGAGGCAAACCCTGAAGTACCGCTGCCGCTTGTTTATGTCTCAACCGGTCTTGATGGCATCAGTCCGACCGATGCCGAACGCCTGCTGCTGGAACCGATGGAGGCCGAATTCGGGTCAATCGAAGATCTGGAGAAAATGAGTTCGGATGCTGCCGAAGGATTTGCTTCGCTGCAGCTTGAATTCACAGCAGGTGGCGACATTGATGAGGCGCTTGATAAAGTCAGAGAGGCCGCAGATCGGGTTGAAAGCGAGTTGCCAGAGGATGCCTACGATATTCAGATTACTGAAATCAATACGGCCCTTTTCCCGATCATCACGATTGTTCTGTCAGGTCCTGTTCCAGAACGCGCGCTGAACACTATAGCCGATGATACCGCTGACCTTGTTGCTGCCCTGCCGGGCGTTCTTGAGGTGGATATCGGCGGCAAGCGTGAAGAAATCATGGAGGTCCTGATCGACCCAACGGTTTTTCAGACATACAACTTAAGTTTTGATGAGCTTATCAGCCAACTGCAGCGCAACAACAGCCTGATTGCTGCGGGCGCTATTGAAACCGGCGGCGCACGCATCGGTCTGAAAGTTCCCGGTCTGATTGAAGATATCGAGGATGTGATGGAGCTGCCGGTCAAGGTGCGCGGCAATACGGTCGTTACCTTTGCCGATGTTGGCAGCGTCAGGCGTACTTTTGAAGACCCGACCAGTTTTGCCCGGATAGATGGTCAACCCGCACTGTCGCTTGAGGTCGTGAAACGTTCAGGCGCGAATATCATCAATACAATTGAAGATGTGCGCGAAGTCATTGAAGAGGCCCGACAGGATTGGCCGGACAGCGTCGAGGTAACGTATCTGCAAGACCAGTCCGAGGATGTTAAAAGCATGCTTTCGGACCTTGAGGCGAATGTGATTGCAGCCATTATTCTTGTTATGATCGTCATTGTTTATGCGCTTGGTCTACGGTCTGCCATTTTGGTTGGACTGGCAATTCCCGGTGCGTTTCTGACTGGCGTCACCGCACTTTGGGCCATGGACTATACGATGAATATCGTAGTTCTTTTTAGCCTGATCCTGGTGGTGGGCATGCTGGTGGACGGCGCCATTGTGACTGTGGAACTGGCCGACAGGCATTTGCAGGCCGGCACTGAGCCCAAAGATGCCTATGCCGCTGCGGCCAAGCGTATGGCTTGGCCTGTCATCGCCTCAACTGCAACGACACTAAGTGTTTTCTTTCCGCTTCTTTTCTGGACTGGCCTTGTGGGCGAATTCATGAAGTTTTTGCCCATCACCGTTATCCTGACGCTTTTCGCGTCGCTGTTCATGGCGCTGATCTTTATTCCGGTAACGGGTGGTGTCATCGGTCGGCGACAGCCACGAACCGCCAGCGCCAAACGCGCGCTTCATGCCGCTGAATACGGTGACCCGCGTCAGATCGGAGGGGTCACGGGCGCTTACATCCGCCTTCTGGAATGGGCACTGCTGCGGCCTGGTGCGACCCTTCTTTTTGCTCTGGCGCTTCTTCTGGGGGGATTCACAGCCTATGGACAATTCGGGCGGGGCCTGACTTTTTTCCCGTCTGTCGAGCCTGAATTCATGTCGGTGCAGGTGCGCGCGCGCGACAATTTCTCGATCTGGGAACGTGATGCGCTGGTGCGCATCGTTGAAGATCGTCTTCTGCAATACGATGAATTCGAAAGTGTCTATGCACGCTCGACCATGTCCGCCGGACAAGGTGATGAAGAAACGATCGGCGTGATCCAACTGGACCTGATCGAATGGGATGAACGGCGGACAGCCGCACTGATCGGCGAAGCCATCCGGGTTGAAATGGCCGATATTCCAGGTATTGATGTACAGGTCGAAACCGCCGATAGCGGACCGACGGCGGGCAAACCGGTCAATCTGCAGATTCGCGCACGTGCCTCGGCCACCCAGACCGAGGCGGTGGATGAAGTGTTTCGTATCATGGAACAGGTTGGCGGCTTCACGGACGTGACCGACACCCGTTCGCTTCCCGGGGTTGAGGTATCGATCCTTGTGGACCGTGCCGAAGCTGCCCGTTTTGGAGCCGATGTCAGCCTTTTGGGGCAGGCCGTACAAATGCTGACGCAAGGCATCACTGTCGCTGATTACCGCCCCGATGATGCCGAAGGCGCGCTTGATATCCGGGTGCGCTTTCCCCGCGATGCACGTACACTTGCTGAATTGGGAAATCTCAGGGTGCCGACCTCGGCCGGGTTGGTGCCGATTTCGAATTTTGTCACCTTTGCGCCCACGCCACGCGTTGGCACCATCCGCCGCCTTGATGAACAGCGCGTTGTGACAATCGAAGCAAATGTCGCGCCGGGTCTTTTGGTGAACGATCAGATCACGGCTCTGCAATCCGCACTTGAGACCGCCACTCTGCCCGAGGGCGTGACCTTTAGCTTTGCAGGCGAGGCCGAAGATCAGGCCGAGGCGATGACCTTTCTGATCGGCGCATTCATATCGGCGATCTTCCTGATGCTTGTCATCCTGGTACTGCAGTTCAACAGTTTTTACCAGGCTTTCGTGGTGATGAGTGCAATTGTCTTTTCCGTCGCGGGTGTCTTGCTGGGGTTGATGGTGACCGGGCGTCCTTTCGGCGTGGTCATGGGCGGAATCGGAGTGATTGCTTTGGCGGGGATCGTTGTGAACAATAACATCGTTCTGATTGATACGTATAACGATTTTATCCGTCGTGGCCTTGCACCGCTTGAGGCCGCGCTGCGCACGGGTGCGCAGCGTCTGCGACCTGTTGTTTTGACCTCGGTGACGACTGCGCTTGGCCTTATGCCAATGGTGATCGGTCTGAACCTGAATTTCTTCACCCGCGAAGTCGTCTATGGCGCCCCGTCGACCCAATGGTGGACCGAGCTTTCCTCGGCAATCGCAGGGGGATTGGTTATTGCGACACTTCTGACACTGATCGTGACACCAGCGATGCTTATGCTGCGCGAGCGCCGGGCAGATCGTTCGCGCCCCAGAATTCGAATGCAGTTATCGCATCAGTCATGAGATCCCCCCTTTCCATGACTGAAAGATGGCTGGATTTTCAAAGGTGTATAAAAGCGGATAGTTTCTGTTGCTTCAATCGTCGTAACGCTTCGTGATGTTTGCTGCTGCAGCTTGGGATGTGGAAGGCTTTGGTGGGTCTGCCGTTATGGGTGACGATGATGCCGTCTGCGATCAACTCGGTCAGAACGGTACGGTTGTCCAGGCCGGACAGATTGTATCGTTGGTATGTTGGTAAATAAATGATCCGGAAACAGAGCCAAATCGCCCAAAACAGCTTCAAGATGATTACAAAATCGGCCCCTGCACAAAGCAGGGGCCTTTTTCAACAACCATGTTTGACTTATCGTCTCAGAAGATCAAGCATTTCGCGGGCATCCTTGAGGCTGGCAACAGGGTCACCGCCCATATTGGGTGACGAGTTCTTTGAGTTGTGAATGAAGAAGGTTACGGTTTGTTGACCTGGTGCATTTAGATTATCACCACCGCGACCTCCGTAACTTGCTGCCAGTTCTACTCCGCCAACACGCGTTCCGAAATACGTGCTTCCGTTACTCGACATATTGATGTCGACTCTGACAACTGATCCCTCTGGCGCGTTTTCCAAAGCGCTGATTGCGCTTGGCAATTCGCGTTTCAGATCCGATTCCAGAGCATTCCTATTGATGGCAGTGCCAATAAAGCCCGCAGCATTGATTGCATTGGAGATGCCATCAAGTTTAGGATTATTTGCCGGCAGGTTTAGTATGTCGCCACCTACTGGACGCTGAGCAATTTGCAGACCTTCGTTTGCAGATTTGCTGATCGCTTCAGAGAACTTTTCGGCGCCCGCAGCCGGGGTTGCTGTTGGTGTGTTCATGTTTGCGTTTACTGATGTGATAGACATTTATGTGTGCTCCTGAGTTATAGTGAGCACTGGATAAATGTACAAACTTACAGCACGCTTACATGCTGATCAGCATAGGACGAAATTTTCGCAGATGGCGTTATTCTTCCGCTTGCCGAACGAGCGGCGGGGAAAAATGCAAGGTAAACACGGCACCGCCCCCATCGCGATCTTCGACTGTGACCTTACCAAAGTGGACCTGCATGATCTGTGACACAATAGCCAACCCCATACCGGTGCCGTTTCTGGTGGGTTTGCGCCCCTGACTGAAGGGCATGAAGATGTGTTTCTTTTCCGAGTCAGGCACCCCAGGACCACGATCAAGAACCTGCAGTTTATGTGGTTCAGAGACCCGAACAGTGACGGTTGTACCATCAGCCGTGTGATTGATGGCATTATTGACAAGGTTTCGAATGGCTTCCATCGCAAGATGCGACTCGCCCATTACGACAACGGGGACATCGGGGCGCTCCAATTCAAGGGTATTGCCTTGTTCAATCGCGATCGGAGCCAATGCGACGACGACCTCTTGTGCCAAAGCATTCAGTGTTATGGTTTCATCTGGGCTGATGTTCACCACACTTATGCGGGCACTTGTCAAAAGCTGCTGGATCAAAGTTTCCATGTGGCTCAGGTCAACCTCAAGCAGATCCCGCCCGGCAAAGGGTGCTATGGTTTCCAGCCTGGCGCGCAGTACTGCCAGCGGCGTCTTCAACTGATGCGCCGCGTCAATCGTGAAACGTTGCTGGTTGTCATATCCTTCGGCCACGCGGTCCATCGCTTCGTTGAACGCGTGGGCCAGCGGCATCACCTCGGTCGGTGCGGCGTGAACGGGCAGTCTGGTTCTGATGGTCTGGGGACCGATATCGCGGGCTTTTTCAGATAGAAAACTAAGACCGCGTGTGCTGTAACTGACGACACCAAAGCCGGCCAGAATAAACAGGATCAACAAGGGGCCGCCCACCAAAATCGCATCATCCACCAGTTCTATAGCGACAGCGCGGCTTAGAAAATCATCAGCCACTCTGTGTTGTGCCACCGTTATAAAAACTTCGCCGATATCTGTATTAACACGTTCGGTCATGCCAAAACGTTGCGGGTCCAATCCACGGGCTTCCTCGGGTGACATATCCACGGCCTGGAAATAATGAAAAAAACTGGGGAAGGTAAAACCAGGCTCAAGAATCTTTAAGGCATTATCGCCGTCATCAAATAAAACCTGACCCGTTTGATTGCGAATAACAAAGACCGAGCCGTTATGTTCCTCTTCGTAAAGACGCAACAACCTGGGGGGCAAATCCAATGTCGGCATGCCGTCTGCGTCACGGCCAAGCGCATTGGCCAGATCTTCAATCTGATGGCCAAGCGCGACTTCCTGTACAAGGTCATCAAGATGTCGGATTTGCCGGGTGATTGCGTAAGCCGCAATCAGAACACCGATCAATGCAAGCAAGCCAAATCTTAGGCTAAGCTGAAATCTAATTGATGACCCGCTCACGGATAAGATACCCAACGCCCCGGATCGTGTGGATATCCACTTTTGCCCCGGCCTTTTCTAGATTTTTTCTTAATCTGCAAACACATACTTCGATACTGTTTGGTGTGACTTCTTCGCCGTGACCATAAAGACCGTCTTCCAGTGACGTTTTTGTGACAACGTGGTTTGACCTTCGCATAAGACGTTCCAGCAGACAGCCTTCGCGCTTTGAAATCTTGACAGGAATATCATCGATACAGGTTTCGCGATGCCGTGTATCGAATGACAGATTTCCGCAGACCAGTTTGGCTGACAGCATTTCCTTTGGGCGACGCAGGATCGCGCGAATGCGGGCTTCCAGTTCCTTTGGGGCGACGGGCTTTGGCATATAGTCATCAGCACCCGCATCCAGACCTTCGATACGATCTTCGATCGTATCCCGTACGGTCAGGAAAAGAACAGGAACCGAGACACCTGTTTTACGAACCTCTGACAGCCATATACGGCTGTCGCCATCGGGCACCTGACGATCCAGCAGCAGAATATCATAGTCTGTCACTGCAACGGCATCTTCTGTTTCCGTCAGCGTTTCCACATGATCAACGGCAAATCCTGATTTCTTCAGGTGCATTTGATAAATTTCAGCATTGCTCAAGTTGTCTTCCAGCAAAAGGACTCTCATATCATCGCCTACTTATGATCCGGATTGTTCGCGAAGTTGCTGTTGAAGATGCTGCAGCGATTTGTGCACCACGATTTCTTTTTGCATGATGACGTCATCGTTTTCATCAAGAGCATAAAGCGTAGTTTTGCCGACCGTATGGGCCAGGACGAAAACCGTCTTGCTCGAGACAACCTGCAGGCTGGCAATACTGGGGTCGGCCACAAAGACAGTTGAGGCCTCGTGTTCCAGTTGTACAAGGCTACCTTCGGATTCAATGATCGGTATCATAAGATCGTCTTGTATCTGATCGGCCATAACGGGCCACGACAGGCAGAAGGCAAGTCCTAGAAAAATACTGTAACGCATGGTATTTCCTTTACGGTTTAGCACGATCCGAAAAAATGACACCAATCAACGATACACGACTGGTGCAATAGCAGCGGTTGTCATCTGCTGGCAATTTCAATTCACGCGACATCGTTTGCCGGCGATGAATCGCCTAACCTTAGGGTTGAAACCGGCAAAGCTGTGAAGCCATCGGCCAGTTCCTGAAACGATAGCACCTGTATTTCGATATTATTTCTGGTTAGAAAGGTTTTCAGATGGCGCCGCACGTCCATTGCAGTCATCAGTACCGGCTTCACCTGACCATTACTTATCGATTGTGTACTTTTCTGAATTTCAGACAGCAGCAGATCGCTTTGCTTGTCGTCCAGCATAAGGAAGGGGCCAACATTGGTATCACGCAGGCAATCGCGTAACAGCGCCTCGGTATCGCGTTCCAGAACAATGGCTGAAATCGTGCCATTCTGATCGGCCACCTGGTGACAGATTTTCTTGGCCAGGGAAACACGTATATATTCGGTCAAGGTCACGCCATTTTGGTCCGGCGAAGCCCACTCGGCCAATGCCTCCATAAATTGGCGTTTGTTTGTCGGAAAAATCTGTTCCTGAACCAATCGACGCAAAACATCTGCAATTTGCTGAACGGGGCACTGGCGCAGCACTTCATTGCGAAGCGCTTCATAAGTTTGACCCAGTTCGCTTAGCATCGTCTGCGTTTCCTGTATGCCGACGAATAACGCGAAATGCTTGAAAACAGACCGTTCAAGCATGTCGACAAGGTGCTGCGTTGCCGCGCGATAAAGAAGGCCAGCATCCGCAACCGCCTGTTTATGGTCAGACGGCACACTATATAACGTGCGGCCATCAGAGGTTGCAATCTGATCAAACGGAACACTGATCAGGTCAATGAATTCGGGGCAATCCTCCACATATATTCGATCATCACGCAACGTATCCCGAAGTACCGGAACGTCTTCCATCATAATCTGAAAGCAATCTGTTTGCAGCGATGGGTCCATTTTCACAGTCATGGCAGGACATGGCAGCCCTATCGTTTGGCTGATTTTATCGCGCAGCGCCAGGATCGGCTCTGCAAGAGCATCAAGGTCAATGTCATGCGCCAGCGCGTCGGATACCAACACCTCGACAGGGGCGTCTGCCGGTAACTGTGTCACAGAAACTGCGTCCTCGTTTGTCTCGGGTAAGGCGGCGGTATCAGGCTTTTTGCGGCCAATCAGAACACTGGCAAAACCAAAAAGACCACCCAGGATAAGCAGGATAACGGTTGGAAATCCTGGCAATAGTCCCATACCGCAAACCGTAAACGCAGCCATTCGCATGGCGCGCCTGTCGGACATCAACTGGGCAATAATGTCTGAGCCCAGATTGCGTTGCGTATCGCCTTGCACACGGGTGACGATTGTGGCCGCGGTGATCGAAATCAGCAGCGCAGGTATCTGTGAAATCAGGGCATCGCCTACAGTCAGAAGCGAATATTTATACCCTGCTTCGCCAAATGACATGCCGCGCTGGACCATACCGATCGTTAGTCCGCCGATCAGGTTGACGCTGATGATAATCAGACCGGCGATAGCGTCGCCCTTCACAAATTTCATCGCGCCATCCATTGCACCGTAAAACTGGCTTTCACGTTGCAGCAGTGATCTGCGCTGAGAGGCTTCAAGATTGTCGATATCGCCGTTTCGCAACTCGGCATCGATGCTCATCTGCTTGCCAGGCAAGGCGTCCAGCGTAAAGCGTGCACCAACCTCGGCAATGCGCTCGGATCCTTTGGCGATTACGATGAACTGGACGATTGTCACGATAAAGAATACGACCATCCCGACAACGACATTGCCAGCGATCACAAAGGCGCCGAATGTGTCAACGATGGCACCAGCGTTGCCTTCAGACAAAATCAAACGTGTTGTTGTAACAGACAACGCCAGCCGGAAAATGGTGGATATCAGGATTATGCCTGGCAGGCTTGAAAGCTGCAGCGCCGATCCAAGATAAACCGCCGTCATCAACAGCAAAACCGCGATGCCGAAGTTCAGACCAATCAAGCCATCAACCAAAGCGGTCGGCATAGGCAGGATCATCAACATGATCGTTATGATCAGCAGCACACCGATGGACAAATCCTTGCTGCTGGTCAGCAATTGCAGCAAGCGTTGTGTGGTCAGGTGTTGCATTGGACTGACCTTTCACTTGTACTCTGCGCGGCAGCAAAGGCGCGCCTGGCCTTCGCCATTGAATTGGCGCGGAAAAGGGCACGTGACAGCAAAAGCTGAATGCCTTTGCGGGCGGAAAACCCCGTTTCGATCGATAACAGATGTTCGCAGGTCGAAATGGCGCGATCATTTTCACCAACATCCAGTTGCGCCTGCGCCGCGGCACGTAGGGCCAGAACATGATCCGGATCTGCTTTCAAAACGGGATGCAACAGCGAAAGCGCATGCCGGGAATGACCCAACCTGACATAGGTCTGTGCCATCAAAACCAAAACATTATGTTGTTTCCGGGTCATCATATTATCCCTTCAAAAGCGAATTCAGTTGTTGTTGCAGAATTTCGATCTTCTCGATTTCGCAACGGATCGCTGATGCGGCCGCCAAATCGTCAACGTCTGCGCTGTGTTCAAGCGTCAGCAAAGCAGACCGCAGTTCGATCTGGATTTCGGCATTGTTGATAGTCTGTCCTGATGGACGCGGGGGCGTTACAAACTCTAGCAGCGTGCGAAACAGGCCGGGGACAGGCAGCTTTTGCTTGGGGACCAGCAAATCAGATGAAAAATCCGCATTCAGTTTGGACCTGAACAGGCCGATATCATTCCGAGGTGCCGCGATACCTTGCGTCGAAACTGGAGGGGATAAGGGCCTGACCTGCATTCATCCGATCCCCTAATATTTCACGTCGATGGTTTGTTCAAAAGCCTGAAATCGTGCGGTATCTTTGCCGATTTTCAATAGAGTCCAACCATTTGGCAGCTTTGCGCCTTCGTGGTATCGAACCCCGCTGACAGATATAAATGGCTTGCCCGCGAACCAGACTGACTGAATTGTGGGTGTCTTTCCCGTTGATGTGGTGGTTTGGCTGGGGTGAACATCACGGATCAAGGCCGTGTCGCTGAAGGATGCATCAAACCACCGCTCGATATCTTTCCAGACTGCCATCTGGTCGACGCCAAGACCACCAGAAACCGACAATGCACCATCGTTGCGTGTCAAGCGGATCGTCCGATGCAGACCGTCCTGCTCAAGACGTTTATCCAGTGCATCAAAAGCCATCTGTGTCATATCTGGCAGGGTCGGCCGGGGATGATCCTCGACCACGTTCTTTGGTGTGGGCAGTGGCAGTGGCAGGTCCGAAGAATTCATTGCGTTCGCAGTGATCGACAAGCTGATGACAGCTGCGACGACACAACTGGCGACGGCCAGGATCAGCTTGGATCGATTCTGCGGCATGTCGAAATGCAGTACGACATCCCCAAGCTGCAGATCAGCCGGAAAGGCGATTTTGGCTTTATGCCCAGCTGGCACGATACCCTGATCCACGACGTGAACGTCCTTTTCCAGTGCAGTCAGCGTCGCATTCAGGCCACTGACATAAAGCACGGCATGCTCATCCGCGATCTGCTGATCCGACAGCACAATATCGCAGGCCAACGACCGACCAATAAGCGTGCGTCCTTCGGTCAGCGGGTCCTGTGCGCCAGCATGATTTCCTGAACGAACGGTAAGATTGCAAGGCATGTCAAATACCACTTTTCGTGACAGATGGGGATAAGCAGGGCGCTGCAAAACAACGCCCCGTCTTTTGATTTAGACAGGCTGGATGCCCTTCTTGGCGACACCAAGTTCGGTGCCTTCTTCGGTGGTCAGCTTACGCATTTCGACATTGCGGCGTTGCGCTTCATCAAAGGTTGCGCGCAGTTCGCCCATCATTGCGCCAAATTCGCCGCCGCCGACAGCTGCCGACGAATCTGCTGCTGCGCCAACGTCTGCTGCGGATGCTCCGGATACGGTTGCCATGGTATTTCTCCTTCAGGTTTGGTTAAGTTCAGTTAAGATTACGCGGTTTGAACATCGACGGGATTGACGATGCCGTTCAGTCCGGCGATCCCAGTGGCCAAAGCATCAAGCCCCTGCCGCTTTTCGGATGTATCGTCACCGGTGGTTTTCAGGCTGGTCGTCAAGATCTTGATTGCATCAAGAACGCCTGCAGCCTCGGTCGCAGTTACAGTTTCACCACCTTCACCCGCGTCATCCTGCGATTTGACGATTTGTTCCAGCACTTGCGTTACATCACCCATCAGCTTTTGCTTAGTGGATTCGTTCAGCGATGTGCTGGAGTTAATGAAGGTCGTGATTTCCATCATTGCCGACAAAAGCTGCGACATATCACCTGACAGTTCACCAACAGGCATTGGGTCAGCAGATGTGCCACCGGTCGGGTTCAGCGTGATGCCGGATGGTGCAAAGTCTGAACGGCCTTCAGGCGTGCTAAACTCTAGCGTCGCGAAGGGCTGGTCAATCTTTACCGTCTGATCACCACTTTTGTTGCCGCGGATTTCGATGGTGTCCAGAACGTTACCATCTTTGTCCTTCACGGTAATGATCCCCTTTTCCTGGGGCTTGCCACCCTTGTCACCGAAAAGATCGACGATATCGACTTCAGCGCCTTGGGTGCCTTCGGGTGCGTGGAACTTCAGAACCTCATCACCACCGATCTCATCATGACCGTTGTCTTTCGAGGCGCCTTTGGTTTTCACCCCAATACCCATGTCACCGCCTTTGCCGTCCTCTAGCGTCAGGCCGGCACCTTCGGGCGCTTCCATCATGGCCATTAGCTGATCGCCGACCAGCCGCTGTTCAGGCGGCATGGGTGCCTTTGGTTCAGCCTTGGATACTTCACCATTGGTCACAGCGGGTGTTTCAGCAGCACTGTCGGCGGTCTTTTCCGCTTTTACTGCATCATCACCCTTGGCAGGTGTAGACGCATCCGGTTTGGATGCACCACCCATGCCGTTTTTAAGAATGGCAATCAGATCAAGGATATCGTCTGCCTTGGCCTCTGACGTATCGGCTGATTTGATACGATCCAACATGACATTGGCTGCATCCATATTGCCTGCTGTACCAACCGAACCCGAAGCACTGGCGCCGCCAGAGCCACCGGACCGGGTGTCGACCACGGGCGTCAGAATACCACGCAGACTGTCTGCAACGTAATCAAGCTGAGCCGTGCTGCCGCCTTCACCGCGCGCACCGGCCATGGGCTGGCCCATCAGACGCGATAGATTTGTCAGATAGTCCTTGCTATCATCATTCAGGCCCTTGGCATTTCCCGTGGCATAGCTTTGCACACCTTGATGAAGCAACTTATCCAAACGGGCGCCTTCCTGATACAAGCTGCTGTCGTTCTTGAATTCAGAACCGGATTTGTCTGCAAAATCGCTGATGCGATCTGCACTTTGCTTCAGTTTGCTGGCAAATTCGGTGCCAAACTGAAGCCCAGTTCCATCCGATTGCGCGGTGACGGTATGGGCGCCACCTACTCCTGGGATAGACATTTGCTATCTCCTTTCGTTTTGTGGTGAAAGTTTTGGATGACTTAGGTTTCGTCCATTTCCTTGAACGCCTCTTCATCCATCTGTTGCATGTTGGACAGTTCGTTCGACGCAAACGATGCAATCTGCATGTTCAGCGCCTGTTGAAACTGGGCGGCAGCTTGTCCGCCACCTTCTGTCAGGTCGTCGATACCTTTACCGGCAGCGGCCAGACCTGGATTGCCGGTGACAAGACCACCGATCTGCAGACCCTTTCCGACAATATCTCCCAGACCACTTAAAAAGCTCATATTTCTCTCCTTTTCGCGTCAGGGCACAGGCCCCCTTGCAATGATACAAGTCGAAATGATCAGCTGATCGTTTTCCGACCGTGCATAATGCATGGGCCTGAAACCTTGCCGTAACCTGACGGCTGGAAAGAAAATGCGAGGGGTCGGCCCTGCGGCGGGACGGTGCCAGTCTTAGTTGCGCGTTTGCGGCACGGACTGGCGATCGTTGCCCTGGATGATGGTCAGGGTACCGGTGGGTTTGGGTGCCGCAGGTGTCGGCTGTAGTATGGCGTGAAAGGCCTCGGACAAAAGCTCGATATAACGTGGCGGTCCTGATGCCCGGGCCAGACCCTGCTCACCCGCTTCAGAAACGGGAAACCGTTCGTCGGCGATCCCAAGCTCTTCCAATGTCAGCAGAAAATCATCAAACGATATGTCATTCATTTGCAGAATAACGGTTTGATCGTCTTCGACAGGGGTAATGTGTATAACCTGCCCGTCGTAGTACCAACTGAACCCATGGGTCAGCGCCAGATGGTGCAAAAAGCCCTCGGGCGTAAAATCGCCTGAAAGCCGTTGAACCTGACCCTTTACGTCATCGTTGATATCAATGGGCACGTCAAAGCTTTCACTGAAATCCGCCAGCACCGACTGCAGATTCTGATCGATGATCAGATAAGGCATTTCCTGATCTTCCAGCTTTAGCGGCGCTGCATGAAGTGCCTGAAAACCAAGGCTAAAAAGCCATAAAGATACCAAAGCGGTTCTGATCAGAACGGCCCGAATACGGGTTTGGACGACGACTGTCATGGCGCACCTCATGCGGATCTATCAGGCCGATACATATTGATCTTTTTCCCACCGCACAACGCCCCGCTGTGAAAACAAAGACGTAAGGCAGCCGTAAGAATCGCCCGTTACCTCAGACAACAACGCCATTGCCCATGGCGGCGATTGAATGAGGAAAAGCTATGGATCCCAAGATATCAAATGCACCTTCAGGCGACGTCGCACTGCCTGATAATCCGACGGCCGAAAACGGAAAGGCGTTCTTAGATCAGATGCAGATCGCCGCAGATCTATCTGTTCAGAACAGTGTCAAGTCGCCCTCATCCGCTACGGAAAATCTGACGTCCCGGATCAGTGATATTGTGGAAAATCACAAGGCGCTTGGAGCGACTGAAGCGGCGCAAATCAAATCCGTCCGTCGTCTACCAGATGGCCCCGCGTCTGCACCTTTACCCGCGGACAATGCAGCTTTTGAACAATCCATGAAGTCGCTTAAGGCCACTTTTGATCACGCGATTGAGCTGGAACTGGTGGCCAAAGTCGGCACGCAGTTGCCCAGTTCAATGAACAAGCTGATGTCGGGAAACTGAAGATGCATGTGGTTCGAAACATCATCTGCTCAACGGCGTTGGTCTTGGCCTTGGCCGGATGCCAGACCGATCTTTATACCGACCTGAACGAGCAGGAAGCGAATGAGATCATATCGACGCTTTATCGCCATCAGATCAATGCGACGCGTGTTCCCGGCAATAGTGGCCTGATCACGGTGCAAGTGGATCAAACACGTTTTTCTGATGCGGTCGAAGTTTTGCGCGCCAATGGCTACCCGCGCCGCGACTACGCTACCTTGGGCGACGTATTCAAAGGCGAAGGCTTTGTTGTTTCGCCCACCGAAGAACGGGCGCGCTTTGTTTTTGCTATGACAGAAGAGCTATCGCGCACGATCTCTGACATTGATGGGGTACTGTCCGCGCGAACGCATGTGGTGTTACCCACCTCTGATAGGTTTTCGAGGGATCAGAAGCCGTCATCTGCATCGGTTTTCATTCGCCATGATCAGGCGTTTGATCTGCAGCCTCTTGTCCCGCAGATCAAAATGCTGGTCGCCAACAGCATTGAGGGCCTGAAATACGACAAGGTCTCAGTCGTGATGGTGCCGGTCGAAACAAAAAGCGAGGTAACCTTGGCGCCACCGCGCGCGCCGGCAATGTCCACCCTGCAGGCCATCGTTCTGGGGGCCTTTATCGCACTTTGCATACCTGCCATCGGCCTGATTGGATGGCGTAGCTGGCATTTGCGCCAAACGTCCCATGGGCTGATCACCAGTCCCATAGAACAGGGGGGGCAGTGATGCGTACCCCTGCAGATCATACCGCGATCATTGCATCAAAAATCGCAGATATCGTTCCCGAGATGGCACAGAGTAAACTGCGCCCCCTTCTGCCGGAAACGGTTTGGGATGATATCGGTCAAAGTCCACGGATGTGCCGGATCTTGGCATCGCATATTGTTGGCTGCCTTGAGTTGCGGCAGATTTCGGATGGTGTTCTGACCCTTGCGCAACACGGACACCCACGACTGTCACGTGCGGTGGATTACGCAGGCGCAGCCTTGTGCGCATATTACCTGCGGCAGTTGATCAAGAAATCCGCGGTCGAGGCCATTATCGGGGACATCGGCGAACAAGCCTATCAATTCGCAATGGCCTGTGATCAGTCCCCGACCGGTCTGATTGGCTGCACCATTTCAACTGAAATCATTCGTCATATCGGACAATGTGCTTTCGCGGGCTGGATCAACACACTGTCAGATGCCGAGGTGCGTCTGATCCGGTTGACCGTGTCCGAATGTGACCACGCATCACCGCTGCCACACCCTGCCCCCGAGGTGTTTCAAATGGCATTGGAGGCAACAGATGCGTGACCATAATCTACGCCCAGATGTCCTGCCCGTACCATTGCCAACGGTGATCAAAGCCAATGAGCTAGAGCTGTGTATCCAGGCGGAACAAACATATCTGTTGGCAGAATACGAAGCCAAGCGCTGGACAGATGCAGGGCGACAGGCGTTTCGCAGCGCGAAAAAAGAGGGTTGGCAAGAAGGCTATGACGATGGCTTGGCTACCGCAAAAGCCGCGCTGACAGATATCGCCGCTGAATTGACCGGTCGACTGGAGCAGATAGAAAACGACGCTCAGATATTAGCCATGGAAATCGCCCGTAAGCTGGTCTCCAGTCTGCCTGCGCAAGACATCGTGTCCGGCATTGTTGAAGCGGCTTTGACGGCATATCGAGACGAAAAATCCATCACCGTTGTTATGTCAGCCCGTGCGTCTGACGAAGAAAAGACGCGTGTTCAAAGTGTTATCCAATCCAGCAAAATCCCGGCAGTTCTTGAGTTCGATTCCGCTGTTCATCCGGATGGATGCGAATTGCGCCTGTCGTCTGGTTTTGTAGATTTGTCGATAGACAGGCAATTCGAAAAACTCGCGGCTGTTCTGATGGCGGAGGTGGGCGATGAGTAACGGTTCGCCACATACTGCTAAACTGTGTGCCGATTTGGCCGAGGTTCGGCTTTTTCAGACCGTCGGGCGCCTTCAGCAAATCACGGGCTCGACCCTTTACGCCAAAATTCTATCCGGGCGAATAGGCGAGCTTTGCCACCTTCGCGACCCATACAGCAAGGCCCAGATCCTGGCCGAAATCATCGGATTTTCCAATGGGCATGCGGTTTTGACACCAATGGGCGATATCCGCGGACTATCCACTAAAACAGAAGTCGTCCCGCTGGCGCAGTTTGGGCAAATTCCAGTGTCGGACGATTTGTTGGGGCGCGTGATCGACAGTTTTGGCCAACCAATGGATGGCCGCCCCCCGATAAAGTCGACATTGTTCAACCCGATCCACCGATCCGCGCCTGATCCGATGCAAAGGCACGTAATCTCAGATCCCTTACCCTGCGGGATACGCGCGATCGACGGTTTTCTGACCTGCGGTCAGGGGCAACGCATCGGCATCTATGGCGAAGCGGGCGGTGGCAAATCGACGTTGATGTCTTCCATCGTCAAGGGATGTGCGGCCGACGTCTGCGTGATTGGCATGATCGGGGAACGCGGACGCGAGGTGCGCGAATTCGTTCAGGATCACCTGGGCCCGGAGGCCATGAAAAAATCGGTTGTGGTCGTGTCTACATCCGACCGCCCCGCCGGTGAGCGTGTCATGGCAGCTTTTGCAGCCACAACCGTTGCCGAGTATTTCCGGGATCAGGGCAAGCGCGTGTTGCTGTTGATGGACAGCCTGACCCGATTTGCCCGCGCGCAGCGTGAAATAGGACTGGCAGCCGGTGAAATGCCCACGCGGCGTGGTTTTCCGATCTCGGTCTTCACTATGCTGCCAAACCTGCTGGAACGTGCAGGTCCTGGCGTGACTGGCTCGATTACGGCCTTCTATACTGTTTTGGTTGAGGGCGATGGTACCGCCGACCCCATCGCCGATGAAACCCGCGGTATTCTGGATGGTCACCTGATCCTATCCGCTAAGTTGGCCGCCGAAAATCACTATCCGGCCATCGATATCATGCGCAGCAAAAGCCGGTTGATGAACACGATTGCTGAGCCCGATCATGTAAAAGCAGCCGGGCATCTTCGTGATCTGATGGCGGCATATGATGACATCTCGCTTCTGGTCAAAGTGGGGGAATATACCCCCGGTGCCGATCCGAAAGCTGATGAGGCTTTGGCTAAATACCAAAAAATAAAAGCGTTTCTGAAGCAAGGCACTGATGAATTCAGCAGCTTTGACGACACGCTTGTCGCACTGCAGGGGATCGCACATGAAACCGAATGATGTCGCCCTTTTGCTTCAACTGCGCCAGCACCGCCACAACAAAGCGATGGCACATTACGCCAAAGCGCAAGGCAATCTGTCAGCCGCCCACACTCAGGCCCAGGATGCAGAAATCGGGCTGAAAGAGGCCACAGAAATAGAAAAGGCAAGAAAACAAGACGCCTATCGCACCCTGCCTGGTCGGCGCCTGACCGGTTTGGATCTGCAGCGTCACCACCAGATCATGAAACAGCTAGAAGCATGTACAGATGCCGCCAGCGGCGTGTACGCTGATGCCTTGGTCAGTGTCGGCGAACATCAGCAACAGCTGGACAGCGGGCACAGGATTCTTCGGCAAGAAACCAAGTCACTGCAAGGCTGGCAGGCACTGGCCGAGCAGCTGCGACGCTCATATCAGCAGTCCGCAATGAACAAAGCCACAATCGAAGAAGAGGATGAGGTCTCAGACCTTTTCACCTTGCAAAATTTGGGGGGGTGGCATGGTTGAGTTCATCCCAAACAACAAGGTCATACGCGCGCGTCCAAGACCTGTCGAGATCAACGATCTGGACCTGCACAACCGACTTTGCACATTGGATTGCATCGAACTGGGCAGACTGAATGGAAAGCGCGTTTCACTGTCAGTGGACATGCATGCTTCAGATCAGATCGATCTATTTTTGCAGCTTCAAATCGGGGATATCAACGCCGTTTTGGGACTGCCCGGGGAACTGATCGACAAGATAGCCAACGATCGCCCTGAACAGATCGAAACATCAGATTTGTGCTTTTTGACCAACCTGATCCTTGATGATGTGCTTGCCCCTTTGGAAGAAAGACTGGGACTGCCCATTACCTTTACCGCAGTTTGTCAGCCAGCGCCTGCAACTGCGTCATTCACGATCAAATATGGCACCGATTTATACGCCGCTTCGCTGAGTGGTACGGATGCGGCCACGATGCTGTTGACACAGTATCCCGCGCCGAAAACCGACACCGGCCATGTCCCAATGACAGCCAGTCTGCGTATTGGTCATGTCAACTTACCAGTCAGCACCGTTTCTGACCTTGGCCGCGGTGATGTGATCATCCCCAATGACCAACCGATCACGGCGGATCGCGGAACCTTTCACCTTTACCCAAACCTGATGGCGGACGTGACGTTCGACCATCACACCATAACGCTACAGGAGGATCTCAAAATGGCGTTGGATACCACAACTGCACAAGTTTCACTGCACAATATCGATATCGACCTAACCTTCGAACTGTGTCGGCAAACCGTTCCCTTGCACAAGATTGAAACCCTTGGCAAAGGCCATGTTTTCCGGTTTGACAGCCGGATTGACGACAGCTTTGTCCGTATTCTGGCCAACGGTCGTTTGATCGCAACCGGTGAGCTGGTTCAGATCGGCGACCGGATTGGCGTGCAGCTTCGGGACCGGGTCGATGATTGAGGACAGCTCGCCCACCATATTGGCCATCCTCAGTGTTACAATCGGGCTGGGGCTGGTCACGTTCTTGGTCGTGACCACAACGTCGTTTATCAAGGTTTCTGTCGTGTTGTTCATCGTCCGCAACGCGATTGGGATTCAGCAGACACCGCCGAACATCGTGCTTTACGCGATCGCACTGACGCTGACGGCCTTTATCAGCGCGCCTGTGGTGCAGGGCGTCATCGATCAGGTTCTGGCGCTTGACAGCAATTTCGACACTTTGGATGACTGGATTGCGGCCTTTGAACAGGCCCAAGGCCCCATCAAAGCGTTTTTGATGGACTTCACGAACGAGGCTGAACGCGCCTTCTTTCTGGACGCAACGACTCAGGTCTGGCCCGAGGATCGGGCAAGTCAGGCCCAGACCACAGATCTGGCTGTTTTGATGCCTTCGTTTTTAATCACAGAGTTAAAACGTGCGTTTGAAATCGGCTTTCTGTTGTACTTGCCGTTTGTTGTTATTGATCTGATCGTCACAACGATACTGATGGCGATGGGTATGTCGATGGTGACCCCCACTATCATATCGACGCCGTGCAAGCTGTTTTTATTCGTCGCCGTCGATGGCTGGTCGCTGTTGTTGCACGGGCTGCTGTTAACCTACACACCGGGACTATGAGGGCGCGATGGAGTATTCAGATATCCTGATCACTGTCACGAACGCGCTGGGCATTTTCATGACAATCGTCCTGCCCCCACTTGCAGCTGCTTTGGCTGTTGGACTGATTGTGGGCGTTCTACAGGCAGCCACCCAAATCCAGGATCAGACCCTGCCACAGACGGTTAAACTGTTCGTCGTCATAGGCGTTTTTGCATCATTGGCCGGATCGATCTTCTATCCGCTGACCCAGTTTACAGAAAGCATCTTCGCGGGCTTTCCGACGATGGTGCCGTGATGGATCAGCAGGCGTTTCAGACGCTTTATGGGGATTTGTATGAAACCCTGTTTCACTGGGCTTTGGCTGGGGCAAGAATGCTGGGGATCATGGTCGTTTTTCCGGTCTTTACCCGCGTTCAGATCGGTCAGTTGATCAAGGGGGGCATTGCGCTGGCAATTGCGCTGCCGGTGGTGGGTCCGCTTGGCGATCAGGTTGCAAACCTAAACTTATCGGGCGTTTGGCAGGCACTTTACGTCGGCAAGGAAGTCGCCGTCGGTGCATTGTTCGGATTTCTTCTGGGCATTCCCTTCTGGTCGATCCAGGCTGCGGGCGAAATCATTGATACGCAACGCGACGTTGCAGCCGAGGGTTTGGATGACCCCAGCACAAAGTCACAGTCGTCTGTTGTTGCGTCATTCCTGAGCTTTGCAGCAATCGTTCTTTTCGCCGCCAGCGGCGGTTTTCAAATGCTGATCCAAGTTCATTTCAGCAGCTATACGTTTTGGCCACTGGACCGGTACACGCCAAATTTCGGGACCGACGCCATGAACGTCGCGCTTATGATCTTGGATGATATTGCCTATGTCGGGCTTCTGACGGCAGGCCCTGTACTGGTCCTGTTCATACTCAGCGACGTTTCCATCATGGGGCTGTCGAAACTGGCGCCACAATTGGCCAGCTATACTTTGGCACCACTTCTGAAAAATGTGCTGTTTTGTGTCTTTATAGTTGCCTATATTCAAATCCTACCGGGCTTCATCATTGATACATTTCCTGACACCTCGGAGATGATCGGCAAACTAAGATCCTTCGCGCCAATATGAGTAGCGAAGAAAAAACCCTGCCGCCGTCTGAAAAGAAACTGTCGGATGCGCGCGAGAAAGGGCAAATCGCCCATTTCAGCGATTTTGTAACGGCCATTGTCTTTGCTGGTATGCTGCTGTTCATCGTCATTCAGGTCCGCGCTATAGCAAGCTTTTTGAAAGGCCAGATTCAAAACAGCATTCATGCTTTGGACCAGCCATTCGAAGATATCGCCACCACGGCCATCGCTTCGGCATTCGCGGACAGTGTTGGTCTGATCGCACCGCTGTTGCTGATTGTTATCGCTTTGACGGTTCTTTTGAACCTTGTGCTGAACAAAGGCTTTCTGTTCGCGACCGAAGCCATTATGCCTAAATTATCAAATCTGGATCCGATCGGCGGTTTTGGGCGGATCTTTGGAATACGGGCTTTGATCGAATTCCTGAAATCGCTTTTCAAACTCCTTGTCTTGGGTGCGATCCTGGGGATTTTGATCAGCTTTGCATCTGGATCGCTGATTTATCTGCCGTTTTGCGGTCTTGGCTGCGTCCAGCAAGCGCTGATCTGGACGATTATGGCGATCATGATCGCATCTGTTGTTGTCTTTCTGGTGGCTGGCGCGGCTGATATTCCGCTTCAGAAGTGGCTTTTCGAAAAAGACATGAAAATGACCCAGACCGAAGCCAAGCAAGAACGAAAAGACAGCGACGGAAACCCGGAAATCAAATCCGCTCAGCGCAATCTTAGGATGGAAAGCTCAGGCGCATCGGGCGGCAAACTGGGGATCGATCAGGCAACTTTGCTGATTGTAGGCCAAAGCGCGGCGATCGGCCTGAGATATGACGAGGATGATACACCTGTTCCGATGTTCGTGGCCAAAGGCACAGACGACGGCGCACATTATCTTCTGCAAGCCGCACTTGATCGCGGGATCGCCATTCACCGCAATGAAGAACTGGCCAATCGTCTGCACAAAGGGGCCACGCTGGGGACTCACATTAAGAAACGTGATTTTTCGCAAGTGGCGCGGGCCATTCACCTTTCGACATTACGACGGCGCGGCATGTAAAAGCGCAATAAATCCCACCAATTATTTTCCGCTTGCAAGGCTGCTGTAAGTCAATCGCGCCATAGAAGGAACATGAACATCACATCCAGATAAGGGACGTCACCCATGTTTTCGTTTTCCGCACCGGCAGAGCAAATCCTAGATCAACCACCAACAGACTACTTTGACATTCCTGCAGACACACCCGCGTCAAACAACCTTGTGTCGGATGTGCACACGCGTTTCCTGGACATCGAGACGCTGCATTACCGGAACATCCATGCCGCCTACGACTTGGTGATGAACGACAACTATCGTCATGTTCGTAAAGTATCTTTAGTTGTTCCCGTCAACGCCACATCAAACAACCTTCGTTGGTTGTCAGCCATCGTCTATCGCAATGTCGATCTGACAACAGTGACGTGCACGCTATCCGATCTGCTATCAGACCTGCGTAATTCGCAAGGTATCGTTGTCTTGCGCAGTCATGCGGATATCTTGATTGGATCAGGCCTGACAACACCCTGAGCCAGCACCCCCAAAACCCTTATATCAGGTTGGATCTGGCTGAGGTGACAGCGTTTCCCAGTGCTCACCCATGGCCACAATACATGCGGTGCCATTTGCATAGCTTTGTACCATCGTCCATTCGCCCGATGATGGTTGAAGCCACACCTCAAGAATAGCGTCAGGCCCCCGCAAGCCGCGGCTCTGCCGCTCTGCACCCAGAATATTTGACAAGCGGTCTTCCAGGCGCGCGCGGTCGTCGCAATGAATATCGCGGATCTGCGCAAATGCCACACGCGGCAGCAAAGATGCGATGATTAGCGCATATACAAGCCTGGATTTCATACTTTTACTTATCACCAGTTTGTAGGTTGTAACAGCTTTATGACGGTTTGCCGGGTGTGCGTTAATATATTGATAAAACCGTAAAGCTTGTCGCTTCTTTAAAAGCATTCGAAACGAGCTGTCGTATTTCTGCGAAAAAAGCTTCACGGTTCTGAATCATTTCTTTCACAAAATCGTAGCAGCCACAGCTTAGCCCCATCCCCGACACTTGGGGGATCCGCATGCTTTCTGTTGATGCACTGACAAAATCATTTGGCTCCAAGAGGGCCGTCGATACGGTCGGCTTCACGGTCGATAAACCCATGATGATTGGTGTCATCGGCAGATCTGGCGCGGGGAAATCGACGCTATTACGCATGATCAACAGATTAAGCGATGCAACAAGCGGATCCATCCGCTTCGAAGGCGAAGAAATTACGACCCTGAAAGGTGCCAAGCGCCGCGCTTGGCAGTCCCGCTGCGCGATGATCTTTCAGCAGTTCAATCTTGTGCCGCGTATGGATGTTGTGTCGAACGTGCTGCATGGAACACTGAACCGTCGGTCGACCCTGGCCACGATGTTTAACCTGTATCCACAAGCCGACATTCACAAGTCGATCGACATATTGGATCGCCTGGGCATCGCAGAACAGGCGGCCAAACGGGCCGAAGCGCTTTCAGGTGGCCAGCAGCAGCGCGTCGCAATTGCCCGCGCGCTTATGCAGGACCCACAGATGATACTGGCGGACGAGCCGATTGCGTCCCTTGACCCGATGAACGCGCAAATCGTGATGGAGGCATTGCGTCGTATCTACGAAGAAGATGGGCGCATGGTGATCACAAATCTGCATACGCTTGATACCGCGCGCAGGTATTGCGACCGGGTTATCGGTATGCGCGACGGCCGGATCGTGTTTGACGGCACACCGGAACAGCTGACCACCGGTGTCGCCCGCGACATCTACGGTGCGGGCGCAGATTTTTCCGAAGCCGCGACATCAACCGAAATCGAAACACTGAATACGCAGACGGCGCAAAGGCCCGTTCCAGCCTGATCATAACCGCCCCGCCCTACGGGCACTTCACCAACGGAGAGACCAATGAAGAAAACCCTAGCCCTTGCTTTGACAACATCAACCATGCTGACAACTGCCGTCCTTGCCGACAGCAACACAATCAGCGAATTCCGCATCGGCATCCTAGGTGGTGAGAACGCTCAGGACCGTATGAACAGCTATAGCTGCCTGCAGGATTATGCCAGCGAAGAACTGGGCGTAGAGGTCAGACTATTTGCACCTGCTGACTACAACGGTGTGATCCAGGGTCTGTTGGGTGGCACGATTGATATGGCATGGCTGGGCGCCTCGGCCTATGCAGCGACTTACCTGCAGGATCCAGAAGCCGTCGAACCCGTTCTGGTAAAAGTGAACATGGACGGATCAATCGGCTATCACTCAATCGGTTTTGCACGTGCTGACAGCGGCATAACATCCTTGGAAGACATGCAGGGCAAGGTCTTTGGTTTCGGTGATCCGAACTCGACCTCTGGCTATCTGATCCCATCTATCGAAATTCCACAATCAACTGGCGCAACGATGGAATCAGGTGATTACTTTGGTGAAGTCAAATTCACTGGCGGCCACGAACAAACAATCGTTGCGGTCTTCAATGGCGATATCGATGGCGGCGTCACATGGGCCGATGCACAAGGAAACTGGGAAGACGGCTATAATTCAGGTGCATTGCGCAGAGCTGTCGATGCAGGACTTGTCGATATGAATGAGCTTGTTCAAATCTGGAAGTCCAACGTTATTCCAGAAGGGCCGGTCGTTCTTCGCAAAGCGCTTCCCGCGGATGTTAAAGCAAAAATGACTGAACTGGTCGACAATCTTTATGAAAACGACCCGGAATGCTCGTATGGCGTATTTGCAGGGGATAATTTGGGCGCACAGCCAGTAACCCACGAAACGTATATTTCGATTGTAGAAGCTCGCAAAGCGAAGATCGGCGGATAAGTTCGCCTTTTTTGTCTGGCAGTCTGAATAAGGCTGCCAGACCTACTTTATGGATCCCACTTATGACCGATGCTGCCTCACCCCATCCTGCCGGTGTGATCGAAATCCAGTCGCACTACATGGCACAGGTCCAGCGCCGACGCCTTTATAGCGGTCTGACGCTGTTGATCTTCGTCATACTGATGGTGGCGGGGTTCAACATCGCCGATGCGCGCAATGCTGGCGGATTTTGGGACGGGGTGCTGAATATTGGGGACTATCCGGCTGAGGTTATCTCAGAAGCCTGGGAAAAACGTGCGGACCTGCCCGGGCTAATTGCTCGCTTTTTTCCGGCACTGATCGAGACGATCAATATCGCAGCCGTGTCGACCATCATCGGCGCGTCGGCCGGTCTGATCTTGTCGCTTCTGTCAACACGTGGCCTGGCGCGCTGGCCCGTTCTGATCCCGCTTTTTCGCCGGACCATGGACATCATGCGCGCAGTGCCCGAGATCGTTATCGCGCTTGTCCTGATCTTTGTTCTGGGCGGTGGGCCGGTGCCCGCCATGATCGCCATCGCCATTCACAGCGCGGGCGCACTTGGAAAGATGTTTTCCGAAGTCGCCGAAAATGCCGATCTGAAATCGGTCGAAGGCCTGTCATCGACCGGCGCCACATGGCTGCAGAAAATGTGGCTTAGCGTATTGCCCCAGGTCGCACCGAATTACCTTAGCTACACATTGCTGCGGTTTGAGATTAACATCCGCGCCTCGGCCATTCTGGGGTTCGTCGGCGCAGGTGGTCTGGGGTATGAGCTGCGTAACGCCATGGCCTGGGGTCCCGGTCGCTTTGACGAGGCCGCGGCGATTTTCATCCTGCTTTTCGGAACAATCGTTCTGTTTGACCAGATCTCAAGCCGCTATCGCAACCGCCTGACCGAGGGGCAAAACGGATGACCAGTGCTGATCTGGACCTTGTCAAATCGAACACCGATGCCTTGATGCAGCGTAAACAGCTGGTGGCTTTCGCCTTTCCGGCGGTGATTTTGGTCTACTTCATCTATGTTTTCTTTGCTTTTGATATCGCAGGTCTTGCCAAACGCGCCAACTGGGACAACGCCGTCACGTTGGCCTCGGACAGTTGGTCCTATAAGGTTCACGTGACCCGATCAAACCGCACAGGTGAAATCGAATACGCGGTCGAGGGTGAACGCAAAGGCCGATACCCTGACGGACAGCGCCCCGATTGGGTCAGCGGACAGGATATTACCACAATCGACCTGGGTTCGGATACGATCGTGCGGCTGTTGTCCGACAACCGTACCGAGGTTGACGTTCCCAGCTTTGGTCTGATCGAGGCGCAGGCCGAAGGGCGCCAGATTACCACCAATCTGGGGGGTCAGATCCCCGACTGGATCAGCGCATCTGATCGACGCGTAGCTATAACAACACCAGAGGGCCGCATTACAATCACCGGCTCCAAGACCGAGGTTTTCAACTATTTCCCCGGATGGGAACTTTTCTGGTTTACCTTCGAAAGCCCCTATCACGGATATGGGCTGGGCCAGATATTGTTCGGTGATCGGATCGACCCTGCGCGTGGCAATATCCAAGGCGCAGTTTACGACTGGTGGAACAATGCGATGTGGCGCCACAACGAAGTCGCCTGGGCCATTGGCGAAACCATCCTGATGGCCTTCCTTGGCACCTTTGGGGCCGCTATCATCGCCCTGCCCCTGTCGTTCATGGCCGCCAAGCGCTTTGCACCGATTATGTTGGTACGCGCCGCGACCCGCCGTTTGTTCGATTTCGTCCGCGGTGTCGATGCCTTGATCTGGACAGTGGTTCTGGCCCGCGCCTTTGGTCCGGGTCCGCTGACCGGATCGCTGGCCATTCTGATCACCGACACCGGTACGTTCGGCAAGATATTCTCCGAAGCCCTTGAGAATGTCGACGAAAAGCAGATTGAGGGGGTTAACTCAACCGGTGCCAAGCCGCTGCAGCGGTATCGGTTTGGCGTCATTCCACAGCTTGTTCCGATTCTGCTGGCCCAGATTCTGTATTTTCTGGAATCGAATACCCGTTCTGCGACGATCATCGGTGCCATCACAGGCGGCGGCATTGGCCTGATGCTGACGCAGGCCATCCAGACACAGAAAGACTGGGAGGAAGTCGCCTATTACATCATACTTGTCGTCGTCATGGTGATGTTCATGGACTCAGTCTCGGGCTGGTTGCGTGGACGATTGATCGGGCGAAAAGACTAAGAATGCCACGACTGTTTCGGGAAAAGCCCTTTATTCACGACGGCTGCAGTATAACTGAAAGCGATTTTGGTGCCTATACCGAGGTCGGCGCAGGCAGTCGCATCGCATATAGCAGTTTCGGCGATTATTCCTATTGCGACCGCTATGCCGATATCGCCAACGCGACGATCGGAAAACTTGCCAATATCGCCGCGTTCAGCCGGATTGGCGCGACGGATCATCCTTTGCAAACTGCGGCCTGCCATCATTTTCTTTATCGCTCGGACGATTATTGGGATGATGCCGAACCCGACGCGGCTTTCTTCGAACATCGAAAATCGCGACGCGCTTACATCGGGCATGATACCTGGATCGGAGCCGGCGCAATGATCAAACCCGAAGTGACATTGGGCGATGGTGCGGTTGTCGCTGCAGGTGCGGTCGTGACCAAGGATGTTGACCCCTACACAATCGTTGCAGGCACGCCCGCCAAGCCACTGCGCTTGCGACAGCCGCCAGAAGTTGCCGAGCGGTTGATCGCGTTGGCCTGGTGGGACTGGCCGCATGAACAATTGCGAAACGCCTTGGATGACTTCCGTAGCCTGTCCGCCGAAGCTTTTCTCGAAAAGTATCAGACCTGATGATCTAGTGTCAGCGTGACGCGGTCCCCGGAAAACCAGGTGCGCCCGTATTCGACCGGCATTTGATCCGACCCGACATTCACGCCCTTTGACAACAACAGTGGATCACCCTCTTTGACCTGCAGATGCAGCGCCTGGGTGGCATTGGCCAGAACGGCCGTCAAACGGGTCGAGGCCCGCGTGTAATCCGTGACACCGGCCAATCGCAACGCCGCCGTGACGCTACTGGTGCCAGACAAGGCTTTTACGATGTTTGGCAGCCGTGTTTGCGGAAAAACACTTTCAAAAACGGCGATCGGCAGTTCATCGGCCAAAGACAGACCATGATAGGCGCAAACGCTGTCACCGGCCACGATACTAAGTGCCTTTGCTTCACCCGGTGTCGCGGCCCTGGTTTCGATCTGAAGAATGCGCTTTTCCGGCCGACGCCCCGCCGCCAACAGGTTTTCGTGAAACCTGACGCGCGTGCCGATGGGATAATCCGTGGGCTTTGCCGTCACAAATGTGCCTGCACCACGACGGCTGCGCACAAGGCCCTCGTCCACCAGATGTGACACCGCGTGACGAACAGTATGCCGATTGACGCCAAACCGCGCGGCCAGTTCAGCCTCGGTCGGCATTTTGTCACCGGGTTCATATCGCCCCTCAGAAATATCACTCCGCAGGGTACCGGCAATCGACATCCAGATCGGCGTGGGGCTTCTTTTCGGGTTCTTTGTGTCACTCAATCTTCACAAATCTCCACTGGTGTACTGCTGCGGATATGATAACATATGTCTAGTTGTATAGTATATGCCAAAGTTGTCGAGATGAAAGATACTGCCGAGACAAAAACAGAGCGCCAGAAATGGATGAGCCTACTGGCTAAGGCGCCAAGCGGGCGTATTTCGACGCTGCTTGACGGCTTTATGGACCGCCCCGACTTTACCTGGCTGCGCCCGCCCGAGATCGGCAGCGTGATGGTTCAGGGCCGCGCGGGGGCGACGGGCAGTCCGTTCAATCTGGGTGAAATGACAGTGACCCGATGCGCGCTTAAGCTGACATCAGGCACAGTGGGGCATGCTTATATTCAAGGCCGCCGCAAAACCGATGCCGAGGCCGCAGCGATTGTGGATGCACTGATGCAGACCGATGCGGCAAACAATGTATCAGAGCAGGTATTGCAACCCTTGCAAGACGAAATGACCAAAACCCGCACCAAACGCGCAGGCAAAGCCGCCGCGACAAAAGTTGATTTCTTCACAATGGTCAGGGGAGAGGACTGATGCAAACCGATGTGCTTGACGGCGGTTTCAGCAACCCACCCATTGATGCTGCTCATGTGTTTCGCGGCGTGATGAACGCCATGGCGCGACCTGGCAAAATTGAAACGATCCAAGGCGTTGTGGCACCGCCCGCACCACTGTCACCTGCGGCAGGGGCGGCTTTGCTGACACTTTGCGACCCTGATACACCCATTCATCTTGCAGGGTCTTTTGACACGACCGATTTGCGGACATGGATTTCATTCCACACCGGCGCACCCTTTGCTGGCCCAAATGATTGCGTCTTTGCTCTAGGCCATTGGGATGATCTGGGACCACTGTCCAGCTATCCAATCGGAACGCCTGCTTACCCGGACAGATCCGCCACGCTTATCGTTGAAACGGACAATCTGACGAATGACGGCCAACGGCTGACGGGGCCCGGCATCAAGGGCGCAGCCAACCTGAAGCTTCCAGAAACTACGGCATTTCAAAAAAATCACGCTCAGTTTCCACTTGGTTTGGATTTCATTTTCACATGCGGCGACCGACTGGCGGCGCTGCCCCGGTCAACGGAGGTGTCGTAAGATGTATGTTGCTGTCAAAGGCGGCGAACGGGCCATCGAAAATGCCCATACCTGGCTGGCCGAAGAACGGCGCGGCGACACGTCTGTCGCTGAATTATCGATTGAACAGATACGCGAACAGCTATCACTTGCCGTCAATCGCGTCATGGCCGAGGGGTCGCTTTACGATCCGGATCTGGCCGCACTGGCGATCAAACAGTCACGCGGTGATCTGATCGAGGCGATTTTCCTGATCCGCGCCTATCGGACCACCCTGCCCCGTTTTGGCAGCTCAAACCCCGTCAACACGGCAGAAATGGCCTGCGACAGACGTATTTCAGCAACCTTCAAGGATGTGCCGGGCGGTCAGCTTTTGGGGCCGACATTCGACTACACCCACCGTCTGCTGGATTTCAAACTGGCCGCCGAGGGCGAAACGGCTGAGGCGCCGAACCGCGATACCGACGCCACGGCGATCCCCCATGTGATCGATTTTCTGAACGCAGAAGGGTTGATCGAGGAAGCGCCACATGATGACACAACACCACCCGATCTGACCCGCGAACCCCTGGAAATGCCCGCGGATCGGCCACTGCGATTGCAGGCCCTGACCCGTGGGGATGAGGGCTTTGTGCTGTCCATGGCCTATTCGACACAGCGCGGATACGCCCGTAACCATGCTTTTGTGGGGGAACTGCGCATCGGGTCCGTCGCGGTTGAGATGGACATCCCAGAACTTGGCTTCGCCATCGAAATAGGCGAAATCACCCTGACCGAATGCGAAACAGTGAACCAGTTCAAGGGCTCAAAAAGCGAACCACCCCAGTTCACGCGCGGCTATGGTCTGGTCTTTGGTCAGACAGAACGCAAAGCTATTTCCATGGCACTGGTCGATCGTGCGTTGCGTTGGGAAGAGCTTGGCGAAGACAACGTCGGCGCCCCTGCACAAGACGCTGAGTTTGTCTTGTACCACGCCGACAACATCCAGGCGACGGGTTTTCTGGAACACATCAAACTGCCCCACTACGTTGATTTTCAGTCCGAGTTGGAACTGGTCCGAAAACTGCGCCGCGAAGCTATGGCCGATAATGTGGCAGAGGCTGCGGAATGACCAAACGACATATCATATTTGATATTGGCGGCGTTCTGGTTGAATGGGAACCGCACCTTGCCTGGTCCGATGATCTGGGCCAGGACGGGGCGCGTGATTTTATTGCGAGAACGAATTTCATGGCGCTGAACAGCCGGGCCGACGGTGGCGAACGTTTTGATCAGTTGGCTGCTGAAGTTCCTAATGCAGACGACCGCGATCTCTTTTCTGAATATGTCAGTCGATATATCCGAACCGTTCCCAATGCGATCATGGGCACCTGGGATTTGCTTGATCAACTAATGGCGGCGGGCCACGGCATCCACGCCATTACGAATTGGTCCGCTGAAACCTGGCCAGAGGGGATAAAAGTTCATCCTCGTCTTGATCAGGTCTTTGAAACGCTGGTCGTTTCTGGTCGTGAGGGGGTCAAGAAACCCGATGCCGCCATTTTTGAACTGCTGTGTGAACGTGCAGATATTACCGCACATGACTGTCTTTTCATTGATGACGGCGCGCATAATGTTGCGGGGGCTAAGGCCGTTGGTATGGACGCCGTTCAGTTCATCGACTCCGCCACACTGGAAAACGATTTTAAAGTAAGGGGCTTGCTATGATGCAGGATACCTACAACTTCGCCTATCTTGACGAACAGACCAAACGCATGATCCGTCGCGCGATCCTAAAAGGACTGGCCATTCCCGGATATCAGGTGCCCTTTGCGTCACGGGAAATGCCGATGCCCTATGGTTGGGGCACGGGTGGGGTTCAGGTATCAGCGGCGGTTCTGACACCGGAAGATCGGTTCAAGGTCATCGATCAGGGTGCGGACGATACAACAAATGCGGTATCCATCCGCAGCTTTTTCGAACGAACGGCGGGTGTCGAGACGACAACTGCCACAGAAGACGCGACAGTGATCCAGACGCGCCACCGCATTCCGGAACAGCCGCTGACCGAAGATCAGATATTGGTCTATCAGGTGCCTATTCCCGAACCCTTGCGCTTTCTGGAACCGCGCGAAAGCGAAACCAGAAAAATGCACAGTCTGGAAGAATACGGTCTGATGCATGTGAAACTATACGAAGATATCAGTCGCCATGGCCACATCGCGACGTCCTATGCCTATCCTGTCCGGGTTGAGGCGCGATATGTCATGGATCCCTCGCCCATTCCAAAGTTCGACAACCCCAAGCTGGACGACAATCCGGCCATCCAGCTTTTCGGCGCGGGCCGCGAACAGCGGATATACGCGCTGCCGCCCTACACGAAAGTCATCAGCCTGGATTTCGACGATCACCCGTTTGATCCATCCAAAGCGGATCAACCCTGCGGCCTTTGCGGATCGAATGAAAGCTATCTGGACGAGATCATCGTGGATGACGCTGGCAACCGGATGTTTGTTTGTTCCGACACTGACTACTGCGAAAAACGGCAGGCAGCCGGGCATAAGGGAAAGTTCGCGGCATGACTCCACTTTTATCCGTTCGTGATGTGGCAAAGCACTATGGTCCGCATATCGGCTGCGCCGACGTTTCCTTTGATCTTTATCCGGGCGAGGTTATGGGCATTGTTGGTGAAAGCGGGTCTGGCAAATCGACCCTGCTGAACTGTCTGGCCGGGCATCTGGCGCCCGATCGTGGTGAGGTTGTCTTTGACACGCGCACTGAGGGCCCACGTGATACAGTGACCATGTCCGAACCCGAACGCCGCATGCTTGGTCGCACGGATTGGGCTTTTGTTCACCAGCATGCACGCGACGGTTTGCGCATGGGTGTCAGCGCAGGTGGCAACGTCGGTGAACGGCTGATGGCCGTCGGTCAACGGCATTACGGCACCATCCGGCAGACGGCCACAGATTGGCTGGGCCGGGTCGAGATTGACCAAAACCGCATCGATGATCGACCCACCACCTTTTCCGGTGGAATGCAACAACGGCTGCAAATTGCGCGTAATCTGGTCACGGGCCCGCGTCTGGTGTTCATGGATGAACCGACCGGTGGTCTTGATGTCAGTGTGCAGGCGCGGCTGCTGGACCTATTGCGCGGGCTAGTGCGCGATATGGGTTTGTCTGCAATTATCGTGACGCATGACCTGGCGGTCGTCAGGCTTTTGGCAGACAGATTGATGGTGATGAAATCGGGTCGCGTGGTGGAACAGGGCCTGACCGATCAGGTTCTTGACGACCCGCAGCATGCCTATTCGCAATTGCTGGTCAGCTCGGTCCTGCAGGTATGAGGCAAGATGATGATTGAACTAAAAAACGTCTCAAAAACATTCACTCTGCACAACCAGAACAGCGCCGTGATCGAAGTGCTTGGCAACGTCAACCTGACGGTCGCCCCTGGTGAATGTGTTGCCCTGACCGGATCGTCGGGTGCCGGAAAATCAACGCTGATGCGCATGATCTATGGAAACTATCTAAGCCAAAGTGGCGTTATCAGCATTGATGGTACCGATCTGGTTCAAGCGGCCCCGCGCGATATCATACGGCTGCGGCGCGAAGTGTTGGGCTACGTCAGCCAGTTTCTGCGTGTGGTGCCGCGGGTACCCACACTGGATGTCGTGGCCCAACCACTGCGATCCCTTGGTGTCCCGGCTGAAACCGCCGAAAATCGCGCGCGCGATCTTCTATCACGCCTGAATATCCTCCCGTCGCTTTGGTCCCTTTCGCCGACTACCTTTTCGGGGGGTGAACAACAGCGTGTGAACATCGCGCGGGGCTTCGCGCACAACTATCCCGCGCTATTGCTGGACGAACCGACCGCCAGTCTTGACCCGACCAATCGCGAAGTCGTTCTAACCCTGATTGAAGAGGCCAAGGCGCGCAAATCAGCAATTATCGGCATTTTTCACGACGAAGCCGCGCGCAGTCGTGTCTGCGATCGCGAAATAGATGTCAGTCGGTTTACACCGGCTCTGGCCGTATGACCGGCGGGCGCCTGATAGCCGTTGTCGGACCCTCCGGGGTTGGCAAAGACAGCATTATCAGCGGGATCGTCGATGCCGCACCTGATATACATCGGGTCAAGCGGGTCATCACGCGCCCATCCGAATTGGGTGGCGAAGACTATACCGCCGTCACTGCGACACAGTTTTCTGATATGGCAGCGCAGGGCCTTTTTTGCCTGCAATGGTCAGCACACGGATTGCAATACGGCATTCCTGCGACAACACTTGAAAGGATTGCAGCCGGTGATACCTGTATCGCAAACCTGTCCCGCGGCGTGCTGATGGATGCAAAATCCGTCTTTCCGAAGCTTTTGGTCCTGAAGATCACCGCCAGCCCAGACATATTGGCCGAACGGTTGGCCGGGCGCGGACGCGAGACCGCCGAACAGATCGCAAATCGCCTGGCACGGTCCGAAAAACCGATACCCGCCGCAGTGGATGTCACGGAAATCAGCAATAATGGGCCACTGGACGAAACCATTGCCGCGGCTCTTGTGGCCATTCAGGCCGAGAGGGTTTAGATTTGAAACCATTAGTCGTGAAATCCACCGCACCGAAGCATCCCCCGCTTCTTGAAGATGAGTATGTGATATGAACTCACCATTTCGCCCCGACCATCCATCTGAGAACCTTGCAACAGCTCGAACAGGATCCGTTTGCTTTGCAAATGCGCAGTTGGTGCTGACCGACCGGGTGATGACGGGTGCGATCACAATCGAAGACGGCAAAATCACCGATCTTATTGAAGGCGGTTCTGTTCCCTTAGGCACGATTGATTGCGAGGGCGATTATATACTACCTGGTCTGGTCGAATTGCACACCGACAACCTGGAACGTCACATCGAACCACGCCCTGATGTCGACTGGCCCCATATGCCAGCCATTCTGGCACATGATCGCGAACTGGCTTCGACCGGCATTACAACGGTTTTCGATGCGCTGCGCGTGGGGTCGATCCATGACAGCAAGGCTCGGTACGATGCATACGCCCGAAAGTTGGCCAATGAACTGATGGATGTCCGCGCGGCGGGCCATCTGCGTATCAGTCACTTCATACATCTGCGTGCCGAAATCTGTTCGGAAACCCTATTGGAGGAGATGGCGGAATTCGGTCCAGAAGATCGCATTGGCATTGTCAGTCTGATGGATCACACGCCCGGCCAACGTCAGTTTCGCGATCTGACCGCGTTAAAAACCTATGTCTCAAAGAAACGCGGCATGTCGGACGCCGAATTCATCGAACACGTCGCCGATCTGAAGGACCTTCAGAAACGCTATGGCGCCCAGCACGAAGCGGGCGCTGTGATCGAGGCCAACCGCTATGGTGCCGTGCTGGCCAGCCATGATGATACAACCGTAGAACAGGTCACCACATCTTACAAAAATGGTGTCGGCTTTGCAGAATTTCCCACCACGCTAGAGGCCGCAGTCGCCTGTCACGAAAAAGGCATCGCCGTGATGATGGGTGCCCCAAACATTATTCGTGGCGGATCACATTCCGGCAACGTCGCCGCGAAAGACCTGGCCCAGGCCGGACTGTTGGACATTATCTCATCGGATTATGTGCCATCGGCGCTTTTGTTGTCAGCATTTCAACTGGCCGATCTTTGGAGCGATTTACCACGGGCGGTTGCTTGTGTGACACAAAACCCTGCCCAAGCTGCCGGTCTTATGGACCGGGGAAACCTGGAAAAAGGGTTGCGTGGGGACGTTATCAGAGTCAAAACCGCAGATCGTTTCCCGGTTTTGCAGGGCGTCTGGAGCCAGGGCGTCAGGGTCGGCTGATCACCAAATGATGCCCCGTTCGGCGATCAGCGTTCGGAAAGCCCCTTCATAACGCTTGGCCAAAACAGGATGGTTGTGCAAACGGCCGTTACCCCCGCCAGAACATAAACCCCGGCCATTCCGATAAACTGCGCGCAAAGCCCCAGTATAAGACTGCCTAGGGCCATCCCGACCTCACCCGTCAGGATATAAAGCGCCATAACGCGTCCGCGCATGTCATCACGCAACTGCAACTGAATCAGTGTCTGAATACCCGCCACGCGAATGATCGCAGCCCCGCCTGCAAGGAAGATCAGTAGGAAGGTCAACCAGGGCAGATTGACACTTGCCCCGGCCGCAAAGAAAGCGCCACCGGCGATACATGCCATCAAAGTGACAGGGCCGGACGTGTTGGTGCGGCCCGCAATGACCAACCCAACCAGAATACCGCCCATCCCATGCAGACCCGTCAATAGGCCAAGTGTCACGGCATCGCCATTCAGAACCTCGGCGTTAAAGCCGGGAAACAGATGCAACAACGGCTTGAACGACAATGCCAGAATAAGCTGAAACAGGATGACAGGCCCAAGAAACCGATCACCGCGCACGTGCTTTAGCGATGCCCACATTTCCTGCAGAATGGCTTTCGGGCCTTTTTGTGCCCGTTTTTTATCAGACCGCCCAAGATTGGCGGGAAACAAGAAAAGAACGCCCAGAAAGGCAATATTGATGATGGTGGTCAGAACGAAAACCGTGGCACTGTCGTTGGCCGCGATCAACACGCCGGCCAGAACCGGTCCTGCGAATGTTGCGCCATTGTGCACGACCGAATTGAACGGGATGGCCAAGGGCACATAGTCTTTCGGCACCACATGCCAAATAATCGCTTTGTTCGGCCCGGCCGCCAGCGATTGCGCGGCACCTATTGCGAAAACCAAAATGCCTAGCAAAAACAGATCCATCGCCCCCAACAGCAGGATCGCGGCCATTGTCGCGTGAATTCCGACGGTGGCAAACTTACTCATTTTCAACATCGCGATGGCAGAATGCCTATCACTTAGCGCACCCCCCAAAAAGGTCAGCAACAGGCCTGGTCCGAACCGTAACAGCCCGATCAGACCCAAAGCTGCAGCTGATCCGGTGATATCCCAGGCAATCCAACCAATGGCCGTGCGTTCCATCCACTGACCCGATGCCGCAACGGCACGCGCCCCGATCAACAGGTTGAATGGATAGATGCGTATCAAACCCGACAATGTGGGTTTGGCGGCGGTCATGAGATGCAGACAGCGATATAGCCGCAATACCCACCCAGCAACAGCGCGCCTTCGGTTCTGCTAAATCGAAAATGGCTCCAGGCAAAGACCAATGCCACGACGGTTGCCAGCAGCATCAGTGGCACATCCATGATGATAAATTCCCGCGAAATCGCGAAAGGCGCGGCCAGCCCTGCCCCCGCAATCACAACCGTTGAATTGAACAGGTTCGATCCCAGCACATTACCAAAGGCCACTTCAGGCGCGCGTTTGAGCGCCGCCGACACGCAGACCGCCAGTTCGGGCAATGACGTGCCGATGGCGACGACAGTCAGCCCGATGATTGCTTCGCTGACACCCATCAAAACAGCCAACCCGGACGCGCCCTTGACAAACAGCCAAGACGCAAACGGCAAAACGACAATACCTGCACCCGTGATCAGGCAGGCCTTTCGCAGTCCATTCTCAATCTCGATCCCGTCATCATCATCTGCATCATCATGCTTTTGGCGCCAGATCAGGAAAACCACCAGAACCGCCAGAATACCGACTGCCATGATGCGATTGACAAAACCCAAGGCAATCACCAGCGCCAAGAGACATGTCGCCGCCACCATGGCCCCGCCATCAATCAGGATCGACTTTCTGTCACAGACAAAGGGCAGCAAGACAGCCGTCAGACCTAGGATCAGCGCCAGATTGGCAATATTCGACCCCACAACATTGCCAATAGCAATGGACGATTTATCGGCCAGAACCGCCTGGATTGACACGAAAAGCTCAGGCGCCGAGGTGCCAAAACCCACTATGACAATCGACACCAGCATGGTCGAAACACGCATCCTCAGCGCCAGATCCCTGGCTCCGTCAATCAGCCAGTCCCCGCCGTAAAACAAAAGCGTTCCACCTGCGATAAGCATCAGAATATCAAACATAAGCTGGCCGTTCGTTTGTTACGCCACGCGATATTCGTTCAGATTTTCATAAAGCGGCTCCATCCCCAGACCGGGCACATCCGGGGGCGAAACGGTGCCATCTTCGTTGATCTCTGGGGTGTGTTTAAAAATCTTGCCCCACATCGGATCGAACTCTTTCGGATAATACTCAAGCAGGATCGCATTTTCACAGGCCGCATTCAGATGCACGTGCACCTCTTGCTGACCATGCGGCGCAATCGCGATGTTGTGCGCTTGGGCATAGGCCGCGATTTTCATGAATTCCGTGATACCACCGCAAATCTTGGCATCCGGATTGATGATTTCAGCGCCGCGAGACTGGATCAGATCGCGAAACCCGAATTTGGTGTATTCATTTTCGCCCGTCGCCACGGGAATTGATGTCTTGGCTGACAATCTGCGAAATCCGTCATAATCATCTGGCTCCATCGGCTCTTCGAACCAGAAGACGTCATGTTCCTCCATCCGTCTGGCAATATCCATCGCCTGATAAGGCAGATAGGCGCAGTTTGCATCGACCAGCAGTTTGACATCAGGACCGATTGCATCGCGGGCGGCTTTGACACGGGCGACATCTTCTTTGATGGGTACAGCGCCGATCTTCATCTTGACCGCGCGGGCGCCCATTTTGACATAGCTTTCCATTTCATCGGCCAGTTCTTTCAACCCTTTTCCATCGGCATAATATCCGCCAGCCACATATGTTTCGCACCGGTCGCGAAACTGGCCCAGCAAAACGGACAAAGGCATATTCGCGGCCTTTGCCTTGATATCCCAAAGGGCGATGTCGATGGCACTGATCGCGCGAGTGGTCATGCCGCGACGCCCGATGCGTTTGGGTGACCACATATCGCGCCACAGGGCCTCGTGATGCAAAGGATTGCGCCCGATCAGCATAGGCACGAAATGTTCCAGCGTGGCGCGCACCACACTGCGGGTTGCCGCCTGACCGATGCCGGTGATCCCCTGATCCGTTTCGATTGAAATCAGCGTCATACCCTGTGTTGTGTATGTGTGTTTACCATTCGACAAAGGGCGAGGACGCGGCCATTTGAACGTTTCAATCTTGACGTCTGTGATTTTCATACGTGTCTCTTTTTCAGTGGTGTGGGATCGGTGATTTTACTTAAGCATTGCTTGGCCTGCTTCAGGAACTCGGCCGTCAGTGTGACGCCCCAGCCCGACCCGGTCGGGACGGTCAGATGCCCTTCGACAGGTTCAGGCAAAGGCTGATAGATGGACTTGGCCCAAGGTCGATTGTCGGTAATTCTGTATTCCTGCGGTTGCCACAAAGCGGAATGCACTGCCGCCAGATGCAGGGTAAATACCTGAACCAACGACTGCTGCGCGCAATGGGGTGTGCAAGGAATTTTATGCGCTTCAGCCAGATCGGCGATGGCTAGGGCGCGACTGAAGCCGCCACCATTGCAAATATCCGGCTGCACGATATCAACAACGCCCTCAGTGATCACATGTGTGAATGTTTCAAGACGATGATCAACCTCACCCCCCGCTATGGGCATCGCAAGCGCCTGATTGACCCGACGGGTTGCGGTCAGATCGGTATGGGGGCACGGTTCTTCCAGAAAGACATAGTCAAGATCCTGCATCCGACGCCCCAGACCAATCGCCACATCGGGGCCGAAAGCGCCGTTACCATCCGCCCGCAGCCCAATATCGGGCAAGGCCGAGCGTACGGCATCAACCAAAACCTTGGCCCGTTTCAGGCCATTGGGGTCATCGTCACCCATGCGCGTGCCGATCTTGAATTTGACATGTTGCAAACCGAATTGCCCGATCGCGCTTTTCAAAGCGGCGATTTCCTGGTCAACCGTTGTCTGACGACGCATGGAAGATCCGTATACCGGTACGCGGTCGCGCATCTGCGAACCGATCAGCCCGTGCACGGGAACACCTTCAGCCTTGGCGCGTAAATCCCATAAAGCGGTATCCATGCCCGCAAGCGCCCGCGCAAAGAAGGGTCCTATGAATTTATAGTGCTTGGTTTCACAGCTTTTCAGCAGATCAGCATGTTGGTCGATCTGCGCCCCCAGAAAATCTGGTGCGATCAGTTTGTGAAGGACATCTGCCACAATGGGGCCGTGAAAGGCGCCGGTTTGGCCGATGCCCTCCAACCCGTCATTCGTCCGCATGACCACGACGTTAATGTCAGGCAGCGTCAGCGTTTCTATCTCGGCGATGCGGGACACCAAACTATAACACACCTTTCAACGCCAGTTCGTCGGCGCGATGACAGGATACCGTGCGACCGCTGCCGGTTTCAGCAAGCTCGGGAACCTCTTTTTTGCAGATGTCCCTGGCATAGGCGCAGCGGGGGTGGAACGGGCAACCGGATGGTGGATTGGCCGGGTCCGCCACATCGCCGGGCAACTGCACCCGATGCTGTTTTCCGCGCAGCTTCGGATGCGGGATCGGAATGGCGGAAAACAGGGCCTCGGTATAGGGATGCAGCGGGCGGCGAAACAGATCTTCTGCCCGGGCAAATTCGACCAGGCGACCGACGTACATCACCGCAATCCGGTCCGCGATATGTTCCACCACAGACAGATCATGGCTTACAAACAGATAAGTCAGATCCAGTTCATCCTGCAGATCCTGCAACAGATTAAGCGTCTGCGCCCGAACCGATACATCCAGCGCCGAAACGGCCTCGTCCGCGACAACAATATGCGGATTGGTGACAAGGGCACGTGCAATCACGATCCGCTGGCGTTCCCCGCCGGAAAAGGCGTGGGGGTAACGCTCCATATATTCGGGGCGCAGACCCACCTTTCGCATGATGTCGGCCACGCGATCCTTGGCTTCGACACCTTCAGCGATTTTATTGGCCCGAAGCGGTTCTGAAATGATGTCGACCACGGGCAGCCGGGGGTTAAGCGACGTGAACGGATCCTGGAAGATCATCCGCAGATCGGGACGATATTTCTGCATTTCATTATTATTAAGGCCAGCCAGATCAACAACGTTATCGCTGCCTCTTGGATTGTAATGAATATGCCCGGCCGTTGGTTCATAGGCGCGCAGGATCGTGCGACCCAAGGTGGACTTGCCACAACCACTTTCACCGACCAGAGCCACCGTTTCACCCTGTTGCACGGTCATGCTGACACCATCGACCGCCTTGACCGTGCCGACACGGCGCCGCATTAGGCCCTTGATTAGCGGGAAATGCATCTTCAGGTCTTCGACCTGAAGCACCGTTTTTGTCTTGGAGTCGTCAAACATGCGCACGCCCTCCGATCGTTTCACTCGGGCGCATCGCACCTTCGGGCTTTTTGTCAAAATGATGCGTGTAGCCATTCTGATAGGCCAGACACCGGGTGTGGTGGTGCGGGCCGGTTTGGATCAGGTCCGGCTCAACCGCGTCGCACGCCCCTTTAATGGCCATCGGACACCGGGTGTTGAAGGTGCATCCTAATGGACGGTTCAAGGGGTGCGGGATCATCCCGCGGATCGCTGTCAACCGCTGCCCGCGGGTTTTGCCAAGCTCCGGGATCGAGCCCAGCAAAGCGCGACTATAGGGATGTTGCGCGTGATCAAACAGCGTAAAGACATCGGTCTGCTCAACGGCGCGGCCCAGATACATCACGGCGACTTCATCGGCGACTTCGGCCACAACGCCCAGATCGTGGGTGATCAAGATCATCGAGGTATGGTGTTCGGCCTGCAGTTCCTTCATCAACTCAAGAATGTTGGCCTGTGTCGTCACGTCCAACGCAGTCGTCGGTTCGTCCGCAATCAGCAGATCGGCGTTGCACGACAGCGCCATGGCGATCACCACGCGCTGCCGCATGCCACCGGACATCTGAAACGGATAAGCGGCCATGCGTTCAGTCGGTTTCGGAATGCCAACACGATCCAGCATCCGGACCGCCTGCGCCTCGGCCTCTTTTTTCGTCACGGGCTGGTGCAACCGGATCATTTCGACGATCTGATTGCCGATCGTATGGACCGGCGACAGCGACGTCATGGGTTCCTGGAAGATCATCGCGACCCGTGCGCCCCGGATGGCCCGCATTTCAGCGCTTTTCGGATCAAGGGCCGCGATATCAACGGACCCGCCATTGCGGTCATAAAGGTTGATACTGCCGCCCACGATCTTGCCCGGTTTCGGCACAAGGTTCATCACAGACCATGCTGTGATCGACTTGCCGCAACCACTTTCACCGACCACGGCCAGTGTCTCGCCCCGGTTGACGGTCATACTGACGCCGTCGACCGCCTTGATCAGACCTTCGCGTGCACCAAAGTGCGTTTGCAGGTCACGGATTTCCAGAACTGGTGTCTTGGTCATAATGCGCCTTTAATGATGGGAATAAGGATCGGCAGCATCACGCATACCATCGCCAAGGAAATTCAGTGTCAGCACGGCGAACACAACGGCCAGACCGGGTATCATCAACCATGGCGCCGTCGCCACCGCGTTGATATTCTGTGCCTCTTTCAAAAGAACACCCCACGACACAATCGGTGGCTGCAAACCGATCCCAAGGAAACTCAACGCGGTTTCAGACAGGATCATGTCGGGAATAGCCAGCGTGGTTTGCGCGATAATATGGCTAAGGAAACTGGGGACCAGATGCCTGGTGATGATCTTGTTGGTCCTCAATCCATCCAGGCGGGCAGCAATCACAAAGTCATCCCCCTTCATCGAGATGACCTTGCCCCGCACTTCACGGGCCAATCCCGTCCAACCAATCAAGGAAATCAGAACAGTGATGGCGAAATAGACATAAAGAGGCTCCCACGTGAGTGGGATCGCAGCGGCAAGGCCCATCCAAAGTGGAATGGTCGGGATCGATTTCAGAAACTCGATGATCCGCTGGATCGCATTATCAATCCAGCCTCCGAAATAACCAGATATTCCGCCTAGAATAATGCCAAGAACCAGACTGATGGCCACACCGACCAGGCCGATAGACATTGATACGCGCGCCCCATGGATCACACGGCTAAGCATATCACGACCCAATCGGTCCGCCCCCCACAGATAGAAGGGATCCCGCGGATTGAGCGGACCGATCAGGTGCCGATCCCAAGGGATCAGACCCCACATCTTGTATTCGTCACCTTTGACAAAAAGACCAATTGGAATGATCTTTTCCTCATCCGTCACAAAGGTTCGCCGCAGGGTGAATTGGTCAATCTCGACCTGGTAACCCTTAACATGCGGCAGCCACTGGCCGTCATGAAACAAGTCCACATTCTGAGGCGGCGCATAGGTATAGCGCGTGTGATGGTCATTGGGATCCATCGGCGACAGGAATTCTGCAAATATCCCAACAAGATAGATGAATAACACACAGATGCCCGCGATCACCGCAACCTTGTGACGTTTGAACCGCCACCACATCAGTTGCCATTGACCAGCCACATCCTCGGCACGGACATCGTCGTCGTAAACCTGAATCTCGGCGTTGGTTTTTACGTATGCGCTTGCGTCAGCCATTATACCCTCACTGGTAGCGGATACGTGGATCAAGCCACGCCAGCAAAATGTCGGAAATCAACGTGCCCACGACCGTAAGGGTCGACAACATCAGGATGAATGATCCGGCCAGATACATATCCTGACTGCGCAAGGCACCCAGCAACAGCGGCCCTGTTGTTGGCAAGTTCAAAACCACGGCGGTGATAACGGCCCCTGATACCAGCGATGGCAAGACCCACCCGATGGTCGAGATAAAAGGGTTCAACGCGATGCGGATCGGGTATTTGATCAACGTCCGCATCTCACCCAAGCCTTTGGACCGCGCGGTGGCAACATATGGCTTGTGCAGTTCATCCAGAAGATTTGCGCGCATCACGCGGATCAGTTCAGCCGTCTTGGCGGTGCCGATCACGATGATGGGAATCCAGAGATGGGCCATCAGATCGCCCAGCTTTGCCCAGCTCCAAGGGGCATTCTGATATTCGGGGCTGAACAATCCACCGACGGATTGGCCGAAGTATTTGAAACCAACATACATCAAGACCAGCGCCAAGAGAAAATTCGGGGTGGCCAGACCAATGAACCCAATGAATGTGAAAAAATAATCCGAAAAGGAATACTGACGTACCGCCGACAACACACCAATCGGGAAACTGACCGCCCAAACAAATAACAAGGTCACGAATGAAATGAGGACGGTCAGCCCCAGATGGCTCCAGATCAGTTCGCTGACCGGACGGCGCCATTGAAAGGAATAGCCAAAGTCACCTTCAAACACGATGCCACTGATCCATTTCCAATATTGCAGCCACATCGGATCATTCAGACCGTAGCGTTCGCGCAGATAAGCTATTTCTTCGGGCGTCATGCGCCCCTCCATACCGGCAGTCAGCGCGGTCAGAAAATCGCCCGGCGGAAGCTGTATGACAAGAAAAGCCACAATACTGATTAGGATCAGGGTCGGGATCATCATCAAAACGCGTTTGAAGATATAGATATGCATGGATCAGAGCCACTTCCGGTTGGTCATGGCGGCGCGATTGCCGCCATGCCTGCTTGGTGCTTTTAGTTTGCAGTTTTGAAGAACTGCTGCGGATTGACAGGACCGGGATCGGCAAACTGCCATCCGCGAACGATGGTGTCCGGCACGTTGTGGAAATTGTTCTTCACAATACCATATCCCGCGACCGGCAGTGATACGCCAATAGTATAGAATTGCTCTTGCGCGCGCGTCAGAATTTCGCCGTAAAGCTGTGTCTGTTCATCCGGATCGCCCGTTCGTTTCAATTGCTGAAACAGCGCATAGCTTTCCATAACTTCTGCTGGTGGATCGACAGGAAGGGCGTCTTCGTCACCGGTGATCGCCGCAAACCAACCGATGCCATAGGCCGAGTTGTTGTCAATCGGGATCCAGGCTTCGGGTGCGATCAGCCCGTCGACCAGGCCGCCTTCTCCGTCGTCCACCAGCATCTCGTGTGTTCCAGAATTACGCATTTCGCGCTGGAAGGATTTCTCAACCACACGATTTATCGCATCAATACCAATGTCACGCCAACGATCCGCGATGATCTCCATCATGTCGACCATGGGTTGACGATCTTCACGAACGGTGATCACAAAGGTCAGCCGTTCGCCATTTTCATTAACCAGCATTCCCGAACTGTCGGTTTCGGAATATCCCATCTCGGCAAGCAACTCTAACGCACGATCAGGATCATATTCGGTGTGCTGCTTGGCAAGGGTTTCGTTGTAGTACTTCGACTCGGGGCGTGGCGCCGCCTGATAGGGTTCGCCCTGGCCAACAAAAACCAGATCAATCAGTTCCTGACGGTCAAAGGAAACTGACAAAGCTTCGCGGAAGCGCCGGTCATTGAAGATCGGGTGCAGTCTTTCGTCATCAGTGGTAAGGTTCGGGAAAATGACCATCGTGTTGAAATCGGATGTGCCGTATTCGAAAAAGTCATAATTACCGCGGTCACGATTATCAGCCAGAACGGCCTTGTTCGGGAAAGTGTTGATATAGCGGTGAATCATATCGACTTCGCCATTCAGAACCTTCAGCAACATGACTTCCTTATCGCCCACGACCTCAAAATTGACGGCGTCCAGATAAGGCAGCTGATTGCCTTCGGCATCGACCTTCCAGTAATAGGGGTTCCGTTCAAACCTGACATTCTGCGTATCGGTCAGCGGGCTTGTGACAGTCCAGGCATTCAATGTCGGCAGGTCTTTGTTGATCCACTGATTGGCACGGTCTTCGAAAAGATCAGCCCATGATGGCAGATTGGCGTCCTCAACCATTTTTTGAAGCGCATCCGCATCAGTGAATTCCGCATGAAACTGCTTCATGTAATGCGCCGGAAACCGGCTCAGTTGCCGACCGTTGTCGGGCGATGCCATCTCTAGCAGCAAAAGACCGTGTGGCTCTTCGAATGTGAACGTGAAAGTATAATCATCAATAATGGTTAAAGTTGTGGAATTCAGTCGGTTACGCAGCGAACGCGTCCTGAAACTGCGCGGCAATTCGGGGTTCTTCGCCACATGGTTCCACCAGAAATCTACATCAGCCGTTGTGTATGGCGTGCCATCTGACCACTTGACACCTTCGACCAGCTTAAAGGTGAACTCGGTGGCGTCATCATTGACGGTCCAGCTTTCAGCCAAGTTCGGCACAACCTCGTTCAGGCCAGGGTCCCAGCGAACGATGTAATCATACCCGATGTTTGTGACCAGCCAGCTTTCCTCGCCCGCACCCGAAATCAGTGTGCGCCACGTTCCGCCGTACTCACCGATCTTTTCGACGACCGGAACAACGGGTGGATCTGAGGGCAGCCGTTCTTCCATAGGCGGCAGTTCACCGGCATCCACCGCAGACTGCAGCATAGGCACCTCAGCCCAAGCATGCGTAGCCAGAAACGCAAAAACACTTGTCATTGCAATCCGCGACAGCCCGCGCGGTTTGAAAATAGTCATCTTAGTCCTCCCTAGGCGACCACGCCCATTTTTTGGGCTTTTGGTAACCTACACGATCCATTTCAAAGACCTTGTTTGGCAAATTCTGATTGCAACAACATCCATAACGTGATGTTATTATCTTTGAAATGTCATTGAATCTCAGACAGATGGAAGTTTTGCGCGCTGTTTTTCGCGCTGAAAGTGTTACTGGCGCGGCCAAGATTCTCAATGTCTCTCAACCGGCCGTCAGTCGTATGTTGAAGCATATTGAGGCTAATTTGGGCTTTCCTTTGTTCCATAGGCAAGCCAATCGGCTGATTCCAACCGAACAAGCGTTGTCACTGGAACAAAGCCTTACGGTTATATTCCGCAATGTGAACAACACTCAGCGCCTGATTGGTGACATGCAGCGTGGCTTTGGCGAAACAATCCGGATCGCAGCGATGCCCACATTGGCGAACACTTTTCTGCCTCAGGCAATTGCCGAGGTTTCTGCCAAATCGCCGAAGTTACGTTTCGTTTTGAAAAGCCTTGAGCCGACCCCAATGGAATCCAGACTAACAAATGGGGACTATAATTTTTGTCTGACACAGACCCAGCCGCGACGACCGCAGGTCGAATTCGAACCTATCCTGACGACCAGTTTTGTTTGCGTTATTCACCGCGATCATCCTCTGGCCAAACGTCGTCGAATTGACCCGCCCGATCTTCGCAGCGAAGTTCTAATTTCATTTTCTGAACGCGTCGCACACGGCCGCAGCCTTGATACTGTCTTCGAAGACAGCGATACGGAACGGCGCGTGGGGGTTCAGACGACATCATCTGCTTTGGCCGTCAGACTGGTCGAAAGCGGGTACGGCATTGCGTTGATTGATCCTTTTGCAATCGATCGAATAGATGACAGCCGGGTCGTCGTGCGTGCAATGACCGAACGACAACCGATCGAGCTTGGTTTCATTTACATGACAGGTCGTCAGTTTGAGGCAGGCGAACGCCAATTGATGAAGGCTATTCGCAAAAGCGCCCTTGAATGGGAAGAACGCATAAGGGCCACTTGGGGCAGTGCGTTTTTCCCACCCGCCACAACGCAATCGGGCACCGCAAAGGTATCTTAACGTCAGATTATGGTATTCGGTCTTTTTGGTATTTGTACTGCCAGCAGCCAAACTAATACCCCTGATCTCAGATAAAAATAACATTCAATGAAATGGGAGGACACGATGCGTACCATCGTTTTAGCCTGTCTGGCATCACTTATAGCCGTGCCGACTATGGCCGCTGACAAAACACGCCTTGGGCCTATTTGGACCCGTATTGCAGACATGAACGGTGAATTCGGTTCTGTGGAAAGTGCCGAGTTTTCGCCGGACGGTCGAATGATCGTCAGCGCCACTAAGTTTGACAACCAGATCATTGCCTGGCGCACATCTGACGGCGCTGAACTATGGCGCGTTTCGACACGTGGCGAGGTTGAACATGCAATGTTTGCGCCTGATGGCTCGGTCATTGCAGCTGGCGGCGAAGACGCCATGACGCGTATTATTGATGCAGAAACTGGCGAAGTTCTTAAAACGCACAACCACGATTACAGTGTAGACAGCCTGACTTGGTCCCCCGACGGCAAATGGTTGTTGGTGGGTGAAGAAGATTACAAAGTCGATAACAAACGATATGGCCAAGCTCAGATCTTTTCGTGGCCCGAGTTCGAAATTGTCGCCGAGATTGAAAATAACTACACCAATAACGGCGTTGCATTTTCGCCAGACAACCGGTTGGCCGCAACGACCGGAAAAGGGCGTATTCGTATCTGGGATGTTGAGAATAATTTCAGCCTTATGCAGGAAATCAAGGCGCGTCATCCAGAAACACGTTTTGCAAGCGATCTAGTCTCAATCAACTTTAGTCCTGATGGGAAATACATTGTATCCGGCGGGTTTCGTGGGGTGATTCATATCTGGGATACAGAAAACTACGAATTAGTGCGCCTGATGGAACATTCAGGTGACAAGATTGAGGTCGTCGATTTCTCGCCCGATGGTCTTTATCTGGCACATGCGGGACACAGCACTGACATCTGGATGTGGAAGATGGATGATGTGCTGAACTCTGAATTGCCGTCGGATCAAATGGAGCCGGTCCATCGGGCCTGGGCCAATGATCATGCCGAGGATTTGAACTTCAGTCGAAATGGGCGCCACTTGGTAAGCGCGCATCAGGACGGAACGGTGCGACTTTGGGTTGTTATGAATGATGATCCGGATGTGAATCAGAAAGCAAATGATGCCTTAAAACATTTACAGGCAAACCAGTCCGGCAACTGACACGACAAGCGCATTGTCGTTAAAGACAATGCGCTTATTTTCTTGTTTCGGTATATTACCAAACCACTGCGTAAATGATGCAATGCTTGATCTAGGCAGTTTCTATGATGCTTGTTTCGTTACATTTTCATAAGAACTGTCGTCTTTTTGATCGCCATATTTGAAAGTCGAAATGGCGTTTTGCATACGGAACGACTGATCTTTCAAGCGGGTTGAATTGGTTTGCGTCTCCTCAGCGACGGTTGCGTTTTCCTGAGTGATCGTTTCCAGTTGCCCCAGCGCAAGGCTGATTTCATTTACAGCGCGGGCCTGTTCGTTGCTGGATGATCGGATTTCCAGAAGATTATTTGTCACATCTTTGATGCGATCCAGCATTAGCCCTAAAGTGTCACCGGTTTCATGAACCGCTGCAGCACCTTTGGCCACCGATTCCGAGCTTTGCTGGATTTTCGACTGAACTTTACCGGACGCATCCGCCGATCTCTGTGCCAAAGCACGAACTTCATTTGCGACAACAGCGAACCCTTTGCCGGCCTCTCCTGCGCGCGCGGCCTCGACCGACGCGTTCAAAGACAGCAGGTTGGTCTGAAACGCGATGTCATTGATGACATCCACGATATCCTCGATCTCTTTCGATGCTTTTTCGATTTCGGCCATTGCGTCAATCGTAGAAGCTACGATGCGCGATGCATGATCAGCCTGTTGCGACATATCATTCGCAACTTCTGTCGTCTTTGCGGCACTTTTGGCATTTGCGTCTACAGACGCGCTGAACTCAGTCATCGCTGCTGATGTTTGCTCAAGCGACGCAGCCGCACGTTCTGCCCGCCCTGACAGCTCTTGCGCGCCCTGGTTCAGTTCTGTCGACTGCCAGCTTACGCCCTCGGCCTCATTTGTGATGTCGCGGATCATCTGTGTCAGTGACACGATCATCTCTTCGATGTTGGCCTGCAAATCTGCGAAGGTCCCAGAGTATTCACCGACCATGCCTGTTCTCAGATCTCCATCTGCCAGGCGCTTCGTCACATCACCGATCGCAGTCAAACCTGTGTCAACATTATCCATAAGTCGATTGACTTTGTCGACCAACGTAGAAAGTTCAGCATCAATTGCGTTTGGATCCACACGCTTGGTGAAATCACCGTCAGCGGCGGCGCTGACGACATCGTTCAGCGCTGCTTCAAGTGCCATGAATATGGCTTTCTTACGCTGCTCATCTGCTTCGCGGGCCTCAGCTGCGCGCTGCTGTTCGCGCTGCAATTCCCGATCATTTCGAGCCTGTTCTTCCAGGCGCTGCTGTTCTTCCGCCCGTTTCTGATTTGCTTCAAGCTCTTTTGCTTCTATCGCGTTCTTGCGGAAAACTTCCAAAGACCGAGCGATACGACCAAGTTCGTGATCTTTATCAGCATCCTTAATCGTTAGTTCAAGGTTTCCAGATGCCAATTCATCGATATCTTTGACCGTATTGGCCAGGCGTCTGGTCATGTCGCGCACCATGCGCCATGTCAGAAAGACAGCACACAGAATGAACACAAATGCCAAGGACATAATCAGAGTTCTTGTATTGGCCATAAGTGTGCTAATGCGCGGGCCAATGGTGTTTTGATCTGCAACCACGGCATCAACAATCGTTTCGACCCCAAGCACTGCCGTCGTCGCCAGACTATTCATGTTGCTGTAATGCGTATTCCGTTCCAGGATGGTTCCCCGAACGTTTGATGCAAGGCTGATGTATGAATTGATTTCGCTTGTTACGTTTTGGGCCAGCGCCTGGCGCTCAGGATTCTGCAATTCGGCTTTTAACGATGCAAGTTCCTGCTGCGCCGTACTAAGATGGGTCTGAGCTTGGTCATATTCAGCAGGTGAGTTCGTCAGCAAGAACCGTTCCATGTAAAAACGACCCAGAAGCAGTTCCTGTTGTACCGTACCGCCATAAAATGCCGCAATCGGGTCGCCATCCTGATAGGCTGTTTGCATGATCTTAGTCAGGTTACGACGTGCCTGAACGCCCAAGTCAGACATTTCCGCAACTAATTCGTTTCTGTTCGCCTGCAGTTGCCGTGCAGTGACGAATTCTGCCTGCAGACTATCCAGATTGGCCTTAACAGATGCCAGTTGTTCAATCTCTTCAGGTCTGTTCGCAAAGAGCTCTAGACTGCTTTGTTCTGCATCGTAGATTTCCTGCAGATTCGATGAAAAAACCTCAGCCGTCTGCGGCGATGGTTGGTTTTGATATGCAAGAATAGCAATCTTCGCCTCGAACAGATCTTCGGCAATTTCATTTACCTTCAGACTTTGTCGCGCAGTGGCACGATATTCCGTGAAATTTGAACCAAACACGACTGCGGCAATGACCGCAATCGCAGCGACAACACCCACCAGAAAGGCAAGACTGCCCATTCCGAAAAGTATCTTACGTGAGATTGACCAATCCCGCATGTTTTGCTCCGCCTTTTTTGCTACCCTGCCTTTTGGGGTACCGGCACAGTATTGACGAAGTATGAATCCAAAACTTTTCCGAAACTTCGAAATAGCTTCTATTTTATTAGATTTTTTGCCCCCTCAACCATGACATGATCGCAGGCCGCACAGACTGATCCCCACGGTTGCGCGCTTCTTCTATGACTTCTCGGACATCATCCAGGTTAGAGCGGCGCAATAGGTGCTTTACAGGCCCGATCGACGCGGGGCGCATTGATAGCGTACGCAGTCCCACTGCGGCCAGGCATAATGCTTCAACCGGACGGCCTGCGTCTTCACCACAAAAAGATACAGGGGTTTCTGTTTCATTACAGCGGGTTACGATGTTTTCAATGAATGTTAGAAAGCTGACATTCAAAGTATCGTACCGCCGCCGCACCCGTTCATTTTCCCGGTCGGCCGCAAAAAAGAACTGTTTCAAATCGTTTCCACCGATCGAGATGAATTCGACCTCTTCAAAGAATTTGCGTGGGGCAAAAGCCAGGCTGGGCGTTTCCAGCATGGCCCCGACTTCTAGTTTCTCTGGCAGGACATGGCCCAGCTTTTCTTCCCGCGCTATGGCCTTATCCATTTCGGCCCGGGCGGCACGGTATTCCTCAAATTGTGCAATGAATGGAAACATTACGGTCAAAGCGCGCCCATTGGCCGCGCGCAACAGGGCTTGCAACTGCATCCGCAGCACACCGGGTTTGTCTAAGCCTACGCGAATCGCACGCCATCCAAGGGCCGGGTTTGGCTCGTCCTGGGGCTTCATGTAGGGCAAAACCTTATCGGATCCGATATCAAGCGTTCGAAAGACAACACGCTTGCCGCCAGCGGCATCCAAAACAGTTGCATATAATGCGGCCAGTTCGGATCGTTTGGGAACGGTATTTCTGATCAGGAACTGCAGTTCGGTCCGGAATAAACCGACACCTTCGGCGCCAGAGCCTGCGAGCGAGGGTAGATCAGCCATCAGTCCCGCATTCATACAAAGTGAAACAGTGGATCCACAGCGCGCCGTCGCAGGCAGATCGCGGATCGATGCATAGCGCGTCTGAGCTTCGGCCAGCATCGCGATTTTGTCACGAAAAGCGGCCACAATGTTGTCATCGGGGCGCAAATGCACTTGTGCCACGTCACCATCAACCATGATATGATCGCCGTTCAGCGCTTCGGTCAAGATACCTTTCGCGTTGATAATCAAGGGAATGGCCAGTGCCCGCGCCACGATCGCGGCATGAGACCCGACCGAGCCTTCCTCCAGCACAATACCTTTTAATTTGCGGCCGTACTCCAGCAATTCTCCGGGGCCAATGTTACGCGCGACCAAAATTGGATCATCCGGCATCTCGGCCCCGGTATTGGTCCCCTGCCCTGTCAGAATGCGCAACAGTCTGTTCGACAGATCATCCAGATCGTGCAGTCGTTCCCGCAAATAGGCATCAGGGACCTGGGCCATCCGCGCACGGGCCACCGACTGTTCTTTTTCGACGGCTGCCTCAGCAGACAAGCCGTTTGAGATGTCGTCCTCCATCCGGCGCAACCACCCGCGTGAGTTCGCGAACATGCGATAGGCCTCAAGAACCTGCAGCTGGTCCTTATCAGTCTTTGACGCATTGGACAGCAGGTCATCAACCGACACACGCAGTTGGTCTACCGCGTCATGTAACCGCTTTAGTTCGATTTCGGGATCATCGGCGATGGGTTTAGTCACAACAACACGGGGTTCGTGCAAAAAGACATGGCCCTCGGCCGCACCTTCCTGACCTTGTGTTCCGCGGAACAAAACGGGTTGCTGATGGCGCGCAGATAATGCAGCGCCCTCGCCCACAAAGGCGCCCAGTTCGGTCATCTCGGCCAGAACCATGGCGACAATCTCAAGCGCATAGACTTCATCACCTGAATATTCGCGCGCCTCTTTCGACTGAACCACCAGCACGCCCAGCGCCTCGCCCAGTCGTTGAATTGGCACCCCAAGAAACGAGCTATATTTTTCTTCGCCCGTTTCAGGCATGTAGCGAAACCCGGTTTCCTGAGGCGCATTGGCGGAATTCACAATACGACCGTTTTTTGCCACACGCCCCACCAAGCCCTCGCCTAGGCGCATCCTGGTCTGGTGCACAGCTTCGGCTTTCAGGCCTTCGGTCGCGCACAGCTCAAGCGTTTCGGCATCGCGGAAGAGATAGATCGAACAGACCTCGGTCTGCATCGATGTGGCAATCAGATGCGTGATCTTGTCCAGACGTTCCTGTCCGGCGCTGTCTTCGGCCATGGCGTCGCGCAGGCGACCCAGCAGCTTTCGGCTTCCACTGTCAGACAGGTCGGGCATGGCGCCCCTTTTCATCTTATGTCACTTTTTCCAGTCCAAAGGCATCATGCAGGGCTTGAACTGCAAGTTCCATGTATTTTCGGTCAATCAGTACTGAAATCTTGATCTCAGAGGTCGTGATCACCTTGATATTGATCCCTTCGTCCTGCAGCGCCTTGAACATCTGGGCTGCTACACCGGCGTGTGATCGCATACCGATCCCGACAACCGAAACCTTGGCAACGGCATCGTCAACGACCAGTTCGTGAAAATTGATATCCCCGCGACCCTTTGCATCATTCATCGCTTTTTCTGCACGCAATACCTGATCGGTCGGGCAGGAAAAGGTCATATCGGTCCGCCCCTCCTCACTGATGTTCTGAACGATCATGTCAACATTGACGCCAGCTTCGCTGAGCGGGCCAAAGATGGCGGCCGCAATACCAGGCCGGTCGGCCACACTGATCAGGGTCATCTTTGCCTCGTCCCGGCTGAACGCCACACCTGATACGACATTGGATTCCATGATATCCTCCTCGGCACAAACCAGTGTTCCGGCATTGTCAGATTGTTCTTCAAAACTGGAGACAACGCGCAGCCGAACTCCGTAGCGCATCGCTAGCTCAACTGATCGCGTTTGCAAAACCTTGGCGCCAAGCGACGCCAGTTCAAGCATTTCCTCAAAGGCGATCTTGTCCATTTTGCGGGCTTTTCCGCAGATACGAGGATCAGTCGTATAAACACCATCGACATCCGTATAGATATCACAGCGCTCAGCGCCAAAGGCCGCTGCGAAGGCGACAGCCGTGGTGTCAGATCCACCGCGTCCAAGAGTTGTGATGCGCCCTTCGGGACTGATACCCTGAAATCCGGCTACAACGGCGACCTTCATACCTTCGGAAAATTTCGCGTTGATATTTCCGGTTGGAATTTCTTCAATTCGAGCCGCCGAATGGGCCGAGGTTGTTTTCAACGGTACCTGCCAGCCCTGCCAACTGCGGGCGGGTACATCCATTTCCTGCAGGGTCAAAGCCATCAGCCCGGCGGTTACGTTTTCACCCGAAGACACAACGGCATCATATTCGCGGGCATCGAACAGAGGCGATGTTTCAGTTACCCAGCCTACCAGTTCATTCGTTTTGCCGGACATGGCCGAAACAATCACGATGACATCATAGCCTTTGGCGACCTCAACCCCTACACGTTTAGCAGCCCGCTTGATACGATCAAGCGTTGCCACCGAAGTGCCCCCGAATTTCATCACCAAAACCGGCATTGTCTGTCCCTGTTATCCGTCCGCCGCTTCCTAGGCGAAGCACAGTGTCAGGGCAAGACTTCAGATGATTTGGGCAAAATGGTTGGCGCGGGTAACGACTTGCGTAAACACCAAAGCACGGGCGCAGACTCAGCAGTTTTGTATCCGGTGGGCGTGAATATCGGTTAGCAAACCGTTCAGCACATCACCTTTGAAAACAAAAACCAGAGGATCGACTGAAAATCCCTCGATATGAAAAAGGTCCTTGTTGGTTTCAGTGTCAAATCGAACCCCGCCATGATTGCGGGCTAGAAAAGGGACATATTCACCATCAATTTGCTCCTTATAAAGCTCGGACAACTGTTCGCTTAACTGGCGTTCGTGTTGCGCGATCAGTCCGCCAGAATCGAACAATTCACGCAAGCTAAAGGGCGGTTCGTCCATCATTTGGTCGTATCTGCGCATGTATCTCTGGCGGTCCGCAGCGTTTGCGTCTTTGACATTATGCTGAACTTCATAAATGATCGTAACGTTCTTCCGGGTCCGCCCGGATGCATCACACATCAATTGCGCTTCTGCCCGGACACTATCGGGATCAGTGCGCAAATCGGCCAGCCACCAATATTCAACGCTGCGGGCATTCAGCATGGAGCTACGCTGAGAATATCTCATCTGACAGCGATCAAAACTGACCTCAAAGCGTTCATCCGGCCAGACTTCATTTAATGCCATGACTATTCTGTCTGCCAAATTTGGCTCTTGTCATTGTGCCCATGACGAAGTGGGGCAAACTGCAAGAAAAATCGCAAAGATATACTTAAACCGCATTCTGGATCCAATATAGTAGTGGGTAAAATCGGTCATTATTTAATACGAAAAACTATTGTAATGAAAGGCTCTACGCCCCCTATTGCCAATACGGAAATACACAAAGCTTTCGATACCTTTCCGCACTGCACACGAATTTGACGACGTAAATCTGTGTATTGACGATCCAGCCGATATCAGACGTTTGGATCATTGCATGCAGCTTTTTCTTGTATGGAATCGCTTTGGCCCTATGCTGCGCCCATGACAAAGGTATGCTGCAGTGCAGAAACACAGTGATTTCAAAGACTTCGCGCTGATTACGCCAACGGCCGCGATTTCAGTTGATCAATATGGCGGGCGCGCGAAGTGCCTGCAGCGATTGATCAGGCTGGAAATGCCTGTGCCAACAACCGTTGCGTTGTCCTTTGCGGCAGTGCATGGCATCGCCGCTGGTCAACTGCCAGATATGTCTGCACTTATGCAGCCCTTTGGGCCCGCACCGATCGTGTCTGTTCGGCCCAGCTCTCAGGATCCCGACTGGGGTGGTCCGGGCGCCATTTTGAACATCGGGATGAATAACGCACGTCTCGTGCAACTGTCCAAGACATTGGGGTCTGAGGCTGCAAATGCCTTGTACTTGCGCTTTATTCAATCCTACGCGATCCACGTGGCCAGACTGGATGCGGAAGAGTTCGATTTTCACGACACATCGACACCCGAAGCTGTGAAGCGTGCTTTGGCAGCCTATGAAATCGAGACCGACGAACCCTTCCCCCAGGATCCCGCGCATCAACTGGCCGAGGTTCTAAAATCTATGGCGCGCGCTTGGGAAGGCACAAGCGCCCGGCTATTGCGGCAAGCCAAAGGTGCCCCAGCCGACGCCGGCCTTGGCTTGGTCGTTCAGGAAATGGCATTGGGTCTGGGAAAAGGCGAATGCGGCTCTGGCGTGATACAATTTGCAGATCCAGACACCGGACAACCCCGGATCACTGGCCGCTATCTGGGCCAAAGCCAGGGACGCGACGCGCTTTCGGTAGGAATAGAAGCGCTTTACATTACCAAAGATGAGCGCGGGCCGTCCTTGCAGGATCGTGCCCCCGATGTCTTTGAACACCTCTTGGTGTGTGGTGATAAATCCAGACAACGCCTGCGCGAAGAGATGCAGGTCGAGTTTACGATTGAAAACGGCACTTTATACATACTTGACGCCGTTCGCATGCCCCGGTCGTCCCGCGCGGCGGTTCGAATTGCCGTGGATTTGGCGAATGATCAGGTCATCAGCCGACCCGAAGCTATTTTGCGAATTGAACCTTCGGCGTTAAACGAGCTTTTGCACAGGCAAGTCGATCAACACGCCCCGCGGGACCGCATTGGAACCGGTATTGCGGCAAGCCCAGGCGCGGCGACCGGTCAGTTGGTGTTTTCATCACATGATGCGCAGGCCTCTGCCGCACGTGGCGAACCTTGTATTCTGGTCCGACGCGAAACGACACCTGAAGATATTCGCGGAATGCATGCGGCCCATGCGGTCTTGACCGAACGGGGTGGAATGACCAGCCATGCTGCCGTGATCGGCCGTGGGCTTGGTCTGCCCTGCATCGTGGGGGCTATGGGCTTCAACCTGGATGCGCGAGCTAAAACCCTGAAGACCGCAGACGGGCGTGTTTTCCAGGAAGGCGATATTCTGACAATAGACGGAACCAGGGGCGAAGTTCTGGCGGGTGCCCCCAAAATGGTCGAGGCCGGTCTGGACGACGCATTTCGAACCCTGCTGACCTGGGCCGACGAATATCGCGACATCGGCATTCGTGCAAACGCAGACACCCCGGCGGATGCACAAACTGCCCGCAACTTTGCGGCCGAAGGGATCGGGCTTTGCCGAACCGAACATATGTTCTTTGAATTGGACCGCCTGACGGTCATGCGCGAGATGATCTTTGCAGACAGGCCCGAAGACCGCCGTGCTTCGCTTGAGCGGCTTCTACCCATGCAGCGAGCTGATTTCGTTCAACTTTTTGATATAATGCAACAGGCACCCGTCTGTATTCGTCTGTTTGACCCACCGCTTCACGAATTTCTACCTGGGTCCCGTGAAGGCCTGCGTGAACTGGCCGATGCATTGAATATGCCCTTGTCAGACGTGACACTAAGGGTTGAGGCAATGTCTGAATTCAATCCGATGCTAGGGTTGCGCGGTGTTCGTCTGGGCATCACGGTCCCTGAGATTTATGACATGCAGGCGCGGGCAATTTTTGAAGCCACCATCGAAGCCAGCCAAAAGGGTGCCGCTGTTGTACCCGAAATTATGATCCCCCTTGTCAGCGCAAAACGTGAAGTTGAGTTGGTCAAAACAAGAATCGATGCAGTAGCCGCAGCAGTGCGGATGGAACGTGGTGCAGACTTCGACTATCGTCTTGGTGTCATGGTCGAAACCCCCAGGGCTGCGTTACGTGCAGGCGAAATCGCACAGAATTCGGCCTTTTTAAGCTTTGGCACCAATGACTTGACCCAGATGACATATGGTCTGTCACGTGATGACGCAGGTCGGTTCATGTCAGCTTATGTGCAGCAGGGTGTCTATGCGGAAGACCCATTTCACACCCTTGATCTTGATGGCGTCGGGGAACTGTTACAGATCGGCGCGGAACGTGGGCGATCCGTCAAAAAAGATCTGGTGCTGTCAATCTGTGGCGAACACGGGGGCACACCGGCATCAATTGAATTCTGCAGAAAAGCGGGTTTTGACTATGTTTCTTGCTCGCCCTTTCGGGTTCCGGTTGCGCGATTGGCAGCCGCTCAGCTTGCACTGAGAGAAAAATGAACCATGTCAAAGGCTGTGAACGAAATAGCAACTTATGACCGCTATCCAGCGCTTGGTGGCCGGGGTGCGGTTTAAAGTCATGGAATCCATACTGGACGAAAGGGAATCCATTCGCTAGACAGCGCAGCATTTGCAGGCTGCCATGCAGATGATCTAAAACTGGGTGATATTATGAAACTTTTTGCCATCTTGGGGGCGGGCGTCATATTTGGTCTGACGCCACTTACGACTTTTGCGGATGAGATCAGCGATCATGCGGAAATTCAACTTTCATCTCTGATGGAAGAGGAACGGTATGTCGTCGACATGCTGGACGAAAAACGTCTGCGACAGCTCTCTCAGGTCCAACCAGACGAAAGTGCCGCAACTGAAATCGAGTACACCCGCGCTTGGCTGGCAGAGCAAGAACTGGTCCGTGGCGGAACCGAATGGCGCTGTCTGGCCGAGGCGCTTTATTTCGAAGCGCGTGGCGAAAGCGTCAAGGGGCAATTCGCTGTGGCCGAGGTCATTATGAACCGCGTCGAAAACAGAAGGTATCCTGATACGGTTTGCGCTGTGATCAACCAGGGAACGGGTCGAAAGCATGCATGTCAGTTCAGCTATACATGTGATGGCATCAAAGAGGTGATTGCCGAGCAGCGTGCGTTTGTGCGCGTGGGCAAGGTCGCGATGCTGATCCTGAACGGTGATGCACCTCAGGATCTGACAGGCGGCGCCACCCATTATCACACCAAAGCCGTTCGCCCGCACTGGTCGAATGTCTATCCCAGAACGGCTACAATCGGGTATCACCACTTTTACAGACAAAGCTATCAGACCGCCCAGCGATGATTAGCGGCTAGGCTTTGACATCATCGGCAATCTGGGCAACAGGTGTCGAATGACAAGTGATATCCACCTTGCGTTCGCACACCCGTCTGAAAGGTCGGCAGCCACATCTATGGGTGATCCATTGGACCGAATTTCGGTTCGCGACCATACTGTCGAAGTTGAAATCGGGGCATTTCAGGCCGAACGCGGCACCCAACAGCGTGTGTGCTTCAACATTGTCGTCGAAGTCAAACCACTGACCGGGCCGATAAATGACGATGTGGACCGTATCCTGTCTTATGATCGCGTGACAGAAGCTATCGATATCGAACTGGCCGCTGAACGCATAAACCTGCTTGAGACGCTGGCCGAACGGATTGCAGACCGCATTTTGCTGGAACCTCAGGCGATGCGCGCGTTTGTTCGCATCGAAAAGCTTGACCAGGGGCCGTATGCACTAGGGGTCGAAATTGTCCGATCAAGACCCTTGCGATCAATTGAAAAGCGATCGATGGAAGATCCAAAACCAGTCGTTTTATTCTTGTCAGAAGAAGCGATCCACAGTCCTTGTTTAAGCACCTGGATTGATCAGATCGAAGAAAGGGCCATACCAACCATTCTATCTGTCGGCATGGCGTTGTCCACAAGACCCAGATCGCAAGCTGCTTTGGCGCAACGCCGTATTGATCTTTTGGCGATTGAGCAAAATGCCTGGGTACTGGCCGGCAAGGATAGACGGTGCGTTGTTGTCGAAACCCTGACCGAGCTTGATTGGTCTATGAAAAACAACCAGATCGCGGTCTGGGCCCCATCAAAAATCGTTCTGGATGCTGTAGACGGGCCATCAGTTCAGCCAACAGATGTTCTTGGCCTGATGAATTGGTTTGCAACTCAGGTAAACGCTCGTCAGCTTTTTGTCATTGGTGAAGATCAAAGACATCGCAACGACAATAAAACTGTTTTCGTCTCACCAAATCAATGCGACCTGCCCCTGAAATGACGACCTATTACCGCCCTATCGCACAGACCGGCAGTAAGCGTCCGGACAATGCTGCATCAATTGCAGGTGGCTGGGCATGGTTTACCCATGCTGAGCGATTGATCCGGGGCGAAATACCCAGTCTTGTTTCCATCAAAGATGTCCCAGACGACGTTCTTCGAAACATAAGCCGCCCCAGAGCCCCCATGGCGGGACTGGATTTCGGCAATCCGACGCTTATGGGGATCCTGAACGTCACACCGGACAGCTTTTCGGACGGTGGGCAATTTGATACCGCCGAAATCGCCAGCCGCCATGCGATCAAGATGATAGAAAACGGCGCGGATATCATCGATATCGGCGGGGAAAGCACACGACCCGGCGCGGCACATGTTGATATCGAAGAAGAAATTCGGCGCACTCAACCTGTGATAAAAGCAATCCGTGGACAGTCGCAGGTGCCACTGTCAATCGATACACGTAAGGCCGATGTTGCAAAAGCCGCACTCGATGCGGGCGCAACACTGATCAATGATGTGGCTGCGATGACCTTTGACCCAAAGATCGGCGCTGTTGCATCTGCGCAAAATACTCCGATCTGTCTAATGCATGCGCAGGGCGACCCCGAGACAATGCAGCAGGCCCCGCAATATGATGATGTCTTGCTGGATGTTTATGACGTTCTGCAGGAACGGATTGAATATGCCGAAGCCCGTGGCGTCCGACGCGATCAGATCATTGTTGATCCGGGTATCGGGTTTGGCAAAACACTTGAACATAATCTGAAACTTTTGAACGGGCTTGGCCTTTTTCACGGTTTGGGCGTTCCGATTTTGCTGGGTGCTTCACGCAAAAGCTTTATTGCTAAGCTGACTGATGCACCTGACCCGGCAGAACGTTTACCCGGCACCTTGTCGACGACACTTTATGGTATCGCCCAAGGGGTGCAGATTCATCGTGTTCATGATATCAAATCGGTCAAACAAGCCCTGATCGTAAGTCAGGCCATAGATATGGGGCACCCATGACACGCAAACTCTTCGGAACGGACGGCGTTCGAGGTCGGGCAAATGCGCACCCAATGACCGCAGATATGGCCTTGCGCCTTGGGGCGGCAGCGGGTCGATATTTCAGACGCGACAACAGCAGGGCCCATCGCGTGGTGATCGGCAAAGATACACGGCTGTCGGGCTATATGTTCGAAAACGCGCTGACGGCCGGTTTTACCTCGACCGGGATGAATGTATTGCTGCTTGGCCCGGTTCCGACGCCCGCGGTTGGTTTTTTGACACCATCAATGCGCGCCGATGTAGGGGTCATGATATCAGCCAGCCACAATCCGCACCACGATAACGGTATCAAATTTTTTGGCCCGGATGGTTTCAAACTGAACGATGAGGCCGAGGCCGAGATCGAAAGTATGCTGGAAAGCGGCGTTGAACCGGCTCAATCACAGAATATCGGCCGGGCAAAACACATCTATGATGGGCGCTTTCGATATAATGAAAGGGTCAAGTCCACAGTGCCCGGCATCCGCTTGGATGGGCTGAAAGTCGTGATCGATTGCGCCCACGGTGCGGCCTATAAAACGGCGCCTGAGGTTCTGTGGGAACTTGGCGCGGATGTCATTCCGGTGGGTGCCGCACCGAATGGTTTCAACATCAATGACGGATGCGGATCAACCGCGCCGCAGACTGCAGCTGATACGATTATAGCCCACAGCGCCCATGTCGGCATTTGTCTGGATGGTGACGCCGACCGCGTCATGATCCTGGATGAAAACGGAACCGTGGCCGATGGCGATCAATTGATGGCCCTGATGGCAGCGAAATGGGCAGATGAAGGGCGCCTGCTGGACAGCACTTTGGTCGCAACAGTCATGTCGAACCTTGGACTTGAGCGGTTTTTGAAATCCAAAGATCTAAAGCTTGAGCGGACCCCCGTCGGTGACAGATATGTGGTCGAGGCGATGCGAAAAGGCGGCTGGAACCTGGGGGGCGAACAATCGGGGCATATCGTGATGACCGATTATGCCACCACCGGCGATGGTCTGATTGCTGGCCTGCAATTCCTGGCCGAGATGGTCAGAACCGGTCAACCCGCCAGCAGTCTGGCACAGCAATTTGAACCGGTGCCTCAGCTTTTGAAGAACGTGCGGTATGAAAGCAGTGATCCGCTGAAAACAAAGTCCGTTCAAACACGCATCGCAGCGGCTGAAGCCGAGTTGAACGGCCAGGGACGCTTGTTGATCCGAAAATCCGGAACCGAGCCGCTGATCCGGGTCATGGCCGAGTGCGAAGACGAGGCCCTGTTGAGAAACGTAGTTGATGGCATCGTGGCCGAGGTGCAAGCAGCAACTTAGCCGCCGTCATCTGTTTCCATCAGACTAAGCCCGTAGAGGCTGTAGTGTTCTTCGAAGCCACAAGAGCTAAACAGCCGCGCCGACCTGATGTTGTCATGCCATATGTGCGCGTACATCATGAAACATCCGCGGTCCTTCGCCACTGTCGTTGCAAAATCAACCAACCTGCGCCCGACTCCTTGCCCCTGAAAGGCCGCGTCGACGCGAATGTCATAGATTGTGGCGCTCCAAACAATCGACCGTCTGACTCTTCTAAACTTTAGGGCAATATACCCGACCAAATGATCACCCTGAACTGCGGCGATGACACGCTGAGACGCGAAAGCAGGTAAGAAGCCCCAACGCCGAAAGCTGGATCTATAGAATTTCAAGAGGCTTGGCTCTAACTGTGTTTTTGAAAACTGATCTGGCTGCCGGTCGGCATGTTCGATCTGTGTCTGCATAGTCATTTCCAATATCTGTGGCAGATATCTGCGATGCGCGAACTCAATTTTGATATCGGTCATTTTGGGCTTATGGCTTGGTCTTTACAAAGAAGATACGTTTTAAGGTCGACCATTGGCTAAGCGCAATACCTGACAGGATTAGGATCAAGGCCAGAAACAGTTGCGGCGGCAGGGCCTCTTGCATGAAAAAATATCCAAAGAGGACAGACCAGACAGGTACCTGATAGTTCGTCAAGGTCATGAAACTTGGCCCCGCCGACCGTATCACTGCGACCTTTATGATGAAAGCAACTGCGGTCGGAACCAGACCCAGGTATATGAGTGCAGATAGTGGGATAAGTGGCGGCACAGGTGGCACGCCTTCGACAATCAACGCGATTGGCACCATCACAATAGTTGAAACGAGCAGCGCAGCGGTCGACAGCGCCAGTTGGTCGACTTCGGGACAAAGACGGGTCACGATTGACCCGACAGCGTAACAAAAGGCTGCCATAATACACACCGTTCGCGCGACCAGCTCAATCGTTCCGTCAACCTCGCCCAATCCGCCCGTTCCAACCAGGATTGTCGTACCAATAAAACCGATCCCAAAGGCAAATGATTTGCGCCAACTCATCCGGTCACCGGGTACGAAGAAATGTGCCAGGGGCAGAACAAAGATCGGCAAGGCCGCCATTGTCATGCCAGCGAAGGCCGACGGCACGTACTGCTGCCCCCAGCTGAGCAACGCAAACGGCAGGGCGGACGACAGTATCCCAATAGCTAGAATAAAGCGCCAAAGCGTTCGGTCGTGCAGAGGCGGCAAACGGCCACCGCGCAGCTTCAACAGCATGTATAGCGCGCAGGCACCGATCAGAATACGGCCGGCGGCCAAAGTCAGCGGCTGAAATCCGTCAAGCGCGATTTTGACGGCCATAAAGGCACCACCCCAGATCAGGCCGACCAGGATAATCCGGCCCCAGTTGATCAATCCGGGATTTTCCAAGCAGCACCTACTTTAGACCATCGACCTTTACCGGCCTTAAAAGCACTGCACCATTTATCGATGCAGTGCGGGCTTTCACTAAATCAGTTTTTATCCTGATCGACCAGCTTGCCGGCGGAAATCCACGGCATCATACCGCGCAGTTTCTTCCCGACCTCTTCAATCTGGTGTTCGTCGTTCAAACGGCGTGTGCCCTTGAAAAACGGCTGCCCAACGGCGTTCTCCTGCATGAAATCACGCACGAACTTACCGGTTTGAATATCGGTCAGAATGCCCTTCATACGCGCTTTGGTTTCATCATAGGGCAGAACCCGCGGCCCACTGACGTATTCTCCGTATTCTGCAGTATTCGAGATCGAGTAGTTCATGTTCGCGATCCCGCCTTCGTAGATCAGATCAACGATCAGTTTGACCTCATGCAGACATTCGAAATAGGCCATTTCGGGTGCATATCCGGCCTCAACCAGTGTTTCGAAACCAGCGCGGATCAGTTCAACCAGACCACCGCACAAGACCGCCTGTTCGCCAAACAGATCTGTTTCGCATTCTTCCCGGAAATTGGTTTCGATGATGCCAGACCGTCCGCCACCGATGGCGGAACAATACGACAGACCAAGCTCAAGCGCCTTACCGCTGGAATCGGTGTCCACCGCCACAAGACACGGCACACCACCGCCTTTGGTGTATTCGCCACGCACCGTGTGACCGGGACCTTTGGGCGCCATCATGATAACGTCGATACCGGGTTTTGGTTCGATCAGACCGAAGTGAACGTTCAGACCGTGGGCGAAGGCAATCGCCGCACCTTCACGGATATTGTCATGAACGTACTTCTTGTATGTTTCCGCCTGCAATTCGTCGGGCATTGTGAACATGATCAGGTCGCACCAAGCCGCTGCTTCAGCGATACCCATGACCTGCAGCCCCTCAGCCTCGGCCTTTTTCGCGCTGGCAGAGCCTTCACGCAGCGCCACGACAAGGTTCTTTGCACCGCTGTCCCGCAGGTTTAGCGCATGGGCATGCCCTTGGCTGCCATACCCAAGAATAGCGACTTTTTTGTCTTTGATCAGGTTAACGTCGCAATCACGATCGTAGTAAACGCGCATCTGTCTCTCCTATTGATGTCTGCAGGCAAAATAACATTAAAGCTGAGATTTGATTTTCATAGTTTGATATTTCTGGAAATATTTGCAAAAATTCATTCATGTTTTTTAATAAAATAAAAAAATCATGCTAGATGATCTGGATCGGCGTTTGTTGCGCCAACTGCAGGCCTTTCCCGGCGCTTCCACAAAAGAGCTGGCAGAACTAACCAATATCTCTGCCGCAAACTGCTGGCGACGCTTGGAAAAACTGCAAGATCGTGGCGTTTTGCAGGGGCGTAAGGCGATTATCAACTGGCACGCCCTTGGGTATGAGGTCGAGGTCAGTCTGCGCATTACGTTAGATAAGTCTGAAGCGACCGCCTTTGATCAGTTTCTGTTAACGGCCCGTCTGATCCCCGAAGTCATTGAAATTCAAACATTTCTGGGCCAGGTGGATGTGCGCCTGTCAGTACTGGCGCGGGACATGCAGCATTATCAGGATATCTATCGCAGCAAGATCCTGACGCTGCCACATATCGCGGATATCGAGGCCTTGATGCAGGTAGCCGAAATCAAATCAACCCAGGCACTGCCGATATGATTGATCTGGATGAAACCGACCGGGGCATCCTGCGCGCCCTGGCTGATGATGCGACGCTAAGTGCGGGGGAAATCGGGCGGCGCCTTGGTATCAGCCAGCCCGCCTGCTGGCGCAGGATCAAAAGGTTGCAGGACAATAAAGTGCTGGCGGGTCAACGACTTGATCTTGATCTGCAGAAACTGGGCTTTACGGTGACTGTATTTCTGGGGATCAAACTGGCAACCAAAGGGCGTGTGAGTCTTGATGACTTTGAACGTGCCGTCATCGCTATTCCCGAAGTGCAAACCGTCCAGCATGTTTTGGGCATGTATGATTATCGCTTGCGGGTCGTGGCCCGCGATATCCCGGATTTTGAACGCGTTCTGCGCCGACGGATTATGACCCTGCCCGGCGTCGGCAACGTCGAGGCAAATGTATTGCTCAGCGAAGAACGTCTGGCCGGACCAATCGGTTAGCCACGCACGCCAAGCCCTAGCTTCATCAGGGATTTTCGAACGGGTGTCACGCTATGCAACGCATTCAGTCCAAACGCGCGCAGATCCTTCAATGGTTGGGCCTTCAGCATGGATGCCCTGTTCAACATATCGACGCCAGTGACACGCAGTTGAATCTCAGGATAGCGACTGCGGTGGTATTTTTGCAGCATCTCGGTCGATCCCAACGCATCCGGTTTCTGTTTCGCCAGATCAAGTAGCACTGAAATATCCGCAAGACTCATATTCAGACCCTGCGCGCCGATAGGGGGCACGACATGGGCCGCCTCGGCCACCAGTGCGGTTCGTTCACCGTAAAACCGGTCGGCGATCTGGCTGATGATTGGCCAGATTGTCTTTTGCGATGCCAGCTTCAGCGGGCCATTGACGTAGCAGGATCGTTCGGTCATCGCCTCTTCGAACTCTGGGACAGCAAGGTCAAACAGGCGTTTGGCCTCGGCCCCCTCTTCCATCCAGACAACGGCCGATGACGGGCGGCCTTCGTAATCAGGCAGCGGAACCAAGGTGAATGGCCCGCCTGATCTGTGAATTTCAGTTGAAACATTTTCATGGCGCACGGAATGGGTCACGGCAAACGCCAGGGCTTTCTGACCATAGCGGCGGGTTTTCACGCCTACCCCAATGGCCTGCCGCACGGCCGAATTGCGACCATCGGCGCCGATCACCAGCCGCGCTCTGATCTGATCGCCGTCTGACAGCATCACGATGGCCTGTGTTTCCCGGGTCACGACATCAGCGACGGCGACGCCCGGTCTGAAATCGACATTCGGCAGCTCTGCCAGTCGGGCGGTCATTTCGCGCCGCAACAACCAGTTCGGCAGGTTCCAACCGAACGGTTGATCCGAGATATCAGATGACCGGAAATCCTTGGTCATACGCGCGGCAATCCGCGGCCCGCCCGCATCGACAATGCGCATAACAGCCAGATCAGTGGCATAATCCTGCAGTCGCGGCCAAAGGTTCGCCTGTTCAAGGAAATCACGTGCAGGCTGCAGAAACGCGGTGGTGCGCAGATCAGCGCCCTCAACATTTCGTTCCGTGACGGGTGGTGCAGGATCGACGCATAACACATCAAACCCCTCTGCCCCGAATGCCGCAGCGGCGGTCAGACCCGCAACACCCCCACCGGAAATAACGATATCAACCTGTTTCATTCTAACGCCTCCGATCCACTATGATAGGTCCAAAGTGAACCAAGGCCAAGCGACAGGTCGTCACCCGCGTGAAATCAGGATCAACGCGATAAACATCAGCGGCACCAGCATCAATGCGGGTATGATCAGCCCCGGATAGCCAAAGATCAGGATCGCACTAAGCCAGCTGGAAACAAAGGTGATAAGCGCATAGTAGATATTACTTTCATCGCCTTCTGACACATCGCGGGCGATCCAGCCAAGGATGGGAACCTGAAAGAAAAATCGGTGCCAGACGGGGCGGGTTTGTGTGGTCATCAACTGCTCCAATTATACAATTCAGATGCATGTATAATCCCTGAGCGTTTTTCTAAGGTGATGAATTGCCGCAGTGCAGCTAAGCCAGTAAAGATAAGAAGTATGCCAGGTCGTCTGTATGATAGTGAATGTGGGGTTCATGTTGCGCCACAGGTGCGACATGAACGGTGCGCATGCCCATCTGGTGCGGCGCAGACAGATTGCGCGGATCGTCTTCGAACATTGCGGCTGCCTCGGGCTTTAAGCCATCAATTTCAAAGACACGCTCAAAAGCGGCGCGTTCGGGCTTGGGTCTGTAATCGGCATGCTCAACCCCGTAGACCTGGTCAAACAGGCCACCCAATCCGCGTGCCGCAAGCACCTGTTCGGCATAGGGCTTTGACCCATTCGTATAAACGATCTTTCGCCCCGGCAGGGCCGCAATGTTTTTTGCAAGCTGCGGGTCAGGCTGAAGCGGGCTGAAATCGATATCGTGAACGTGGTCAAGATACGGGTCGGGATCAACCCCGTGCTCCGCCATCAGACCGGCCAATGTTGTTCCGTATTTTTGCCAATAGGTCGTTCGCAAATGATCCGCATGGTCACGATCAATTCGCAAAGTGCGGGATACATAATCAGTCATGCGCACTTCGATCTGATCGAAAAGTCGCATCTGCGGCGGGTAAAGCGTGTTGTCCAAATCGAAAACCCACGCATCTATATGTCGAAAATCATATGCTACCATAAGCATAAGCTAGCGACGTGCCGCAGGCTGTGCAATTCGAAGCCTTGATTGCTGGTGTCAGGTCGGGCACCATGGCTGCTTAAAGAAAGGCCCAGATGATGCAAATGCTTAAAACCGGGCAAAAGGACGCCTATGCCATGATATTGGATGCGATTGACGTTGGCATCTATAAGCCTGGGGACAGGCTGGTCGAAAGCGAATTGGCGGATCGGTTTGGTGTATCGCGCACCCCTATTCGCGAAGCGTTGCAGCGCCTTGAGACACAGTCGCTTTTGTCGCGCGACGGACGCAGCCTGATCGTTGCGTCATTGGATCACAATCAACTGGCCGAACTTTATGTCGTCCGGACCGAGTTGGAAGGACTGGCAGCAAGACTGGCGGCACGCCATGCCGCCCCCGAAGAAATCAGTGTGTTGCGCGAAATGGTTGAAGAAGATCGGCAGTTACTGGGCGATCCGGCAGCACTCGCCCGTGCCAACAGGCGGTTTCACAAGCAGGTTCATCTGGCCTCACACAACCGCTATCTGGTTCAGCAGCTTGATCTGGTACATCGGTCCATGGCGCTGTTAGCAACGACATCCTTGGCCATTGACGGGCGGGGGGAACTGGCCTTGAACGAACACGAAGCTATCGTTCGTGCGATCGAAAAAGGGGATGGAGAGGCCGCATATCATGCTCTGAAGGACCACATATCGCAGGCGTTTCAGGCCCGATTGAAATCGGACGCGGCCGCGTCTCAGGCAGCTGAGTAAAATTGGTCTGATAAAAACCGTGATCCGTCTTGTCCCAGTAAAACGGCTTGGTAATCATTTCCCATAGCCCTTTGTAAATCGCCAAAGCCCCCAGCGGGAAGTAAACATGCAATGTCGGCACCCAGAATATCAGGCTGCGATGTTGCGTTCGCGATATTGCATAGCTTGCCATGCCGATATTGATCGCTTCGGTGATAAGAAAGATCGCAGCTGCCATAACCAGCACAACCGGAGGCAGGACCGCTTCCACCGGATGCCAGAACCCAAGCGGAATAAGCCAGAATGACCAAAGCAGCGGCGCAAGCGCGTATTGCGACAAGGCGCATAAGAACATGATCTGAAATCCAAGAAAGCCTTTTCCGCCAAGATCACGCCAAAGCTGCACAGGACGCCGCATGTGAACGGCATAGGTTATCGCATAGCCCTTCAGCCATCTTGACCTTTGCTTGATCCAGGGCCAAGGCCTGCAATTCGCTTCTTCCCGGGTTACGGTTTGGATCAACTCCGTTTTGTATCCACGCCGCGCCAGTCGAATGCCAAGGTCGGCATCCTCGGTTACATTATGCGCATCCCATCGACCCAGTTCTTCCAGAATGTGCCTGCGAAAAAACAAGGTTGTTCCGCCCAATGGGACCGGCATGCCAAGCCGCTGCAGACCCGGCAGAACCATCCGAAACCAGGTGGCGTATTCAATCGTAAAGCAACGCGACAACCAGTTTTGCCCTGCGTTATAGAAATCCAGAATACCCTGAAGGCAAACCACGTCATCGGGCGCTGATTGAAAGTGACGCACGACGTGCTTCAGCTGACCAGGGTCTGGCGCATCCTCGGCGTCATAGATCCCTACAATCTCACCCCGGCAAAAATCCAAAGCATAATTCAATGCGCGCGGTTTGGTCTTTAGCGTGCCTTTGGGCACCACCAAAGTTCGCATCCATTGCGGCAATCGGGTATGCGCCAAAGTCTGCTGTGTAACGACATCGTTTTGTTCCACAACAAGACAGATATCCAAAGCCTCTCGTGGATAATCCAGCCTGGCAAGCCGTTGAATAAGATGTGCGGCGATTTCACGTTCGCGCAACAGCGGAACTATGACCGAGATAACCGGATATTTCACAATACGCTCGCGCGGAGCAGTCGGTTTTCGCAACGTCAGTAATGCAGCAAGACCAGTTGCAAGTTTAAGTCCGACGATCAGGGCCAGTGTGAGAAGTGCCCAGATTGACAAAGCAGCCACAACGGCATTTGCCGCGAAATACATAAGCGGCATCCAGATCGGTGCCAGCCATAATACCGGACGCGCGATGCGCCATCCGTTCCAATCGCGACAGCTGTTGATATCCTGCACACGATTTTCAGCTTGGTCGACCAATTGCACCGGTCTTCCCTGCTGGATCGCGCGATGCAACTGACTGGTCGGCACCAAAGCCATTGTAATGGGGCCGAAAGCGTCTTGCAGTCTTGCAAGATGTTTTGCGAACGCATGCGGGTTGCTGGTCGCGATAACCGTGAGGGCGCCAATGCGACACAAGGGCAGCAAAGCATGTCGCAGGCAATCGTCTGTCCCTAAAACATCGATCAGTCTGGGATCGGGCGGCTTTTTATCAATATCAACTATGTTGGCTCGAAATTGGATGGAAAGGGCTTGAAAAAGCTGTTCTTCAGTGATTAGGCGGTGGGCAAGCAACAGTTCACCCAAAAGTGTATCGTGACGTTTCTGCAAGCTGCGCGCCTGTCGCAAATCCTCGGTCGTAATCGCGCCGATTTCCACAAGTATGCGACCCAGTAGTTTTGGCTTTTTCGCATGAACAACACCCCGGGGTAAAACCGGTTTGGGATCGACAAGCCGAAAAAACTGGTTGCTCATGATAAATTACGTCCGCACTCAGAATGGCATCATGCGCACGGCTGGTTAACCCGCCGTTAAGATCGGTCAATAAACACCGTGTCAGGGTCTACTGCTTTGTTCAGATACGGCCAATCAGCGCCCCATGAAAACACCAGCTTATCGCGATCAAGGGCAACCCGATCAGGCTTAGTTGACGTTACGTTCAAAATCGCTTTGTCTAAGGCCTATCTGCCCATCAAAAAAATCGGCAGAGATATGGGAGGACATCATGAAGAGACTTATTGCAAGCACGGCGCTTGTGCTCGCGACGACTGCGGGTTCGCTTCAGGCGGCGGGGCATAGTGTCTCGGCCTGTTTGATTACGAAAACCGATACCAACCCGTTCTTCGTTAAAATGAAAGAGGGCGCGACAGCCAAGGCAGAAGAGCTTGGGATCGAACTGAAAACCTTTGCTGGCCGGGTTGATGGTGACCATGAAACACAGGTGCAGGCGATTGAAACCTGCATCGCCGATGGGGCGAAGGGTATTTTGATCACGGCCTCGGACACTTCATCCATTGTTTCAGCCGTCAGTCAGGCGCGCGATGCGGGTATCCTTGTGATTGCACTCGACACGCCGCTTGAGCCTATTGATGCGGCCGATGCGACATTCGCCACCGATAACTTTCTGGCAGGCGAGCTGATCGGACGCTGGGCCGCTGGCAAACTGGGCGATGACGCCGCAAATGCCCGGATCGCAATGCTGGATCTGGCGGTCAGTCAACCGTCGGTCGGCGTGCTGCGCGATCAGGGCTTTCTGACGGGCTTTGGCATTGACGTCAAAGACCCCAATCGCTGGGGCGACGAAGACGATCCCCGCATCGTTGGCAATGACGTCACCGCCGGGAACGAAGAAGGCGGCCGCCGCGCCATGGAAAACCTGTTAGCCCAGGACCCGATGATTAACGTCGTTTATACAATCAACGAACCTGCCGCTGCGGGTGCCTATGAGGCATTGCGCGCTATTGGGCGGGAAAACGATGTCTTAATCGTTTCGGTCGATGGGGGCTGCCCCGGTGTGCAAAACGTGGCTGATGGCGTGATCGGCGCCACATCGCAGCAATACCCGCTGCTGATGGCCTCCCTTGGGATCGAGGCCATCAAGACCTGGGCCGACGACGGCGTGAAACCGGAACCAACCGCTGGCAAGGACTTCTTCGACACAGGCGTGGCGCTTGTGACGAATGAGCCGGTCGAAGGTGTTGAGTCAATCTCGGTCGAAGAGGGCATGAACCTCTGCTGGGGGTAATCCATGCTGTCGGGACAGGTCCATATGGCCTGTCCCGAATTGATATGATTCTGCATACAAACCATGGGGAGGCTGAATATGTCTGACGCATCCGGGCGGGGAAGCGACTATGAACAGGCCGCCGCTGGCGCCCAGAAAACGGTGGCACAGTTCGATGACCATGAACGCGGCTGGGTTGGCTACATCCAACATCTGCTGCACACCACGCCCGCCCTGGTGCCTTTGATCGTTCTGATGATCTCGATCACTGTGTTCGGCATTCTGCTTGGAACACGGTTCTTTTCGCCCTTTGCCCTGACGCTTATCCTGCAACAGGTGGCCATTGTCGGCATTGTTGCTTCGGCCCAGACCTTGGTGATCCTGACGGCGGGTATTGATTTGTCGGTGGGGGCCATCGCCGTGCTGTCGTCGGTGATCATGGGGCAGTTCACCTTCCGCTACGGCCTACCGGTCGAACTGGCGATCCTGTGCGGTCTGGCCTGCGGCACTGCGATCGGCGCGTTGAACGGATTTCTGGTGGCTTTCATGAAACTGCCGCCCTTTATCGTCACCTTGGGTATGTGGCAGATCGTTCTGGCGGCTAATTTTCTGTATTCGGCCAACGAAACCATCCGCAGTCAGGACATCGAGGCAACCGCGCCGCTTTTGCAATTCCTTGGCACGACCTTCAAAATCGGGGCCGATGCAGATGGACGCGGCGGCGCAACCTTTACATTTGCAGTTGTGTTCATGGTGCTGTTAGTTGTCCTTCTGACCTATATCCTGCGTCATACCGCTTGGGGTCGACATGTCTATGCAGTGGGCGATGACCCCGATGCGGCCGAACTGTCGGGCGTCAATGTCAAAGGCACTTTAGTCTCGGTTTATGCGGTGGCCGGGTTGATCTGCGCCTTTGCAGGTTGGGCGATGATCGGACGGATCGGATCGGTTTCGCCCACCTCTGGCCAACTTTTGAACATTGAAAGCATCACCGCTGTCGTTATCGGAGGTATATCGCTTTTCGGTGGACGCGGATCGATCCTTGGCGCCTTGTTCGGCGCACTGATCGTGGGTGTTTTCACCTTGGGGCTTCGGCTTATGAATGCCGATGCGCAATGGACCTATTTGCTGATCGGCGTTCTGATCATCGGTGCCGTCGCAGTCGATCAATGGATCAGAAAGGTGGCTGCCTGATGGAACCGATTTTACAGGCCCGCAATCTGGTGAAACGCTACGGTCGCGTTGTTGCACTGGATCACTGTGACTTTGACCTGATGCCGGGTGAAATTCTGGCAGTGATCGGCGACAACGGCGCCGGTAAATCGACCTTGATCAAGGCGATTTCCGGTGCTGTGATCCCCGATGATGGTCATATCCGGCTTGAGGGGGAAAAGGTTTCGTTCCGCTCTCCGATCGAGGCACGCGAGGCTGGTATTGAAACCGTTTATCAAACGCTGGCAATGTCACCCGCGTTGTCAATTGCGGACAATATGTTCATGGGTCGCGAACTGCGCAAACCCGGCATTATGGGGCAAGTCTTTCGGCAGCTTGATCGTGCTGCAATGGAAAAATTCGCCCGCGATAAGTTGAATGAGCTTGGCTTGCTGACCATTCAGAACATTCGCCAGCCGGTCGAAACCTTGTCCGGCGGTCAGCGCCAGGGTGTTGCGGTCGCCCGCGCGGCGGCGTTTGGATCAAAAGTCGTAATTCTTGACGAACCTACCGCGGCCTTGGGTGTCAAGGAAAGCCGCAAGGTTCTGGAACTTATTCTGGATGTCAGGGCACGCGGCATCCCGATCATTTTGATCAGCCATAACATGCCCCATGTGTTCGAGGTGGCCGACCGCATCCATGTGCACCGATTGGGACGCAGGCTCTGCGTGATCAATCCCGCAGATTATTCGATGTCGGATGCCGTGGCCTTTATGACGGGCGCAAAGGAACCACCGCACATAGATCAGGCGGCCTAAGCAACGTGTACCTTGGCATCGACATTGGCACCTCGGCGGTCAAAACGGTTCTGATAACAGACGCGGGAAAAGTGCAGCGAACCGCCAGCGCGCCGCTTTCCATATCCCACCCGAAAAGCGGTTTCAGTGAACAGGACCCCGAAGACTGGTGGCGCGCCACACTGAAAACAATTCACAGCGTCATGCAAGACGGCGCGGATGTGAAAGCGATCGGTCTGTCCGGCCAGATGCACGGCGCGGTCTTATTGGATCAAGACCAAACCGTCATTCGACCCGCGATCTTATGGAACGACGGACGCAGTACAGCCCAATGCGCGCAGATTGAAGCCAAAAATCCCGATGCTGCTCAGATCGCTGGCGTGCGCCCTATGCCCGGACTGACGGCACCAAAACTGATGTGGGTAAAGGAAAATGAGCCCGAAACCTATCGGATAATCCGCTATGTGCTTCTTCCCAAAGACTATATCGGCTTCAGATTGCACGGCGAAATGGTCACTGACCCATCGGACGCTGCGGGCACGTTCTGGCTGAATCAGAAAGCACAAGCGTGGTCTGACGAACTCTGCAATCTGACCGCAACGGACCCTGACTGGCTGCCGACGATCAAAGACGGCGCAGCGATTGCAGGATACTTGACAAAAAACGCCGCCCTGGAAACAGGCCTGCCGCCGGGCATACCGATTGCCGCGGGTGCCGGCGACGCCGCCGCAGGCGCGATATCCGTTGGCGCAATTAAGCCACAGACAGGCTTCATTTCGCTGGGTACGTCAGGGCAGATGTTTGTCGCGACAGACCACTTCAAACCAGCCCCGCATAAAGGCCTGCACACCTTTGCCCACTGCACCGGTGGCGGCTGGTTTCAGATGGCCGCCATGCTGAACGGCGCACGCCCGCTCAGCTGGTTTTCCGAGGTCACAAAATGCCCGATCCCCACACTTTTGACCGAAGCAGCCGAAAACCAAAACCCAAACTCTCCGATCTTTCTGCCCTATCTGACGGGTGAACGGACGCCGCATAATAATCCTGATATTCGCGCAGGCTTCTTTGGCCTGGAAAATAACACCACGCAGTCGGACATGACCCGCGCTGTCATCGACGCGATTGCCTATAGCTTCGCTGACGCCACTGACGTCGTGTCGTCGGTCGTCAATATTCCATCGCCACTTCTGGCCATAGGCGGTGGTGCGCAAAGCGATCTGGTCCTGCAAACAATCGCAGATGCAACAGGCCTATCGCTTGGCCGCGGGGACGACAGCCAAATAGGACCCGCTTTCGGAGCGGCCTGCCTTGCTGCTGTCAGCCACGACGCAGTGATACTTGGCACCATCGCACCACCTCCAAGAATCACTGTGAACTTCAAGCCCAACCAAAGACAGTGTGATCGTCACAAACAGCGGATAGAAAGATATCGGTTGCTGTACCAAACGCTAAAAAACATCTGATATCTCACCTCACTCTGAATATCTTGCCCCCAAAGCGGGCAGCTTGTTTCACGCAAAGAGCCACAAAAGCGGGTAACCTTACGCAAATCTGATCTGTCATTTGATTTTTTTAACCGAACGCTCTTGATCCATTCACAAGTCTTGCGTAATTAGCGCAACACGATTGGGGTGTGGCCTAGCGGTAGGGCAACTGTTTTTGGTACAGGAGATCGTAGGTTCGAATCCTACCACCCCAGCCATACACTTCCCTGTTTTCGGACACTGAACAGTTACCGCACGAATGTCGCGTGTTTTCGAGCGCTTGGCAGACAGTGGCTTCAACAGAGACGCATGTAAGAGCACGGATCGGGCGGATTTCACGCAGTAGTCTCTGTTTGTGAGTCTGAGGTGCCCCTAGATTTGTAGACGCTTTGCTTGGTAATTTTGGAAGCAAAGGACGACGTATATGTCAGGTCAAATTCGTTACTCAGACGAGTTCAAGATCGACGCGGTGGCGCAGGTCACGGAGCGCGGATATTCGGTCAAGGAGGTGGCTGAACGGCTCGGGATCAGCACCAAGTCTTTGTACACTTGGACGGCGCAGTTTTCGAAGCCACAGCGTGTGACTGATCAGGAAGCCGAGGTCAGGCGGCTTAAGAAAGAACTGGCCCGCGTGACCGAGGAGCGTGACA